>NZ_JBEXUR010000015.1:0-166067 GCF_040614415.1 Micromonospora sp. NPDC005979 | reverse complement strand
TTCGTCCGGATACCGGTGTTGTATCCGGACGAAACCGCAACGCCGCCGGTCGTCGTCCGGGCCCGCCGCAGGCCGGCCAGTTCTTATGAAACAGGCCCTAGCGTCCCGTGCTGGGGTCCGGCACGGTCACCCGCGCCGGGGTCCGTGCCCCGAAGACGGTGGCGACCAGATCGCTCACCGCGTGCACCCCCACATCGATCCCCTTGCCGGGTGGCAGTTGGTACATGATGGCGACGACGTAGCGCTGGTCGTCGCCGGCGAACCCCACGGTGTTGGTGACCCAGTGCTCTCCGCCCGGGTCCGGCTCGATCGACCAGCCGTCCTTGGTGCCAGGGTGCTTGTCGCTGCCGGCCGCCCAGACACCCCAACGCTGGATCGAGCCGACCGAACGCATCGCGCCGACGAGGTAGGCCCGGTCGGTCGGGTCGAGGTCGTCCAGCACGTACGACATCAACCGCTGCAGATCCTCGGCCGTGCACTTGAGGTGACCCCAGAAGCGCGCGTAACCGGCGACGGTGGTCAGCCCGGTCATGCCGTAGCGCTGCTGGAAGCGTTTGAGCTGTCCGTCCCGGCCGTAGCGGTTCCACAGGGCGGTGGCCGCGTCGTCGGAGGAGAAGTTCAGCATGTCGGCGATCTGCCGACGCGCGGTGCTGTCGAGCGTGATCTCGCCCGCACGTGAGCGCTCCAGCAGCCCGACGGCCATCGCGAGCTTGATGGTGGAGGCCGTCCAGATCGGATGGTCGGTGGTCCCCGCCCGCCAGGACTTGCCGGTGCGCCGGTCCCGTACCAGGATTCCGAGGACCCCCGGCTTGCTCTTCAGGAGGGTGGCCGCCGCCGCGAAACGGCGGCGTTGGGCCTCGTCCGCGCCGACCGTGCCGGGCTGCCGGCCCCCGGCCGGGCCCAGCCCACTCGTCGACCGCGGCTCGGTGGTCCCCGGAGCAGGCGACGAGTCGCGCGAAGCGGGCGAGCCGGTCGGATCGGGCGAACAGCCGGCCAGCACGAGCACCGCCACCAGGGCCGCGAGGAGCCGCGTCGACCGCAGGGCTCGTCGTGGCGGCGCGGGTCGCCGCAGCCGGGCGACCCGGCGGCCGTTCTGGACGCTTGTCACGGCGGCCGATCATAGTCGGGTCGCACGTCAGAAGGGGTGACCCGCAGCGCGCCGGGATTGCGATCGGCCCCCACGGCCTCGGCAACGGCTGTGGGGGCCGATCAGCGACGAGTGCGCGTGGCTCGCACAATCGAGGGGTGCGGAACCGGTCGGGCCGGACGTCGGCCGCGCCACCCGAAGACGGGCCGGCGCCACGGCCTGGCGGCCAGTAACCGCAGTCGTACGCTAGCGAATCGACGCAACTCGACGCAAGAGTCTCCACAGCGGACGCCTTCGGACGCCACCCGCACGGGTTCGGCGATTGGCCTGCGGCGAGGCAGTTTCGACATGGTGAACGACGGATGGCACGCTGTCCGCCGTGAGTTTCGATCTGAGTGTGTGGGCCCTGGAGGACGGGGCGACGCCCGAGGACGTGCGGGCAGCGGTCGAGGGTTGCCGGCAGGGGCGGCACGTGGACCGATACCCGGACCCGCGCGTCGTCGGCTTCTACCGGGCGATCACCGCGTCCTATCCGGACCGTCACCCCGGCCCGGACAGCCCGTGGGCGGTTGCACCGCTGCACGCCGCCCACGATCACGTCGAGCTGAACCTGCACCCGACCTGCCCGGACCAGGTGCTGCTCGACATCGAGCGGCTGGCCGGCGAGCACGGGCTGATGCTCTTCGACCCCCAGGACGGTTCGGTCTACCCGCCCCCGGCCCGGTTGCCGAACTGACCGCTCCCGGGGCGGAACACCTCCCGGCGTACGACGAAGGGGCCCGGCGCTGTCGCCGGGCCCCCCGTGGTGCTGTCGTCAGTGCCGCCACCTGTCGCGTGGCGGCCGCTGGCTACTCGTCGCGCAGGTCAGCCGCGCTGGCGGCGGTCGCGCCGATCGAGTCGGCCGCCGAGGTCAGCAGATCGGCGCCGAGCGCCTGGTCGACGGTGAGAGTCATCAACGTCTCGCCGCCCGCCTCGCGCCGGGCCACCTGCATCGCGGCGATGTTGATGCCCGACTCGCCGAGCAGCGTACCGACGGTGCCGACGACGCCCGGCCGGTCCGCGTACCGCAGGAACAGCAGGATGCCCTCCGCGGCGATCTCCACGTCGAAGCCGTCCACTTCGGTCAGCCGCGGGACGTCGCGGTTGCCCGCGTGGGTGACCGTCCCGGAGACGCTCACCGCCCGGCCGTCCGGCAGGGCACCGCGCACCGTGACCAGGAGAGGCTGGTCGGCGGTCTCGACCTGACTGTCGAGAGTGACCTCGACGCCGCGCTCGGCGGCCAGGTGCGGGGCGTTGACGTAGGTGACCTGATCCTCGACCACCGAGCTGAACAGGCCCTTCGTCGCGGCCAGCTTGAGCACCGACACGTCGTGGCCGACGATCTCGCCGCGAACCTCGACGGTGACGCTGGCCGCGACCCCACCGGCGACGGCGGTGAAGGCCCGGCCCAGCTTCTCGGCCAGCGGCAGCAGCGGGCGGACGTCCTCGGCCACCACGCCGCCGGCCTGGACGTTGACGGCGTCCGGCACGAACTCGCCCTGCAGGGCCAGCTTCACGCTCTTGGCAACCGCCAGACCGGCCTTGTCCTGCGCCTCATGGGTCGAGGCGCCCAGGTGCGGGGTGGCCACCACGTTGTCGAACGCGAACAGCGGCGAGGAGGTGCAGGGCTCCTTGGAGTACACGTCGACGCCGGCACCGGCGACCCGCCCCTCGGCGATGGCGTCGGCGAGCGCCTGCTCGTCGACCAGGCCACCGCGGGCGGCGTTCACGATGCGGACGCTGGGCTTGACGAGCGCCAGCTCCTTCTCGCCGATCAGACCGACCGTCTCCGGGGTCTTCGGGAGGTGGATCGAGATGAAGTCGCTCTCGCGCAGCAACTCCTCCAGCCCGACCAGCCGTACGCCGAGCTGCGCCGCCCGAGCCGGCTGGATGTACGGGTCGTACGCGATCAGCCGGGTGCCGAACGCGGCGATGCGCTGCGCGAAGAGCACCCCGATGCGGCCGAGCCCGACCACACCGACGGTCTTGCCCTGCACCTCGACGCCCGTGTACTTGGACCGCTTCCACTCGCCCGCCTTGAGCGCCGCGCTGGCGCTGGCGGTGTTGCGGGCGACGGCGAGCAGCAGTGCGACGGCCTGCTCGGCGGCGGAGACGATGTTCGAGGTGGGTGCGTTGACGACCATCACGCCCCGCGCGGTGGCCGCCGGCACCTCGACGTTGTCGAGCCCGACGCCCGCGCGGGCGACCACCTTGAGTCGCGGCGCGGCGGCGACCGCCTCGGCGTCGATCTGGGTCGCGCTGCGCACGATGACGGCGTCGGCCTCGGAGAGCGCCGAGAGCAGGGCCGGACGGTCGGTGCCGTCGACGTGACGGACGTCGAAGTCGTGGGCGAGCACCTCGATGGCGGCGGGGGCGAGTTCTTCGGCGATCAGTACGACAGGATTCATCGGTCCTCGTAGAGGTCGTGTTTGCGATCGGCGCGGGTGGCGGGGCGCCGCACTGCACCCCGTGCTGATCCGTGCCGTGGCCGTCAGGTGCCGGCTCAGCGCACCTACCCGCGATCGTAGGGGCCGCGCTGGCCGGCGTGTTCCGGTCTGCGGGGTGAGTGCCCTCACACGCCCGGACAAGCGACCGACATCAACCGTTCACCACCCCGAAACCCCACCCACCCCCGCCGCCCCATCCCCGCGATCTTGCACTTTCTGCTGCGACGTAAGGGGCCAACCCCCACAAATCGCCATCCGAAAGTGCAAGATCGACGAGGGCGAGGGCGAGGGCGAGGGTGGGCGGGCGCGGGCCCCGGGCGCGCGCTTGGGAGAGCGCGCGTCCGGGGCCTCGGGGTGGTCAGGCGGTTTCGGTGATCGGGCGGTCGACCCAGCTCATCATGCCGCGCAGCTTCCGACCGGTCTCCTCGATCGGGTGCGCCGCGCCCTCGGCCTGCCACTTGGTGAAGTTGGGGCGGCCGGCCTCGTCCTCGGCGACCCACTCGCGGGCGAACTCGCCGGACTGGATCTCGCCCAGGATCTTGCGCATCTCGTCCTTGACCCGGGAGTCGATGATGCGCGAGCCCCGGGAGAGGTCGCCGTACTCGGCGGTGTCGGAGATGCTGTACCGCATCTTCGCGATGCCGCCCTCGTACATCAGGTCGACGATCAGCTTCAGCTCGTGCAGGCACTCGAAGTAGGCGACCTCCGGGGCGTAGCCCGCCTCGGTGAGCACCTCGAAACCGGTCTGCACCAGTGCCGACGCGCCGCCGCAGAGCACCGCCTGCTCGCCGAAGAGGTCGGTCTCGGTCTCCTCGGTGAAGGTGGTCTTGATCGCGCCGGCCCGGGTGCCGCCGATCCCCTTGGCGTACGCGAGGGCGAGGGCGAACGCGGTGCCGGTGGCGTCCTGCTCGACGGCGACCAGACAGGGCACGCCCTTGCCGTCGACGTACTGGCGGCGCACCAGGTGGCCGGGGCCCTTGGGGGCGACCATGGCAACGTCCACCTCGGCCGGCGGCTTGATCAGGCCGTACCGGATGTTGAAACCGTGGCCGAAGAAGATCGCCTTGCCGGGGGCCAGGTGCGGCTCGATCGACTCGGCGTAGATCTTGCGCTGGGCGGTGTCCGGCGCAAGCACCATGATCACGTCCGCCTCGGCCGAGGCCTCGGCCGGCGTGAGCACCCGAAGGCCCTGCTCCTCGGCCTTGGGACGGCTCTTCGAGCCCTCCGGCAGACCGATCACCACGTCGACGCCGGAATCACGCAGCGACAGCGCGTGGGCGTGACCCTGGCTGCCGTAGCCGATCACCGCGACCTTCTTGGCCTGGATCAGGCCGAGGTCGGCATCGTCGTCGTAGTACACCTCAACGCTCATGAGAACTTCCCTTTCGTACGACGGCCTGAGTGCCCGTCGTGGTCTTTGCGGATGGGTCAGGCGGCCCGCAGCGCGGGACCGGCGGTGATCGAACGCGAGCCGCGCCCGATGGCCACCAGCCCGGACTGGACCATTTCCTTGATGCCGAAGGGCTCGAGGTCGCGCAGCAGCGCGTCGAGCTTGTCCGGCGTGCCGGTGGCCTCGATGGTCAGCGTGTCCGGTGCGACGTCCACCACCCGGGCCCGGAACAGGTTGACGGTCTCCAGCACCTGGGACCGGGCGGCCCGGTCGGCGCGGACCTTGACCAGCAGCAACTCCCGGGCGACCGAGACCTGCGGATCCAACTCAACGATCTTGAGTACGTTGACCAGCTTGTTGAGCTGCTTGGTGACCTGCTCCAGCGGGGACGAGTCCGCGTTCACCACGATGGTGATCCGGGAGACGTCCGGGTTCTCGGTCTCGCCGACGGCGAGGCTGTCGATGTTGAACCCGCGGCGGGAGAACAGGCCGGACACCCGGGCGAGAACGCCCGGCTTGTTCTCCACGAGCACGGACAGAGTGTGCATAGTCATGCCACGACCTCGCTTCGCTCGGTCGCGCCCTGACGACCCGCATCACTGAGCTTGATGATTCGTTCGCTTCGCTCACTCATGATCAGATGTCATCCTCGTCGAAGACCGGGCGGACGCCGCGGGCGAACATGATCTCGTCGTTACTGGTGCCGGCGGCGACCATCGGCCAGACCATGGCGTCCTTGCCGACCACGAAGTCGATCACCACCGGGGCGTCGTTGATCTCCATGGCGGCGGCGATGGTCTTGTCCACGTCCTCGGCGGTCTCGCAGCGCAGCCCGACGCAGCCCAGCGCCTCGGCGAGCTTGACGAAGTCGGGGATACGGTGCTTGTGCGTGCCCAGCTCGGTGTTGGAGTAGCGCTCGTTGTAGAAGAGCGTCTGCCACTGCCGGACCATGCCGAGGTTGCCGTTGTTGATGACGGCGATCTTGACCGGGATGCCCTCCAGCGCGCAGGTCGCCAACTCCTGGTTGGTCATCTGGAAGCAACCGTCGCCGTCGATCGCCCACACCACCGCGTCCGGCTTGCCGACCTTCGCGCCCATGGCCGCCGGCACCGCGTAGCCCATGGTGCCGAGGCCGCCGGAGTTCAACCAGGTGTACGGCTTCTCGTAGGAGATGAACTGCGACGCCCACATCTGGTGCTGCCCCACCCCGGCCACGAAGATCGTGTCGGGGCCGACGATCTCCCCCAACCGCTTGATCACGTACTGCGGGGAGAGCGTGCCGTCGGACGGCTCGTCGTAACCCAGCGGATAGCGGTTACGCAGGTCGTCGAGCTGGGTCCACCAGTCGCCCAGGTCGGTGACGTGCCCCCCCGCGCGCTCCACGGTGACCGCCGCGATCAGCTCGTCGATGACGTGCTTGGCGTCACCGACGATGGGGACGTCCGCGTGCCGGTTCTTGCCGATCTCGGCGGGGTCGATGTCGGCGTGCACCACCGCCGCGTCCGGAGCGAACGAGTCGAGCTTGCCGGTGACCCGGTCGTCGAACCGCGCGCCCAGCGCGACGATCAGATCGGCCTTCTGGAGGCCGTACACGGCGGCGACGGTGCCGTGCATGCCGGGCATGCCCAGGTGCTGCGGGTGCGAGTCGGGGAACGCGCCGAGCGCCATCAGCGTGGTGATGACCGGGATGCCGGTCAGGTCGGCGAGCCGACGCAGCCCCTCGGTGGCGCCGGCCTTGAGCACCCCGCCGCCCACGTAGAGCACCGGCCGCCGGGCGCCGGCCAGCAACCGGGCCGCCTCGCGGATCTGCTTGCCGTGCGGGTGCAGGGTGGGCCGGTAGCCGGGCAGGTCCAGCGTGGGCGGCCAGGTGAAGGTGGTCGACGCCTGGAGCACGTCCTTCGGGATGTCGACCAGCACCGGGCCGGGCCGGCCGGTGCTGGCCAGGTGGAACGCCTCGGCCAGCACCTGCGGGATCTCCTCGGCGGTCTGCACGAGGAAGTTGTGCTTGGTGATCGGCAGCGTGATGCCCTGGATGTCCGCCTCCTGGAAGGCGTCGGTGCCGATCGACGGGCGAGCCACCTGACCGGTGATCGCCACCATCGCGACCGAGTCCATGTACGCGTCGGCGATCGGCGTCACCAGGTTGGTCGCGCCCGGGCCGGAGGTGGCGATGCAGACGCCGACCCTGCCGGTGGCCTGCGCGTACCCGGTCGCCGCGTGACCGGCGCCCTGCTCGTGGCGGACCAGGATGTGCCGGACGGTGGAGTCGTAGAGCGGGTCGTACGCCGGCAGGATCGCGCCGCCCGGGATGCCGAAGACGACGTCGACGCCGAGCGCCTCGAGGGACCGCACCAGCGAGCCGGCGCCGGAGACCTGGGCCGGGGCGGATGTCCGTACGGCCGGGACTGCCGGCGTGGCCGCGGCGCGGGTGGCGGGGTCGGCGGCGCCGGCCGGGTCGGCGGTCGCGCGGGCCCGCCGGGCGGTGTGGGCGAGGGTCTCGGGCGTTGGTCTCGTCATGGTGGTTCTGGCCTTCGGCTGGAGTGGCTGGGGCTTGTTCAGCGATGCGACGTGGGCGTGGGCCCGTCGCGACAGGTTCCGACGGCAATAAAAACGGCCCTCGTGCAGATGCACGGGGCCAGCGCACTCTCGACGGAGGAGAGTGCGCTCAGATAAGTACTCGCAGCGACCGGTACGACGACATGCGGCTAAGCCTGACGCATCTCACGCGATGAGTCAACTGATCCCACATGTTGGTTAACGGACGGCGGCGCGTCGGCCGACGCCGCGCCGCCACCAGGGGGCATGACCTGCCCGGACCCCCCGGGCGCGCGGCGCTGGACGGGCACCGGACCGGGCCGTGCGCCCGGCGAGGTGGCCGCCTCCAGCATCGCCTCCAGGTGCTCCGCGGGCACCCCCCAGCCGAACAGCGCTCCCTGACCGAACCGGCAGCCCGCGGCGACCACGGCGGCCAGCTCCGTCGGCGTGGTGACGCCCTCGGCGATGACCTCCATGCCCAACTGGTGGCCCAGCCGCATGACGATGTCGACCATGGGCGCGAACGCCGGACCGTCCTTGCCCACCGGACGGACCGGCTCGTGCTCGGCCACCAGGCTGTGGTCGATCTTCAGGATGTCGATGGGGAGCCGGCGTAGCTGCCCCAGGGACGAGTACCCGGCGCCGAAGTCGTCCAGCGCGATCCGTACGCCGGTCAGCCGCAGCGCGGTCAACCGCCGGATCAGCTCGTCCAGATCGGTGGCGACCGCGTGCTCGGTGACCTCCAGCACCAACCGCTGCGGCGGTACGTGGTGGGCACGCAGGGCCTCGGCGACCTGGACCACGTACTCCGGGGCGTGCAGCTCGCGCGGCGAGACGTTCACCGAGACCCAGACGTCGTGCCCGTCGGCCAGCCAGCGGGAGAGCTGGTAGCAGGCCTGGTGCAGCACCCAGGCGCCGAGCGTGGAGATCATCCCCCCCTCCTCGGCGAGGGGGATGAACTCGTCCGGGCGGACGTTGCCCAGCTCGGGGTGGTGCCAGCGGAGCAGCGCCTCGGCGCCGACCGGCCGGACCGACGGCAGCGACGCCACCGGTTGGAAGGCGAGCCGCAGCTCGTCGCGGTCGATCGCGCCCCGCAGCTCGTGCTCCACGGTGGTGCGGCGGCGCAGCAACTGGTCGTACGCCGCGTCGTAGCGCTCGATCCGGTTCTTGCCGCGTTGCTTGGCGTAGCGCAGCGCCAGGTCGGCGTGGCGCAGCAGCAACTCCACGTCCGGCTCGGCGGCCCACCCGGCCACGCCGATGCTCACGGACAGGAAGACCGGGCCCTCCGGCTGGTCGTACGGGCGATTCAGCACCCCGAGCAGCCGCTCGGCCACCCGGTCCGCCTCGGCGGGGCGGGCCGGCATGAGCACGGCGAACTCGTCGCCGCCGAGCCGGGCCGCCACGTCGCCGGGACGGAGGTTGCCGCGCAGCCGACGGCCCACCTCGGCCAGCACCGCGTCCCCCACGTCGTGGCCGCGCATGTCGTTGACGTTCTTGAAGCCGTCCAGGTCCAGACCGAGCAGGACGCACGGGGTGCCCGCCGCCGCGCCGTCGTGCAGCGCCCGCAGCAGCCCGCGCCGGTTGGCCAGCGACGTCAACGGGTCGGTGTGCGCCAGCTCACGGAAGTGCGCCTCCCGCTCGACCAGGCGGCCGGCGTAGTCCCGGACGTCCTTGAGGGTGAGGTACTGCCGTGCCACCAGGGCGAAGCCCTCCACGCTGCCGGCCAGGATGCCCGGCGCGGTGAAGCGGCCGTCCTGGAGCAGGTGGTACATCGCCGACGCCGCCATCGCCAGCATCGGGGCGAGGGCGTACTCACCGTCCCGACCGATGAGGTCCAGCGCGACCTCCCCCGGCTGATCGGCCCGGCGCACCTCGAGCGCGACGGCCAGCAGGCCGGCCGACAGCAGCGCCGCGCCGGCCAGCGCCATGGTCGGCCCGGACTGGCAGAGCCCCGCGCTGAGGCCCAGCCCGCCGCAGCTCACCGCGGTAATGCCGGTCGCGAGCACGGCCAGCCGGCGACGCGGGGCGGCGGCCCGGAAGACGACGATCACGGCGAGGCCGGCCCCGAGCGCGGCGCTCACCGTCGTGACCAGGATCGCCGGACAGGCCATCGGGGTGGCGGCGCCGAGCAGCCGGGTCGGCTCGGAGAAGAGCACCCAGCCGACGAACCACAGCGCCGCCGCCACGGTGACGCCGTCCAGCGCGAGCCGGGCGGTCCCCGCAGCGGTGGCGGCGACCCCCGGCAGCCGGAGCAGACCAGCCGCGAAGGCCAGCCCGGCCAGCGCCATACCGATCGCCGTGGCGGTGGCCCATCCGGTCCGCTGCCCCTGCTCGTGCGCCCAGTGGTCGCTCGCCGACAGCACCGCCACCACGCCGGCCAGCAGGCTGACCAGGGACACCCCGGCGGCACCCGCGAGTAGCACGTGCGCCGGTCGACGCGGCCCGGTCCGCTGCCCGACGACCATGGTGAGCAGCGCGGTGGCCACGGCCGCGACCAGCCCGCTCAGCGCCGCGACGGCGACCATGCCCGGGGGGAGATGCACGACAACAAGAGTGCCGGATGAGCGCACGTCGCGGGAGACCGGATGTGCATCTGTTGGGACACGGGCCCTCTACCGCGGGGTCCCGCGCGGCGGCGGTGTCATGCTGGTACGCATGCCTGAGCTGCGATCGAGGACGTCCACACACGGTCGGACGATGGCCGGCGCCCGGGCCCTCTGGCGGGCCACCGGGATGACCGACGACGACTTCGGCAAGCCGATCGTCGCCATCGCCAACAGTTTCACCCAGTTCGTGCCGGGTCACGTACACCTCAAGGACATGGGTGGCCTGGTGGCGGACGCGGTGGCCGAGGCCGGCGGCGTCGGCCGGGAGTTCAACACGATCGCGGTCGACGACGGCATCGCGATGGGGCACGGCGGCATGCTCTACTCCCTGCCCAGCCGCGAGCTGATCGCCGACGCGGTGGAGTACATGGTCAACGCGCACTGCGCGGACGCCCTGGTCTGCATCTCGAACTGCGACAAGATCACCCCAGGCATGCTGCTGGCCGCGCTGCGCCTCAACATCCCGACCGTCTTCGTCTCCGGCGGCCCGATGGAGGCCGGCAAGACGGCGGCGATCGAGGGCATCGTGCACAGCAAGATCGACCTGATCGACGCGATGATCGCCTCGTCGAACGAGGCGGTCACCGACGCGCAGCTCGGCGAGATCGAGCGCTCCGCCTGCCCCACCTGCGGCTCCTGCTCCGGCATGTTCACCGCCAACTCGATGAACTGCCTCACCGAGGCCATCGGGCTCGCGCTCCCCGGCAACGGTTCGACCCTCGCCACCCACGCCGCGCGCCGGTCGCTGTTCGTCGAGGCCGGCCGGACCGTCGTCGACATCGCCAAGCGGTGGTACGACGGCGACGACGACTCGGTGCTCCCGCGCACCGTCGCGTCCAAGGCCGCCTTCGAGAACGCCGTCGCCCTGGACGTGGCGATGGGCGGCTCCACCAACACGGTGCTGCACCTGCTCGCCGCCGCCCGCGAGGCGGAGCTGGACTTCGGCGTCGCCGACATCGACGCCATCTCCCGGCGGGTTCCGTGCCTGGCCAAGGTCGCCCCGAACTCCCCGAAGTACCACATGGAGGACGTGCACCGCGCCGGTGGCATCCCCGCCATCCTCGGTGAGCTGGACCGGGCCGGCCAGCTCAACCGGAACGTGCACGCCGTGCACTCCCCCTCGCTCGCCCAGTGGCTGACCGACTGGGACGTGCGCGGTGGCTCGCCGACGCCGGAGGCGGTCGAGCTGTTCCACGCCGCGCCGGGCGGGGTGCGGACCGTGGAGCCCTTCTCCACCACCAACCGCTGGTCGTCGCTCGACACCGACGCCGCCGAGGGCTGCATCCGCGACCGCGAGCACGCGTACTCCGCCGACGGTGGCCTGGCCATCCTGCACGGCAACCTGGCCCCGGAGGGCTGCGTCGTGAAGACCGCCGGCGTGCCGGACGACTGCCTGACGTTCCGCGGCCCGGCAAAGGTGTACGAGTCGCAGGACGACGCCGTCACCGCGATCCTGGCCAAGGAGGTCGTCGCCGGGGACGTCGTGGTGATCCGGTACGAGGGCCCCAAGGGCGGGCCGGGCATGCAGGAGATGCTGTACCCCACCTCGTTCCTCAAGGGACGCGGGCTGGGCCGGTCCTGCGCGCTGCTCACCGACGGCCGCTTCTCCGGCGGCACGTCCGGCCTCTCCATCGGGCACGCCTCCCCCGAGGCCGCCTCCGGCGGGTTGATCGCGCTGGTCCGCGAGGGCGACGAGATCGTCATCGACATCCCGGCCCGGTCGATCGAGCTGAACGTGCCGGAGGACGAGCTGGAGGCACGACGGGTGGCCGAGGAGAAGCGCGACAAGCCGTACACCCCGACGGATCGCCAGCGCCCGGTGTCGGCGGCGCTGCGCGCGTACGCCTCGATGGCAACCTCGGCCAGCGACGGCGCCTACCGCCGCGTCCCCGAGTAAGCCGCGCCCGCACTCCAGCGGCTCGGCCGCTTGATCAACGCGACTTCGCCGATGTCGCGGTATCCCTGGCAATGGGATGCCACGACATCGGCGATCTCGTGTCGATCACCTGCCCGACTCAATCTGTCGAGAGGTCGCGCAGGTCGCGAGCTTCGGCGATGAGGCGTACTACGTCGTCGCCGTGCCGGTGCACGGTGCAGCCGGCGCGGGTGAAGCGGATGGTGACCACCTCTCCGGCGTGCTGGGCGGCCAACCGCAGAAGCTCCTGCTCGGGGTCGGCGACGTCACGTGGCCCCGAGCAGGGCAACGGGATCGGCGTCGTCGGGTCAGACGGAACAGCCCCGGCGACGGCGTCGGTCAGGCACTCCGCGCACCAGGCGAGCGCGGCCGCCAGGCTCGGCCGGCAGGGAAAGGCGTCGGGGCGGACGGGCGCGTCCCGAGGCGCGATCTCGACCGACCAGCTCAAGCCGTCGGCCAGCAGCGGGTCACAGGCGTCGTGCCGGTCGTCGCACACGCTCACCACGAGGACCAGGTCGAGGCCGAGGGCGAGCCGCACCAGCTCCGACAGCGGCGGCGCTTCGGGAGGGGCCACCGTCACGATCAGGCGGCCGGCGGCTGCGCCGCGCCCGGCCTCGCGCACGTACTCACCGACCGGATCGGCGCCGGCCCACGGCAGTGTGACGTACCCGTCGCGTAGGGACTTGCCGATGGCGAACCCGCCGTCGGCGTCGGCGAGGTGTTCGGGTCGCCCACCGAGGGCGGCTGCCCACGCGCCGAGCCGATAACGCTCGGGAAGCTGCACCACCGGCTTGCCGCCGGGCTGGGTGGCGACCAGCGGAGCAGCCTCGGGTGTACCGGCGTCCCAGGCCAGGTGCACCACGCGGTGCCGCAGGTCGGTGAGGGTGACCAGTACCGTGCGATGGAGGCGATGGGTGCCGCCACAGGTGAAGCAGGGAAACGCCGAGGGGCGCAGGCCAGCGCCGCAGCAGTGCGGGCAGTCGGGCTCGGCGGTACGCCCACCGAGTTGGCAGTCGCAGACGCGCAGCCGACTGCCGGGGCGGCAGTCGGGGCAGGGCCGCCAGGCGACGGGTTCCCCCAGCCACGGCGGGGCTGGTGGCTCGTAGCCACGGGTCAGCGGCACCCGCACGCGGCGGACCACCTGACCGGTGGGCTGCTCCGCGAGTACCTCCTCCGGCTCGCCGGGGCGCAGGGTGCTGTGCCACCACCAGCCGTCCCGCCGGATGGCCTGCGCGCCGGGCAGGTCGTCGCCGCCGATCGGGTCAACGCAGTCGGCGAGAACCCGGCGTTCGAGCTGGTCGACGTCGGTGGCGGCGACGCCGGGCGCGCGCGGCGAGTCGGGTCGCAGCCTCCGGGCGGGCGCGGCCAGGCCACGCGCGGCGAGGCCGGTCAGCGCGCCGGCCACGTCGGTGTGGCTCAAGGCCTCCTCCAGGCTGGGGTACCAGCCGGTCGTACCGGCCGCCACCGGGCTGCCGGGCACCTCGTACCGGACGTCCCAGCCGAAACCCCCACCCTGCCGGCGAGCCTCGACGACCAGGTCGAGCAGCAGCAGGTCGGCCAGCGCGCAGAACCGAGCCAGGCGGGCGGCCGGGTCGACCGCGGGCGCGGCAACGGACCGGCCCAGCACCAACCGCCAGGGCGCATGATCCGCCCGCAGGATGGCCTCGGCCTCCAACTCGTACCGCCGGGCGGCCGGCAGCTCGGGTCGCCATTCGGGGGTCAGCCACAGCGCCGGCACGTCGGCCTCCGACACGACCGCGCCGACGTCGGCGGCGAGGTCGCGTACCCGATCGGTCAGGTCGACCACCCACGCGCCCGCCGGGTCCCGGCGGGGGTCGAGGCCGCCGGGCACGACCTGGTGGGACGCGACCGCACCGGTGTCCAGGTTGGCGACGCTGACCACGAGCTGCGCCCGCCGCCGGCCGCGCCTTCCGCAGCGGTGACAGGGGTACGCGACGCTGCCCGCACCGCGACACTGCTCGCAGTTCCGGTACGCCTCCCGGCGCGGCCCGAGCCCGTCTCCGTCGACGAGGAATTGGTCGCCGTAGGTGGTGCACCGGCACGGTTGCAGCGTGAAGGTCGCCCCGTCGCAGTCCGGGCACACGACGACGGGCGCGGCGCTCACCGACACCACCGCGCCGCGCAGCCACCGTCGTGCTCGAAGCGCCGCCCACACCGCCGGCCGCCGTCGAGCGGCAGGTCGCAGAACACCCGATGGCGTACGTCCTGGGCGTCCTCGGCCGACACGGTGGTCTCCCCCGGGTCCACCTCGGACAGGAAGCTCAACGAGCGGGCCAGGGTGCCGGCGAAGTGCTGGGCGGCCGGCAGGTCGGCGGCGGTGAACGGCAGGTGCGCCACCCAGCGGGCGCTCACCGGCGGGCCGCCAGACGACGGAGAAATGCGCGCACGAGGCAGCACCACCCTTCCTCGTAATTGTTCGACGTTCAGCGGCGTGGGAATTGCGCGTCCATCGCCGTTGTCGGACCAATCTTGTAGGGTCGGAAGCGCCATCACAATGAATGTCCACTCACACTGTTTCGCTATTTGTGCGCAACATTCCCCTGTTGCAGATCGGCCGTTGGGATGTTGCAAAACTCAACAGGAAGGAGAGCCGGGTGGCCGATGACATGGGCTCGACGGTGCCCCGCCGCCAGCTCGGCAGGGCACTGCGTGACCTGCGCACCGAGGCGGGTGCGACCCTCGACGCGGTCGCCGAGGCGCTGGAGTGCAGCCGTCAGAAGGTGTGGCGGATCGAGAGCGGGCTCGGCTCGGTGCGCGGCGTCGACGTCCGAGCGATGTGTGAGCTGTACGGCGCGACGGGCGAGCTGACCCGGGCGCTCATCTCCCTGGCCGGCGAGACGAAGGCGAAGGGTTGGTGGCACGCGTACGGCGACGCCGTCCCGGAATGGTTCGAGCTGTACGTCGGGCTCGAATCCGCCGCGTCGAGGCTCCGCTTCTACAAGAACACTCTCGTGCCCGGCATTCTTCAAAGCCGGGACTATGCCCGGGGCATCTACCGCATCGACCAGCCTGACATGGACGACGACGACCGGGAACGCGCGGTCGAGCTTCGACTGCAACGGCAGTCCCTGCTGACCCGTCGCCTGCCCCGAGCTCCGCAGGTGCAGGTGGTGCTCTGCGAATCGGTGCTCCTGCGCCCGGTCGGCGACGCCGAGACCATGGCCGGGCAGCTTCACCATCTACTGGCGATGACCAGGCTGCAGAACGTGTCGATTCGCGTGTTGCCGCTAATCGCGGGGCCGCATCACGGCACCGTTGCGGGCGAGTTCGTTCTCCTTGACTTTCCGCTCGGGAACCGAACCACCCCTGAGCCTCCCTTGGTCTACAGCGAGGCGATCACCGGCGCCCTCTACCTCGACCGTCCTCACGAGTTCGCGACCTACGAGAAGGTCTGGTCGAGCCTGCTCTCACTCACCCTGGATGAGGGACAATCGTTCCAACTGATCAATAAGATCATCGGGGAGGTTCACCATGGTTGACCTGACGCGCGCTACCTGGCGCAAGAGCACCCGAAGCGCGGGCAACGGCGGCGAGTGCGTCGAGGTTGCCGACAACCTGCCCGGCATCGTCGCCGTACGCGACAGCAAGGACCCGCACGGCCCTGCCCTTACCTTCGCCCCCGCCGCCTGGGCCACCTTCGTCCAGGCGACCGCCACCTTCCGCTGAGGCTTCGGTGGGTGTCGCGGGATTCGCCTGGACACCCACCCACCTTCGGGGCTGCGCTCCATGCCGGGGTTCGCTAACGTGCGGCAGTGACCATCGGCGATGTCAAGGTGACCATCCGCAAGGGCGATCAAGCGCTCGACATGGCCCGGATGAGTATCGAGAAGGCCAGTGCCAAGCTCGCCGACGCGTCCGCACTGGCGCTCGCCACCCTGCACGACAGCGAACGTGGTGAGGCGCAGCAGTCACGCGAAGCACTTCGTGAGGCGGCAGACGAAGTCGATCTGGTGCTTCGCCGCATCGTAGCCGCTAAGAACCATGCTGCCGCCTACCTGACCGCCATCGGATGAGTGGAAGCCTCGGCGAGGTCGTCGCTCAACTGCGCAGTGCCATCAACTCCCTCCGCAGCGCCGCAGTCATCGCGAGCCGCGCGCAGGCCGACGCGGAAGAAGCCTTGGCGCACTACAGCGAGGCGGCACAGGGCAGCAATCATCCGCAGCTCACGAGCGCACTGACCGAGAGCAGAACTGCTGCCGAGAAGGCTGGCAAGCTCGCCCGCCTGATCAGCGAGGCAGCTGACCAAGTCAGTTCCTACTCCAACGCGGTCGCTCCTGGCTCCGCACCGACCCAGCAGCCGAGCGATTCAGCCACGCCGTCGGGCGAGGATCTGCTCACCGAGGCCGTGGAACGCGAATCCGCACGGAAGAACGTAGCGTCCTTCCTGAGTACGATGACCAGAAAGGCTGAGGATCTTCAGGACAACACCCAGAAGTCCGTGGCGGTGGTCAGAAAAGCGTTCGAGATCGTTCGCGGTCCACAAGGTCCGGCAGGCGCTCAGCAAGCCGGCACCACAATGCCAGCGGTCGGGCCTACCGTTACCCAGCGCCTGCTCAACGAGGCACCGGACGCGGCGGGGCATCTCGTCGTGGTGGGGCTGGTGGCGAGCGTCGCCCTCCACCGCTCTGTTCAGTCCATCCGCAAGGGGATAGCGAGGTTACGAGATCGTGAGCGTACGGACCGAGTTCAGCGACCTGATCCGGGCGATGGCACGGCGTGACTGGGGCATGGTGGACCAACTCCTGGATGGGCTGGAGACGTCCGGCTGGCAGGGCGGTAACCAGGTGATCGGGGCGGCGTTCGCCATCGCGGTCAACGACCGCTTCGCCGCCGACCACTCCCCTACCACTGTCGCCCGGTTCGTCGCCGAGACTCGCGACCAGTTCCCCGGCGCGGAGTCGCTGCCCACGCTGGAGATGGAAGGTCTCGTTCGCGCAGCTCTCGGTGAAGTCGGCCTCATCGACAACCTCAGCCCGGAGACGGCTCTCCAGATGCAGATCGTCTTCCTCGGCAAGTTGCTTCAGGACCGCGACCCCACCGAGGCGCAGCTGGAGGAGTTCATCGCCGACGTGGAGCGGACGGCCGCCGAATACCTTTAGCCGAGGGCTGTGTGCCAGCTTCCCCGTCCGATAGTGTCCGCCCGACCACGCAAACGTGAACTCGCTGGAGGCGCGGCGGGTGGCAGAAGAAAAGCGCGACAAGCCGTACACCCCTACCGACCGGCAGGGGCCGGTGTCGGCGGCCTTGCGCGCGTACGCCTCGATGGCCGCCTCGGCCAGCGACGGCGCCTACCGCCGCGTCCCGGAGTGACCTTCGCCTGCCGCCGGTCCGACCTGGAGTCACACCCCCGGGATGCCGCACGGGAACCCATCGTCCACACTTATATTGCGAAGAGCTGAAGGTCGCCATCTCACAGACCGACGGCCTCGCCTGCGAACCTCCTAGCCAGTACACACTGTCAGGGGCGATCGGTATGGAAGAAAACTCCACCAGACGAGCGTCGCCAAAGACGGCCCGAGCCGAACGACTTCCCCGTGTCTTCATCGGATCCTCGTCCGAGGGCGCTGACTGGGCCAGCGAGTTGCAGGCAGAGCTGCGTAAGGTTTGCTCCCCCATTGTGTGGTCCCAGGGCGTGTTCGGGCGGAACGGACTGTCCACGGCCTTGCAAGATCTGACCGCGTTTCTGGCGACCTGCGACTTTGGCGTCCTGGTCGGCACACCTGACGACCTGACTTACAGCAGAAGCAACGAGTCGGCTTCGGTACGCGACAACGTGTTGATCGAGATCGGCCTGCTGGTCGGCATCCTCGGGCCCGAACGTGTCATGCTGCTGCTGCCCGAGGACGTCGATGTCGCAATACCTTCGGACCTGGCCGGCGTGATACCCCTCGACTTCCGGTTCAACGTGAGCGAGGACGAAATGCGAGCCAGCATCGGACCTGCGGCAACCACGATCAGGCATGCAATCAGAAGCCTTGGGCGGCGTCCAGATGTCTCTGCGAGTCCCCTGCTCACGGCGCGGGCGGCGACCTTCGCCATCGACCTACTCGGCGACGTGATGCAGGACATCGGCCAGGGGACGAGCGCCACGACGCTCAACGCCAGGTGGACGGAACACTTACTCGAACGGATCCACGGCCTCTTCGTCGATCGGGCGGACGATCTGGTCGTCTCGTGGCTCAGACCGAACGCCAACAACAAGCTCGCGCCGTACGAATGGTACGGAAAACCCTACGAGGACCACTACGAGTACGCGGCTGGGGAAGGGCTGGCCGGACGGGTGTGGAGTTCCGGCGTGGCTGACATGCACAGCCCGTCTGCGCCTTCGCCGCGGTGGCTGGCTCGCACCGGCTGCGAGAACGCGGTCTACCTGTGCGCACCAGTCGGTGGCAGCCTTGGCGATCTCGGAGTTGTCGGGGTGGGCTCAGACAAGGGCTTTCCGATCAGTTCGGATGACCTGCTGCGCATGCAGTTGCTCGTTCAGGTGCTGGGCGTGGCGGTTCGCGTCCGCGACAACAGAGGGGCTTCCCGTGACGACCGGTAACACCAGCGGAGGTGACGTCGTCGCCCACGTGGACGCGTCGGCGCAACTGGTCAAAATCTTCTACCGCAACTACCGCGGCCAAGAGAGCTGGCGGACTGTTCGGCCGATCCGCATCAGATTCGGTTCGAACGAGTGGCACCCTCACCCCCAGTGGCTCCTTGATGCGATTGATGTCGCTCGTGGCGTGGAGCGGTCCTTCGCTGTCCGCGACATCGCCCGCTGGACACCGCAGGCAACCGGCTGCGGCTCCGTCGAAACCCCGTCTGGATCGGTCAACCTGCCCTGACGAATGCCTGGGAGCATCACTCCCAACAGACCAGGTGGCCGGATACGGGCGACCGATGGTCGTGCCGTCCCCCCAGAGCGAGCGTGATCATGGGACGTCAGCCGATGTCGTTGACGCAGCGCAGCACCGGGCGCGACGCCAGCGCGTCGGCGTCCAGCGCGGCCCCGGCCCGGACGGAGAACGTGGCCGACTCGCCCGGCAGCAGGGTGACCAGGGCCTTGTCGACGGATGCCGAGGCGTCCAGCCGGTCCGGGAAGAGGGTCAGGTCGCGCAACACCGTGCGAGCCGTCACCCGGACCCGCTGCCCGCCGTCGACCGGCTCGACCGTCGCGTCCCAGGCCGCCACCGGCCAGTCGACCTCGCGATCCTCGGCGAAGAACCACAGCGCCCGCTCCGCCGTGTCGCCCGCCTCCGCGACCAGCAGCTCACGACGGCTCTCGTCCGGCCGCGCCAGCTCCGCCGGCAGCGTCAGCACCACCGAGGAGTACGCCGGGATGTCCACCTCCACCGTCGTCTTTGCCCGAGGTTCGCCGCTCAGGGTCAGCCGGGTCACGGGAACAGATGCCTGCCACGGCCGAGCGGTCTCGTTCACCGCGACCAGGGCCAGCCCGCCGTCGCGCGGCTGCACGGTGAGCAGGCGGTCGGCGTATGCGTGGCGCAGCGCGTACCACAGGGGTTTGCGGCGGCCGTCGCCGTCGACGGCCGACCAGGAGGTCACCGGCCAGCAGTCGTTGAGCTGCCAGACGATCGTGCCGGCGCAGACGTCGCGGTGGGAGCGGAAGTGCTCCACCCCGAGCTGGATGGCCCGCGCCTGGTTGAGCTGCGTGAGGTAGTGCCAGTCGTCGAAGTCGGCCGGAGCGGGCAGGTGGGCGTCCAGGCCCCGCTGGAGCTTGGTGTCACCGCCGGCCGCCTTCTGGTGGTGGGCCATGCCCGGCGAGTCGGGCGCCAGGGGTTCGTCGCTGAGCGCCCGCCGCAGGGTCGCGTACGCGGGTGGCGCCTGGTAGCCGAACTCGGCCACGAAGCGCGGCAGGTACTCGCGGTACTTCGCGTAGTCGTCGGTGTTCCACACGTCCCAGATGTGGGTGGTGCCGTGCGCCGGGTCGTTGGGGTGGATCGTCTCGCTCCCCGACCAGGGGCTACCCGGCCAGTACGGACGGGTCGGGTCCAGCTCGCCAACGATGCGCGGCAGTAGGTCGAGGTAGTAGCCGCGTCCCCAGGTGCGCCCGGCCAGGGCTTCCTGCCAGTCCCAGTCGTGCCAGCCCCAGATGTTCTCGTTGTTGCCGGTCCAGAGCACCAGCGACGGGTGCGGCGTCAGGCGGGTCACCTGCTCGCGGGCCTCGGCGGCCACCTCACCGCCGAGACCACCGAACGGCTCCTCCTCGGGGTACGCGGCGCAGGCGAAGAGGAAGTCCTGTTGGACCAGGAGGCCGCGTTCGTCGGCGAGGTCGTAGAAGTCCTCCGACTCGTACCGGCCGCCGCCCCAGACGCGCAGCAGGTTGACGTTGGCGGCGGCGGCCTGGTCGAACCGGTCGGCGAGCCGGTCGCGGGTGATCCGGGTGGGGAACGTGTCGTCGGGGATCCAGTTGACGCCCCGGACGAAGACGGGCACGTCGTTGACCGAGAGCGCGAACGGGGTGCCGTGCTCGTCGGGCGTGGTGTCCAGCCGGACGGAGCGGAAGCCGATCCGCCGGGACCAGGTGTCCAGGGCCTCGCCGTCCGGCGCGTGCAGGGTCACCTCCAGCAGGTGGCGGGCCTGTTCGCCGTACCCCCGGGGCCACCAGAGCGCGGGCTCGCGGACGGCGAGGGTCAGCACGGCCGTGCGCTGGCCGGCCTCGACGACGACCTCGGCGCGGACGCCGCCGACGGCGGCCCGGACGGTCAGCGGGACGTCCGCGACCCGCTCGACCTCGATGTGCACCTCGACCCGGCCGTCGCGGCCGTCGAGGGTGACCAGCGGGCGGACGGTGGCCAGCCGGGCGGTGGACCAGGCGTGCAGGGCGATGTCCTGCCAGATGCCGGCGGTGACCAGCGTGGGCCCCCAGTCCCAGCCGAAGTTGCAGGCCATCTTGCGGACGAACTGGAAGGGCTCGGGGTACGCGTTGGGTCGGTCGCCGAGTCGGTCGCGCTGCGCCTCGGCGTAGCGGTACACGGAGTCGAACGCGACGGTCAGCTCGTTGTCGCCGGCCCGCAGCAGCGCGCGGACGTCGAACCGGTAGCCGCGGTGCATGTTCTCGGTGCGGCCGACCTCGACGCCGTTGACGCTGACGGTGGCGACGGTGTCCAGGCCGCCGCAGACCAGGTCGATCCGGTCGTGGTCGCCGGCCGGCGGACGGAAGGTCGTCCGGTAGCGCCAGTCGGAGCGGCCGATCCAGGCCAGCGACAGCTCGTTGTCGTCGAGGTACGGGTCGGGGATCAGCCCGGCGTGGAGCAGGTCGGTGTGGACACACCCGGGCACGGTGGCCGGTACGGTCCGGTCGGCGATCTCCGCGGGAACGTCCACGTCGGACATCGCCCGCAGCGTCCAGCCGTCGTGCAGGGCCTGTCGGCTCACGATCCACCGCACCTTCGTGATCGAGACGTTAGCTGAACCGGATAAGCTCAGCCACCGTACGATCCGACCCCCGGGGTGTCAAAACCCTCGAAGCGTTAAGGAGCACGCCGGTGAAGCGGCCGACCATCGCGGACGTCGCCCGACGGGCGGGGGTGTCCAAGGGCGCCGTGTCGTACGCGTTGAACGGGCAGCCCGGCGTCTCCGAGGCCACCCGGCAGCGCATCCTCGCCATCGCCACCGAGATCGGGTTCAGTCCGAGCAGCGCCGCGCGGGCACTCTCCGCCGCCACTGCCCGGGCCGTCGGCCTGGCCCTGTGCCGCCCCGCGCGGACGCTGGGCGTCGAACCGTTCTTCATGGCGCTGATCAGTGGTGTGGAGGCCGAACTGTCGGCCCGCTCGTACGCGCTGACGTTGCAGGTGGTGGCCGATCACGACGCCGAGATCGCGGTCTACCGGCGGTGGTGGGGCGAGCGCCGGGTGGACGGGGTCCTCGTCTGCGACCTGCGCACCGACGATGCGCGCATCCCCGCCCTGGAACAGTTGCGCCTGCCGGCCGTGGTCATCGGCGGGCCGGGCGGCACCGGGGAGCTGGCCAGCCTCTTCTCGGACGACGCGGCGGCGCTGACCGAGGCCGTGGAGTACCTGGTCGCGCTCGGGCACCGCCGGATCGCCCGGGTCGCCGGCCTGCCCGACCTGCGGCACACCAAGATCCGTACCGACGCCTTCGCGGCGGTGTGCCGGCGTCTCGGCCTCTCCGACACGGCCACCGTCTTCTCCGACTACACCGGCGAGGAGGGCGGGCGGGCCACGCGACGACTGCTCAGCGCCACCTCCCGGCCCACCGCGGTCATCTACGACAACGACGTGATGGCCATCGCGGGACTCTCGGTGGCCCAGGAGATGGGCCTGACCGTGCCGGCCGACCTGTCCATCGTGGCCTGGGACGACTCGCCGCTGTGCCGGCTGGTGCACCCGCCGTTGACGGCCCTGGGCCGCGACATCTCCGCGTACGGCGCGCACGCGGCCCGCCACCTGCTCGGCGTCATCGCGGGCGAGCCGGCGACCCGGTTGCGGGACGAGACACCGCAGTTGACCCCGCGTGGCAGCACGGCACCGCCCCGGGAGAGGTGAACCGGTTCATTACCGGTACGCCGAGGGAAACTCCTCGAAGTACGCCTCGACGCGCTCGGCGGTCGCCGGACGGGACAGCGCGAAGCCCTGCCCGTAACGGCAGCCGGCCCGGTGGGCGCCCTCGACCTGGGTGGGCGACTCCAACCCCTCCGCGACGATCTCCACACCCAACCGCTCACCGACGTTGACCACCACGTCGATCAGCGGCGGCTGCCCCGTAGGCTCGGCCCCGACCAGGTCGGGCCCCACCTTGAGCAAGTCGATCGGCAGCCGGCGCAGGTGGGCCAGCGAGGCGTGTTCGGGCCGGAAGTCGTCGAGCGCGGTGCGTACGCCCAACGACCGCAGGCCCGCCAGCCGGGCCACCACCGTCGACAGGTCGGCAGCGACCCTCGGCTCGGCCACCTCCACCACCAGGCGCTCGGGCGGCACCCCGTACGCGGCCAGGACCGCCGCGGCGCGCTGCACGAAGTCGGGCGTGGTCAGCTCGCGGGTGGTCACGTTGACGGCCATCCACAGCTCCCGGGGGCCCGCCGACCAGGCCGCCAACTGCCGGCAGGCCCGGTCCAGCACCCACCACTCCAGCTCGCCGACCAGATCCAGATCCTCGGCGACCGGCAGCAGCTCGGCCGGGAGCACCGTGCCGAGCACCGGGCTACGCCACCGCAGCAGCGCCTCGGCGCCCACCGGCTGACGATCGGTCAGGTCGAGCACCGGTTGGTAGACCAGGTCCAGTTCGCCCCGGGCCACCGCGCCCGGCAGCTCCCGTTCCAGGTCGAGCCGACGGACCAGCTGCTCCTCCAGGAACGCGTCGTACCACTCGACCCGGTCCCGGCCCAGCTGCACCGCCCGCCGCCGGGCCAACTCGGCCTGACGCAGCACGTCGGCCGGCCCCGCGCCGCCCACCTCGGCCAGCCCGATGCTCGCCTGCACGCGCAGCACCGACCCGGCCAACCGGTACGGCGACGTGAGCGTGCTCAGCAGCCGGGTGCCCAGCGCGTACGCCAGCACGGGCCCCGCGCCGGTGACCACCGCGAAACCGTTGCCAGCGCAGGCGGTCACCAGATCGCCGGGCGCGACGACCGCCCGTGCCCGCAGGGCGGCCTCGGCAAGCGCGTCCTCGCGGGCCACCGGGCCCAGCCCTTCGATGCCGTGCAGCTCCACCAGCAGCAGCGCACCGGCCGGAGCGGGCACGTCGCCGATCGCGGCGAGGGCGGCGAGTAGGGCCGCCCGGTCCCCCGGCCCCTCGCCGGCCGGGCCGAAACCATGGCGCGACCAGGAGACACCCGTGTCGGGCCACGTCGCGTCGACGCCGGACGCAGGAGACCACGAATCGGTTGCCGGGGCCTGCCACGGCGGTTGCGACTCCCGTCGGCGGACCGTGTGGTCGGCGGCCCGACGGTGCGCGGCGGGCCGCTCGGGAACACCCCCGTCACCGCCGCGCAACAGCTCCCGCAGGACCAGAGGTGGCACCGCCGCCAGGGCGAGCAACAGGCTCGTCCGGTCCGGAGTGCGGCCGGAGCCGAGGTGCAGCCCCGCCGCAAGCAGCAGCACCGAAGCCGGGAGAACCGCCCGTGGCCAGGTCGTGGTCGGTGAACCGGACGGCGGCGTCGAGCTGGCCGACGTTACCGCCGAGGTCGCGCCCAGAGCCGTCAGCAGCATGCCGAGCACCAGCGGCGGCACCGCGAGAAGCGGCGCGCGCCCCGACGACGTGGGCGGCAGGATCGTCAACAGCGCCAGACCGACCAGGGTGAGCAGGAGGCCTCCCCGGCAGATCGCGTGGCCCGAGCGCCGCCCGGCGCCCGTGAACGCGCTGAGCGCGGCGATGCCCAACCCGGCCGACACCAGCGCCGCGACCAGCCGGGCCGGGGCGGGGAGAGTGTCCACGGGCAGGAGCAACCACCCGGCAAGGGTCAGACCGATCGTCGGTCCCGTCGCCTCGACCAACTCCCGCAGTCGGGTCGGCGAGGGCGTCCGTGCCGGGAGCCCGCGCAGCCCGGCCACGGCCAGGGCCGCGACGGTGAGCGACCCGAGCAGCGCGAACGCGCGCTGCCGGGTGTCGACCAGCGGCAGCGCGGCCGCGACCCAGCCGGCGGCCACCACCGCCGCGTCGAGCAGGACCAGCCGCACCCGCCCCGAGTAATCGCTCGACGGCGGTGCGGGCCGACCGGCGGCCAGCCGGGAGAGTCGTACGCCGGCCAGGGTGGCGCCCGCGCCGCCGGCCAGCGCGATCACCACCGGGGGCGGGACCATCCCCGCCACCCCGGCGAGGACGAGCAGCGCCACGGCCGTGGACACGGCGGCCTCCGGGGCCGCCCGACGGGAGACGAGGAAACGGAACGGATACGCGAGGAGCACGGCGGTCGCCTTCGTGAGGGGGCACGGGGCGGTGCGGCGGTGCGGGTGGTGCGGGTGGTGCTGCGGTGGCGCGGGTGGCGGATGTTGCGAGTCCGCAACCCAACACTGGAAAACGACCGGCGACCGGATTGGTTACGCGTCGGTCATCGGCACGAAGCAGTGACCCGTGTCACTGTACGCGTGCGGGCACCCGTGACACCGCCCGCCGCGACCCCGGCCGACCAGGGGTGGGATCATCGCGGGGTGAGTACGCCCGACACGGTCCGCTTCCGTTTCAACCAAGCCATCCTGGTCGCCTCGGTCATCGCCTTCATCGGCGCCCTGCCGCTGGCGAACGCCCGGGCGTACCTGCTGCCGGTGCTGCTCGTCCCGCTGGGCGTCGGGGTGTGGGCCTGGCGGGCCGGCACCGACGCCGACGCGCGGGAGCTGCGCCTGCGGGCGCTGTTCGGGCAACGCCGGATCGGCTGGGACCACGTCGTCGAGTTCGCCACCGACGCACGCGGGCGGGCCGTCGCCCGACTCGACGACGGCCAGCAGGTCGTCCTGCCGGCGGTACGCGGCACCGACCTGCCTCGCCTGGTCTCGGCCACCGGCCAGAGGATGCCGGACGAGTCCGCCGAGACGCCCGGCGCGTAGGCGGCCCGCTCCCCGCCGCCGGCTCAGTAGCCGTCGACCACCGTGTTGACGAGCGGTTCACCGGCGGCGAACCGCCGTACCTGCTCGCCGACCAGCCGGTACGCACGCGGCAGCAGACCCCGCACCGACCCCGCCACGTGCGGCGTGAGCAGCACGTTCGGCATCGTCCACAGCGGAGATTCGGCGGGCAGCGGCTCCGGGTCGGTGACGTCCAGCGCGGCCGAGATCCGACCCGTGGCCAGCTCGGCGACGAGCGCGTCGGTCCGGGCCACCGGGCCTCGGGCCGCGTTGACCAGCAGCGCCCCGTCGGGCATCGCGGCCAGGAAGTCCTTGTCGATCAGACCACGGGTCTGGTCGGTGAGCGGCACCAGCACCACCACCACGTCGGCGTGGGGCAGCAGTCTCGGCAGCTCCGCGACGGCGTGCACCGACTGCTCCGGCCGGGCGCTGCGGGCGACCAGGGTGAAGCTCACCCCGAACGGCGCGAGCCGGTCGCGCACCGCCGTGCCGATCGAGCCGGCCCCGACGATCAGCACCCGCTTGCCGGTCAGCTCGTCGGTCGGCGCGTTGCCGTCGTACGCCCACCGCCGCTGCCCCTGAGCGCGGGCGAAGGCGGGAAACGCCCGGAGCTGGGCCAGGATCGCGGTGACCACCCATTCGGCGGTGGAGGGATCGTGCACCCCCCGGGCGTCGCAGAGCGTGACCCCATCGGGCACCCGACCGACCCAGGCGTCCGCTCCGGCGGAGAGCAGTTGCACCACCGCCAGGTCGGGCAGCTCACCCAGCAGTGCGGTGGCGTCCGAACCGCTCAGGAACGGCGGCACCCAGAAACGGACGTCGGCCACGGCGGACGGCAGGCGGTCGGCGCGTTCGGCGACCTCCACCGTCACGCCCGAGGGCAGCTCGCCGACGAGGTCCAGGCCAGCGTGGTGCGGAATCCATACCTTCACGTCCGCCGACGATAGCCGCCGGCGTGACGGCCGGTGCGGGCACGGCCGCGAACCGACGCCCCGGGGGATGGCGCACCGGAGCGGGACGGGCGAGACTCGGCACACCGACGTTCGGTCCCGGCCACGACGAGGTATAACCAAGGATCGGAGGGCCGGTCGGCCTCCGCCCCGGCAGACAGGTGTTCGATGACCGACGGCTCCCCCGCCAGCGCGCGACGCTCGAACGCACCACCCCCGGCGCTCGGCGACGCGGCGCGGCTGCGTGCGCTCGCCGACACGGGCTTGGACGCCGCCCCGGACGAGGCGTTCGACCGGTTCGCCCGACTGGTCAGCGACCTGCTGGAGGTTCCGGTCGCGCTGGTCTCGCTGGTCTCCGCCGACCGGCAGTTCTTCCCGGGGGCGGTCGGTCTGCCGGAGCCGTGGTCGCAGCGGCGGCAGACGCCGTTGAGCCATTCGTTCTGCCAGCACGTGGTGGACATCGAGGTGCCCATGGTGCTGCCGGACGCCCGGCTCTACCCCCGCGTGCGGGACAACCTGGCCATCGACGACCTCGGCGTCGTCGCGTACGCCGGCATGCCACTGACCGACCTCTCCGGCCGGGTGCTCGGCTCGCTGTGCGCCATCGACAACAAGCCCCGGGCATGGACCGCCGGGCAGCTGCGGACGTTGTCCGACCTCGCCGCCGCCTGCTCGTCGGAGCTGCGCCTGCGGATCGCGCTGGACGGGGCTCAGGAGGCGCGTCGGCGGGTCGTGCAGGCGCACGAACGACTGGAACTGCTGGCCGGTGTGAGCGAGACGCTCGCCGGCACGCTGGACGTGGGCACGTCGCTGCGCCGGCTCGCCGACGCCATGGTGCCGGTGCTCGCCGACTGGTGTCTGCTCACCCTGGTCGGGCCATCGGGGCAGCCCCGGGAGGCGGTCGCGGTGCACCGCGACCCGGCCCGAACGCCGGACGTGGACCGCTTCGCCGAGCTGCTCCGTACCGGCCTGAGTCCGGAGTCGGTGATCCGGACGGTGCTGCGAACCGGACAGCCTCGGCTCGGCGGGGTGGCGTCGCTGGCCGACGTGGCCCGGGGCACCACGGTTCCGGAGATGACGACGATCGCCGAGCGGTTGGGTATCACCTCCTACCTCAGCGTGCCGGTGCCGGCCGCCGGGGGCACCGTGCTGGGCGCGATCACCCTGATCAACGGCCCCGACCGGCAGCAGTTCGACCACCCCGACCTGCTCACGGCCGTGGACATCGGCCGCCGAGCGGGACAGGCCATCGGCAACAGCTCGATGTACGGGGAGCAGCGGCACGTCGCGGAGGTCCTGCAACACAGCATGCTGCCGCGGTTGCCGCTCGTGCCGGAGTTGGAGCTGGCGGCCCGCTACCAGCCGGCCGCCGACCGGGTGGAGGTCGGCGGCGACTGGTACGACGCCTTCGTGCAGCCCGACGGCGAGCTGATCGCGGCGATCGGGGACGTGGCCGGGCACGACATCGAGGCCGCCGCGACCATGGGTCAGCTCCGCAACCTGGTACGCGGCAACGCGTTCGGCCGGCCGGACCAGGTCGGGGCGCTGATGAGCCACCTGGACGGCGCGATCCGCGGCCTGCGGCTGCCCATCGCGGCCACCGCCACACTGGTACGGATCGGCCCGGCGCGCTCCGAAGTCCACGAGGTGACGTGGTGCAACGCCGGGCACCCACCGGCCCTGGTGGTCCGCGCGGGCGGTGCGGTGGAAGTCCTCGAGGCGACGCCGGAGCCGCTGCTCGGCCTGGCCCGACCCACCCCGCGGACCAGCCACTCGACGAGCCTCGCTGCCGGAGACACCCTGCTGCTCTACACCGACGGGCTGATCGAACGCCGGGACCGGTCCATCGACGACGGCCTCGCCGAGCTGGTGGGCCGGCTGGCCGGCACCGACGCGGTGCCCCTGGACGAGCTGTGCGACCTGCTGCTCGCCGCGATCCAGCACCGCGAGGACGACACGGCGCTGCTGGCCGTCCGGGCCCGCTGAGAGCGGAGGACCCCGGCCCACCCGGCCGGCGGGCTACGCTGGGCCGGGTGAGAGCCCGTCCCCCGTACCCTCGCGTCCGCCGCCTCCGGGCGGTCCTCGCGGCGTCCTGCGCGGCGCTGCTGTTCGCCTCGGGTTGCAGCTTCGGCGAGCCGGACCCCGATCCGGCGGGCGAGCCACCCAACCTGCCGACCCCGTCGGCGTCGCCGAACGCGGGCGGCGCGGGCCAGCAGGCGGTGACCACCGTGCTGGCCAAGGGACTGCGGGTGCCGTGGGCCATCGCGTTCCTGCCGGACGGCGGGGCGCTGGTCACCGAGCGGGACACCGGCCGGATTCTCCAGGTGGGCCCGGAGTCCGGTCCGGACGGGCTACGGGTCCGGGTCGTGCAGACGATCGACGACGTGGCGGCGGCGGGTGAGGGCGGCCTGCTCGGCATCGCCGTGTCCCCCGGCTACGCCCAGGACCGGACGGTCTTCGTCTACTACACCGCCGAGCAGGACAACCGGGTCGCCCGCCTGCAGATCGGCGGGCAGCCCACCCCGATCCTCACCGGTATCCCGAAGGCGAACGTGCACAACGGCGGCGGCCTGGGGTTCGGGCCGGACGGGCAGCTCTACGTCAGCACCGGTGACGCGGGAGAGCGGCCCAACGCGCAGGACACCAAGAGCCTCGGCGGCAAGATCCTGCGGATCACCGCCGACGGCAAGCCCGCGCCGGGCAACCCGTTCCCCGGTTCGCCGGTGTGGTCGTTCGGCCACCGCAACGTGCAGGGGTTCGCCTGGGACGCGGCCAAGCGCATGTACGCCGTCGAGTTCGGCCAGAACACCTGGGACGAGATCAACCAGATCACCAAGGGCGGTAACTACGGCTGGCCGGAGGTCGAGGGGCGGGCCGGCGACAAGCGCTACACCGACCCGATCACGCAGTGGGCGACGTCCGACGCGTCCTGCTCCGGGCTCGCCGCGACGGACCGGCTGCTCGTCACCGGCTGCCTGCGTGGGAAGCGACTGTGGGTGATGGAGTTGACCGACACCGGCACACTGCTCGGGCAGCCGAGCGAGCTGTTGACCAACCGGTACGGGCGGCTGCGCGCGGTGGCCGCGGCGCCCGACGGCTCGCTCTGGGTGAGCACCTCCAACCATGACGGGCGGGGTGACCCGGCGGCCGACGACGACCGCCTCCTGCGGGTGGTCTTCGCCGGCGGCGACGGCGGCCGCAGCTGACCTGCGTCACCTTCCGCCCAGGTTTGCCAAGATCCTTCGACGGGCAGGTCAGAATCTCAGCATGGACGGGCAACGCGACGAGCAGCACGGCGACGCCGAGGGCCGGGACGACCCGGTGACCGGCGGCGAGCCGTCGCGCCCGGCCCGCCGACGGATCGGCCGCCCCGGCGGGCCGGTGCGGCGCACGGGCATGATCCTCGCCGTGCTGGTGGTGGCCCTGGCCGGGGCGGCGCTCGGCGTGCTGGCCGGCGGTCGGGTGAACACCGACATCGGGCCGTTCCGGGCCAACCTCACCCTCTCCCCGGCCACCGACGGCGGGACGACGATCGACGTACCGCCGCTGGGCGCGCTGCTGCTCGACAGCCACAGCGGGCCGACGCACCTCACCGTGCGACTCGGCGCGCTCGACCAGGGACGCACCGAGGCGCTGCTGGACGACCCGGCGAGCATCAGTCGGGCCAGCCAGAGCGCCGTCGAGGACGTGCGCTCCGGGGTCATGCGGCTCGGTCTGCGTACCCTCGCCTCGGCGGTGCTGGTCACCCTCATCCTGGCCGCGTTGGTCTTCCGGGACGTGCGCCGTACGGCCTGGGCCGGCGGGTTGGCGCTGCTGGTCACCGCCGGCAGCCTCGGCACGGCCGCCGCGACACTGCGCCCGCAGGCGATCGAGGAGCCGCGCTACGAGGGTCTGCTGGTCAACGCGCCCGCGATCGTCGGCGACGCCCGTCGGATCGCCAACGACTACACGAAGTACGCCGAGCAGCTGCAACGCATCGTCGGCAACGTCAGTCAGCTCTACACGACGGTGTCGGCGTTGCCGGTGCTGGATCCCGCGCCCGGCACCACCCGGGTCCTGCACGTCTCCGACATGCACCTCAACCCGACCGGCTGGCAGCTGATCCGCACGGTGGTGGAGCAGTTCGGCATCGACGTGGTCATCGACACCGGCGACATCACCGACTGGGGCAGCGAGCCGGAGGCGTCGTTCGTCGGCTCGATCAGCCTGCTCAAGAAGCCGTACGTGTTCATCCGGGGTAACCACGATTCGGGCAAGACCGGCGCAGCGGTGGCGCGCCAGCCGAACGCGATCGTGCTGAACAACTCGACGACCACGGTCGCGGGGCTGACCATCGCCGGCATCGGCGACCCGCGCTTCACCCCGGACAAGAACACCTCGCCGGCCGGCAGCGGGCTGACCCAGGAGGTCGCCGACCAGGTTATCGGCGCGGGTGAGCAGCTCGCCGCGACGATCCGCAACTCGCCGCGGCCGGTCAACATCGCCCTCGTGCACGACCCGGCGTCGGCCGGGCCGCTCGCCGGCACCTGCCCGCTGGTGCTGGCCGGGCACACGCACGCCCGGCAGGTCTCCAAGTTGCCGCAGGCCCCCGGCCAGCAGCCGACCGCCCTGTTCGTGGAGGGCTCCACGGGCGGGGCCGGGCTGCGCGGTCTGGAGGGCGAGAAGCCCACCCCGCTGTCGATGACGGTGCTCTACTTCGACCAGCAGAAGATGCTCCAGGCGTACGACGACATCACCGTCGGCGGCACCGGTCAGGCCCAGGTCAACCTGGAACGCCACATCGTGCAGGACCCGAGCGCCGGCGCGCCCGCCTCGGTGACCCCCACGCCGACCCGCTGAGCGCCGGCTACCGCCAACCGCCCACCGGCTCGGCGGTGCCCGCCCGCCCGCCCACCCACCCAGCTGATCCGGAGCCGGAGCCGCAGGTGCGTGCGCAGCCTTTGCTCTGCTTCAACGGAGGCAACAGTTACGACGGGTTACTCCGCTCTCGCCGCGCGCACCCGAATTTCCGCAGCTCAGCACGGTGTTGCCTATGTTGAAGCAGAGCAAAGGGCGGAGAGAGCCCGGTAGGTGGGCGGACACCCCTCACTGTCTGTCGCGGCGGCACTGAGATACGAAGGCCGGCACACGCGAACCGGCCACACGCGAACCGGCCACACGCGAACCGGCACACACGGGCCGCCACGCACGAACCGCCACGCACGAACCGGCAGCCGCCGCCACGCGGGCGGAGCCCGCGCTCGCTGGCGCGGTCAGCGCAGGGCGAGGGCGGCCAGGGCCGCGTTGACGATGCTGCCGGGGAGCAGGTCGTGCAGCTCGTACAGGTCGGCCACGCTGCCGGACTGGCCGAACTCGTCCACCCCGAGCGGCACCGCCGGGGCGCCGAGCGCCGACCCGAGCCAGGCCATGGCGTGCGAGGCCGCGTCGTGCACGGTCACCACCGGGACCCGGTCGGCGAACGCGGACCGCAGGGCGCCCGGCACGCTGGGCACGGTGGCGGTGCGTACGCCCTGTCGCAGGGTGCGCTGCCAGGCCCGGTAGAGCCGGTCGAGGCTGGTCACGTCCACCACGTGCGCGGCGATGCCCTCCTCGGCCAGTTCGGCGGCGGCGGCCAACACCTCGGGCAGCACCGCGCCGGAACCGGCGAGCTGCACCACCGGCGCGTCGGCCAGGTGTGGGTACGCCTGGTGCGCGTCGACGAGCCGGTACGCCCCGGCGACCACCTGCCGGCGCAGCACCGCGTCACCGAGCCGGGTCCGGGCCGCCTCGAACGGCGTCTGGTCCAGCGGACGGGTGCTGAGGCGGAAGTAGTACGCGCCGTCCTCCGCGGGGGCGGCGGTCGCGGCCGGGGTCGCCCCGCCGGCGATCTGCCCCAGCGCGTCGCAGAGCAGCCAGTCGAGGCTGCCCGCGTACGCCGGCTCGACGAACGTCACCCCGGGCAGCTCCAAGCCGACCGACGCGGTGATCGTGGACTGGTGGGCGCCGCCCTCGGGGGCCAGGGTGATACCGGACGGCGTGCCGGCCACCACGAACCGCGAACCGGAGTACGTGCCGTAGAGGAACGCGTCGAGGCCCCGCAGCACGAACGGGTCGTAGACCGTGCCCACCGGCAGCAGCGGCTGACCGGACAGGTCCCAGGAGAGGCCGAGCTGACCGAGCAGCAGGAACAGGTTCATCTCCGAGATGCCCAGCTCGATGTGCTGCCCGGTGGGGCTCTCGGTCCAGCGCAGCATCCGGTCCTCGGTCCAGGAACGCTGCTCGGTGGGGGCGAACACGCCGGTCTTGTTGATGAACCCGGCGAGGTTGGTGGAGGTGGCCACGTCCGGGGCGGTGGTGACCAGGTAACGGCCGACCTCCCGGTCCCGCGCCAGGTCCACCAGCACCCGACCGAACACCTCCTGGGTGGAGATGGGCTTGTTGGCGCGTACTCCCGTGCTCTCCGGAACGGTGACCCCCAGCGCGCGCTCGCGCGGCGCGCGGGACAGCGCCTCCCGGCGGGCGCCGGCCCGGACGCCGGCCGGGGACGCCGGGTCGAGGCGGTCCCACTCGGTCTCGGCGGTCAACCCGTGCGCGGCGCGCAGCGTGTCGACCTGCTCGGTGCTGAGCAACGCGGAATGGTTACGCGGGTTGCCGGCGATGGGCAACCCCCAACCCTTGACGGTGTACGCGAAGACGACGCTCGGCCGGTCGGTAACCGCGTCGCACTGGGCGCAGGCGTCGAGCATCGCCGAAAGGTCGTGCCCGCCCAGGTCGGTGACGAGCGGGCCGAGGTCCTCGTCGGTGATGCCCTCGATCAGCTCGGCGATGCCGGCCGGCGCGCCGTCCAGGAACTGTTTGCGCAGCGTGTCGCCGGCCAACCCGAACAGCGACTGGTACTGCTCGTTGGGCATCGCGTCGATCCAGTCGCGCAACGCCCCGCCGCCCGGCCGGGCGTACGCCTCGGCGAGCCGACGGCCGTACTTGACCTCCACGACGTGCCAGCCGGCCGCCTCGAACTGCCCCCGCCACTGGTTGATCCGGATGCCGGGCACCACCCGGTCCAGAGACTGCCGGTTGAAGTCGACGAGCCACATGACGTTGCCCAGCCCGGTGGTGGCCGGGTCGGCGACCGCCTCCCAGATGTTGCCCTCGTCCAGCTCGGCATCGCCGATCAGCGCCACGAATCGGGAGCGCGGCCGGGCGCCGAAGTGCGCGTCGACGTACCGGCGGGTGGCGGCGGCGAAGAGCGGCGCCGCCGCGCCCAGACCGACCGACCCGGTGGAGAAGTCCACCTCGTCGGGGTCCTTGGTGCGCGACGGGTACGACTGGAGGCCACCCCGTGCCCGCAGCCGGGGCAGGTAGGACCGGTCCAGGTTGCCCAGCAGGTACTGGATGGCGTGGAACACCGGGGAGGCGTGCGGCTTGACGGCCACCCGGTCCTCGGCGTCCAGGTGGGCGAACCAGAGCGCGGTCATCGCCGTGACGAGCGAGGCGCTGGACGCCTGGTGGCCACCGACCTTCACCCCGTCGCCGGTGGCCCGGTCGTGGTTGGCGGCGTCCACGATCCGGGTGGCGAGCCAGAGCACCCGCCGCTGGATCTCGTCGAGGACGTCAAGGTCGTGCTCGTTCACGGTGCTCCATTCAGGCGTCGCCGTTGACGCCGCAGCAAAGTGGTGCAGAGGGGATGCAAGGAAGGGCCCCTTCCTAACGCCTGGTGCATAGGAGGGGGCCCTTCCTGACAACGGGTCAGCCCTGGACGCCCAAGCGTTCCAGGATCAGCGTGCGGACGGCGGCGGCGTCGGCCTGACCACGGGTCGACTTCATCACCGCGCCGACGAGCGCGCCGGCCGCCGCGACCTTGCCGCTACGGATCTTGTCGGCGATGCCCGGGTTGGCGGCGATGGCCTCGTCCACGGCGGCGGTGAGCGCGCCGGTGTCCGAGACGACCTCCAGGCCCCGGCTGGTCATGATCTCGGTGGGCGAACCCTCACCGTCGACCACGCCCTCCAGCACCGTGCGGGCCATCTTGTCGTTGAGCTTGCCGGCGTCGACCAGGCCCTGCAGCTCGGCGACCTGCGCCGGGGTCGCGCCGATGTCGGCCAACTCCACGCCACTCTCGTTGGCCCGGCGGGACAACTCGCCCAACCACCACTTGCGGGCCGCCGCCGGCGTGGTGCCGGCGGCCACGGTGGCCTCGATCAGCTCGACCGCGCCGGCGTTCAGCACCGACTGCATGTCCAGGTCGGACAGGCCCCACTGCTGCTGAAGCCGACGCCGGTGCACCCGGGGCAGCTCCGGCAGGGCGGCCTTCAGCTCGGCGACCCAGGCCGGGTCCGGGGCGACCGGCACCAGGTCCGGCTCCGGGAAGTACCGGTAGTCGGTCGCCGTCTCCTTCGAGCGACCCGGGGTGGTGTCACCGGTGTCCTCGTGGAAGTGCCGGGTCTCCTGGGTGATCCGGCCGCCCGCGTCGAGCACCGACGCCTGCCGCAACATCTCCGAGCGGACCGCCCGCTCCACCGACCGCAGCGAGTTGACGTTCTTCGTCTCGGTACGGGTGCCCCACTCCTGCCCCGGCAGGTTGAGCGAGGTGTTCACGTCGCAGCGCAGCGAACCCTCCTCCATCCGCACGTCCGAGACGCCGAGGGTACGGATCACGTCGCGCAGCTCGGCGACGTACGCCCGGGCCACGTCGGGGGCGAGCGCGGCGGTGCCCGTGACCGGCTTGGTGACGATCTCGACCAGCGGGATGCCGGCCCGGTTGTAGTCGACGAGCGACTCCGTCGCGCCGTGGATCCGCCCGGTGGCGCCGCCGACGTGCAGCGTCTTGCCGGTGTCCTCCTCCAGGTGCACCCGCTCGATCTCGATCCGGACCGTCTCGCCGTTCACCTCGACGTCCAGGTAACCATCGACGCAGATCGGCTCGTCGTACTGGCTGATCTGGAAGTTCTTCGGCATGTCCGGATAGAAGTAGTTCTTCCGGGCGAACCGGCACCACTCGGCGATCGAGCAGTTCAACGCCAGACCGATCCGGATGATCGCCTCGATGGCGGCCTTGTTGGCCACCGGCAGCGACCCGGGCAGGCCCAGGCACACCGGGCAGACCCGGGTGTTCGGCTCGCCGCCGAAGTCGGTCGGGCAGCCGCACCACATCTTGGTGTTCGTGCCCAACTCGACGTGGGTCTCCAGGCCGATCACCGGTTCGTAGCGCGCGACGACCTCGTCGTACGCGGGCAGCGTCGTCGTCATCTGGGCTCCTGCCTCACAGTGCCGGTGGGGTGAACGTGCCGACCGCGGACTCCAGCGCGGCCGCGACCCGGTACATCCGGTCGTCGGCCATCGTCGGGGCCATCACCTGCAGGCCCACGGGCAGCCCCTCGGAGAGACCACAGGGCACCGAGATGCCCGGACCGCCGTACAGGTTGGTCGGAATGGTGAACAGGTCGGCCAGGTACATCTGGTACGGGTCGGCGGTGCGCGCGCCGATCGGGAAGGCCGTGAACGGCGTCGTCGGCGAGATCAGCGCGTCGACCCGCTCGAACGCGGCGGTGAAGTCCCGCGTGATCAGCGTACGGACCTTCTGCGCCTGCCCGTAGTACGCGTCGTAGTAGCCCGACGACAGCGCGTACGTCCCGATCATGATCCGGCGCTTCACCTCGGGGCCGAAGCCGGCCTCGCGGGTCAGCGACATGACCTCCTCCAGCGAGCGGTTGCCGTCGTCACCGACCCGCAGGCCGAACCGGACGCCGTCGAACCGGGCCAGGTTGGAGGAGCACTCGCTCGGGGCGATCAGGTAGTACGCCGGCAGCGCGTACGCGAACGTCGGGCAGGAGATCTCGACGACCTCGGCGCCCATCTTGGTCAGCGCGTCCACCGACTCGCGGAACGCCGTCATCACGCCCGGCTCGGCGCCCTCGCCGACGAACTCGCTGACGATGCCGAGCCGTACGCCGGTCAGGTCGCCGGTCGCGCCGAGCTTCGCCGCCGCCACCACGTCCGGTACGGGCTGCGGGATCGAGGTCGAGTCGCGCGGGTCGTGCCCGCCGATCACCTGGTGCAGCAGGGCGGCGTCGAGCACGTTCCGGGCGCACGGGCCGGGGGTGTCCAGCGACGAGGAGAACGCGACCAGTCCGTACCGGGAGGTCCCGCCGTAGGTGGGCTTCGCCCCGACGGTGCCGGTGACCGCGCCGGGCTGGCGGATCGAGCCACCGGTGTCCGAGCCGATCGCCAGCGGCGCCTCGTACGCGGCCAGCGCGGCGGCGCTGCCACCACCCGAACCACCCGGGATGCGGCTCAGGTCCCACGGGTTGTGCGTCGGGCCGTACGCCGAGTACTCGGTGGAGGAGCCCATCGCGAACTCGTCCATGTTCGTCTTGCCCAGCATCACCGTGCCGGCGTCGCGCAGCCGCTGCACGATCGTCGCGTCGTACGGCGGGCGCCAGCCTTCGAGGATCTTCGAGCCGACGGTGGTCGGCACGCCACGGGTGGCGAGCACGTCCTTCACCGCGACCGGCACGCCCGCGAGCGGGCCCAACTCCTCACCGGCGGTCCGGCGCTCGTCCACGGCGCGGGCGGCGGCGAGCGCGCCCTCGCTGTCCACGTGCAGGAACGCGTGCACCCGGTCGTCGACCGCAGCGATCCGGTCCAGGTGCGCCTGGGTCACCTCGACGGCGGAGGTCTCCCCGCCGGCAACCAGGGCAGCGATTTCCGTCGCGGTCATTCTGGTCAAATCGCTCATGCCGTCACTCCGCTTCGCTCCGTGACGTCACGAGACACCACGGCACTGCACCGATGATTCGCTCGCTGACGCTCGCTCATGACGCCACGTCCTCGCTCAGAATCCGGGGTACGCGGAACCGCTGCTCCTCGGCGTCGGGCGCACCGGACAGCACCTCCTCGGGGGTCAGGCACGGCGTGACGACGTCCTCGCGGAAGACGTTCGTCAGCGGCACCGAGTGTGAGGTCGGCGGGATGTCCGCGGCGGCGACCTCGCCAACCTGGGCGACCGCCTGGAGGATCACGTCGAGCTGGCCGGCGAACGTGTCCAGCTCCTCCTCGGTGACGGCGAGCCGCGACAGGCGCGCCAGGTGCGCGACCTCCTCGCGGGAGATGGCGGCCATCCGTGCCCCCTTCTGATGTCCTGCTGGTCGGGCGGTGTGCCGGCCGCGCGACGGGTGCAGAGTGACGCGCGGTGACCGGAGCGAGTCTATTGTTCCGCGCCCCGCGCCGGCTGCTCGGGTGGGTCAGCGCGTCAGCCGGCGGCCGGAGTCCGTCTCCGGGCCGCCGCTGGGGCGCACCGGCCGGTAGCGGGCCAGCCACGTGACCAGCTCCTCGGCGGGCATCGGACGGGCGTAGAACCACCCCTGGGCCGCGTCGCAGCCGGCCGCGTAGAGCATCCGCCAGGTCCGCTCGTCCTCCACACCCTCCGCGACCACCCGCAGGCCCAACGCCCCCGCCAGCTCGATCGTCGAGCGGACGATCGCCGCGTCGTCGGCGTCCTCGGCCATGCCCAGCACGAACGAGCGGTCCACCTTCACCTCGGACAGCGGCAGCCGGCGCAGGTGCTGCAAGGACGAATAGCCGGTGCCGAAGTCGTCAAGCGCAATGGCCACCCCGATCTGGTGCAACCGGGTGATCGTCGCCAGCACCCGACGCGGATCGGCCATCAGGGCGCCCTCGGTGATCTCCAGTTGCAGCCGCTCGGCCGGCACCCCGTAGCGGGCCAGCCGATCGGCGATCTGGTCGGCGATCTCGCCGGTGTGCAGGTCACGCACGCTCACGTTGAGCGCCGCGCGCAGCCCGATGCCGGCCGCCGACCACTTGGCGAGTTGCTCCACCACGTCGTCCACGACCCGGCGGGTGAGCAGCCGCATCACCGCGCTCTGCTCGGCGACCCGGATCAGCTCCTCCGGGTCGACCATGCCCCGGCGGGGATGCCGCCAGCGCAGCAGGGCCTCGACGCCGACCACCTCGCCCGTCGCGATGGCGATCTGCGGTTGGTAGTACATGGTTATCTCACCGGCGTCGTCGACCGGCTCGCCCTCGCGTGACCACCCGGTCGGCCCGATCGTCCGCCCGCCCGTAGGGGACCCGCCGTCACGCCCCGGACGGCGGTCGCCCGCCGCCGACGGCGCGCCACCGTTCGGCGAGCGCCGCCCGTGGCCGCCGGCACGCCGGTCCCGGCTCAGGCCGGGACGGGTACCGGGAATCGTCGCGCGGCTGTTGCGGCCCCGGATCGGATCGGCCCCGGTGGCGATCCGATTGATCAACTCATCGGCGTGCGCCACCTCGTCGCCGGCACGCCGACGGCGGCCCCACCACCGCCCGCCGGTCACCGGCGGCAGGGCGATCACCGGGGCGGCCCCGGCCGGCAGCGCGGCGCCGTCACCGCCGCGCACCTCGGCCTCCACCGCGAGGGGTACGTCTGCCGTCCGCTCCGAACCACCCCGCTCGGCGTGCCGGGCAGGCGCCGCCTCGCCCGCTGGTACGACCTCCGCCGCGTCCACGGCGTGGCCTGCCCTGTCGGCGTGACCTGCGGCGGCCGCGTGGCTCGCGTCGGCCGCGTGGCTCGCGTCGGCCGCGTCATCCGCCTCGGCGGCGGGTGAACCGGATTCGAGCACTCGTCGGAGGTCGGCGAGGAGCCCGAGACGCTCGGCCGAGTTGTGGTCGGACTCCGGGGCGTACACGGCGACCGTGTCGTTACGGTGCTTGGCGTCGTACATTGCCACGTCGGCGTGCCGCATCAGGGTGGCGAAGTCCTCACCGTGCTCGGGGAAGAGGGCGATCCCGATGGAGCCGCCGACGTCGAGCGGCAACCCGTCCAACGGCACCGGCTCGGCCAACGCCCCGACCACCCGGTCGGCCAGCTCACGCGCCTGACCGACGTCGGACAGCCCGGTCATCACGATGGCGAACTCGTCCCCACCCAGCCGGGCGATCATCTGCGGTCGGGGTTCCACGTCCGCGAGTCGGGCACTGACCTCGACCAGCAGCCGGTCCCCCACCGCGTGCCCGAGCGCGTCGTTGACGTTCTTGAAGCGGTCCAGGTCGATGAGCAGCAGCGCCAGATGTCCACCGGGCTCGCCCCGGGCGGTCCGCTCGGCGTGCAGGTGGACCTGCTCCGCCACCTCGGCCAGCAGCGCCTTGCGGTTCGGCAGCCCGGTCAGCGGGTCGGCGGCGGCGAGGTGCTGCTGTTCGACGGTCAACCGGGCCATCCGGTACACGGCGAACAGCGGCACCAGCACCAGCGGGATCAGCGCCGCACTGAGCCGGGCGGCGGCGACGAGCACCGGCGCGAGCAGCAGCAGCGAGCCGGTGGAGAGCAGTTCGAAACCGACGCCCTGGCGAACGGTGGGCCACCAGCGACCGCCGAAACGCAGTCGTACGGCCCAGCTCACCAACCCGTAGTTCACCGAGAACCAGGCGAGCGTCGCGCCGCCGACGGCGACCACGTCGGTCCAGTGCAGGCGTCCCCCGGAGAAGATGGTGCCCGGCCCGAGCTGGACGACCCCGTACGCGGCGGCGAGCGCGCAGGCGTACTGGCCGACGTTGAACGCCGTCCGCCAGGCGGCGTTGCCCATCCGCCATCCGGAGACGATCACTCCGAGGGCCTGCACCGCCACCGCCGGGCCGAGCCCCCAACCGAGCAGGATCGCGAAGGTGAAACAGGTGGACGGGAAGACCGCCGAGGTCTGCCGTCGCCCGGGTGGGACGAACGGGCGCGCGTCGCAGATCACCGCGAGCGCGGCCATCGTCCAGAACGCCACCGGCAGCCGGGACAGCTCCCCGGGGAGCGTCGCGAGTGGACCAGCGGCGGTCAGCGCCGCCACCACCAGGATGCCGACGACGAAGGTGGCGAACGGCGCCACCCGCCCAGGTGGGAGGGAGTTGCGCGGGTCGGCGACCTCCATCACACCTCCCGAGGAACCGTCGACGTGTCGGTGAGCACGCCGTGACCCAATGAAACGCCCTCGGCCCCGAGTTTCCCGGTATGACAGTCACGAATCGGTAGTAGTCGTAATTAAGTTGGTATACGCGGCGGCCGACCTCGGCGACGTGGCGGCGTCAGCCCTCGACTCGGGCGACCTCCCGCGCGGCGTCCGGACCCGCGTCCAGCAGCAGCCGGAACCCGTCCTCGTCCAGCACCGGCACCTTGAGGCTGGCGGCCTTGTCGGCCTTGGAACCCGGGTTGTCCCCCACCACGACGAAGCTCGTCTTCTTGGAGACCGACCCGCTGACCTTGCCGCCCCGGGTCTGCACGGCCTCGGCGGCCTGGTCCCGGGAGAAGCCGGCGAGGGTGCCGGTCACCACGACGGTCAGCCCCTCCAGCGGACGCGGGCCCTCGTCGACCGCCTCCTCGGCCATCCGTACGCCCGCGTCGGCCCACTTGCGGACCACCTCGCGGTGCCAGTCGACGGCGAACCACTCCCGGATGCTGGCCGCGATGGTCGGTCCGACGCCGTCGACCGAGGACAGCTCCTCCTCGCTGGCCGCGTCGATGGCCTCCATGGATCGGAAGTGCCGGGCCAGCGCCTGGGCGGCGGTGGGACCGACGTGCCGGATGGAGAGCGCCACCAGCACCCGCCACAGGTCACGTTCCCGGGCGACGGCCAGGTTGTCGAGCAGCTTGACCGCGTTGCTGCCGAGACTGCCGTCCTTGTTGACGAAGAACGGCGACCGGGACAGTTGGTCGGCGTCGAGCTGGAAGAGGTCACCCTCGTCGGCGATGATCTCCGCGTCGAGCAGCGCCCCCGCGCCCTTGTAGCCGAGCACCTCGATGTCGAACGCGCCACGGCCGGCGAGGTGGAACACCCGCTCGCGGAGTTGGGCCGGGCAGCTGCGGGTGTTGGGGCACCGGATGTCGACGTCCCCCTCCTTGGAGGGCGCGAGCGGGGTGCCGCAGGACGGACAGGTGGTCGGCATGACGAAGGGGCGGGCGTCGGCGGGCCGCAGGTCGACCACCGGACCGAGCACCTCGGGGATCACGTCGCCGGCCTTGCGCAGCACCACCGTGTCGCCGATCAGCACACCCTTGCGCTCCACCTCGCGGGCGTTGTGCAGGGTGGCGAGCGCGACCGTGGAGCCGGCCACCCGCACCGGCTCGAGCACGGCGAACGGGGTGACCCGACCGGTACGCCCCACGTTGACATCGATGTCGAGGAGCTTGGTGGTGACCTCCTCCGGCGGGTACTTGAAGGCGATCGCCCAGCGCGGGGCTCGACTGGTCGAGCCCAGGCGGCCCTGGATGGAGACCGAATCGACCTTGACCACCACACCGTCGATCTCGTGCTCGACGTCGTGCCGGTGCTCGGCGTAGTAGGCGATGTATTCCGCGACGCCGGACAGGTCGGGCACGACCCGCCACCGGTCACTGGTCGGCAGCCCCCACGCCTTCAGCGCCGCGTACGACTCGGACTGCGCGGCGGGCTGGAACCCCCGACGCGCGCCGATGCCGTGCACCACGAGACGCAGCGGCCGGGAGGCGGTGACCCGCGGATCCTTCTGCCGCAGGCTGCCGGCAGCGGCGTTGCGCGGGTTGGCGAACGGCGCGCGCCCCTGCTCGACCAGGCCCGCGTTGAGGTCGGCGAACGCGGCGACCGGGAAGTAGATCTCGCCCCGGACCTCCAGCAGCTCGGGGATCGTCGGGAACTCGGCGGACGGCGTGAGCTGGCCGGGCACGTCCCGGATGCTGCGCACGTTGGCGGTGACGTCCTCGCCGGTGCGGCCGTCGCCCCGGGTGGCGGCCCGGACCAGCCGCCCGGCCTCGTACGTCAGATTGATCGCCAGACCGTCGACCTTCAACTCGCAGAGGTAGGGCACCGGCCCGCCGGCGTCCCGTTCGACCCGCTCGGCCCAGGCCGCCAGCTCCTCGTCGGCGAAGGCGTTGTCGAGCGAGAGCATCCGCTCGGCGTGCGTGACCGGGGTGAAGTCGGTGGAGAACGTGCCGCCCACCCGCTGGGTCGGCGAATCCGGCGTACGCAGCGCGGGAAACTCCTGCTCCAACGCCTCCAGCTCGCGAAGCTGCTTGTCGAACTCGGCGTCGGTGATGATCGGCGAATCCAGCACGTAGTAGCGGTACTGATGCTCGGTCAGCTCGCCACTCAGCGTGGCGTGCCGCTCCCGCGCCTGCGGCGTCGGCTCCGCGCCGGCCGCCGCTTCCTGAGCCGGGCTGACCTGCTGACCGATCTGCTCCTCGGACACCCCGCCACCTTCGGACACGCCTGCGACCTCCCTGATCACGCTACTAAGGCACGGTATCGGTCCGGGCTGACAATCCGCCGCCCACCCGCGCCGACGGTGACGCCCCGCGCTCCCGGTCCCGGGTCCCGCTGCGCCTCGCCGCCGAACCCCGCGATCTTGATCAACTCCAGATCGCCGATGTCGGGGTGTCCCGCCGCCCGGATGCCCCCACATCGGCGATGCGGAGTGGATCAAGGCCCGCCGTACCCCCGCGGACCCGGCGGGACCGTGCGCGCAACCCGGCCGGGGGCGCCGCCAGCGGGGTGAACGCGGCCTCGCGGGGACCCCGGCAGCCCCGGCGGCGGTACCCCCGCGAAGGCAGAGACGGGCCCGTCGCCAACCTCCCGGCGATCTTGCAGTTTCGGTCGTCGATAAGGGCGGGATGCCCGAAATATCGCAGCAGAAAGTGCAAGATCCGCGCGGGTGCGGGCGGGCCGGCGCGCGGGCGGGCGGGCGCGCGGGCGGGTGGACCGGCGCGCGGGCGGGTGGACCGGCGCGCGGGCGGGGCGGGGGATGGCTGCTGACCGTGGCGGTTCCGGCCGCCCCGGACGGCGGGGACCCCTGCGGCACGAGCGGCGGTGTCGTCGACGGGCGGTGGGGGCGGTGACGTGCGAGGATCGCCGCACGAAGCGGCCGGCGTGCCGCGTGGGCACGGAGGTGGCGATGAACGAGACGCTGCTCTGGGCGGTGGCGATCCTGCTCGCGGTGGCCGCCGGTTGGGCGTGGAACAGTTGGCGGCACCGGGCGGGCACGCGCCGACCGTCCGACCGAACCGGTCCGGGTGCCACGACCCGCGCGGGTGGGCGTCGTCCCGGCCCCCCGAGGCCGCGCGGCACCGATCGACCGGGCGCGACGCCCCGCTCCCGTGACACCGATCGGGCGGCCGACGCTCCGGCGGCGGGCGATATCTGGTGGGCCGACGTCCCGTACGCCGACGGCAGCGGCTCGAAGATCCGCCCCTGCCTGGTGCTACGCGCCGACTCGCGGGGCGCCGACGTCCTGAAGATCACCAGCCAGGACAAGAGCGACCGCGACGACCACGTCCGGATTCCCACCCGGGACTGGGATCCCGGTGCCGAGCACGACAGCTACCTCAGCCTGACCGAGCCGGTCCGGATCAGCTCGGCCGACTTCGCCGACCGCGCCGGCCGCTGCGACGCCGACCTGTGGCGCAAAGTCCGCAGCCTGCGCCACCTGCCCACCAGCTGAGGCCAGCCGAGCCGAAGGCGCCCCGACCGCACGCCATGATCCACTCGACTTCCAGTAAACCGGCCTATCTACCTGTCAGTAGCACCCCGACTTCCAGTAAATCGAGTCGATCATGGGCAGCCGCGCCGGGCCAGGCCGCGCGGTCAGTCCCAGCTCTCGCCGAGGGTGGCGAGCTGCTCGGCGTACTCGATGCGCTCGGCCCATTCGGACGGCCAGCCGGCCATGCCCGCCGCCGCGCCCACGAAGGCGCCGGCCAGGGCGGCGATCGAGTCGGAGTCGCCGGCGGTCCTCGCGCCCCGGGCCAGCGCCGCGACCGGATCGTCGGCATGGCGTACGGCGCAGAACAGCGCGGTGGCGAGCGCCTCCTCGGCCACCCAACCCTGCCCGGTGGCCCGGCACGGGTCGCCGCCGTCGTCCGGCGCACGCAGGGCGGTCGTCAGCCGGCGCAGCGCGGTCAGGCACTCGTCCCAACCGTGGGCGATGAACTCCTCCGGCGTGTCGACCCCGGGGCGTCGCCAGAGGTCGCCCAGCCAGTCCTGTCGGTAGACGCGGCGTTGGGCTCGCGCCCGCTCGGTGAGGATCGCGGGCAGTTCGGGCAGCGTGACGCCACCGCGCAGGGCGACGACCGCGTACGCGGTGAGTTCGCTGGCGGCCAGACCGGTCGCGTGGCCGTGGGTCAGCCCGGCCTGCAACTGGGCCAGACCGGCCATCGTGTCGAGGTCGACGTCCAACAGCCCCACGGGCGTGACGCGCATGTTCGCGCCGCAGCCCTTCGAACCGGCGACCGTCGCCAGCTGCCAGCGCAGCCCGCGATCCAGGTCGGCGCAGGCGCGTAGGCAGGTCATCCCGGGGGCGCGGTTGTTGTCCGGGCTGACCGACCAGGCCACGAAGCGGCGTCGCAGCAGCGGCTCCACCGCGTCCGGTGTGAAGGTCCGGGCCTCGTGCAGCGCCCAGCCCACCGCCAGCGCCATCTGCGTGTCGTCCGTGACCAACGCCGGGTCGCCGGTCAGCTCACGTGGGCCGGCCGGACCGTAGCGGCGTTCGATGTCGGCGACGGTCAGGAACTCGGTGGGTTTGCCCAGCGCGTCGCCGTAGGCGAGACCGAAGAGCGAACCGGAGGCGCGCAGCACGGCGGTGGAGGTCACGGCGGCCATCATGCCCGGCCGCCGTGACCGCCGTCGGACGCGGTCAGTCCCAGCAGAGGCAGAACGGGTGGCCGACCGGATCCGCGTAGACCCGGAAACCCTCGCCTTCGCCGGGCAGCCGCCGCGCACCGAGCGCGAGCGCCGCCTTCTCCGCGCTCTCGATGTCGTCCACGGTCACGTCCAGGTGGAACTGCTGCGGGCGCTCCGGGTCCGGCCAGGCCGGCGTACGCAGGCCGAGCGCCCGTTGGAAGGCCAGTCGCGGCTGGTGGCCGGGTGAACCACCGAGCACCACCCAGTCGTCGTCCTCGGAGGCGGCCTCGGCGAAGGGGATGCCGAGCAGCTCGGAGTAGAACGCGGCCAGCGCCTGCGGATCGGGGCAGTCGATCACTACTGAACGTAGCTGTCCAATCATGACGGCCATCCTGCCCAGCGGGTACGACAGGAAAACCTCACTCCTCGGCGAACCGGCGGCCGGCGTCCCGGCAGGCCGCGAGCACCGCCCGGGCGTACTGCGGGGTGGCGCCGGCCAGGCCACACGCCGGGGTTACGACCACCTGCTGGGCGAGCTGCCGGCGGGGGAAGCCGAGGCGGTCCCAGATGTGGCGTACCCGATCGGCGATCTGCCCGGAGGTCGGCGCGCCACCGGCCGACGGCGGACGGGTCGGCGCGGCGCCGGCCAACAGCCCGAGGCCGGCGTCGATCGCTTCGCCCAGCGGATCCAGGTCGGTGACGAAATCGAGGTCGAGGGCGACCGCGACGGCCCCGGTGGAGCGGATCAGCTCCAACGGCACGTCCGGGGCGCAGCAGTGCACCACTGTGGGTACGGCCACCGCGTCGACGACCGTGCGCAGCAGGGCCGCCGCGTCGGCCGACTCCACCGCCCGATACGCGCCGAGCCCGCTCTCGGTCGGCACCTGCCCGGCCAGCACGGTCGGCAGCGACGGCTCGTCCAGTTGCAGCAGCACCGACGCCTGGGGCAGCCGTCGCGCGACCGCCGCCACATGCTCGCGCAGCCCTTCGGCGAGCGAGCCGGTGAGGTCGCGTACGGCACCGGGGTCGCGCAGCAGCCGGCCACCGATCGGCAGCTCCAGCGCGGCGGCCAGCGTGAACGGGCCGCCTGCCTGCACCTTGATCGGGCCGGCGTACCCCTCGGCCTGCTCGGCGAGCTGGTCCAGGTCACGCTCCATCAGGTCCCGGGCCCGGCGCAGGTCACGGCCGGCGCGGGGGGCGACCCGCCAACGCCCGGTGTACAGCTCGACGGGCAGTTCGACCAGCAGCCCGGCGCTGCGCCCGATGAGGTCGGCTCCGGGGCCTCGGGCCGGCAGCTCGGGCAGGTGCGGCAGGTCGGGAAGCTCGCCGAGAACCACCCGCTGGGCCTCGGCGATGTCGGTGCCGGGCAGCGAACCGATACCGGTCGCCGAGCCGGCCGGCCAGGGCCACGCCTGATCTGTCACGGCCGAAGGCTATCCCGGCGCCCCTGCCGGCCGTGCGACGACCGCCCGACCTGCACGCCGCGCCAACGACCAGCAGACGTGCACGCCGATCGGCTGGGCGCCGTGCCGATCCCGACGTCGGTCGCTGGCCAGCAGCCGCCCGTTCAGCCGGCGATCGTGGCCGAGCCGAGGACGATGTCGCCGTCCGGGTTCGGTCGGTAGGCCACCAGGGCCTGGCCGGCGGCGACGCCGCGGACCGGCCGGCGCAGCTCGGCGTGCAGCGCGTCGCCGTCGAGGTCGACGGTCGCCGGCACCACGTCGCCGTGCGCGCGGAGCTGCACCTCGCACTCGACCGGCGCGTCCGGGCGGGGGCCGCCGGTCCAGACCGGACGGACGGCGCGGACCTGGGACACCTCCAGCGCCTCGGCCGGACCGACCGTCACGGTGTTGGTCTTGGGCGTGATGGAGAGCACGTAACGCGGCCGCCCGTCCGGGGCGGGCCGGTCCAGGTGCAGGCCGCGGCGCTGGCCCACCGTGTACGCGTACGCCCCGGTGTGGCTACCGACGACCGCCCCGGTGCTCGCGTCGACGACGTCGCCGGGCGCCTCGCCGAGCCGACCGGCGAGGAAGCCGCGGGTATCGCCGTCGGCGATGAAGCAGATGTCGTGGGAGTCCGGCTTGTCGGCCACCGCCAGGCCGCGCTCGGCGGCCTCCACGCGGACCTGCGCCTTGGTCGAGTCGCCGAGCGGGAACATCGAGCGGTCCAGCTGCTCGCGGGTGAGGACCGCCAGCACGTACGACTGGTCCTTGGCGATGTCGACGCTGCGGCGCAGCAGCCCGTCCGGGCCGAGGCGGGCGTGGTGACCGGTGACCACCGCGTCGAAGCCCAGCGCGATCGCCCGGTCCAGCACCGCCGCGAACTTGATCTTCTCGTTGCAGCGCAGACACGGATTGGGCGTACGACCCGCGGCGTACTCGGCGACGAAGTCGTCCACCACGTCCTCGTGGAACCGGTCCGCCATGTCCCAGACGTAGAACGGAATGCCGATCACGTCGGCGGCCCGGCGGGCGTCCCGGGAGTCCTCCAGCGTGCAGCAACCGCGCGCCCCGGTCCGGTACGTCTGCGGGTTACGGGCCAACGCCAGGTGCACGCCGGTCACGTCGTGACCGGCCGCCACCGCCCGCGCCGCCGCCACGGCCGAGTCAACCCCGCCCGACATCGCCGCCAGAACTCTCACCAGCGAACCCCCTTCCCCAGCCCAACCCTAACGACCGCCCCGCCAAACCCCCACCCCGCCTTATCGGGTCGATCATGGAGTTGTGGTGGTTGACAAAGGCCTCTGAACCCCACACTCCGGGCACCACAACTTCATGATCGACCGCACCGGGGGCGCGGGGCCGAGGGGGCGCGGGGCCGGGGGGCGTTTCGCGGCGGGTTTAGCGGGGGGTTCGGGGGGCGGCGGCGCGGCGGGCTCGCTCCACCGCCGCCGGGAGGGCTGCCACCAGGGCGTCGATCTCCGCCTGGGTGCTGGTGTGGCCGAGGGTGAAGCGCAGCGAGGAACGGGCGCGGTCGTCGTCGGCGCCCATCGCCAGCAGCACGTGCGAGGGCTGGGCGACGCCGGCCGAGCAGGCCGAGCCCGTCGAGCACGCGATGCCCTGGGCGTCGAGCAGGAGCAGCAGGGCGTCGCCCTCGCAACCCGGGAAGGAGAAGTGCGCGTTGCCGGGGAGCCGGTCGGTCGGGTCGCCGTTGTAGATCACCTCGGGCACCGCCCGGCGGACCCGCTCGATCAGGTCGTCGCGCAGGGCGGCCACCCGGGCCGCGTACTCCTGCTGGCCCTTGACCGCCCTCTCGACGGCGACCGCGAAGGCGACGATGCCGGCGGTGTCCAGCGTGCCGGAACGGACGTCGCGCTCCTGACCGCCGCCGTGCAGCAGCGGTACGGCGGCCACGTCCCGGCCGAGCAGCAGGGCGCCCACCCCGATCGGACCGCCCAGCTTGTGACCGGTGACGGTCAGCGCGGAGGCCCCGCTGGCGGCGAAGTCGACCGGCACCTGGCCGACGGCCTGAACGGCGTCGGTGTGGAACGGCACACCGTGCTCGGCGGCGACGGCGGCCAGCTCGGCCACCGGCTGCACGGTACCGACCTCGTTGTTGGCCCACATCGCGGTGACCAGGGCCACCCGGTCGGCATGCGCGCTGAGCTCGGCGCGCAGGTCATCCGGGTCGAGCCGGCCGGTGGAGTCCACCGGCAACGAGCCGACCTCGGCGTTCTCGTGTTCGGCCAGCCAGTCGACCGAGTCGAGCACGGCGTGGTGTTCGACGGCGCTGGAGACCACCCGCCGACGGTCGGCGACGGCGTCCCGGCGGGCCCAGAAGATGCCCTTGACCGCCAGGTTGTCGCTCTCCGTGCCACCGCCCGTGAAGATCACTTCGGATGGCCGGGCGCCCAGCACCGCGGCCACCCGTTCGCGCGACTCCTCGACCCGGCGACGGGCACGACGACCGGCCGCGTGCAGTGAGGACGCGTTGCCGACCTCGCGGGCGGTGGCGACGTACGCCTCCAGTGCCTCGTCGAGCATGGGGGTGGTAGCCGCGTGATCCAGGTAAGCCATCACCCTTCAGCGTACGGCCGGCCGGCCGGAGACCTGAGGGCGGAGTGGACTCCGCGCGACGTGCCGGGGTGTGAGTGCCACCCCGGCACGCAGGCGGACGCGGCCCGCTCAGGCGGGCACCGCCGTGACGACGATGTTGTCGCGGTACCTACGGGCCTTGGCGTCGAACGGCCCACCGCAGGTGATCAGGGTCAGCCGCGGCTTGCCGTCCCGGGCGAAGTAGCGGTCCAACGGGATCTTGGTCTTGGCGTACTCCTCCCGGGCGACGACCCGGTACCGCCGCGGCTTGCCGTCACTGCCGGTCGCGGTCAGGGTGTCGCCCTGGTCCAGCTCGCGCAGCCGGTAGAACGCGCCCTTGCCCTGCCTGGCGCTGTCCACGTGCCCGGCGATGACCACCGATCCCGCGTCGGCCTCCAGGCCAGGGCCGTAGCGGTACCAGCCGATCTCGTCGACGCTCGGCGGCACCTCGAACTCGTTGGTGCGCTCGTTGATGCCGACCGCGTTGACCGTGGCGGTGACGCCGATCTCCGGGATGACCAGCCGGACCGGCGGGACGGCCTCGGCGTCGGCGGGCAGGTCGCCGACGGTCACCGGCACCGACGGGAGGGCCACGGTCGGGGTGGGGCTGGCCAGCGCGGTCGCCTCTTCGGTACCGACGTTTCCGGCCGGCTGTGAGTTGCACGCCACCAGGGTGGCGACGGTGAGCGCGGCAGCGCCGGCGGCCAGGGCCGCCAGCGCGCCGCGGTTGCGCACCGTCACTTGCGGCCGGTCCGCGCGGTCGCCATCCGCGCCCCACCACCGACCAGCAGGAGTACGCCGGCGCCGGCGAGCGCGTACCACCAGGCGCCCACGCCGGTACCCGCCTGACCACCGTCACCGCTCGGCACGCCGCCCGGTGCCGAGTGCAGGCCGGTGATCGTCTGGGCCACCACGTCGAGGTTCTTGCCCTCGGCGGAGCCGATGGCGTAGACGATCGTCGCGGTGCCCTCCTTGAGGTTCAGGTCCGCCGGGCCGATGGCCACGGTGTCGGTGCCCGCCAGCACCACGTCCGCCTTCACCGCGCCGGCGTCGACGTCGCCCTTGGCCTCGTTCGGGTTGGTCAGGCCCTTGAAGACCGGGGTGCCGCCGGCCCGTACGTCGACCGCCGGGGCGGCCGCCGTGTGCCGGACGATCAGGCGGGCCTTGCCGGCGTCGACCTTGGAGACGTCGTTCACGAACGGCGTGATCGTCGGCTTGCCGGCGGCGTCGAGGTGTGCGGCGATGCTGATGTTCGCCCCGCCCGGGACCTTGGCGTCGTCGGCCTTGAGGATCGCGCTGCCGACCGGCTCGCCGGGCTTGGTGAGGGCGATGTCGTACTCCCCCTCGGCCAGGTTCAACGGACCGGCGACGTCACCGGGCTTGAAGTTGTCCAGCGTCTTCTTGCCGTTGACGTAGACGTCGACCGGGGTGTCCGGGATGCCGTGGACGACGGAGACCTTCGACGTGGCGGCGTACGCGGGGGTGGCGGTGAACGCGCCGACACCGGCGAAGGCGAGCGCGGCGACCGCGCCGCCCGCGGCGACCCGACGGAAGTACGAGAGCTGCATGTCTGCCTCCTGGTGATTGGTGCTGATTCGTCAGGCCTGGCTTGCAGAACGGGTTACGCCGGCTTCGCGACGGGCGGATGCGCTCTCGACGCGTTTCTTTTTCTCGGTTCCGAGCGCATCCAGATCACCGTCGGCGGCCGAAGAGCAGGTGAGATGACTTTGACCGGGAGAGTGGGGCGAGGGCTGTGGCAGCTACAGTCGGGCATGCCCCATCGAAGGCGGGCCACCCCGTGACGGCGCTGCCACCGCAACCGGACCCACCGGCGGACGACCTCGCGGCCCGGTTCCGGGCCGGCGACGAGGCGGCGCTGCGTGCGGCGTACGAGCGCTACGGCCGCGCCGTCCTGCACCTGGCGACCAGCATGCTGGCCAACCGGGCCGATGCCGAGGACGTGACCCAGGCGACGTTCGTGGGCGCGTGGCTGGGCCGGGAGACCTTCGACCCGGCCAAGGGCTCGCTGGTCGGCTGGCTGCTCGGCATCGGCCGACGCAAGGTGATCGACCGCCTGCGCGCCTCGGCGCGGGAAACCCGGGTGGTGGAGACGGTCCGGCAACTGCCCGAGCCCGCGCAGACCGGGCCGGACCCGGACCGGGTGGTGGATCGGCTGGTGATCGCCGACGAGCTGGCACGCCTCCCGGACGACCAGCGGCGCATGCTGGAGTTGGCCTTCTACGACGACCTGACACACCAGCAGATCGCCGCGGTGACCGGGGTGCCGCTGGGCACCGTGAAGAGTCACATCCGGCGCGGCATGGCGAGCTTGAAACGCAGATGGGAGGTGGATGGTGCAGCACCTGGAGCACGAGCGGCTGGTCTTTCTGGCGCTCGGTGAGAGCGAGGCGGACGACGGGGAGCGCACCCACCTCGACACCTGCGCGCAGTGCCGGACGGAGCTGACGACCCTGCGGCAGGTGGCCGGGCTCGGCGCCGAGACGCAGGGCCTCGGCGACCTGCCCGACCCGCCGGCGCACATCTGGCAGGGCATCGAGGCGGAGATCCGAGCGGCCGAGGGCGACGTGGTCCAGGCCCGCACGGTGGGGGCCGTGGCGGCGCTGACCCGGGCCGGCCGGCCGCAGGTGCCCGCGCAGGCCCACGGGACGACGGCCGAGGACGCCGACGACAGCGCCGCCTCCTCGACGCTCACCCGGCTGGACGCGACGCGCCGGCCCCGCCGATCTCGCGGCTGGTCCCGGTGGGCGGCCACGGCGGTGACCGCCGTCGCGGCGGCGGCGATCGGGGTCGTGGGCACGGTGTCGGTGCTCGAGCCGACCGAGCCGACGCCTGCGAAGACGCCGACGGTGCTGGCCAGCGCGCCACTGGCGGCCTTCGGCTCGACGCCGAAGTCGGCCCAGGGCGACGCGCGCGTCCTGCAGGGCGGTCAACTACATCTGCATGTGGCGAATCTCCCGCGCGTGCCGGGGTACTACGAGGTCTGGCTCATCAACCCGACGACCATGGAGATGTTCTCGATCGGCACCCTCGGTGGCGACGCGGACGCTCTACTGCCCCTGCCCCCGAACGTCGATCTCAAGAGCTATTCGGTGGTCGACGTATCCGCCGAGCAGTACGACAACAACACCCGCCACTCCGGCAACAGCCTGTTGAGGGGCACCCTGACGGGCTGATCGGCGGGCCGGCTCAGCTCCCCGGCCCGCCGATCAGCTCCCCGCAGAAGAAAGTGGCCGCCCGTCGCGACGGGCGGCCACTTTCTGCGTCACACGCTCACTTGCGCTTGCGGATCTCCTCGGCGGCCTGCGGGACGATCTTGAACAGGTCGCCCACCACGCCGAAGTCGGCCAGCTCGAAGATCGGCGCCTCGCCGTCCTTGTTGACGGCGACGATCGTCTTCGAGGTCTGCATGCCGGCCCGGTGCTGGATGGCGCCGGAGATGCCCAGCGCCACGTAGAGCTGCGGGGAGACGGTCTTGCCGGTCTGACCCACCTGGAACTGGTGCGGGTAGAAGCCGGAGTCGACGGCCGCGCGGGACGCGCCGACGGCGCCACCGAGCAGGTCGGCCAGCTCCTCGACCAGCTTGAAGTTGTCGGCGTTGCCGACGCCACGACCGCCGGAGACGACGATGCCGGCCTCGGTCAGCTCGGGCCGGGAGCCCTTCTGCTCGGCGACCCGCTCGACGACCTTCGCCAACTTGTCCGCCTCACCCACCGCCACGGCGAGCTGCTCGATCGCGGGGCTGGCGGCGGCCGGGCTCGGGGTGACCGAGTTCGGCCGCACGGTGACCAGCGGCAGGCCCTTGGTGACCTTGGACTTGACGATGGTGGAGCCGGCGAAGGCGACCTGGGTGGCGGTGCCGTCGGCGTCCAGGCCGACCACGTCGGTCAGGATGCCGTTGTCGAGCTTGACGGCGAGCCGGGCGGCGATCTCCTTGCCCTCCTGCGCCGACGCCAGCAGCACGGCGGCCGGCTCAACCCGCTGGACCAGCTCGGCCAGCACGCTCGCCTTGGGGGCGACCAGGTAGCCGTCGATGTCGTCACCCTCGGCGGCGTAGATCTTCTGGGCGCCGTACTCGCCCAGCTTGGCGCTCAGCGCCTCGGCGGCCCCGGGTCCACCGAGCACCACGGCGCTCGGGGTGCCCAGCTCACGGGCGAGGGTGAGCATCTCGAGGGTGACCTTCTTGACGCCGAATTCCTTGGTGGCTTCGACGACGACGAGAACCTCAGACATGTCTCAAAGCCCCTCTCACACGAACTTCTCGGTGGCGAGGAACTCGACCAGCTTGACGCCGCCCTCGCCCTCGTCGGTGATCTTGGCGCCGCCGGAACGCGCCGGGCGCTTGGTGTGCTCGACGACGGCGCTGGTCGCGCCGTCGAAGCCCACCTCGGTCGGCGCGACGCCCAGGTCGGCCAGGGAGTACGTCTGCACCGGCTTCTTCTTCGCGGCCATGATGCCCTTGAAGGAGGGGTAGCGCGGCTCGTTGATGGTGTCCCAGACGGAGACCACGGCCGGGGTGGCGGCCGTGACGACCTCGTACCCCTCCTCGGTCTGCCGCTCGACGGTCAGCGTCGCGCCGTCGACGGTGAGCTTGCGCGCGCCGGTGAGCGCCGCGACGCCGAGCCGCTCGGCGATCATGTGCGGCATGACCTGCACCCGGCCGTCGGTGGACTCCGCCCCGCAGATCACCAGGTCGGCGTTGAGCTGCCCGAGGGCGGCGGCGAGCACCTTTGACGTCGCCACCGCGCAGGAACCGTGCAGGGCGTCATCCACCACGTGCACGGCCTTGTCGGGACCCATGGAGAGCGCCTTGCGGATCGACTCGGTCGCCCGGTCCGGACCCATGGTCAGGATGGTGACCTCGCCGCCATGCGCCTCCTTGATCTTCAGCGCCTCCTCGATGGCGTACTCGTCCATCTCGTTGATCACGTTGTTCGCCGAACCGCGGTCGACGGTGTTGTCGTCACTGCGCAGGTTGCGGTCCGCGCCCGAATCAGGCACCTGCTTGACGAGTACGACGATATTCATCGCGCTTCGACGACCCTCCTGTGTGGTGTTGCGATTGGCTCGCCCGGTCTGGGCCGCAGCCTCGCGTGTCGGTCGACGCCCGGTCAACCGCGGGCTGCTGTGCAGTTGCCCACGCGGCAATGTTACCTGCCAGTAGGTTACCGCTGCCGGGCACACAGAGTGACACAGGTCACCGGCGTGGCGCAGGTCAGACGGACTCGGCCAGCGCGCCCCGGATCCGGTCGATGACCGCGGCCTCGGCCCGGGCCACCCCGTCGTGCGCGTGAGCCACCCGGTCCGCCGCGTTCAACACCACCGACCGGTACGCCTCGACGTCGTCCGGCGACTTCTCCCGCAGGATCCGCACCGCCCGACCGAGCGCCGGCAGCACCACCGACTCGATCTCCAACTGGGAGTCCCGGGGCAGGCGGGGCAGCGGGCCGGTGGTCAGCGCCTCCTTGACCACGCCACTGGCGTCGGCCAGCGCGCCCGAGGCGGCCACGCTTTCGCGGATCACGCCCAGCATCCCCGGGTCGGCGTTCGAGACTAGGAAGACCGCGCCGAACGCGCCCGTCTTGAGGGTCAGGCGCTCCTCGTCCGTCAACCGCTGCTCCATGATCACGGAGTGTAGACGTACGGCGTGGTGGTGGTGACGGCTACGAGACCGAGTCGCTGGAGGATCGGCCGGCTGTCCTCGGAACAGTCGACCTGCACGAGCGTCCGACCCCGCTGCTCGGCCAGCCGCGCCCGGTAGTTGACCAACGCCCGGTAGATGCCCTTACGCCGCCACTGCGGCAGGGTCGAGCCGCCCCAGAGGGTGGCGAAGCCGGTGTTCGCCAGGTACCGCACCCAGCCGGCGCTCACCACCACCCCGTCCGCCTCGGCCACCACCACGGTGATCGAGTTCGGGTCGGCGTCGATCTCCTTGGCCAGACCCGTCACCAGGTGCGAACGGTCCGCCTGCCAGACCTCCTCCTCCATGGCGGCGATCCGCTCCAGGTCCTCCCGGGTGGTCACCTCACGCAGGCGTACCCCCTCGGGAACCACCGGCAGCGCGGCGGCGAGCGGCGCGACCGGCCCGACCACGACGGTCTCCCGGTCTTCCGGCACGAACCCGGCGGCGCGGAGGCGGTCCGCCAGGTCGGCGGGCTCGTCGTGCTCGTTGAGCTTCCACTCGACCGACATGCCGCGCTCGCGGAAGAACCGCACCTGCCGGGCGATCAGCTCGTCCAGCGCGTCGCCGGTCAAGCCGCCCAGATCGCGGTACGTGAGGAAACCGCCCGCGTCCAGCCCGATGATGCGGACGAGCGGTCCGTCCCGCTCCACGGTCACCCCGGCCGGGACCGGGTCGGGGATCTCCGGGCGGATCTGGTTGTCGTAGGCGGCGCGCAGCGTGTTCACATCAAGATCGGTCACCTGACCAGGCTAAGCGGCGAGGGAAGCGGATAATCTCCCAGCGTGTGGGAAGCGATCAGGCGGTGGTTCGACCCGGCGGAGGCGCGCGCCGTCGGTGAGCGACCGGACTACCGGTTCTCCCTCGCCAACGAGCGGACCTTCCTCGCCTGGCTGCGCACCGGTCTCGCGCTGGTCGGCGGCGGGCTGGCCGCCGCGCAGTTCCTGCCGCCGCTGCCGATGAGCCACCTGCGGGAGGTCATCGCGGTCGCGCTGCTGCTGCTCGGCGGCGCCGTCGCCATCCGCGCCGTCGACCACTGGGCGCGTACCGAACGGGCCATCCGGCTCGGTCAGGAGCTGCCCGCCTCCCGCTTCCCCGCCATCCTCGCCCTCGCCGTGGGCGCGGGGGCGATCCTGCTGGTGCTCGCGGTCCTGGCCCGGGCGATCGGGGAACGGTGAGCGCCGTACGCGACCCGGGGTTGCAACCGGAGCGGACCCGGCTGGCCTGGCGGCGCACCCTGCTGACGCTGACCGTGGTGACCGCGCTGGCGGTCCGGCTGGCGTCGGACGGCGGCCTGTTCGGCGCGCTCGTCGTCGGCGCGTCCGTGCTCGTCTGGGGCGGCCTGCTCGTGCTCTGCTGGCCGCGCGCCACCGGCGTCGGCGCGGCCCGTACCGGCGGCCGGACGCTGCCGCTGGTCGCGCTCGGCACGGTCGGGCTCGCGCTGCTCGGCGTGCTGCTGACGGTTCGCGGACTACGCTGACGCGACGCCGTGCGCCATGATGGGTGCATGGCCCGGCTGTACGTTCTCCTCTTCCTGGCGCAGATCGTCCTCGCCGTCTGCGCGCTGATCAGTTGCCTGTCCGCCGAGGAGGGTCAGATCCGTGCCCTGCCCCGGATCGCCTGGGTGCTGATCATCCTGTTCTTCCCCTTGGTCGGGTCGATCGCCTGGTTCGTCGCCGGGCGCGAGCCCGGCACCGCGAACCGCACGGTGTGGCCGGGTGGCCCGAGCGCCGCCGAGCGGCAGCCGCGCCGTCCACTCGCCCCCGACGACGACCCGGAGTTCCTCCGCTCGGTGCAGGACCGCGCCAAGCAGCAGGACCAGGAACTCTTCCGCCGCTGGGAGGAGGACCTGCGACGGCGTGAGGACGACCTGCGCCGGCGCGACGGTGAGCCGCCCCGCGAGGGCGACCGGCCGGAGGTGTGACAGCGCCGCCGTCGCCCCGCACGGGACGGCGGCGGCTGCCGGCTCGGACTCAGGCCAGGTTCGACGAGCGGGGGTACGCGTCGGTCGGGTCGGTGAGCACGTTGACCAGGTACGGCACGCCGGAGTCGAAGGCCCGTTGCAGCGCCGGCTGAAGGTCAGCGGCCTTCGCGACCGTCTCCCCCGCACCACCGAGCGCGCTGACCACCGTGTCGTAGCGCAGCTCCGGCTGGAGGTCGGCGGCCACGTCATAGCCGTACATGGCCCGCATCGGGTGCTTCTCCAACCCCCAGATGCCGTTGTTGCCGACGACGATCACGACGGGCAGCTTCTGGCGGACCAGCGACTCGACGTCCATCAGCGAGAAGCCGGCCGCGCCGTCACCCATCAGCACGCAGATCTGCCGGTCCGGGTGGCTGACCCGGGCCCCCATCGCGTAGCCCATGCCGGTGCCGAGGCAGCCGTACGGGCCCGGGTCCAACCAGGTGCCGGGCTGCGACGGCTCCAGGTAACGGCCGGCGTACGAGACAAAGTCACCGCCGTCACCGATGGTGATGGCGTCCGGGGCGAGCGCCCGGCGCAGCTCGCCGTAGATCCGGGCCGGCCGGATCGGGTCGGTCTCGGCGGCCATCTCGGCGGCGTCCCGGGCCTTCGCCGCGTCCTCGGCGACCCGCAGATCGGCGATCCAGTCGGCGTGGTCGGCCCGGTCGCCGGCGTGGTCGGCCAGCGCCGAGAGGATCAGGCGCAGGTCGCCGGCCGGGGCGACGGCCGGCTGCACGTGCGTGGCGCGCTGGCTGGGAGCGTCGACGATGTGCACGACCTTGGCGTCACCGAAGTCGCCGAAGCTGAGCCGGAAGTCCAGCGGCGTGCCGACCACCACGACGACGTCGGCGCCGGAGAGCGCGGCGCGGCGGGCCTTGGCGAAGGCGAGTGGGTGCTCCGGCGGCAGCGAGCCACGGCCCATCCCGTTGGTGAACACCGGCACCTGCAACGCCTCGGCAGCCTCGCGCAGCGCGGCCACGGCGTTACCGGCGTACACGTCCGAACCGGCGATGATGACCGGCCGCTGCGCGCCGGCGATCAGGGTGGCGGCGCGGCTCACCTCGTCCGGGTCCGGCTCGACCGCGTCGACGCCGGCCGGCGTGGGCAGGTCCGCGTCGGCGACCGAGAAGACCGTCTCCAGCGGGAAGTCGAGGAAGACCGGACCACGGTGCGGGGTGAGCGCGGCGGTGAGGGCGGCCCCGACCGCGCGCGGGATGTCGTCGGTGCTGAACACCGTCTCGGCGTGCTTGGTGACCGGGGCGACCAGCGGCAGATGGTCCATCTCCTGGAGGCTGCCGGAGCCCCACCGGAAGGCGGGCGCGCGACCACCGAGCACCAGCACCGGGGAGGCGTTGAAGAACGCGCTGGTCAGGCCGGAGATGCCGTTGGTGACACCGGGGCCGGCGGTGAGCACGGCGAGGCCGGGTCGGCGCTGGAGCTTCGCCACCGCCTCGGCCGCGAAGACCGCCGACTGCTCGTGCCGGACGTCGTAGATCGGGAAGTCGGCCTTGTGCGCGGCGTCGTAGAGCGGAAAGACGTGGCCACCGGAGAGGGTGAACATCTCCCGCACCCCGTGCGCCCGCAACGCCGCGAGCGCCAGTTCCCCGCCGTGACCTTCGATCCGCTCCGTCATCGCCGCTCCTTTGGTCGCAGATGGCCGACGTCACACGTTACTGGCCGGTAGGCAGAATGTGAACCGTTCTCGGTTCGCCCTCGGCCCGACCGATCAGCGGCCGGTGAAGTCCGGCTTGCGCTTCTCGACGAACGCGGTCATCCCCTCGCGCCGGTCGTCGGTCGCGAACAGCGCCGCGAAGAGCTGACTCTCCCAGGCCAGGCCCGAGTTGAGGTCCATGTCCAGGCCGCCGTCGACCGCCAGCTTCGCGGCGCGCAGGGCCTGCACAGGACCCCTGAGGTACGGCGTGACGAGCGCGACGGCCGCGTCGTACACCTCGGCGGCCGGTACGACCCGGTCGGCGAGACCGATCCGCAACGCCTCCTGGGCGTCGACCATCCGCCCGGACATGATCAAATCCTTCGCCCGCGCCGGACCCACGAGACGCGCCAGCCGCTGCGTGCCGCCCGCACCGGGAATGACGCCCAGCTTGATCTCCGGCTGGCCGAGCTTGGCGTCCTCGGCGACCACCCGCCAGTCACACGCCAACGCCAGCTCGCAGCCGCCGCCGAGGGCGTACCCGGTGATCGCCGCCACCACCGGCTTCGGGATGCGGGCGATCGCGCCGAGCGCGCTGGACAGGGCCGCAGCCCGGTCGGCCATGTCCACGTAGGACATCTCGGCCATCTGCTTGATGTCCGCCCCGGCGGCGAAGACCTTCTCCCCGCCGTACACGATGACGGCGCGGACCTCGGGATCGGCGGTGGCCGCCGTAGCGGCGGCGCGCAACTCCTCCTGCACCTGCGTGTTGAGCGCGTTCATCGGCGGCCGCTCCAGCCGGATGGTGCCGATGCCGTCAGTGGTCTCCAGCCGAACGAACTCGCCCACGCTGCCCTCACTTCCTCGTCGAAGTCGCGTGCCAACCTTACGACCCGGGTCGTTGGGGTAAGTAGTGTGGTGTCAGCCCCGCGGGCGGGAGTCCAGCCATGATCACTTTCTACGACGACAGGTCGGTACGGGTCACCTCCAACGCCGTCCAGGTCGACGGGCGCAGCTACCCCCTGGCCGAGATCACCATGGTCTGGCACCGCCGTGGCAGCCGCTCCTGGCGGGTGCTCGCCGGGCGGGGCGCGATCGGCGCCGCCCTGGCCGGCCCGCTGGTCGCTGCGGTGATCGGCATCGGCGTGGCCGTCTGGCTGCACCGCTCACCCACCGTCACGATCGCGATCGTGGGCGCCTCGGTGCTGGTCGGGCTGGCCGTCGGTCCGGTCGCCGACTTCCTCTTCGAGCACCTGGACCGTTCGTACGCCAGGGGCAGCCGCCAACTGGAGATCTGGGCCCGCTGGCGGGGCCAGCCGGTGCGCCTGCTGCACACCCGCGACGCGCTGCGCTTCGGCCAGATCTACCGGGCGGTCCAGCGGGCCATGGAGGCCAGCCAGCCCGCCCACCCCGCCACCCGCCGCTAACCCACCCCACCCCACCCCGCCCCCGCCCCCGCCCTCTGCCCCCTGCCCCGTCGATCTTGCACTTTCTGTTGCCACTAGGGGCGGCTATGCCCCTTATGCCGCAGCAGAAAGCGCAAGATCGACGGGGCAGGGTGCGCGGGACAGGACGCGCGGGGTTGCCTGGCGGTGGTTAGGCTTAGTGATGACCCTCTATTACCGGGACGACGCGGTGCAGGTGACATCCGAGTCGATCCGGGCGGGCGGTCAGGTGATCGCCCTGCCCGACGTGACGTTCGTCTGGCACCAACGGGGGCCGAAGACGCTCGCCGTACGCGGCCGGGTGCTGGGTCGCGGTGTGCTGGTCCTGCTGCTGTCGCTGCCGCCCCTCGTCGCGCTGGTCTGCGTGGTGTCGCTGGCGTGGTCGGCGCAGGACCGGGGCAACTGGCAGTTGGCGCTGATCATCCTCGCCGCCTGCGCGGTGGGGGCGTTGGCGTTGGCGCCCTTCCTGGAGATCCCCCTCGGCTGGCTGGACCGCTCCTACGAGCGCGGCAGCCACGTGCACGAACTGTGGGTGCAGCACCACGGTCAGGAGCACATGCTCCTGCGTACGCCGGACGCGCTACGGTTCGGGCAGATCTACCGGGCCGTGCAGCGCGCCGTCGAACAGCAGGGGGACCATCGATGACCACCCGACACGGCGAGGCCGTCGGCTTGGCCGGGCTGCTCGCCGCGGCCGGCGTCACCCACCTGCTGCGTCCCGGCTACTACGACCCGATCGTGCCTCGTACGCTGCCCGGTCCGGCCCGCTTCTGGACGTACGCCAGTGGCGTCGCCGAACTGGCGGTGGCGGCGGCGGTGGCGCACCCGGCCACCCGGCGGACCGGTGGGCGGGCCGCAGCCGCGCTGTTCGTCGCCGTCCTGCCGGCCAACGTCAAGATGGCGGTCGACTGGCGACACCGGCGGCCGGCGAAGCGGGCGATCGCCTACGGCCGGGTGCCGATGCAGGTGCCACTGATCTGGTGGGCGCTGCGCGTCGCCCGCGCCACCCGCTAGAGCCCAGCTCCAGGTCAGGTCAACGGCAGGGTGGTGGCGATCGGCCAGCCCAGCAGTGCTGCGCCGACGACGGCCGGTAGCCAACGCGGGGGCGCATACCGACGCAGGACGGCGGCCCACAGCACGTGCCAGCCGAGCAGTACGGCGAACAGCGGCACCACCAGCAGCACGAACCCGGGCGCCAGGCCCACCACCGCCGCCGTGCTCAGCACGACCACGGTGACCGCGACGACCAGCGCGCGACGCCACGTCCGGCCGGCCGCGACCAGCTCCACGCCCAGCAGGAACAGCAGGCACGCACCCAGCACCAGCGGAAGCAGCCACCAGCGGGCGCCGGCCGGCCGCGCCGAGGTCAGCCCGAGGTGGATCGGAAGCGCCACGGCGAGAGTCGCGTACGCCGTCAGCGCCACCGCCGCGACGGTGGTCCGGGTCGGTGTTCGCCTGGCGACCTCCGCGTCGACGGGCATCCGTGTGCCGGCCGGCAACCAGCGTTGGCCGCCGATCGTCAGGATGCCGGTGACCAGCAGGAAGCCGGTGACGTAACCGCCCACCGCGAGCGGAAGGCGGCTGGTCGGCAGGACGACCGCGACAGCCGCGGCGAGACCGCTGGCGACGACGGCGAGCCCGAGCAGGGCCCAACCGCGCAGCGCCGGCCCCACCGGCACCCGTTCGGCCCCCGGAGGCGCGACCGCGTACCGCCCGCCCGAAGCGTGCGCCGGAGCACCGCGTCCGCCGAGCGCGGGCGCCACGGCAGGCCGCCGACCCAGGAGCAGCGCCGCCAGCGGCACCAGGCCGACGGCGAACGCGACCAGCAGCAGCGCCGCGCCGGTGAGGCGGGCGAACGGGCGGGGCTGGCCGTGCCCGTCCACGCTGGGCAGCCAGCGCGCGATCTCCTCGTGGGTACGCGGGGCGAAGAGCACCGAGATGTGCTCCACCCCCGGCACCACCACGGCGGGCCGGCGACCCACCGTCGCGCCCCGCCGGGCGGCGTCGTCGGCTGCCCGCCGGAACCCCGGGAACTCCGCGCCGCCCACGATCAGCAGCAGGTCGCTCGGCCGACCGGGGGGCAGCTCGCCGGCCTCGGGCAGCGAGATCGCCACGGTCCGGGCGATCTCCGGATGCCCGGCCGCGTAGCGGGTCACCGCGCCGGCGCCCATCGAGTGGCCGACCAGCATGATCTGGGTCGGGTCCACGTCCGGTTGGGTACGCAGGTGTCCGACGGCGATGTCCAGGTCGGCGGCGAGCGTCGGGGGCGACATGCCGGTGCCGAGCCGGGCCGGGTTGGCACCGTGCCCGGCGAAGTCGAACACCAGCGCGACCGCTCCGCGACGGGCGACGGTGTCGGCGATCGGACGCATCAGCCGTGCCGAGCCGGCGAAGCCGTGTGCGATCACCACGCCGGGTCGCCGGACGTCCGGGTTCGGCGGGCCGGCGCGTACCTCGGTCATCGGCACCCCGTCGACGGTGATCTGCCGCACGGTGAGGCCGGCGTCGGCGCGTACCAGCACCGCCGTGCCGAGCGCGGCGGTGACCGCCGCGAGCACGGCGAGCAGGACGGCGATCCGGGTGCTCGGTGGGTGGCGCGGCGGTACGGCCGACATGCCGGCACCCTACCGCCGAGCATCCCGTCCCGGACCGGGCCGACAGCCGCGAACGAGCGGTTGTGGCAGGACCGACGCACACTTGGTCCCATGGCGCTTCCCCTCCCCACACCAACCGCCGTGGTCGGCCTGACCCGCTCCGCCCTCGACCAGGCGCTCGGCTCGGCCGCCTCGTTCGCCGCCGTGCCCGCCCGCGCGTTCGCGGTTCTGGACGGGGTGGAAGCGCTGCTGGCCAGGATCAACGGCGTGGTCGATCGGATCGAGACGACCCTGGACCGGACCGATGGGGTACTCACCGACGCCGAGACGGCGGTCCGTGAGGTGGCGGTGATCAGCGCCGCCGCGACCACCGCCGTCGACACGGCCACCGAGGTGGCCGCGGCCGCCGCCGTGGTGGTGAACGAGGCCGACAAGGTCGCCCGCGTCGCGGGCACGGTGGTCACCGAGGCCGACGCGGTGGCCGGCAACGCCGCGGTCACCGTGGACACGGCCGCGCGGGCCGCGGCCACGGCGGCCGAACTGCTGGCGGCGTACGAGCCGGCGCTGCGCCGGGCCGCGCCGATGGCCGACAGGTTCGTGGCGGAGCTGAGCCACGAGGAGATCACGGCGGCGATCCACCTGATCGACGAGTTGCCCAAGCTCAAGGAGCACCTGACCGCCGACATCCTGCCGATCCTCGCGACCCTCGACCGGGTCGGGCCCGACCTGCACGACCTGCTCGACGTCACCCGTGACCTCAAGCTCGCCGTGGCCGGCATCCCCGGCCTCGGCATGCTGCGTCGGCGGGGCGAGAAACTGAGCGACGAACCGGTCGACTGACCGGCGCGGAACGGGCGGTCAGCCCGGCGCGTACAACGCGTCGATCTCGGCCCGCTGCGGCAGCGCCACCGAGGCGCCGAGCTTGCGTACGCAGGCCGCGCCGGCCGCCGCCGCCCAGCGTACGGCGTCGACGACGTCCCGCCCCTCGCCCCAGCCGACCGCCAGCGCGGCGGTGAACGCGTCGCCGGCCGCCGTGGAGTCGACCACGTCCACCCGGATGGCGGGCACGTGCACCTCGGCGCCCTCCCGGTCGACGTACCAGGCCCCCGCGTCACCGAGGGTGAGTACCGCCCGGGGCACCAGGTCGAGCAGCGCCCTCGGGTCGTCCCGGCCCCGGCCGGTGAACGCCTGCGCCTCACCCTCGTTGACGACGAGCAGGTCCACGGCTTCGAGCAGCTCCGGAGGAAGGTCCCGGGCCGGTGCGGCGTTGAGGACGACCCGGGTGCCGGCGGCGCGGGCGGCCAGCGCCGCGGCGGTCACCGTGGGCACCGGGATCTCCAACTGGGCGACCAGGACGTCCGCCTCGCGCACCGTGGCCAACTCCTCGTCGGTGAGGCCGACCAGCGCGTCGTTCGCGCCGGGGGTGACGACGATGGCGTTCTCCCCCCGGCCGTTCACCATCACGAGCGCCACGCCGGAGGTGCCGTACACCACCCGCAGGTGACCGGTGTCCACGCCGGCCGCCGTGATGCGGGCACGGAGCGTCACGCCGAACGCGTCGGAGCCGATCGCGCCCAGGAAGGTGCAGGAGGCGCCGGCCCGGACGGCGGCGATGGCCTGGTTGGCGCCCTTGCCGCCGGGCACCATCACGAAGTCGGTGCCGAGCATGGTCTGGCCCGGCCGGGGCAGCGAGGGGGCCATCGCGACCAGGTCCATGTTGGCGCTGCCCACCACCACCACCCGCGTCGGCGACATGGTCACCCGCTCAGGCGGCGCGCGCGGTGTAGCGGTCGCCGGAGCGCTCGACCACCAACGGCAGACCGAAGGTCTTGGAGAGGTTGTCGCCGGTCAACGTCTCGGCCAGCAGGCCCTGGGCGACGACCGCGCCCTCGCGCAGCAGCAGCGCGTGGGTGAACCCGGGCGGGATCTCCTCCACGTGGTGGGTGACGAGCACCATGGCGGGGGCGTCCGGGTCGTACGCCAGCTCGGCCAGCCGGCCGACCAGGTCCTCGCGGCCACCGAGGTCGAGCCCGGCGGTGGGCTCGTCGAGCAGTAGCAGCTCCGGGTCGGTCATCAGCGCCCGGGCGATCTGGACGCGCTTGCGTTCGCCGTCGGAGAGGGTGCCGTAGCGGCGCTCGGCGAGGTTGCCGACGCCGAGCTGGCTGAGCAGCGCCCTGGCCCGCGCCACGTCGCCGTGCTCGTAGCTCTCCCGCCAGCGTCCGACCACCGACCACGCTGCGGTGACCACCACGTCGCTGACCTGCTCGTCGGCGGGCACCCGCGCGGCGAGCGCGGCCGTGGTGAGCCCGATGCGGGTCTGCAGCTCGTTGATGTCGGTGCGCCCGATCCGCTCACCGAGGACGTACGCGACGCCGGTGGTGGGGTGCAGCCGGCCGGCGGCCAGGTTGAGCAGGGTGGTCTTGCCCGCGCCGTTGGGGCCGAGCACCACCCAGCGCTCGTCCAGCTCGACGCGCCAGGTCAGGTCCTGCAACAGGGCGTTGTCGGAGCGGCGTACGCCCACGCTGTCGAGGCTGACCACCAGATCCGGGTCCACGGGTGCGGCGGCAGGCGCGGCGCCGGCAGCGCCGGGGATCAGGTCACCAGTCACCCGACCATCCAACCACGCAGGAGTGGCGTGCCCCCCACGGGCGGCGCTCTGGCCATAGGGTGAGGCACCGTGTCGTTGATCACCACACCCCAGGGACGGCCCATGCCCGGTCGAGGTTTGGCGCCGCGCGGATGAGCGCGGTCATCGAGATCGAGGGTCTGCGCAAGACCTTCCGCAGTCTGCGCAGCGGCAGGAGGGTGGCGGTCGACGGGTTCGACCTGCTGGTCGAGGCGGGACAGATCCACGGTTTCCTGGGGCCCAACGGCTCAGGTAAGACCACCACGTTGCGCGCCCTGCTCGGGCTGGTCCGCGCCGACAGCGGGCGGATGACGGTGTTCGGCGAGCCGTCGCCGGAGCTGCTGCCCCGGGTGGCGGGCCAGGTCGGCGCCATCGTGGAGAGTCCGCAGTTCTTCGGCAACTTCACCGGCCGTCGTACGCTGCGACTGCTGGCCCGCGCCGGCGGGGTGTCGATCTCGCGGGTGGACGAGGCGCTGGAGCTGGTGGGCCTGCGCGACCGGGGCGACGAGCGGGTGAAGGGCTACTCGCTGGGCATGAAGCAGCGCCTCGCGGTGGCGTCCGCGCTGCTGAAGGATCCGCGTCTGCTCATTCTCGACGAGCCGGCGAACGGCCTCGATCCGGCGGGCATTCGCGAGATGCGCGACCTGATGCGGTCACTCGCCGCGGCGGGGGTGACCGTGCTGGTGTCGAGCCACATCCTGGGCGAGATCCAACTGATCTGCGACCACGTCACGATCATTTCGCGGGGGCGTCGGGTGGCGACCGGCCGGGTGGACGAGGTGCTGGCTGGTCACGACCGGCACGAGTTCCTGGTCCGGGTGGCCGAGCCCGAGCGTGCCGCCGACGTGCTGCGCGCGGCGGAGCTGACGGCCGCCGTCGAGGGCGAGACGCTGGTGGTGAGCGGGGCGACCGACCCGACGGTCATCAGCCGCGCCCTCGGTGAACAGGATCTGTGGGTCGCCGAGCTGACGCCGCTGCGACCCGACCTGGAGAGCGTCTTCCTGGAGCTGACCGGGGCCGGGGAGCACCCCTCGGTGCCCCGTCAGGTCGACGAGGCGGCACGACCGGTGGACGCCGACGGCGCGCCGGTGATCGATCTCGACGTTCGGGGAGTGGACGCGTGAACCTGGTCCGGGCCGAGTTGGAGCGGCTCTCCGCACGCCGCTTCGTGCAGCTCATGATCGTCCTGCTGGTGCTGGCGTTCGGCATCACGGCCGCGACCACGCTGGCCGGGTCGCATCAGCCGAGCGCCCAGGAACTCTCCTCGGCGCGGCAGCAGGCCATCGAGGCGCGGCGGAGCATGGAGGTCAGCTACCAGCAGTGCCTGGCCCGGCGGGACGGGATCTCGACCCCCGACACCCAGGACTACCTGCCCGCCGACTGTTCCGACATGGACCCGGCCCAGCAGGACCGGTTGCCGATCGCGTCCGACTACCTGTCGGGGGTGTTCAACTTCGCCGAGCAGGCCAAACCGCTGCTGTTCTTCCTCATCGCGTTCCTGGTGCTGTTCGGTTTCCTGGTCGGCGCCTCGTACATCGGGGCGGACCTGAACTCCGGTGGGGTGGTGAACCTGCTGCTGTGGCGGCCACGCCGGCTGACGGTGCTGGGCACGAAGCTGGGCACCCTGCTGGCCGCCATGTTGGCGCTGGCGGTGGTCGCCTCGGTGGCCTACCTGGCCACCTTCTGGGTGATCGGGCAGACCGCCGGGCTCGCCGGTCGGCTCGACGGTGACTTCTGGAGCTCGCTGGGCGCCATCCACGGCCGGGGCCTGGTGCTGGTGCTGCTGGCCACCGCGTCTGGTTTCGCCATCGCGACGCTGGGCCGGCACACGTCGGCGGCGCTCGGGGTGGTCGCCGCGTACGCGGTGGTGTGGGAGCTCGGCGCCCGGCTGGTGCTGGCGATCGTCGACGCCCGGCGGCCGGAACAGTTGATGCTCTCCACGTACGTCGGGGCGTGGCTCAGTGGCGAGGTGCGGATCTGGGATTCGCAGCTCTGTCGGCGCAACTTCAGCGGCACGTCCTGCGAGGGCTTCTACACCCTCACCTGGAGGCCGTCGCTGGCGGTGCTGCTCGCGGTCGCCGGTGGGTTGACCGTGCTTGCCTTCGCCGCCTTCCGCCGCCGTGATCTGAACTGAGGGGGCAGCGGCCGCCCGGCGGCAAGAGCTTGCAGCCGGGCGGCCAGCGGTGAAATATTCCTTCACATGACCGCCGCAGCGGGCTCAGCCGACGGTGGAGCCGAACACCTCGTCACGAACGGCGTTCAACGCGGTACGCAGGGCGCCCCGCAGGATCGGCTCCTCGGTGAGGCCGGTGGGCACCACCCGCGGCCGGACCAGGGTGATCGCGGCCACCTCCCGCTGCACCCGGTCGGCGAGCGCCGCGCCGCCGGCCTGGCCGACCTCGCCGGCCAGCACGACCAACGGCGGGTCGAGTACCACGCAGGTGCTGGCCACGCCCAGCGCGAGCCGGCGGGCCAACTCGTCGAGCATCGAACCACCGGCGGCGCCGGCCGCGACCGCCGCCCGCACCGCGCCGGCGGCGTCCGGCGCGGAGAAGCCGTGCTCACGGGCCACCGAGCGCACCGAGTCACCGCCGATCACCTGCTGGAAGGCGGGCTTCGCGCGCCGCGAGACATCGCGTGGGATGGGCGCGCCGGGCACCGGCAGGTAGCCGATCTCGCCCGCCGCTCCGCTGCTGCCGTGGTGCAGCCGCCCACCCAGCATGATCGCCAGGCCGACACCGGCGCCCACCCAGACCAGGACGAAGTCCGCCACGCCCTGCGCGGCGCCGGACTGCGCCTCGGCCACCGCGGCCAGGTTGACGTCGTTCTCGAAGACCACCGGGGTGTGCAGGTCGTCCCGCAGCGCGGCCAGCAGACCGCTGTGCCAGCGCGGCAGGTTGAAGGCGAAGGTGATGTCGCCGGTCTGCGGATCGACCAGGCCCGGCGTGCCGAGCACGATCCGTCGGACGCTGCTGAGCTGCGCCTGGGCGCTGCTGGCGGCCTGCACCACGGCGTTGTGCACCACGCCCACCGGATCGTCGGTGTCCCGCGTCGACTGCTCCACCCGGCCGATGACGGCACCGGTGATGTCGGCGCAGGCGGCCACCACCCGGTCCGGCCCGACGTCCACCCCGACGACGTGCGCGCTGCTCGCGCGTACGGCGTAGAGCTGGGCGTTCGGCCCACGCCCGCCGGCCTGCTCGCCGACCCGGCTGACCAGACCGCGCTCCTCCAGGCGCTCGACGAGCTGCGAGGCGGTGACCTTGGACAGGCCGGTCAGCTCGCCGAGTCGGGCCCGGGTGAGCGGCCCACGCTCGAGGAGCAGTTCCAGCGCCGCACGGTCGTTGAGCGCCCGCAACAGGCGGGGGGTGCCGGGCAGCCGGGTCGCACTCATGCCACGTCCTCTAGTTTTAGTAAACTTTGCTAACTGTAACCGACCTGCGAACGGGTAGCCGTAGCGTAACGGTCACCCGGAGGCAGAGCGCTCGGCCAACCCGGCAGGGCGACGACCACCGCGGGTACACGTTCGTATCCACGGGAAGCGAAGGGGGAAATCTCGTGGGGCTCGATCCAGGACTGCGCCGGCTCGCGCTGGGCACGTTGCTCGCCGCGTACCCGGGAGCGGTCCCGCCGCAGTGGGCGGTCGACCTCGTGGCCGACGGCCTGGCCGGGCACACCCTCTTCGGCACGAACGTGCACGACCCCGCGCAGGTGGCGGCGAGCACGGCGGCGCTGCGCGCCGGACGGTCGGACGTGCTGATCGCCATCGACGAGGAGGGTGGCGACGTGACCCGGCTGGCCCACGCCACCGGTAGCCCGTACCCCGGCAACGCCGCCCTCGGCGCGGTCGGCGACGTGGCGCTCACCCGCCGGGTCTACCAGTCGATCGGCGCAGAGCTGGCCGCGCTGGGCGTCACCGTCAACCTGGCCCCCACGGTCGACGTGAACACCGCCGACGACAACCCGGTGATCGGCACCCGCTCGTTCGGCGCCGACCCGCTACGGGTGGCCGCGCACTCGGCCGCCGCCGTCGGTGGCCTCCAGGCCGCCGGTGTGGCCGCCTGCGCCAAGCACTTCCCCGGACACGGCGCGACGGTCACCGACTCCCACCACGAGCTGCCCACGGTGGACGTACCGCTGGAACTGCTCCGCCAGCGCGACCTGCCGCCGTTCGCCGCGGTCGTCGCGGCCGGCACGCAGGCCGTGATGACCGCGCACATCCGGGTGCCGGCGCTGACCGGCGACGGGCCGGCAACCTTCAGCCGGGCCGTCCTGGTCGACCTGCTGCGGGGCGAGTACGGCTTCACCGGCACGGTGATCACCGACGCCCTGGAGATGAAGGGCGCGGCGGTGGCCGCCGGGGGCGTCGGGCCGGCCGCCGTACGGGCGCTGTCGGCCGGCGCCGACCTGCTCTGCATCGGCGCACAGGTCGACGCCGCCCTGGTCGAGCGGGTGGCCGCCGAGATCGTCGAGGCGACCACCGACGGTCGACTGCCGCTCGCGCGGGTCCAGGAGGCGGCCGGCCGCGCCGCCGCGCTCGCCGCCTGGACCCGGGCCGCCGGCCGGTCGTCGGCCACCCCCGATCCCGATCTGGGGTACGCGGCGGCTCGCCGGGCGGTGCGGGTGGAGGGACTTCTCACCGGCCTGGACCAGCCGCTGGTGGTGCAGTTGCACACCGAGTCCACGATGGCCGAGGGCCGGGTGCCGTGGGGCCTCGGTCCGCACCTCGACGGTGGACGCGAAATCCGTGTCGTGGCCAGCGAGACCGATCAGGCGGCCGTCCGCGAGTTGGCCGGGGACCGGCCGATCGTACTGGTCGGGCGGCACCTGCATCGGCTGCCCGGCGGCCGGGAACTGGTCGACGCGCTGGCCGCCGCGCATCCGGTGACCGTCGTGGAGATGGGCTGGCCGGGGGCGTGGCGACCGTCCGGCGCACGGGCGTTCGTCACCACGTACGGCGCGAGTCACGCCAACGGACGGGCGGCAGCCGAGGCTCTCGGCCTGGCGGGCTGACCCTGCGTTACCGATCGGCTCACCAACGTCACCGTGCTTCGTCGCAGGTCAAGTCCACTATTCGACACTCCGACCCGACTGCTCGCATCTTGCAGCTTGCAGTTTCGATACGTAGCGTGATCGATATCGGATCGGCGCGTCAGTGGTACGGCCGATCGGAGAGAGCCGGGGCCTGGGGGCAGGTTGCGGACCGTGGATCCGGCCCGGGATCCACGGTCCGCGCACTGAGCCCGTTCAGCGCGGATACACCCCGTACGCCCGCCAACCCCGGTCCGGGAAGCCCGCCGCCTCCGCCACCCGGGCCGAGGCCTGGTTGTCCCTCTCGTGCAGGTAGGTCGGCACCGCGCCCTCGTCCAGGACCCGCCGCGCCGCCTGCGCCACCAGCCGACGTGCGAGGCCACGGCCGCGGGCCGCCGGCGCGGTGCCGACGGCCAGCTCGTGCCCGTACGCGTCGTGGCGTTTGATGGCGGCGCCCGCCAGGTAGGCCCCGTCGACATCGCGCACCACCAGCACCGGCCTGTCGAACAGCCGCAGCCAGGGCGGCAGCCCAGGGGTCGTCGAGGCGACCCACTCGCCCACGTCGGGCAGGGGCGCGGGCGAGAGAGTCCAGCGGAAGGGGCCGTCGTGAATGCAGAAGGCGGGCTGCCCGACGGCCTCCGGCAGTACGGCAAGCAGCCGTTCCGGCGCGCGCTCGATCAATGCCCGGACAGCGGCGACCCGGTCCGGCGCGACGGAGAGCACCCCGCTCCTGCCGGTGTCCACGGCGAGGGCCGGGCGCAGCCGGCCGTCCCAGGCCGGCAGGGCCCGTCGATGCGAGGCGACCACGTGCAGCCCGGGCCCGGACGGCCACTGGCCGAGCCAGGAGGCGAGATGCAGTTGCAACCGCCGGTCGAGCATGCGTACCTCCCGTCGCCCCACACGTCGTGATCACCGTACGCCTGGGCGGCTCGACCGGGCGGACCATCGCTCCAGCGTGGGACGCTGCCCGAGATCCGGGAATCAGCTCGCCACATCGACCGTCATAGGTATTTCCATACCTGGACACCTTTCTCTGCCACGGTATGGGCATGCCGATTCAGCCGAACGACCGTTTCCACCAGCACCCCGCGCGACTCTGGCGAGCAGGCGAGGCCGCCACGGACGCCCCGACGCAGGCGGGGTACCGCGTGGTCCGTGCGACGGGCGGGCTGCCCTGGGCGGCGCTGAACGAGCTGCCGGCCAGCTCCGGCCGGCACGGCCTCAACCGGCGCTGAGCACACCGACGCGGCAGCTGCGACGGACAGCGTCGGGGACGACACACCGCAGGAGGACCAGCGACGGCATTCGCACACCTGTCGGGTAATTTCTTGCAGGTCCGGCACCCCGGCCTACGACAGGAGAAGCTCCGCGCATGGGCAAGAAGACGATCCACGTCTCCGACTTCACCGGCACCGTTCTGCAGCAGGACGACGAGGTGGTTCGTGTCGTCGTCCTGGAGCACCCGGACCTGGTCGCCGGGCCCGTGCAGCTCGACGCCACACCGGGCGAGGTGGAGAACATCGACGACGCCGCGCTGGACGTGGCGGTGGTCGAGATCCACGACCGGCACGGCGGGGGCGAGCCCCGACGGGTCGTTCTGACGGCGAGCGAGTTCGACGCGATGGCCACCGATGTCCCGATGGCGCAGTTGTTGAAGACGGCCGAACGGGTCCGCCCGCCCAAGGCCCGCAAGAGCGCCGACAAGATCGACTATGGCACGTTGGAGCACGCCGGCAAGCCGCACCGGGGCCGCGTCACCGAGGAGGAGGCCCGGCTGGTCCGCGAGCAACTCGACGAGGTCAACAAGCGGCTCGCGGACGCGGGCGTACGCCAGATCGACCCGGCCGATCCGGAGCACGCCCTGCGCTACGGCTTCCCCGAGGCGCCCTGACCCCGGTTCCTACTGCTGGGCCACTGCGGCGGCGAGGGCGGCGGACAGGTCGGCTTCGACCGCCGCCTTGTCCAGGCCGAGGTCGGTGAGCACTCCGGCGCCGTCCTCCTGCTCCAGCAGGGCGAGCAGGATGTGCTCGGTGCCGATGTAGTTGTGCCCGAGGCGCAGCGCCTCCCGGAAGGTCAGCTCCAACGCCTTCTTGCCGTCGGCGTTGTAGGGGATCAGGTCGGGGACGTCGCCGGTGGCGGGCGGGAGGACGGCGCCGATGGCCTCGCGCACCGCCTCGGGGGTCGCGCCCCGACCGACGAGCACCCGGGCGGCCAGGCCCTCCGGCTCGGCCAGCAGCCCGAGCACCAGGTGCGCGGGGCCGATCTCGGGGTTCCCGGCGGCGCGGGCCTCCTCCTGCGAGGCCATGACCACGTTGCGGGCTCGCGGCGTGAACCTTCCGAAGCCGGCGTTGGGATCGAGCGCCCCCGCGTCGCTGGAGCCCTTGGCCACGAAGCGCTTCTGGGCGGCCTGCTTGCTGACCCCCATGCTGCGGCCGATGTCGGTCCACGACGCACCAGAGCGCCGGGCCTGGTCGACGAAGTGCCCGATCAGGTGGTCGGCGACCTCACCGAGATGATCGGCGGCGATCACCGCGTCGGTGAGCTGGTCGAGCGTGTCGGTGTGCGCCTTCTTGATCGCTTGGATCAGGTCGTCGAGCTTGACGTGGTTGCTCATCTGGAATGGTTCGGTCATGCGTCAACCATAGGTTGACGCATGCACTTCGTCAACCTATGGTTGACGACATCGATCGCCGAGCTGCCCGCTAGGGTGGGCGCGGCCGCACAGCGGAGGAGGGGCCGGCATGCGTCTGCACGTGGGGTGCGCCATGTGGAGCCACCGGTCGTGGCCGGGGCACTCGCTGCCGTCCGGAGAGCGCCTCCGGCACTACGCGAGCTGGTGCGATGCCGTGGAGGGCAACACCACCTTCTACGCGACCCCGACCCGGGAGACCGTGGCGTCCTGGGCCGCGCAGACGGATGCCGACTTCCGATTCGTCCTCAAGTTGCCCAAGGTCGTCACGCACGAACGTCGGCTCACCAACGCCGACGAGCCGCTGCACGCCTTCCTGGACGCGATCGAGCCCCTCGGCCCACGCGTCCACGCCCTCTGGATTCAACTACCGGGGTCGTTCGCGCCGACCGACGTACCCGTCCTCGGTCGTTTTCTCGCGCAGCTCCCGGCTTCCCACCGCTACGCCGTGGAGGTCCGCCATCCCGCGTTCTTCACCGAACCCCGCGCGACCCGGCTGCTCGAGGAGACCCTCACCGGGGCGTCGGCCGAGTGGATCCCCTTCGACACCACCGCGTTCTTCAGCCACCCGCCGACAAGTGACGCCGAACGCGACGCCTGGATGAAGAAACCCCGGGTGCCGCTGCGGTCCGTCGCGCTGACCGACCGCCCGATCGTGCGTTACCTGGGCCGCGACGACGACACCCGCACCGTCGAGGGGTGGCAGCGTTGGGTCCAGGTCACCGCCGGCTGGCTGCGCGAGGGGCGCTCCCCCACCATGTTCGTCCACACGCCGGACAACGCCGACGCGCCGCGGCTCGCCCGGCGGTTCCACGACGAGGTACGCGCCCACGTGCCGGGCCTCGACCCGCTGCCCGCCCCGATACCCGTCGAGCCGCTGACCCTTTTCTGACCACCCACGTCACGGCTGTCGGTCGAGCAGCGCGTCGAGGTGATGGGCGGTGCTGATCAGCGAGAGGTGACTGAACGCCTGCGGGAAGTTGCCGATCTGCTCGCCGGTGGGGGCGATCTCCTCCGAGTAGAGCCCCAACGGCGTGCTGTAGGTCAGCATCTTCTCGAACGTCAACCGGGCGTCGTCGAGCCGTCCGGACTGGGCGAGGGCCTGGACGTACCAGAAGGTGCACATGCTGAAGGTGCCCTCGGAGCCGACGAGCCCGTCGGGCGAGGCTTTCGGGTCGTAGCGGTAGACGAGACTGTCCGAGACCAACTCGTTGTCGATCGCCCGCAACGTCGACAGCCACATCGGATCGTTCGGCGCGATGAAGCCGACCCCGGGCATCGCGAGCAGCGAGGCGTCGGTGATGTCGCTCCCGTAGTGCTGCACGAAGGCCTGCCGTCCCGGATGGAATCCCCGAGCGACGACCTGCTCGTAGACGGCGTTGCGTTGGTCCGCCCACCGGGTGATGCTCGCGGGACGGCCCCGGTTGTGCGCGATGCGGATGGCACGGTCGAACGCGAGCCAACACATCATCCGTCCGTAGGTGAAGTCCTGCCGGCCGGACCGGGTCTCCCAGATGCCGTCCTCGGGCTGGTCCCAGTTGTCGCAGAGCCAGTTCATCAGGCCGGCCGTCTTGCGCCACCCCTCGTACGACGTCATCAGTCCGCTCTGGTCGGCGAGGTGCAGCGAGTTGAGTGCCTCGCCGTAGATGTCCAGTTGTAGCTGGCCCGCCGCGCCGTTGCCGATCCGCACCGGCGCCGAGCGGCGATACCCCTCCAGGTGGGGCAACACCTCCTCGGGGAGGTCCGGCGAGCCGTCGATGCGGTACATGATCTGCAGCGGCAGGCCGCCGTCGTGGGCCTCCTGGATGCGTGCTTCGAGCCACGACAGATACTTCTGGGCCTCATCGGTGAAACCGACGCTGAGCAGCGCGTGCACCGAGAACGAGGCATCGCGGATCCAGGTGTAGCGGTAGTCCCAGTTCCGCGGCCCGCCGATCTGCTCCGGCAACCCCATCGTCGGCGCGGCGACCAGGGCGCCCGTCGGGGCGTACGTCATGAGCTTGAGGGTCATGGCCGATCTTTCGACCATCTCCCGCCAGCGACCGGTGTAGGAGGTTCGTAGGGCCCACCGCCGCCAGTGGTCCCGGGTTTCGGCGAGCAGATCGCAGGCCTCTGTCGTGGTGAGCGCCCGGGGTGGGTGGGGACAGGCCGTCTCCAGCACGACCCCACCGATGTCGCCCTCGTGCAACTCGTAACGGACGCAGACTCCCTCCGCGTCCCGGTGGATCGCCGCGTCGCCGAAAAGCCGTCTCGCGTCCTTGAACGGGGTCAGGGTGAGCGAGAGGGTCGAGCTGCGAAAGACGTCGCCCTCCGGATGGACCTCCAACTCGTACGGGTCTCGCCCGTAATTGAACCGGGGCCGGCAGTCGAAGCGGAAGCGCATGCTTCCCCGAACCATCCGGACCAGCCGGATCAGCCGGTGCCGGTCGGTGGCCTGTTCGCCCGTCACAGGCATGAAGTCCAACAGCTCGCCCACGCCGTCGGCACTGTGGAAGCGGGTGATCAGGATCGGCGTGCCGGGTAGGTAGAGCTGTTTGCTCGAATACTCGATCTCGTCGGGCGAGAGTTGGAAGTGTCCGCCCTTGTCGCGGTCGAGCAGGGCGGCGAAGACACTCGGCGAGTCGAAGCGCGGCGCGCAGAACCAGTCGATCGTTCCGTCCCTACTGATCAGCGCGGCGGTCTGCATATCGCCGATCAGGCCGTGTTCCTCGATCCCCGGATATCGCGTCTGCACACTGACCCCTCTCGTCAGGCTGACGGCGACTACCCGGGAAACCGCCCGCTACACGAACGCCCACCCGACGTCCGGGCGAAGGTGTCGGTGGCCGCCGATAGCGTGACCGTTCGACGACATCGACGAGAGGACACCGGATGAGCCTGCGCGGATTCGCCACCCTCAACATCTGGGCCGACGACGTGGCGGCGGCCACCGACTGGTACGCCCGATTCCTGGACCAGGAGGCCTACTTCTCGCGGCCCGGCCCGGACGGGCGTCCCGCCTACACCGAGTTCCGCCTCGGCGACTACCAGGCGGAGTTGGGCATCATCGACCGCCGGTACGCGCCCCCGGGCACGGCGAGCGGGCCCGGCGGGGCGGTCATGCACTGGCACGTCGACGACCTCCCCGCCACCGTGGAACGGCTCCTGGCCCTGGGCGCCACCGAGTACCAGCCGATCACGCCTCGCGGAGACACTGGTTTCGTGACGGCGTCGGTGGTGGACCCCTTCGGCAACGTGCTGGGCGTCATGACCAACCCGCACTACCTCGACATCCTCGCCTCACTCCGGGCGGCCTGAGCTCGGCGTCCCCGTTTCCGCCGCTCCATCCTGGTAGCCCTGATCCACCGCCTGTCGCACCAGCGCAGCCGCCTCCTCGGCCTCCAACCCGCTGGAGATGAGCAGATCGTGGGCGGCCGTCCGGAACTCCCCCACCGCGATCATCCCGGAATAGCCCAGACGATGGGTGTGCGGGCGGGTCGGATCCCGTACGACGCCCTGCGCGCGTCCGACCAGCTCGACGCCCGCCAGAATCTGGTCGCGGGCCTCCGAGGGCTCCCCGTCGAATTGGATCACCCGGCGCAAGGTAAGCAGTGCGCAGGCCAGCAGGTCGATGCCTTGCGGAAACACCTCGGGAATGGGTTCGTCGTCCTTCAGCGCGGTCGTCAGTCGCCGACACAACGAACGGCAACTGTGCAGGCTTCGTTCCAGGTGCCGGATCGACGTGGTGTGAAAGGCCAGGGAGTCGCGCTCCCGCCAGCGCAGGGGCGCCAGCCGCGCCACCTCCTGCGCAGCACTGAGCCCCTCGTTGAGGCCGACCACACGAGGGCCGAGCTCCCGCAAGCTGCGCAGGCTCCGCTCGGCGTCCGCGAGATTACGCACCCGCAGCGCTGCGGCCAGTTCGTGGATGGCGTCGGCCGCCGGCACGACGACGGGCTCGGCCAGCCGCAGCAGCGTCCGCTGCGGGTGGATGGGCACCAGCAGCAAACCGACCGCCAGCCCGACCAGCCCGCCGACCGCCGCGTCGACGAAGCGCGGAACGGACAGTTCGCGTACCGGTGGCTCCAGCGTGGCGATGAGCACCGCGGTGCCGCCGGCCTGGGTGAGCAGCGAACCACCACCCTTGAACAGGATGGCGACCACGACCGCCAACACGACGACCACGCCGGTCTGCCAGGGTCCGATGCCGAAGAACGGCATCAGCGTGTCACCGATGGCCAGCCCCAGGGTCACACCGACCAGCAGCTCGATGGTGCGCCGCAGACGCGACCCCATCGAGGCGGCCACGATGCCGACCGCGGTCGTCGGCGCCAGGACCGGGGAAGGGTTGTCCAGGAATTGGTACCCCACGAACCACGCGATCGCCGCCGCGATGCCGGCCTGCACCGCGAGCAGACCGAACAGACGCAGCCGCCAGGCACGCGAGCGCAGGCCCTCGCGTGCCCGCGCCCGTACACGGTCGATCCGGGAGTCGCGATGGTCCGCCGGCTCGCCGGCAGCCGCCGACTCCTGGTGGGCACACATCCGCGCCGCATACCCGGCCAGCGGGAACCTATCCGGCTAGGCCATCGCCCGCTCGGAATCAATAGTTGTCGACGTCTGCTGTACTCGACAGCGAGGATTTCCCCCGGCCCTCGTCGAAGGAGGCACTGCCATGTCCACCTCCGAGTTCAGCCCCGACAGCCTGCGTACGCTGATCCGCGCCGGCGCCTGGGTCGGCCGTTCCGACACCGAGAAGGCCGCCGTACACCTGCTGACCTTCACCAAGCTGCCGGACCAACCCGGCTTCGCCGAACTGGTCGAGGTCGTGCAGATCCCCGAGTACGACGACGGCCACGACATCCAGGTGGCGGTGATCCGCGACTGGCCCGCGCTGCTCGCGCTACCGGCGGTCGAGCACCTGTCCGCCGACGACCAACGGCTGCTCGCCCTGGCCGGCAGCCTCGCCACCGGGCAGCCGGTCGACCTGGCCGCCAACGCCGCCGTCAAGGGCCACGAACACGCGGCGAAGGTCGCCGAGGCGATGGTGATCGCCGCCGGCTACCACCTGAAGTACGAGGTCACGGCAACCGAGCGACTCACGACGAGGTTCGCCAAGGCCTAGGAGCGTTGGGGGCACCTTCACGAGTACGGCGGGCCGGGTAGCACGTCGTCGTCGCGTCCGGTCTGGGACAGCCCGGACGCAGCGGCGATGGCGTCGACGGCCTCGTCGAGTCCGGTCGTCTCGGGCAGGACGAGTTCGTCAGGCCAGCCCAGGACGTCGTGTGCGGCGTACCAGCCGCTCATGTGCTCGGCGGTGAACTCACTGGCCTGCGGGCGGGCGAGGTGCCGGCGCAGGGTCTCGGCCAGCGACACGTCTAGGTAGCAGAACAACGACCGGCCACGGTGGTCGTCCCGCAGCGCGGTCAGCATGCCTCGGTAGCGGCTGGTGTGCATGATCCCTTCCAGGACCACGTGGTAGCCGTGGTCCAGCGCGAACCGCACGGTCTGCCCGATCAACGCCGGCGCTGCCCCGCCGGGCTTGTCCCGCTCGCGCAGCAGGATGCGGCGCAGGTAGTCCTGCTCGACGAGGGCACAGCCCCGACCGTGCCGCCGGCGTAGCTCACGACCGATGCTGCTCTTGCCCGAGCCGGAGTTGCCCCGGATGCAGACGAGGATCGTGTCCGGACTGCCGGTGGGCTCAGCGACCACGATGCCTCCTCGGCTCCTCACGTCACTCCCGGATCTCCATCTCGGCCACCAACCCCCGGTCGAAGCGGTACACATGCGTGACGGTGTGGTTGGCGATCTTCGCTCCGGCCTTGTCGTGTACCACCTGATGAACGGTGACGGCAATACGGCCGTCGGCCTCCGTACTGAACGCGGTCGGCGTGACAGTGGGTTCGATCTGCTCCCACTGTCGCCGCCAGTAGGCACCCACCATCTCCCGGCCGTGGACCACGCCTCCCTCCCATCCGTTGGGCCAGGAGACGTCCGGCTTCAGAGCCGTTAGCAGGGTGGGGATGTCACGCGCGTTGAAGGCCGCGTAGAGGTTGGTGAGAAGGGCCTGTGCTGGCGAGTCCATGGAACCAGCATGGCCGGTGGACCGGACCTCACCCCGTCCTCTTCGCTGTCGGCAGAAGGGCGCGAATGCCGGCCCGGGAGGACCTCAGGGCAGGGGCAGTCGTCCAAGACGCGGGCCAACTCCATGCCGGCGCAGTCGTCGTGCCTGACAGGCTGGCCGGGCGACCTCGGGGACCGAGATGATGCTTGTCTATCACCGTTCTGACACCGCGCCGTCGTTGTCTTCGCCTGCTGGCGTGACGGAGGGTGGATGCTGCGGGAGGGAGCGGACGCTTGGGCCAACGGGAGGCGGCGCGACCAGAGCCCCGAGACGCGACAGAGACATCCTTCGATCGACAAACCGCACTCGACGTGTGGCGTCGTGGACACTTGCTGCACGAGCAGCTCACTGCCTTCGGATCGGCTCGAACAGCCGCCGAGCTTGAGGCGGCAGAGCAGTACCGCCAACGACAGCATGATGCCGTGATCGAGGGATTGCGGGGCACGCCGGTCCAGGAACTCCGATCCGTACGGCCGGGTCTGCGACTCGCGCCAAGCCTGGAGCGGCGAGGTTATCGCACCGTCCTGGACGTGTTGCTAGCACCGCACGGTGATCTCCTACGACTGCCCGGAGTAGGAAGCCACAGCGCTGCGGCCATAGCCGATGCGGCGCAGACGCTCCGGCGCATTTTCGAGCAGAGCGCCGCAGTGCGCGTGGATGCCGACCGCAAGAACCCGGCCTTGGAGCCGCTGTTGCGGGCTCTGTGGGTGCTTCGCATTGTCACCGAGTTGCACGCCGATGGCAGCGCCCGCCTGGGTTCCCTCGCTGACGATCTGGACGACGCTTTGCGTAGGGCGAAGCGCGCCACACACAGGGGCGGGCTGCTGTTCGCTCGGGCAGCCACCAAGGCGGCGGCGTGGTCAGCGGTAGCGGAGGTGGAGCGACTGCTGAGTAGTCGCCAGGCAGAGGCAGCGGCGAGGCTTCTTGCCCGATGGGGCCAACTGAGCACCCAGGCGCCAACTGTCGGCCGGGATGCCCTGTGGGCCGACTTCGCACGCCACGCCGCGGTCTACAACACGCTGCTTGAGCGGGTCAGCGGTAGCACGACAGACGGTGCCGCTGCCCATGGACACCTGCCGCAGGCTCTTCAGAACCAGGCCGGGCAGATCGGGCTGGACCTGAGGAGGTTACGCGTCACGTTGCGCGGCTATCAGGCTTTCGGAGTCCGGTACGCGCTCCTGCAACGGCGTTGCATCCTCGGTGACGAGATGGGGTTGGGCAAAACGATCGAAGCCATCGCGGTCTGCGCCCACCTCGCTGCCGCCGGAGGGCGGCACTTCCTCGTCGTCTGCCCGGCCAGTGTCATCGTGAACTGGCTCAACGAAATCGCCTCCCACAGCACACTGCCCGCCCACCGGCTACACGGCCCGCAACGCGACGAAGCGATTCGCCGATGGCACGCCGACGGCGGAATGGCGGTCACCACCTTCGAAACGTTGAGCCGGCTGTCGTTACCCCAAGATCTCCGCCCCGGAGTCGTCATCGTGGACGAGGCGCAACTGATCAAGAATCCTGCGGCCCAGCGGTCCCAGGCCGTCGCCGTGCATCTCGCCCACGCGCCCCGAGCCCTGTTCCTGACCGGCACACCAATGCTGAACCGGGTCGAGGAGTTCCGAAACTTGATCCGCTACCTGAACCCCGCAGTGGCGGCCACGATCAACGTCACGGACGGATTGGCCGGTGCCGCCAGCTTCCGCCGCAAGGTCGCCAACGTGTATCTCCGCCGCAACCAGAAAGACGTCCTCGACGAACTTCCCGATCTGATCGAGGTCGCAGACTGGGTCGAGATGGGTCAGGCAGAGACGCGCACCTACCAGCGGGCGGTCGCGGCACGGCGGTTCACCGACATGCGTCGTGCCGCCGTGGTCGCCGACGGATCACGAATGCCTGCGAAGGTGGAGCGCCTGCGCGAGGTCGTCCAGGAGGCCGCGGACAACGGATGGAAGGTCGTGGTCTTCTCCTACTTCCTGGAGGTCCTGAACCGCGTACGCGTGAGCCTGCAAGAAGGCACGCCGACGTTCCTGCTTACCGGGACCGTCCCCGTCGCCGCTCGGCAGCAGGTCGTGGACGACTTCAGCGGTACGGACGGTCACGCGGTCCTGGTCAGCCAGATCGGCGTCGGCGGGGTGGGTATCAATCTGCCAGCGGCGTCGGTGGTCGTGCTCGTCGAGCCGCAGCTCACCCCGGCACACGAGGAGCAGGCCATCCGGCGGTGCTACCGGATGGGTCAGACCCGCGGTGTACGGGTTCACCGCCTACTGGCCAGAAACACCGTGGATCAGCGGTTGGTGGAGATGCTCGGACGCAAGAGCGCCCTGATCCGCGCGTACACCCACGACAGCGTTGCGAAGATGGCTGACCCGTCGGCGACTGACGGCAGCTACGTCGACCACGAACTCCTCGCCGATGAGGCGATCCCGCTCGACCGGCGGATCATCATGGTCGAGCGTCAGCGGCTTGGCCTCGACGAACGGCGGGCGTCCTGACGGCGCGGCGTTGCCGGATCCGATACCTCCTAAGTTCTGAAGCCAGGCCAGCGAGCGATCCGAGGTGATGGTGTTGGGGTGGCGCGAGGAACTCTGTTCCGTGGTCGACGTCCGGCGGTCGACGGTAGGCGGTGGTAGGTGGTAGTTGGCCGGTGGAGCCGTGAATCCTGTCTCCGGCGACCAGGCCAGTCGCTCGGTCTCATAACTTCTATCGCAACGAATGGCAGCCCGTCCCGGCGTCAACGGTCATGCCCCCGCGCTGCGTCTGTGCGGACGTCGACACTCAGAGCGTGAACCACCATCCGGGTCAGCTCGGGCAACTGCTCCCCGGTGAGGGTGACACCCCGCAGGTTGTCCAGTGGTGCCGTGAAGGCGTGCAGTCGACTACCCCGAAGGTCAGCGCCGTCAAAACGGCACGATTCCAGCTCCAGATCGCTGAGGTCGCACGACCGCAAGACAACTCCGGAGAGCCGGCAGGATGACCAGGTGCCGTGGACGAGGGTGCAGTCGGTGAAGGCCACCGAACCGGCCGCGCTGACGCGGTTCAGGGTGGCGTAGTCGAACCGGCAGTTGTCGAACAGAACGTCTTTCAGGCGAACGTCAATAAGCCGGGCTCCGGTGAAGCGTGAGCCGGTGACCGAGCACCGCTCGATGCTGACACCGGTGAGGGCCGCTCCGGACAGGTCCGTCTGGACGATCTCACAGCCGTAGAGGGCACCGCCCTCCCAGGTGATCTCACCGAGATCCGCCCCGGTGATCCGACAGCCTCGGATACTCCAGTCGGCGATCTGTCGACCTCGCCAGGAAGCGTCCTGCACGAGGCCGTCGTGAAGGTCGTCGTCGGGTAGGTCGTTGACATGGTCGAGGTCCTCCGGGTCAAGGTCGGGCAGGAGGATCGCCACGTCGCCCACGGTGGTCGTACGCATGTCCTTCCAACCTGTTCGGGCGCGGGGTGGCCACGCCACCCCGCGCGTCGACTCGAGCCGCCGGTCGGCGGGCTACTTCTTCTTGTTCCAGTTGTCCCAGCCGCGGTATGCCTTCACCGTGTCACCGAGCCAGGTGTATGTCCCGGAGAGGTAGAACAGCAGCCGCTTCGCCGGGAACCTGAACGCCACGTTGGTATCCTCGTCGCCAGCCTGGTCGAACAGCCGAAGTGCCTGATCAACGGCCGACCGCGCCTGTTCGGTGGAGCCCATCCGGGCCAGAGCACGCGCCCGGCCCGCCGCTGCCAGGGCACCCGACGACGATGCCTTCGGCGTGACCGCCAGAGCCGCGTCAGCTAGAACGACGGTTTGAGCTGGATCCCCGAAGTAATACGGCAGCATCGCCGCCTGGGCCCGCACAAGCACCCTGAAACGAGCATCCCCGCTGTCGTCTGCCGCATGGATCCCCGTGCCGTACCACCGTCGAGCCTCGGCGACATCTCCGAGCCTCATCAAGGCGTCAGCGCACATCGTCGCCAGTAACGCCGCTACCCCGGACAGCCGGAATTGGACCGCCGCCGGCTGCCGCCGAAGCGACAGCGCCTGAACCTCTCGGCAGTCGGCGGCCAGCAGCGACAGCATGATCTGCGGCGAAGCCGAGGGGTAGACCGTCATGTGCTCGCCCGCAGCTTGTTCAATCAGCTCAAGCTGCCGGGGAGCGACACTCCCCGCTGCAAGAGCCTCGTCCAGTCCCAGTCGGAGTCTGACCAGATTGCTGACCTCGACGCGCGCGGCGACACCGGCCGGCGATCGGTCCGCTTCACCATCCACAGCCAGGCGGTCGGGGTCGCGAGGCACAACGATGTCCTCGTCGCGCCCGAGTCCCATAGCCGGACGCGGAATGTTCAGACCGGCTGCGATCCGTTCCAGAACCTCGTAGGCCGTGACCTGGCGGAGGCCTTTGGCGATTTCAGCAGCGCGGTTGGGCGAGACGCCAACAAGAGTTGCAATCCGGCCGTATGACACGCCCCTGGCGTGGAGGAAGTGGAAGACCGCAGTGATGTCACGCCGCCGCAGAAACTCAGTGATCGGTCGACCGTTCCAAAGCCCCGAACGCCACCACTCGGGATCCACCTGCGCGGCCACGAGCACCTCCGACCGGACGACGACCACCTGTCAGCACAGCGCATCCGCGCCGTCACATCAAGTCAATGACGGCCGAGTCGACAGCCCATCCAGAGTCGACGCGCGGAGAAGCATCCGGAAGACCCACGATGAGCCCTCACGGTGTTCTGACGGGATCGAGCGCAGGCTTCGGGGCCGCCCCACCGCACGAGCGCTACCGCGAGAATCCAGCCCTACCTCGTCCGGTACTCGGTCGGTGGACCGGGTGGGCGAGAGCTCCCGTATCGGTGAATCGCTGAGCCATCGACTGCCCGCCTTGGGATCCTGCGGGCACCTAGCGAGCGACCGCCCACCATCGCCGTACGTGAAGAAGGCCCCAACCCGGTGTGAACCACCAGGTCAGGGCCTTGATCGTTGGTGCGCCGCCAGGGACTCGAACCCCGAACCCGCGGATTAAGAGTCCGCTGCTCTGCCAGTTGAGCTAGCGGCGCTCGCTGACAACGACGAGCACGCTAACACGCCCGCGAACCACCCTCGGAACCCATCCCCGGGCCGGGCTCAGTGCGCGGGGTTCGGCGTGTGCGGCAACTTGCCGAGTTGCTTCCAGTTCGTCTCGGCGACGTCCACGCCGTAGTGCTTGGCGGCGGCGAGGATGTTCTGAAAGGCCAGGTCGCGGTCCGCGTCGGTGACGCTCTGCACCTGGTCGAAGCGGGCGATGGCGTTGCGGACGTGGCTCGCGTCGGTCATCGGCTCCTTGCGCTTGCCGGGGAAGGCGAAGACGGTCTCCGGCAGCTCGCGCTTGTCCTTGTCGGTCAGGCCGCCGTGCTTCTCGTGGGGCTTCCAGGTCGACTTCATCCCGCACCATTACCCATTTTTCATCCAGACGTACGCCCGGACCGGCTTGATTAAGAGTGTTTAAAGACCATGTCCGACACGCGCGGCGAGTGCCTACCATACGGCGGCCCGTGACCGTTTGGGTCAGCCTGTCGTGTGTTCGTTGGGAGTGACCCGTGTCGTACGAAGGTCCGCCGCCGTCACGTCATCGCTCTCCGGGGTGGCTCGCCCACCGGAAACTCAGCGTGGTCGCGGGCGCGGTCGTCGTGCTCGTCGTCGCGGCCGGGGCCGTGTACCTGGGCAACGGCGCCGCGCAGCCCGAGCCGTCGAACGCGGCCAACGCCCTCGAGTATCCGTCGCCGTCGGCCGGGCAGGCGGAGTCGCCCGGATCAGCGGTGTCGGCCCCCACGACACCTTCGGTCTCCGCGACCCCGTCGACCGCTGCGACGCCGTCGACCGCTGCCGCACCGAAGGCCCCCACCACCGGCTGGGTTCCGATCGACCGGGCGGTCTGGAAGGCGCAGGCCGACGCGTACCAGGCGCTGAAGATCGACCCCGCCCCGGCCGGTGTCGGCGACCTTCCGGAGTTCCGGGCGGACTGCCAGTACAGCCACCGACTGCCGGACGATCCGATCGTCGCTCCCGGCCTCCCGGGCGCCTCCCACATGCACTCCTTCGTCGGCAACAAGGCCGTCGACGCGAGCACCGTCGCCGGAGACCTGACGAAGTTCACCGCCACGTCCTGCAAGCCGATCCAGGATCACTCCGCGTACTGGGTGCCCACGCTCTACGACAACGCGACCGGTAAGCCGGTCGAGACCACCGGCTTCCGGGTCTACTACCGCTCGCTCGCGAAGAACTCGACCGGCCAGATGCCCATGCCCAACGGCCTGCGCATGATCTCCGGGGACGCCAAGAAGAAGCAGCCGACACCGCGCGGGGCGACCGGCCAGTTCTACTGCGCCTTTTACGGTCCCGGCGACCTCGACGGCGTCGCCCGCAGCACCAACGGCAACTGGCCGATCTGCGGCGGGACCGCGACGCTGCACTTCATGCTGCAGTTCCCGGACTGCTGGGACGGCAAGCACCTGGACAGCCCCAACCACAAGGACCATGTGGCGTACGGCAGCGGCGGCACCTGCCCGCCCGGCCACCCGGTTCGGATCCCGGCGATCACCTTCGACATCCAGTACCCGGCCAAGGGCACCCCGGCGGGCTACTACCTCTCGTCCGACAAGGCGGGCAAGAGCGCCTCGTCGATGCACGGCGACGCGTTCGTGATGTGGGACGTCGACACGATGAACAAGCGCACCAAGAACTGCGTCCTGGGACGCCGGACCTGCGACAACTACGGCTACCAGAAGTAGCCGGGGCCGGACCGAAGAACGGCCCGGCCCCGGCTGACGACCGCCTAGCTACGCAGCGTCCACTGCTGGTTGGCGCCGCCGTTGCACGACCACAGGATGAGCTTCGTGCCGTTGGCGCTGGCCGCGCCGTTGGCGTCGAGGCAGAGCCCGGACTGGCCGTTCGTGATGGTGCCGTTGCTGTTGATGTTCCACTGCTGGTTGGCGCCGCCGTGGCAGTCCCAGATGATGACCTGGGTGCCGTTGGCCGTGCCCGCCCCCGAGGCGTCCAGGCACTTGTTGCCGTACACCATCAGCTGCTTGCTGGACGTGGAGGTCCACCGCTGGTTGGTGCCGCTGCCGCAGTCCCAGAGCTGCACCTGGGTGCCGTTGGTGGTCGAGGAGTTGGGGACCTCGACGCAGCGGCCGGACTGGCCGCCCACGAGCTGGCCGCCCTGCTGGGTGCCGCCGCCACTCTGCTGCCGGACGAGGGAGGTCGACTCGGCCGAGCGGTTGCCCTGGGCGTCGACGACGTAGAGGCGGTACTCGCCCTGGGTCGACGGCACGGCGATGGACGTGGCGTTACCGGCCGCCCGCGTCATCGTCGCCCCGGCCGTGAAGGTGGTCGTGCCCAACGGGGCCAGCCAGACCGACTTGCTCGCGTCGCCGGTGCTCCGGATCGGGATCGTCGCCGTGGCGCTGGTGACGTACGTGCTGGCCGGCAGCACGTAGTTGGAAACGGAGAACCTGCTGGCCGGGATGATGTCCCGGTAGGCGTCCTCAAGACCGGAGTTGGCCGCGATGCCGTACGCCGCCGCCGGCCAGACGTAGTCGGAGGAGACGAGGATGTCGGCGACCGTGCTGTTCGGCAGGTTCTTGTTCGACACCTTGTTGATCGGGCCGTAGATCTGCGTGATGCTCAGGTCGTGCTTCCGACCGAAGTCGTCGGAATTGATCATCCAGGTGACGTTCTTGTCGATGCTCAGGACGTTGTCCCGGAAGGTGATGTACGCCGAGCCCTCGTCGGGGTGGAGTCCGTACTTGTGGCCCGAGGGCACGCCCTGGAGGTAGTTGTTGGTGATCGTGGTCCCGGGCTGGCTGCCCAGCGTGTAGATGGGCGCCGTGTCGCTGAGGCGCTGGACCGTGTCGATGATGTGGTTGTAGCTGATGGTGTTGTTCCGCGCCGTCGTGGTCGGCCGGTTGGGCGCGATCGAGCCCGATGACCCGTCGAAGTTCCACCAGCCCCAGCCCATCGTGATGCCCGACCAGGGGGCCTTCTCGATCCGGTTGCGCTGGATCGTCAGGGTGTCGACGAAGTACGCCGAGATGGGGCTGTGCCCGTTGAACAGCACCGCGCTGTCGTACAGGTAGTTGTTCTTGATCTCGATGTTCTTCGGCAGCCCCTCGACCTGCGGGAGGTACTTCTCCCGGTTGCTCGACGTGCCGTCTCCGATGTAGACGTGCTGGGGATGGCCGACGTCGATGGCGGAGCCGGCGATGTCGTTCGTGTAGTTCCCGATCAACTGCGAGTTCTGCACGTCGTTGACCATGCTGATGCCGTCGGCGCCGGTGTGCTGGACCCGGTTGCGTTGCAGGAGGATCCCGTCGGCGTTCTGCACCTGGACGATGCCGGGCGTGACGTCCACGTTGCGGTAGTAGTAGACGTGGAAGTTGCCCTTGGCGTACGCCTGCGCGCCGAGGTTGCCCTGCTGCGCCTGCTTGAAGGACGAGCCGGCGACGTTGAACAGGTTCCAGTCGGAGTGCTGCACGGTCAGGCCGGAGAACGTGATGTTGCGGGCGTGGCTGGTAGTCGAGGTGCCGGCGACCCGCAGCACGGTGGTGACGTTGTTCGGCGCGTACACCGACGCGTTCGTCATGTCCTCGGAGCTGGCCTTGTAGTAGTAGACCGTCTTGGTGCCCTTGTCGAAGAAGAATTCACCGGGGGCGTCCAGGAACTCGTACGCGTTCATGAGTTTGTGGCTGCCGTTGATCTGGGCGTTGCCGTTGAACGCGCCCTGCGCGATGGCCGCGCCCGGCTGCTGGAACAGGGCGACCCGGTTCGAACCGTCGGTGGTCACCTGACGGACCCCGACGATGGCCGTGGTCCAGGTCGTGCCCGTCTCGATCTCGATGTCGTCCTGGTTGCGGGGGATGGCGGGGAAGTCGTTCTGGCTGTACTTCGCGCCGTCGCACTGGGAGCCCGACTCCCACGCCCAGGACGCCTGCCCGGCGGTGACGTTGTACGTCCCGTAGCACCCCGCCGAGCTGACGGTCTTGGTCGCCATCTGCGCCCGCTTGTCATTGACGTACAGCGTGCGCAGCTTGGTGCTGCGATCCAGCGGCGCCTTCCAGATGTTGCCGCTGTGCTGGGTCCATCCGGTGACCGGGACGCCGCCGTCGAGGATGGGGGTCTCACCGGGATAGGCGGCGTAGCTGATCCGGTACCCGTTGGTGCCGGAGTCGCTGGCACCGAACTCGACGGTGCTGGTGACCGGGTATCTGCCGCCGCGCAGGTACACGTTGATGTCGCCGGACATGTTCGCGTTAACAGTACGGACGACGTCCCGCGCGCGTTGCACCGTCTTGAACGGTGACGCCTGCGTGCCGGCGTTGGAGTCGTTACCGTCGGGGGCGACGTAGTACGTCTCCTGGACCGCGGCCGAGGCGGGCGATTGACTGATCACCACGGCCGGCAGCGTGGCGGCGACGAGCGCCGCCGCGAGCAGTGCCGTGCGGGTGGTGGATACGGCTGGTCTCACGTGCTGTCCTTTCTCACTTGTCGTCGACGTGGTGCCTGGGACGTGCATCGAGCGACGAGCAGGGAACAGCGACGCCACCAAGGATCGGCGGGGGGCGCGTGGTGCGGCCCGACCGCACTCTTTTGCCAATCGCTACGAAGTCTTGGGCGGAGCGTATGTCAGACGTGTGACGAATGCAATACGAGATTGGGTCTCATCTATGTCTAAATGCCGATCAAAAGTGCAAAGCAGACGGGCAGCCCGAGGCTTGATCACCGGTCATCTGATGAATCCGCAACCGGGTCGGGCCGGGGCGCACCAGCACCCCGGCCCGAGCCCTCCGGATCAACGCAGCGAGAAGTCCGCCAGCCGCAGTGGAGAGTCGAACACCAGGTAGACGTCGTGGGTCCCGGCAACCCGGGCAACCTCGGCACTCACGCTGACGTACCGGTAGTCGTCGCCGGTGCTCGGCACGGTCGCCGTACCGAGCAGTCGGCCGGTGGGCGAGCCCAGCCGAACCTGGATCGTGCCGGTGCCCGCCGTGGCCTTGGCGACCCGCGCCGTGAAGGTGTGGCCGCCCGGACGCAGGGCGGACTTCCCGAAGGAGATCCACTGACCGGCGGCGGTGGCACCCACGGCCGTACCGCGTACCTTCGTCTCGTCGACGAGCCGGACCCCCGCGTACCCGTCGAAGTTCTCGGCGCGGGTCGTCCGGGTCAGGTCCCGGGCCGGGATCGTCTCACCGCGGACCGTGACCGCCGTGCGGGCCCGGACATCGGTGGCGCTCGCGCCGACCGTCAGGTCGTACGCGGACGACTCGACCACCCACCGACTCCGGGTGACGTCCCAGTTCGCGAGGTCGGCGGCGCGCACCCGCAGTGTCACGGTGCGGGTCTGCCCGGGGGCGAGGTCGACCCGCTGGAACGACCTGAGCGCCCGGATCGGCGTCTTCACCCGCGAGGTGCGTTGGTGGCTGTAGAGCTGGACGACCTCGGAGCCGGCCCGGCTCCCGGTGTTGGTCACGTCGACGCGGGCCGTGATGGTGCCGTCCGCCGCGACCGAACGGGCGTCCGCGCGGAGCTGGCCGTACCGGAAACCGGTGTACGACAGCCCGTGGCCGAACGGGTAGAGCGGCTTCGCGGTGCTGTAGAGGTAGGTCTGTCCGGACGAGATGATGTCGTACTCGAGCAGATCCGGCGGTAGTTGCCGGTCCGAGCGGTACCAGGTCTGGGTGAGCTTGCCGGACGGGTTGCGGTCGCCGAACAGGACGTCGGCGACGGCGTGACCCGTCTCCGCGCCCGCGTGGGTGGTCCAGACGATGGCCGGCACATGCTCCTGCTCCCACCCGATCGTGACCGGGTAGCTGGTCTGCAACACCAGCACCGTCCGCGGGTTGGCCTTGGTCACGGCCTTGACCAGCGCCTCCTGGCTGGCGCTCAACGCCATCGAGGTGCGGTCGTGGGCCTCGCGCCCGTTGATGAACGGGTTGCTGCCGACGACCAGGACGGCGGTGTCGGCCGCCTTGGCCGCCGCCACGGCACGGTCGACCCCGCTGCTGATCAGCTCACGCTGGAAGTGGGTCGCGTCCGCCGCGGTGGACGCGCCGAGCTTGAGCGCGCCGTCGTCGCCGACGGTGACGTAGGTGTTGACGCCGAACCAGCTCTCCGTCGTCTCGTAGCCGGCGTAGCGCACCGCGACCGTCCCGTCCGCCTGCGGCTCCAGCGTGAACTGCTGCTGGACGTACCAACCGTTCGGCTGCTCGTCGCGGGTGACGAACGGCCCCCAGTTGTAGCCGAGGTAGCGGCCGTTGGCGGCGTTGCGCATCGTCACCACGTTCTGTCCCCAGTCGACGCTGTCGAACTGGGCCGCGAGCGAGGCGTCGGTGCCGATGGCGGCGACCGGGTCCGCGTCGGTGGTGCCGGTGGCCGTCACGTACCGGCCGGTGGACGGGTCCTTCAGGGCGATCCGGTCCGCCCCGTCGAGCCCGTCGACGCTGGCGGAGCTGCCCAGCCGCTCGCGGATGCCGTCCAGCGCGGTCACCTGGTACGGCAGGTCGGCGCCGTACCAGTCGGTGTAGAGGGTGTCGGCGAGCGGACCGAGCACGGCCACCTTGCGGGTCCGGGCTGGGTTCAGCGGCAGCGCCTGCCGCGAGTTCTTGAGCAGCACCATCGCCTCGCCGGCGGCCTGACGGGCCAGCCGCTGGTGTTCCGGGCTGTTGATGACGTCCGGGGTGATGCCGCCGTACCGGCCGCCGCCCGGGTCGAACTCACCCAGGCGGAAGCGCAGGTTCAGGATCTCGGCGATCCGGGCGTCGATGTCCGCCTCGGTGAGCAGGCCGCTGCCGAGGGCCTGCTTGATGGCGGTGACGGTCGGCTGGGCGTTGGTGTCGTCGGTGATGAAGCTGTTGAGGCCGGCCTTGATGATCGCGGCGTTCCCCTGCGCCTGCGTCGGGTAGTAGCCCTGCGAGGCGACGAGGTTGTTCGGCGCCCAGGCGTCCGTCACGTTCATCAGCGGCTGGTCGGTCCAGCTCCGTACCACCGTCGCCAGGTCCGGGTCCACCGTCGCCGGGCGGCCGTTGACCAGGTTGTAGGAGGCCATCACGCCGGTCGCCGCGTCGGCGGCGATCGCCGGCTTGAAAGCGGCCCGGTCGTACTCGTTGAGCACCCGCGGCGGGACGTTCGACGAGGTGACGTCGCGCCGGACCTCGTTGTTGTAGGCCAGGTAGTGCTTGAGGGTCGGTGCGCTCTTGAGGTGGTCCGGGTCGCCGCCGGTCATCCCCGAGCCGTACGCGGTGGAGATCTTCGCGGTCAGCAGCGGGTCCTCCGAGTAGCCCTCCTCGTTGCGACCCCAGCGCGGGTCACGGAGCAGGTTGACCACCGGCGCCCAGAGGTTGAGACCCCAGACCCGCGGATTCTGCGCGTGGTAGCCGCGCGCCTCGTCGCCCACGGCCGACCCGACCCGCTGGATCAGGTCGGGGTTCCAGGTGCTCGCCATGCCGACCGGCTGCGGGAAGGATGTGCCGCGCGCCTTGACCACCGCGCCGTTGTTGTCGATGTCGGTCGACCAGGCGACGCCGTGCAGCGCCTCGGTGCCGGTCTTGAACAGGCCGATGCCCAACCGGGGAACGGCCGGCTGGTACTGGTGCAGCCAGGAGATCTTCTCGTCCAGCGTGAGCCGGCCGAGCAGGTCGTCGACCCGGACCTGGACGGGCAGGCTGGGGTCACGGAACGGGTAGGTGGGGTCGGCGTGTGCCGCGCCGGGGACGGTCGGCAGGGCGAGCAGGGCGAGCGCGAGCGCGGTGATTCCGCGCCGAAGGCGCCACTTCCGCATGCGATTCTCCTCATGTCGTACGACGGGCGCGATTCAGCGCCAAGACCGGCGTGGCCAGGCTCGACACCCGGCTGACGGGCCTGAACGACGAATCGTCGAAGCGCTTCGACGACCCCGCCGCGCAACCACGGCCATGAATGTGGTGATCGCGCAACTATAGAAGCGCACCAATGTCGTCGCAACACCGTCGGCACACCTCAGGCGCCGGTAGCCCCCAGCCGCCGGACCATCACGCCCTCGATGTCGCGCAGCGGAACGAAGCCGAACCGGCGCGAGTCGACGCTCTCCGCGTGATCACCGAGTAGCACGGCCATGCCGGCCGGGACCTGGCCCGCCCGACCGCCGACCGCGGCAACGACGGCTGGCGGAACCCGATCGCCGGGCAGCGCGGCGACCCGCTTGACGAGCCAGGCGGACGCCTCCGACCCCGCGACGGCCTCCCGGCGCCCGCCCTCCTGGTGGTGTGCGACGACGATGTCGCCGACCCGGAACCGGCGCGTTCGACGTACCAGCAGGCGGTCACCGTGGGCGAGACTCGGGACCATGCTGTCGCCCGCGACGCCGACGACAAGGAAGCGTCGCCGCGCCACAAGGGCCGCGCCGACGAGCGCCAGAAGCGCCACGAGGACGCCCGAGACGGCGAGCAGGAATTGTGATTCGTCGGTCATACACACCCTCCCGCTGTATTGCTCTCATCTTTACGCCACCGAAGCAAGCCGTTGACAACATCGTCACACGCCGATATCCTCGGGATTCCCAGCGGAGGTTTGTGGGGCCCGCGCGAGTCGCGCCCCCTCGATCAACGAGCGCTACGGGAAACGGGGGAAATCGTGAGTGTCGCTGTTGTCGCGGCAATTTTGACGCTGGCCGGGGCTCTTGCGATATCCATCGTCGGCAAGGTCCGCAACCGGGCGAGCTTCGAGACCTTCGCCCATGCCGTCAGCGAACTGCGGGTCACCTCCACCCGCCGGTCCCGCCCGGTCGCCGCTGCCTCGATCACGGCCGAGGCCGGCGTCCTCGCTCTCGTCCTGTGGCCGGAGACGGCGACCATCGGTCTGGCAGCAGCGGTGCTGCTCTTCGGCGCTTTCGCCGTCGCGCTCACGCATGCCGTCCGGCAGGGGTCCACGTCCGGATGCCACTGTTTCGGCCCGACGAGCGCGACCGTCGCGTGGCGGCACGTCGTTCGCACCGGCCTCCTCGCCGCCGCCGCGGCAGGCGCCCTCTGGGGGGCCACGACCCTGCCCACCGTGTCACTCGGCATGCTGCCGCCAGCGCAATTCCTGGTGGCATTCACGATTGCGGCTTTCGTCACCACGACCCTGGTCAGACTCGACGACTTGGCCTGGCTCATAAATGGAGTGGCACACACTCGCTGACACTCTCACAATCGCATGCGCACCAACGCCCACCGGGCTTCCGGTGCGCCGATTAAAGGAGCCCCTGTGGTATTTCTGTCCACCGCTGTCGCCATTCTCGCGGCACTCGTCCTCGCCGATCTCGCGCTGACCGCCGCAGTTGTCCGGCGGCTGCGGGAGACGGAGATGAAACTGATTGACATGAACTCACCACCCGCTTCGGGGCTGCCGCTCGGCGCGGCCATTCCCGAGTTCACGGCACCCGGCGGCCAGATCTCCCGTGCCGATCTCGTGGGCAGCCCGACCTTGATTGGCTTCTTCTCCGCCGGCTGCCGACACTGCCCCGGCCAGGCCGCGAAACTGGCCGACCGGGCAGAGGAGATCGCCAGCGGCGGCGTACGGGTGATCAGCTTCCTCACCGCGCCCGAGGAGTCGACCGAGGACCTCGGCCCGACGCTGCGTAAGGCCGGTCTCCTCGTCATGGACGACACTCCCAGCGCGGTGATGGCCGCCTTCCAGGTGCAGGGCACCCCGACGTTCGTGATGTTCGGCGCGGACGGTCGGCTCGCCGCGCGCAGTCATGACCTGGGCGAGGTGTTGAGCAGCCGATGAGGCGCTCGGCGACGTTGTTGCGGCGCGCCTTCGGGATCTACTTCGGCGCGGCGCCCTGGGCCGCGGCGGTGGGGGTCGTGATCATGGTGGTTGGCGGCCTCACGGCGGTCGCCACCGCCTGGTTCACCCGAGCGGTCATCGACGGGCTCTCGGCCGGCGAGCGGCAGACGATCTGGCTCGGCGTCGTCGGGTTCGGCGCGCTGGCCATCGTGTCACCCGTCGTCCTGCACGTCTCCGAGTACGCGCAGCGGGACGCGGAACGTCGCGTCACGATACGAACTCAGCAGGAACTGTTCAGCGCGGTGTCGGCGCACCCGCGCCTGACCGAACTGGAGGACAGCCGGTTCCACGACCGACTCCGGCTCGCCCACGAGGCGAGCCGCTTCGCACCGACCCAGCTCAACAGCATGATCCTGGGCATCGGGCAGGCGTTGATCACCATCGCGGCCTTCGGCGTGACGCTGGTGCGCTGGTCCCCGTTGGTGAGCGCGCTGGTCATGCTGGCCGTACTGCCCACGTTGGTGGCCCAGATCCGGCTGGCCCGGATGCGGGGCGCGATGCTGGAACGCACCGTCCCGATGTTCCGCCGGCAGACGTTCTACGCGTCGCTCCTGCTGGACATGCGCGCCGCGAAGGAGATCCGACTGTTCGGGCTCGGCGCGTTCTTCCAGGGCCGCCTTCTGCGTGAACTCCGGGCGGCCCAGGCACAGGAGCGCCATCAGGACCGGCTGGCCCTGTGGGTCGACAGCGCTCTCGCGGCACTGACCGGCATCGTGTCCCTGGTCGCGCTTGCTGTCTTCGTCGCCCGGGTCGCCGACGGACACGGTTCCGTCGGTGACCTGGTGGTCGTGATCGCGGCGCTGGCCGCGTTGCAGGCATCGGCGTCGAGCCTGGTCCGGCAGATCGCCATGCTCGGCGAGACCATGATCGTCTTCGGCCACTACGTCGACATCACCGCGGTCATCGGCGAGGCCAGGCGCGCCGTCGCGCTGCCCACCGTGCCGCCGCTGAGGCAGGGCGTGGAATTCGACGACGTCTGGTTCCGGTACGCGCCCGACCACGACTGGGTCCTGCGCGGCCTCACGATGCGGATCCCCCGCGGCTCGTCCCTCGCGCTGGTTGGCGACAACGGAGCCGGCAAGTCCACGGTGGTCAAGCTGCTGTGCGGCTTCTACGTGCCGGTTCGAGGTGTCATCCGCTGGGACGGCGTCGACATCAGCACCATCGACCCGGCATCGTTGCGCGCCCGCCTCGGGGCGACCTTCCAGGACTTCATGACGTACGAGTTCTCGGCCCACGACAACATCGCGGTCGGCGACCTCAGCGCGCTCGACGACCGGGCGCGGGTACGGGCGGCGGCCTCGACCGCAGATCTCGACTCCACACTGGATGCCCTGCCGAACGGGTACGACACCATGCTGACCCGGGCCTACAGCGACGGCGACGTGCCCGGTGTGGGGGTCGTGCTCTCGGGGGGACAGTGGCAGAGATTGGCTCTGGCCCGAGCCGCGCTCAGGGAGGGCGCTGACATGCTGATCCTCGACGAACCGTCGTCAGGACTCGACGTGGCGACCGAACACGAGATCAACCGGCGTCTGATGGCGCTGCGCCGCACCCACACCAGCCTGCTCATCTCGCACCGCCTCAACACCGTCCGCGAGGCGGACAGCATCGCGGTCCTGTCCGGCGGGCGGATCCTCGAACAGGGCAGCCACGACGAGCTGATGGCATCGGGAGGCCGCTACGCGGAACTGTTCCGCCTCCAGGCGTCGGGCTACCACGACACGGTCACCACGCGGACCTCGATGTGAACGCTCACACCCTGCTCCGCGTGTCGTTGCTGGGCCCCATCGAGGCGACCGTCGGCAACCAGCCGATGCCCATCGGCAGCCCGGGACGACGCGCGATGCTGGCAGCCCTCGCCTTCAACCTGGGCGCCGTCGTCGGAGTAAATCGTCTCGTCGAGGTCATCTGGGACGAGCAACCACCGATGACGGCGACGACGAAGCTCCAGGGGCACGTCTCCGCCCTGCGGCGAAGCCTCGTCCGGCTCGGCGGCGCGGAGGCCGTGGACATCTTGCAGACCCGTCCGCCGGGCTACCTTCTCTGCGCTCGCCTCACCTCGACCGACCTCGCTCGCTTCGACGACCTGACGCAGCGTGCCGCCGCCGCGCGGCTCCCCACCGGAGCCATCGACCGGGTCACGACTCTCACCTCGGCACTGCGGCTCTGGCGTGGCGACGCCTGCGTCGACGCTCGGACCGCCGGGGTGGCGGCCCTGGCCGCGCCACTGGACGAGCGCCGATGGCGGGCGATGGAGGACCTGGCCGAGGCGCAGCTCGTCATCGGTGACCACAACTCGGTCATCGACGCGATGGAACCTCTGGTGCGGCAGTGGCCGTATCGGGAACGGGCCTGGGAGCACCTGATCGAGGCGCACATGAGGCGCGGCGACGTCGCATCCGCCCTGGCCATCCATGATCACCTTTGCCAGATCCTGGCCACGGATCTCGGCGTCAAGCCGGGTCGACGAATCAGCCGATTGATCGACATAATTCGTACTCCGAGCCAGCACTGACAGCCCACTATTGCCTACCGGCAGCCGTCCACCCGACTGCGGTCGTATTGCGCCCAGGAACAGGCACTACCGGGCCGCACACGTATTAGCGCGCCGTTAGTGCATCGTAAGTCGTCGATGAAATTCTGGACCTCGTCGATGAACCGCCGCAGGGGCGGAGAAGGAGAGAGGTCCGATGATTATCAATCGACTGAGCGACAAACTGCTGGCCGCGTTGCTGCCGAAGGCCACGGCGTCGGCGTGCAACGTCTGCTCCCTCGCCTACACGGGGTGTGGCGGCCCCTTCTGTTACTACTACTACAACAAGGTGGTCGCGGGGCAGGTCCGCTGCTACGCCAACACGTCCCGGGACTGCAACGCGTCCTACGTCAGCTACACCACCGGCTGCTGCTGATCGTCGACGGTCCGACCGCCGGCCGGATCACGCCATCCGGCCGGCGGTCGGACCGTGTGGCAGCCCGACGCGCTCGCGGTCGACGACGAGCGGGGGCGTTGATCTAGCCGGTAGGCTCGTACGTGCCGTCGCAGCCCGCGCCGCTCGTTCGTGCTCGCTGCGCCACCACCGATCGGGTACGACAGGCGGCCGACCCGAGACCCGCGCGCCGATCCAGGGGGACGACACCAGGTGAGCGCCCATTCGATGGTGTTGTTCGTGCTCGCCGCCGTGGCGGTCATCGTCGCCGTCCGGTGGGTCGCGTCCCGTACCGGCCTGCCGGCGGCCGCGCTGCTGCCGCTCATCGGCATCGTGTACGCGCTGCTACCCGGCCCCAACATCGGCCTCGACCCGGAGTTGGTGCTCATGGTCGTGCTCCCGCCGCTGCTCTACAGCGCCGCGTTGGACTCCTCACTGCTGGACATCCGCCGGAATCTGCGCATCGTGGTCAGCCTCTCGGTGGTGCTGGTGCTCCTCACCGGGCTGCTCGTCGGCCTCGGGTTCCACCTGTTCGTCGCGGGCGCGACCCTGGCCGCCGGAATCGCCGTCGGCGCCGCCATCGCCCCGCCGGACCCGGTGGCCGCCCTCGCGGTGGGCCGCCGGGTCAACCTGCCGCCGAAGATGGTCACGATCATCCAGGGCGAGGGGCTGCTCAACGACGCGACCGCGCTGACGATGCTCAGCGTCGCGGTGGCCGCCGCCGTCGGTGGCACGTTCTCGTTCCCCGCCGCCGTGGCCCAGTTCGTGCTGGCGGCGGTCGGTGGAGTCGCCGTCGGCGTCGCCGTGGCCTGGGCGAAACGACTGGCCCGCCCGCTCACGGCGGACCCGCTGCTGTCCAACGCGATCTCGCTCGCGACACCGTTCGTGGCGTACCTGCTGGGCGAGGCGTTGCACGTCTCCGGCGTGCTCGCCGTGGTGATCGCCGGACTGATCGTCGGCCACCAGACGCCCCAGGTCGGGTCCGGGGCCGCCCGACTCCAGACCAACGCGGTGTGGCGACTGGTCGACTTCCTCCTCGAAGGCTTCGTCTTCCTGCTGATCGGCCAGCAGCTCCCCGAGGTCGTCAAGGGACTGCGCCAGTACGACACGTCGACGATCGTCATCGCCGTCGCGGTGTCCGTGGGCGTGGTGCTGCTGCTGCGTCCCGCGTGGCTGGTGCTGACCCAGTCGCTCCCCCGGTCCCTGCACACCCGCCTCGGCGGTGTCTCCGAGCAGGACGACGCCGACGAGCCGAACACCGCCCGGCAGGTCGCGCGGGCCGACCGCAACGCCCGCCGGCTCAACTCCCGCGAGGTGGTGGCGCTGAGCTGGTCCGGCACGCGCGGCGTCATCAGCCTGGCCGCGATCTTCACCCTGCCGCTGACCACCGACGACGGGTCACCCTTTCCCGACCGTGACCTGCTGCTGTTCTGCACCTTCGTGGTCGTGCTCGTGACACTCGTCGGTCAGGGTCTGACCTTCGCGCCGCTCGTGCGGATGCTCGGCCTGCGCGCCAACGAAACCGACCAGGCCCGGGTACGCAACGAGGCCCGCTCCGCGGCGGTCGAGGCGGCTCTGGCCCGCCTGGACGAGGTCGCCGCCGCCGAGCCGGACAGCGCGGTGGCCGTCAACACCACACGTACCCAGTTGCTGGCCCGCCTCGCGCGCTACCGCGGCCGGCTCGACCTGCTTGAGCAGAGCGGGTCGACGGAGATGCCCACGTCACCGGAGTACGAGACGGCGCTACGGATCCGCCGTACCGCGCTCGACGCGCAGCGCGAGGAGTTGGTGCGCTGGCGCGACTCCGGGCGGCTCCCGGACGAGGAGCTGCGCGTCCTGGAGCGGGAACTCGACCACGAGGAACTGCTGCTCCCCAAGCGGCAGTAGCCGTACCACGGGGCGCACCAGTGGTCGGCCGACGGATCCGGACCTCGCCTGGCCGGCCCGATTACGAGCCGGCGCCGACCGGTGGCATCGGCCGCACGGACGCCTCGGTGGCCAGCCGTGCGGCCAACCGCTCATCGAGGTACGCCGTCACCCGCGCGTCCTCGGCCGGCGTCAGTGTCGTCCGGCACAGGTAGCGAGGCTGCTTGTCTGCGCAGTCCAGACGGTACGCCTCCCGCATCCGAACGGCGTGCGTGATCGCTGTCCAGGGCAACCGCAAGGCCACATGGGCGGTGTGCCACTCGATGGCCTCCGCGGTGAACACGTACCGCACCGGCGCGCTCAACTCGGCATGGCGTCGCAGGTACGCCGAGCCGCTGATCAGCCCTGCGACGAACAAGATCACCCCGAACGGGAGGCCGAACAGCCCGGCGAGGAGCCAGCCACCATCGGCCGTGAACGTGCCGAGACTCGTGATCGACAACAGCAGGCCCGAAATCACGAGCAGGAAAATCAGCGGCCGCAGATCTCGTCGCCGCGACCGCGTGTACCGGACGTCGGGGGTGACCAGCAGGTCGAACCCGTCCCCGACGCCCGCATCGTCGATCTTCTCGTCGCCCACCCCGTACCCCCGCCGTCGTCGACACCAACCGCGAAGAATTTAGACCCGTGCCGCCCGAGGAGTCGATCGGTGGCTGCTCAGCAGCACGCCGCCCGGCGTGTCGTACCGCTCAGCAGCCACCGATCACCGCAGCGCCAGCGTCACCCGGCCGGTCGCGGGCCCGGACGGGTCCACCAGCAGGGTGTACTCCCCGGTTGCCAGCAGCGTGGCCGCCGTGATCCCGCCAGCCCCATTGATCACGCAGCCGCTGGTGATCAGGCTGTTGTCGGGGGCGCGCAACTCCAGCACACCGCACTGGTCGGGCAGGTCGGAGGCGGTCGCGGTCAGACTCACCGACGTGCCGGCGGCGGCGGTGAAGCGGTAGCTCGTCACCGCCCCGGGCCGGTCGACGGTGGCGACGACCGGCGGACCGCCGACCGCGATCGTCGCGTCCCGGTCGCGGCTGCTGACCAGCCGCAGTGTGGTCGTGCCGGTGGTGCGTCCGGTCGGATCGACCACCACCGTGTACGTCCCGTCGGCGGACAACAGCGTGCCGTCGATCTCGCCGACGCCGTTGATCAGACAGCCGCTGCTCAGCAGCCGGTCTTCGGTGTCGCGCAGTTCCAGCGGGGTGCACTGGTTGGGAAGTGTGCTCGTGGCCACCTCGACGAAGACGCGCTCACCCTGCTGCCCGGCGAACCGGTACCGGGCCGCCGCACCGGGCTGTTCCAGGGTCGCGGTGACCTCCGGGCCGTTCGCCTGGAGCGTGCCGTCGACGTCCCGGGCCGCGTACACCCGGACGGCGGCTCGTCCGGTGTCGCCGGGCGCGGCGGTGACCCGCACGGCGTACGTGCCGGTGGTGGTGAGGTCGACGCGGTCGATGTACCCGACGCCGCCGATGACGCAGCCGGCTCCGATCAGCCGGTCGGTCGGGTCGGTGAGCACGTACGGCGAGCAGCGGTCGGCCATCCCCGGCGCGGTGACGTCGACGAAGACGGCGTCGCCCGCGCGACCCGTGAACGTCAGCGGCTCACCGCCCGGCGTGAGGCTGGCCGCCGCGATCGGAACAGCGGTGATCGACGGGACAGCGGGAGGGGCGATCCGTTCGGTGGTGGCCCCGGCGACGGCGAACTCACCACGCCCGCTGACGGCGACGTCGAAGACGCAGTCGGCGAGCGGGCCCGCGGCGGTGACGCCGGCCCACCGGCAGATCCGTTCGGCGGCGGCACGCCGGGCCGGGTCGAGGTCGGTGACGGTCACCTCCCGCTCGGGGAAGGTCCGGTCGGTGAACGTGCCGGTGTCCTCGCCGTCGCCATAGGCGAACAGCGAGCGGCCCTGGGTGAGCCGCCAACTGTCCGCGTACGACGGGTAGAGCGTGGCGAACGGCACGGGCTGGGCGAGGGCCGCGCCGCCGGCGGGGGCGATGTCGTCGGCCGGGTCGCCGTCGAAGTCGCCGAGCAGGCCGCGTACCTTTCCGGCCCGGCCGTCGGCGAGCCGGACGAGCACCCGGTAGCCGTAACGGCCGATCTGGTCCACCGCCGCCGCCGAGCCGTCCGGCCACGTCACGTCGTACCCCTCGGTTTCTCCGGTGTCGGACGGACGGCGGGTGAGGTTGCCGCCGCCGGGCAGGTCGGTCCGTTCCGGCGGCGCGGCGACGGGCGTGCCGTCGACGTGCACCCGGGTGGCGCCGTCGGTGAGGGTGAGCGCGACGCGGTGGACGCCGACCCGGAACGCGACCGCCGAGTTGACCGAGGCGGAGCGGGAGCCCGCCATCGGCGACTGCCGGACCTGGACCTCCAGCGGGTCACCGCCCGTGGCGGCGACCAGGGTGAACTCGCCGACGGCCTGGAAGTCGTAGGCGACCCGGTCGAAGGTGACCAGGTGCGGGTCGCCGTTGCTGCCGCCGCAGTCGGCGCCGTCCTCGCACATCTTCACCGGCCCCTTCGGCGGGGGCGTCTTCTTCGGCGGCTTCTTGCACTCGTCGAGGCTCTTCGGCAGCGGCTTGCCCTTGTAGTCCTTGCGCGGCGGCAGGCCCTTCGCCGCCCGGTAACGGTTCTCCGCCAACGTCGCCCGCACCTCGGCGGTGGGAATGCCGGTGCTCCCGCACTCACCGGGTGGCACCGCGTCACGGGAGATGTCGTCGGCGTGGTTCAGCTCGTGGTAGAGCGCGGCGCAGGGATCCCGGGCCACCCCGTCCTCGTACGGGTCGGTGGAGGTCGGGTTCCAGGTGACGGTGGACGAGCCCTTGCCGTCGGGGCCGTCCGGCGTCTCGAACGCGCCGGACCCACCCGGGGTGGGGATGATCCGCACCTTCGGGCTCTTCTTGTCCTTGAGCCGGGGCAGGATCCCGGACGGATCCCCGCCCGGCGCGGCGAACCCGCTCAGACAGCCGTCCACGGCGGCCTGGAAGTCGACGCCTTTGATCGGCACGCCGGAGGTCGGGTCGACCGTGTAGTCGGCCCGGGCCGGTCGGGCCCCGCCGCCGACCAGCGCGCCGACGGCTACCAGCAGCAGGACCACGGTCGCGGCGGTCGGCCGGCGGCGGACCCGCAGCAGGATCACCAGCGCGGCCAGGAGCAGCACCAGCAGCAGTCCGCCGACGGCCGGCCAGAGCCAGCGGCGACCGGACGCGCCGCCGTCGCCGACCGTGAACGTGGCGCTCCGCAGGGCCGTCGCGCCCGGGCAGGGGTCGACCGCGCCGCTGACCGGCAGAGGCACGTAGCCGGCCGTCACCTCGTACCTTCCGGGAGCGCCGACCGGCCACAGCGAGTCGAGACCGCCGCCGTCCCCGGTGGCGGCCACCGAGCGGAGCACGACCTCGCCGGGCGGGTCACCCAACCGGATCCCGGTCAGCGTCACGATCGCGGTCGCACCAGGCTCGACAGTGGTCAGACCGGCGGTGGCCGCCGCGGCGATCCCGTCGTCGTGGAAGCTGCGGGCGAGCGTGGGCGTGAGATCGCGCCCGTCTCGGCGTACCCCGGTTATCTGGACGGTGCCGACGGCGGTGGTGGGCAGCGCGCACGCCGACCCGGTGGAGTTCGTGACGGTGAGGTCCAGGCGGACCTGGTCACCGGCGCGGTAGTCCGCCTGCCCGGGCCGCAGGGCCAGGCCGAGGCCATCGCCGTCGGGCGCCGCGGCGGCGCTCGCCGCCCCGGCCACCAGGGCCGTCACGAGTACGGCGAGTCCGGTAGCCGATCGAAGCGTCCACCTCATGGTGGGGACTGTAGGGGCGCGGCGACGGGATTCCCGTGCTCTGTCGGGGACCGGTCGCTGCGGAGGTAGGGCCTGCCCCACCGGCGACAGTCCCGCTCACCGGCTGTCACCTGGACTCGCCGCTTCATAGCCTGCGAATAGGTTCTCTGTCGCTTACGGGGGTAGTCGTGAAGTTCACCAGCAAAGACCCGCCAGTCGTGCTCGCGGAGCTGCCCGGGACCTCCTCCCGGATCGCCGACGTCGACGCCCTGCGCGCCGTGGCGCTGCTGCTCATCCTGCTCGTCAACATCGCCTTCCTCGCCTCCGGCTACCCCTTCCACCTGGTTCCCGACCCCGCCCACGACTCGTGGGGTGACCAGGCGGCACTGTGGTTGGTCGAGCTGCTGTTCGCGATGAAGGCGTACCTGCTCTTCGCCTTCCTGTTCGGCTACAGCTTCACCCTCCAACTCGACTCCGCCGCCCGGCGCGGCGTCGACATCGTCCCCCGGTTCCGGCGACGACTGGTCGGGCTCTTCGTCCTCGGCGCCCTGCACGCGGTGCTGCTGTTCCAGGGCGACATCCTCACCACGTACGCGCTTCTCGGCCTGGTGCTGCTCGCCATGCGACGAGTCGCGGTCGGGACCGCGCTGCGCGCAGCCGTACTGCTGACCGCCGGGATCGGCTTCGCCCTCGCGCTCGCCGCCGTCGGCGGAACCGAACTGGTCACCGACCCGGCGGCGGCGCTCGCCGCGGGGCAGCGGTCCACCGAGGCGCTACAGGGCGGGCTCGGATCGGTGATCGCCGAGCACGTACGCCAGCTGCCGGCGATGGTCGGCACGCTCCTCGTGCAGGGGCCGCTCGCCCTCTCGGCGTTCCTCTTCGGGTACGCGGCGGGACGTCGCCGGCTACTCACCGACATCGCGGGAAACCGGCAGTTCCTGCGCCGGGTGCAGCGCGTGGGCTATCCGGTCGGCCTGGCCGGCGCCGTGGTCTTCGCCTCGGGTGGAGGCACCGGCAACCTGACCGGAGTGACGGTGGGCGTCCTGACCGCGCCGCTGCTCGCGGCCGCGTACGCCGCCACGCTCCTGGAGTTCTTCGCGACCGACCGGGGACGACGGCTCGTGACCGTGCTCGCGCCGGCCGGACGGATGTCCCTGTCCAACTACCTGGGTCAGTCGGTGCTCTGCGTACTGGTCTTCACCGGCGTCGGCCTGGGCCTCGCCGGTGCCGTCGCGCCTCCGGTCGTACTCCTCGTCGCGGTAGTGATCTACGGTGTGCAGGTCGCCGCCAGCGCGGCGTGGATGGCACGGTTCCGGTACGGGCCGGCGGAGTGGCTGTTGCGGGCCTGGACCGAGCAGCAGTGGCCACGGTTGCGAGTCGCCGACCACGTATGACGGACGGTACTCGCGCCTTGCTTGGTCACTTCGCAGCCGATCCGCGGGCGTCAAAGTGCGTCGCCGGCTCGCCAACCCGAGGTTGCGGAGGCGGCACCAGCAGATCGACCGCCGCCTGTCGCATCATCTCGACCGCAGACGTCATCCCGTAGCGGCGGTCGAGAATTTCCAAGATGTCCTCTTCGGCCTGAACCCGACCCAGCCTGCCGGAACGTTTGGCTATGGCAGCCACGGCAGCGCAGGCTCTAACCGGATCAAGGGAGACGGTATTGGCTGCGAACTCTTTGGGCGAGAGCACCTGCAACCCGCGAGGCAACTTACCCGGAGGCAGGTCCCGCACGTTAAGCGTAATGACAGCGCCGGCGTTGGCGACAACCGCGGCAGCAACGAGATGCTCATCGTCGGGGTCGGGCAGGCCGTAGGTACCTTCCAGACCCTCCCACCCACCGACCTCCGCATCGTCGAAATGCTGTCTGATCTGCTCGATGAGGTGCTGTGCTCGCTTGGCGGCCTCGTCAGCTTCATGGCCTCGCTCGATCAACTTTGCTCTCTGCTCGTATTCCAACTCCTCAAGCACGACCGAATTCCACACAGGCCGATACAAGCCCTCGATCGCAAGGGATAGAAGAAAGTCGCGTTGCAGGTCTGGCCAGAGAACACAGGTGTCGAGAAGGGCCGTGAACACTGGTCTATTCTGTCAGGCCCTTGCGGCGTCGTGCGACTGCGCGACGCGTTTCGCGCAGTCGTCGCGTCAACGCGTCGAGGTCTTCCTCGTCATCAATGTCCACTGAGGTTGCTTCAAGCGCGGCGTACTGGTCAGCCCTGCGCTGCGCCCGGTACGCAAGCAGGTCGGGGAGAAGGATGCGTCGGTGAGTCCCCAATCGCTCAAACGGAACCTTGCCCTCGTCAAGCAACTTGACGACCGTCGGTCGACTGACTCCGAGCAGGTCGGCGGCTTGCTGGGTTGTCAGCTTCAGCGTCCGCGGAGCCACAGTCACCGCAAACCCCTGCTGGAGCGCCTCGACAACCTGGCGAAGCACCCCGTAGACCTCGGCTGGAAGCTCGACGCGGTCACCTGGGGTGGCTCCGGCCAGGAAGTAACGTGGTGCCACCGGCCCCCGTCCCGTCCGCTCGTGGGCCTGGATGAAGTCGTGGACCTGGGCAACCTGCCCATCAGCTTCTGGCAGGTACGTCTCTTCCTTCAGTGCAGCCGCAGTCATGACGCCTCCTAGTCGAAATCATCGTAACCACCTTCGTTTCTTTCGTCCACGAAACGGATGAGACAGGCCGAGGGCAACCCGCGATGGACTAGCGCCAGATCCGCCGAACATGAGACTGTCTATGTGACTCAGTGCGTTCCTATAGCTACATCTAGCGATGTAGGTGGTTTCGATGGAACAGCTTCCGTTGTGGGGACCGAGCACCGACGACGAGCCAAAGTCAGTCCTGGCACGACCAGCAAGACTTCGCCTCCTGATCACAGTGAAGGCGGCCCCCAACCCCTCCGCCCGGTACGGGGAGACGGTTTGCGTCGGGGCACTGGGCCTGGACCCGCCCTGGACGGGGTGGATCCGCCTCTATCCCGTGCACTACCGGGATCTCGACGACGACAGCAAGTTCCACAAGTACGACGTCATCCACGTTGAGGCGCTGCCAGCCAGGCAAGACCAGCGGCGCGAGAGCTGGAAGCCGATCGTGGACACGATCACGACCGAGCGGCATCTTGCCAGTCGGCAATCGCGTCGGAGTCTCCTCGATCCACTCGTCGAAGACTCCATGTGCCGGCTCAACAAGCAGATCCGTGAGGATCCGAGCGGGCGATCGATCGCGTTGATTCGCGCGGTTGACATCTCAGCTCTACAGGTCAAGCGACATCCCGGCTGGTCAGCGGAGGACCGCAAGAAGATCGAGGGCTACCTCAACCAGCTCGATCTGCTGGAACCGACCAAGCGCAGCGCACTTCAAGCACCACGCTTCACTGGTGCGTACCGCTACCGTTGCGCGGACCGCCATTGCCGCGGCCACCAGCAGACTCTCTGGGACTGGGAGTTCGTCGCCCTACAACGCAGGCTGAACCGACTCACCGACGCGGAGGCTGCGGAGCAGCTGAGAGACAAGTTCCTCAACCAACTCTGCGGGGCTGACCGCGACGTCGCCTTCTACGTAGGCAACCAGGCGGCACGACCGCAATCCTTCAGCATCGGCGGTGTCTACGCACCGAGACGGCCCGCAGCTCGACACCGATCGCACGTCAACCGATGAGTTCGGCCAGCACGTCGGCATGGCACGGGTCCTCAGTGCGGCACCAGCACGCCAACTGCTTCCCCGTGAGTTCCCGCCGCGCTCGATCAACAAGAGCAGGCTGCCCCACAAGCCATTGCCGATAGAGGCGTAACGCCTCCGCCCGATCATGCTGCCGCAGGCTGAACGGATTGGCCCACGGAGAACGTCGCAACCCGAACCCCTGCCGTCCGACGTACACGGCGCCAGGCGGCACAACCGGGTGGTAGAGGTCTCCCCGCACGCGAACCCGCCGACATCCCCCCACGCCACCACCGTAATCGTCGACACCCGGCCCTCGCGAGAATGCTCGAGGAAAGTCGGTCGCTCCGGTCCATCGACTTTTCGACCCGTGCCCACCGCCCGTCGCACGCGAAAAAGGCCCCGACCCGGTAAATCAACCCGGTCAGGGCCTTGCTCGTTTGGTGCGCCGCCAGGGACTCGAACCCCGAACCCGCGGATTAAGAGTCCGCTGCTCTGCCAGTTGAGCTAGCGGCGCTCGTTCGGCAACGGAGAGAACATTAGCACCCCGCCAAGGCGGGCTCCAATCCGGTTACCCGACTCCCCCCTTCGGTCGAGCTTAACGCGCATACAGCCACAAACCAGACCTCGGGGCTGGGACGGGGGCGTGGGTCCGGCCACTGATACGGCACGATGTCCGCCAGGTACGCGAGAACAGAGGTGGGGATGGCACGGTTCACGCGAGCCGGGGCGGTGGTGGGCGCTCTGACCCTGGCGGCGTCGCTGGCACTGACCGGGTGCGGCGACGAGCAGAAGAAACCGGAATTCGTCGGCGGGACGTCGGCGGATGCGGGTACCGCACCCGACTCGGCCGCGCCGTCGACGAGCGGCGAGCCCAGCGCGCCCAGCGGGCCGGCGCTGACGCTGAGCCCGGCCGACGGCACGAAGAACAAGCCCGTGAGTACGGAGATCAGCGCCAAGCTGCCGAGCGGCGGGAAGGTGTCCGCGGTCACCCTGACCGCGGCCAGCGGCGCGACCGTGGAGGGCAAGCTCCGCGCCGACGGCTCGGCCTGGGTGCCGTCCGCGCCCCTGAAGTGGGGTACGAAGTACACGGCCACGGTGACGGCGAGCACGCCGGACGGCACGAGCAGCCAGGGCACCAGCTCCTTCACCACGATGGCCAAGCCGAAGTCGACGATCGGGTCCGGCCTGTACCTCTTCGACGACAAGAGCTACGGCGTCGCGATGCCGGTGGTGACCGAGTTCCACCCGGGCATCCCCAAGAAGGACCGGGCGGCGGTGCAGAAGCGGATGTTCGTCAAGACCGACCCGCCGCAGCCGGGCGCCTGGCACTGGGTCGACAACGGCACGCAGGCGTACTACCGGGCGCCGGAGTACTGGAAGCCGGGCACCACCATCAGCGTCCGGATCGCGTTGGCCGGGGTGCCGTTGAGCAACGGCAGGTACGGCGACATCGACCGCAAGGCCACCGCCAAGATCGGCCGGTCGTTGGTGATGAAGGTCGACAACGCCACGAAGAAGATGTCGGTGTACGAGAACGGCGCTCTGACGCGCACCATCCCGGTGAGCCTGGGCAAGAAGAGCACCCCGTCGTCCAGCGGGACGATGGTCGTGATGGAGAAGAAGGAAGCCACGGTCTTCGACACCCGTGACGATCCCGATCCGGCCAACCGCTACGTCACCGACATCCAGTTCGCCCAGCGGCTCACCTGGGGCGGCGAGTACATCCACGCCGCGCCCTGGTCGGAGCATGTGCAGGGACGGCAGAACGTCTCGCACGGCTGCGTGAACGTGTCGACGGCCAACGCCAAGTGGCTGTTCGACAAGACCCGGATCGGCGACCCGATCACGATCAAGGGCACCGAGCGCAAGATCGCCGCCGGCAACGGCTGGACGGCGTGGAGTCTGAGCTGGTCGGAGTTCATCAAGGGCAGCGCGCTGCCGGTGCCCAAGGGTGGATCCGGCCCGGCGCTCTGACCGTCCGGCGTCGTCGCGCCGGCCCTGCCGATGGCACGGGCCGGCGCGTACCCTTGCACTGCCCGCGACGTGACGACGGCGGCGGAGACCCTTCGGCTTCGGCAGGAAGACGAGCCTCAATCACGAAACGCCGGATAGTAACAAAAATCCGACATCGTGCCCGGCGTGTTCCTGCCCACCCTCGGCAACCAGGACCGGTTCTGGCACGTCTCTAAGAGACGATGGGTCAGCGACCACGACTGTGAGGACATCATGCGAGCTAGCCAGGACCAGCTGATCCGGCCCCGCGGACGACGCCGCGTGCTCGCGGCGGGGCTCCTCGCCGTGGCGTTGGCCTTCACCTCCGCCTGCACCGACGGCGACGGCGGCGGCAAGCCGTCCTCGTGGCAGGGCGGGGCCGAGACACCCGCGCCCAAGGCGGCGGCGACCATCGCCGAACCGGCGGCCGACGCTAAGGACGTCCCCGCCTCCACCGGCATCACCTTCACCACGAAGGACGCCCAGGAGACCGCCGTCGAGCTCAAGGACGCGGCCGGCAAGGCGGTCAAGGGGACCCTCGCGGCGGACGGCAAGTCGTGGTTGCCGAGCGAAGCGCTGGAATACGGCACCAGCTACACCGCCACGGTCACGGCCACCGGCGACGATGGTCTGCCGGCCACCGCGACCAGCACCTTCACCACGATGGCCAAGCCCGACAAGCAGATCCGGGTGAGCAGCTTCCTCGGCGACAACCAGCAGGTCGGTGTCGGGATGCCGTTGATCGTGAAGTTCAGCCGGGACATCCCGGAGGACTACCGCGACGACGTGCAGCGCCGCATGACGGTGACCTCGACGCCCGCCCAGGAGGGCATCTGGCACTGGGTCAGCCCGACCGAGGTCCGGTACCGGCCGAAGGAGTTCTGGAAGGCGAACAGCAAGGTCTCGTACCGCGTCCAGGCGGGTGGCCTGCCGATGGGCGACGGCTACTACGGCCGCGCGGACCTGTCGGTGGACATCAAGATCGGCCCGAAGTTGCTGATGACGGTGGACAACAAGACCAAGCGGATGACGGTGACCCGCGACGGCAAGGTGATCAAGACGATCCCGGTCAGCCTGGGCAAGAAGAGCACCCCCTCGTCCAGCGGCACCATGGTCGTCATCGAGAAGCTGCGCAAGACCGTCTTCGACACGTTCGAGGAGTTGGGCCCCGAGGACGGCTACCGCACCAAGATTGACTTCGCGCAGCGCCTCACCTGGGGCGGCGAATTCATCCACGCGGCCCCCTGGTCCGAGGGCCAGCAGGGCAGCGTCAACGTCTCGCACGGCTGCGTGAACGTGTCGATGGCGAACGGCGACTGGCTGTTCAAGAACACCGAGGTCGGTGACCCGATCACCGTCAAGGGGACCGAGCGCAAGCTCCAGAACGGCAACGGCTGGACGGACTGGAACATGAGCTGGGACGAGTACGTCAAGGGCAGTGCCCTGCCGTACGACCCGGACGCCCCGGCGGCCCCGGACGCCGCCGGCACCCCGTCGCCCACGCCGACCGCCTGATCCAGACCGACAGCGGCTTCGAGGAATCCGGGGCGTCCCCGCTGACAGGACACCCCGGATTCCTCGAAACGGAGTGATCAACCCCTGCGACGACTCAGGCCCCCTCCGAGGAGGGGGCCTGAGTATTGGGGTGACTGATGGGAATTGAACCCACGACAACCGGGACCACAACCCGGTGCTCTGCCAACTGAGCTACAGCCACCATGCCTCCGACACCAGGTCTGTCGCCCCGGGCGTCGTGCGGACCAATAATAGCCCCACCACCGCGCACGGCGTCCAGCGGGTTCCCCGCCGGCCGAGCGGCGCCGGATCAGAGCTCGGCGGCGATGCCCTTGGCGGTCTCGACGTCCGGGCCGGGCAGCGGCACGAAGATGGTGCGCCGGTAGTACTCCAGCTCGCGGATGCTCTCGCGGATGTCGGCGAGCGCCCGGTGCGCCAGGCCCTTCTGCGGCTGACCGAAGTACACGCGGGGGTACCAGCGGCGGCAGAGTTCCTTGATCGACGACACGTCGATCATGCGGTAGTGCAGGTGCGCGTCGAGGCGGGGCATGTCCCGGGCGATGAAGCCGCGGTCGGTGGCGATCGAGTTGCCGCACAGCGGCGCGGTGCGCGGGTCCTTCACGAAGGTGCTCACGTACTCCAGCACCCGGTCCTCGGCCTCGGCCAGGGTGACCGCCGACCGACGGACCTCCTCGGTGAGGCCCGACTTGGCGTGCATCGTCTGGACGATCTCCGGCATCGCCTCAAGCGCCGCCTCGTCGGCGTGGATCACCACGTCGACACCATCACCGAGCACGTTGAGGTCGGGGTCGGTGACCAGCGCCGCGACCTCGATCAGCTTGTCACTGCCGAGGTCCAACCCGGTCATCTCACAGTCGATCCAGACGAGGAGGTCAGCCACCGGGACAGCCTACGCGCAGCCCACGCCCCGCTGGTGCGCGCTCCGAAGGGGGTGGACCGCTAGGGTTTCTCAAGTGCCAGCCGAACCCATCGCACCGCCCGCCGTCACCGACGACGACCCCGGTGGCCGTACGGTCCGTCGGCTGGTCGCGATCGTGGCGCTGGTCGCCGTGCTGCCGGCGCTCTACCTGCGCAACCTGGTGCACAACTTCTTCGACCTGAAGATCTACATGTCGGCGATGGACTGGTGGACGGCCGGTCACCCGCTCTACGACTACGTCCAGCCGGACCGGGTGCAGGGTGAGTTGTACTTCACGTACCCGCCGTTCAGCGCCCTGTTGTTGTGGCCGTTCGGACTGCTCCGGCTCGGCGTGACCGTGACGATCTTCACGGTGCTCACGGTGGCGGCCGTGGTACTGACCACCAGGTGGCTGGTGCTGCCCGTGATCGTCCGGCACGACCTGCCCCGCACGTTCACCCTGACCGCCGCCGTGCTGCTGGTGCTGGCCGTGGAGATCACCCGCGAGACGATCACCCTCGGGCAGATCAACATGCTGCTGGTCGTGCTGATCCTGGCGGACCTGTTGTTCGCCGTACCGCAGGCGCGGCGCTGGGCCGGGGTCGGCATCGGGCTGGCGACGGCGCTCAAGCTCTTCCCGGGCATCTTCATCGTGTACCTGGTCGCCACCCGCCGGTGGCGGGCCGCCGTGGTGGCGAGCGTGACGGCCGCGGCGGCGACCCTGCTGGCGGCGGCGGTCGCCCCCGGGGACTCCTGGCGGTTCTGGACGCAGGAGTTGTGGGACACCGACCGGGTGGGACGCACCGACTATGTCGGCAACCAGTCGGTCTTCGGTCTGCTGAGCCGGTTTACCGCGCCGGAGAAGCCGGACCGGCTGCTGTGGTTGGTGATCGTGGCGGCGGTGGCCGGCTACGGGCTGTGGCGGGCTGCCCGGGCCGCGCGGGCCGGTGACGCGTTGACCGGCCTGACCCTGACCGGCCTGGTCGGTGCCCTGATCAGCCCGATCACCTGGACCCACCACATCTATTGGTTCGTGCCGGCGGTGGTGCTGCTCGCCGACGCCGCGCTCAGCGCGCATCGCCCGGACGAGGCACGCCGGCGGTGGTGGTCCGCCGCGCTCGCCGTGGGCACCACCGCCGTGATCGTCTACGGCGTGGTGACGTTCCAGAAATGGGGCACGGCGCCGGTCCGCACCCATGACCCGGTCGACTTCGTCCTGCAGAACCCCTACGTCCTGCTCAGCCTGCTGTTGCTGGTGGCTCTGCCGGTGCGCGCTTATCGCCAGGTCCGCGCGGAGGAAAATTCGCGCCAAATGGACACAAGTCCCCAGTAATGTCCATCGCCGCTAATCTGGACCCATCTACCTCAAGCGTCGCTCGGGTAGCACCGCTCCCCCGGTGAGAGTGGCCCTTCGCGTCGGCAGCGCGAAGGGCCACTTGCCGCGTCAGCCCTCCGGCGTCGGCCGGGCCGGCTCCGCGCCGATCGCCGAACGGGACCACTCGGACACGCCGGAGCCGACCGGGGCGAGCTGTCGCAGGGCCGGCACCGACCCGACGGGATGGGGATCGCGGACGCCCAGGCCGCTGAGCGACGTGACCCCGAGCCGGCCGGCGAGGACCGGCACCTGGTCCGGTTCGACCACGAAGACCACCTCACGCGGACGCGGTGGGCGCAGCAGAAGCAGCACCGCGCACGCCACCAGCAGCACCCCCGCCACCAGCAGTCCCCAGGCGACCGGGCCGACCCAGCCCGCCCGCAGCTCGGCGCGCAGGTCCAGCGTCAGGTCGGCACGGCCGTCCGGGCGCATCACCACCAGGCTCATCGGCTCGCCCGCGAGGTCGTCGGCGCTCCACTCGAGAGTGCCGACGCCCTCGCGTACCCAGAACGGAAGGCCCAGCGGCGGGCGGACCGCGTCGGCGGCCGGGGCCACGGGCGGGGATGCCGCGTCCGTACGGACCGGCAGCGGACCCCGGGCCAGCGCCACCCGGCGGACCGAGGCGTACGGCACGGACTCCAGCCAGGGGCGCACCTCGGCGGTCGGCGCGAGCCCCACGAACGCCGGGCCGTCGGGCGTCCGGGCGTCGAGCCGCAGACGGGTCTGCGTGCCGCGCGCGAAGGGCGCCTCCCGGCGCAGCAGCCGGTCGAGGTCGGTGACCACGACCGCGTGGCCCGGTGTGCGGACGGTTTCGAACCGGGCGGCGTAGGCCCCACCGGGATTGGCGTGCCGGGCGACCAGCCACAGCCCGCCGCCGGCGAGCAGCGCCGGAATCCCGATGACCAACAGCAGCATTCCGGCGATCGCCCGCACGAACCGCATTCGCACTGTCCCCCTCCGTAGCCAGATACCCGGCCGACCTTACCGACGTACGCCCGCTGATCAGGGGATATCCACAGCACGACCGCTCCCGGCCCCGGGACGCACGCTGGCCCGCCGGATTTTCCGGCGGGCCAGCGGGTGAGCGACGGGATCAGGACTTGGCGACCGGCTCCCGGCGGGTCCGGGCGAACGCCAAGCCGCCCAGCACCAGGCCGGCCAGGCCGGCGACGAGACCCGCGACGCCGAGGCCGATCGCGGCGCCGTCGCCCTCGTCATCGTCGTCCTTGTCGGCGACGGCAGCGGCGGACGGCGCGGCGGCCGACGCCGACGGCGCGGCAGCCGTGAGGGTGAGCACCGGGGCGGGCTTCTCCGGCTCCTCGCCACCCGGCTGCGGCTCGTCGATCCAGCGCGAGACGTTGCCGTCGGAGTACGTCTGGAGGGTCTTGAAGACCATCTTGTCGACCTTCGGCAGCGGCCCCATCGAGACGCCGAACTCCTGGAACTGCCCCGGCTTGACCGCCGCGTCACCCGTGGCCGTCCAGGTGATCTTCGAGACCGCCTCGGTGAGCTGGCTGCCGTGCACCTCGATCGGCGGCTCCACCTTGCGCTTCTCCGTGGCCACCGTCCAGCCGGGCACCGGGATGGTCGACACCGAGCCGACCGGGGCGTTCTCCGGCAGCACCACCTCCAGCTTGGTGGTCGAGGCGGTGTCGCTCTCGTTGGGCACCCGGAACGCCACCCGGGCGTAGCCGCCCTGGGTCGCCTCCTTCGGGTTCACCGTGACGTGGGCGGAGGCCGGCCCGGCGAAGCCGAGCACGGCGGTGGCGACGGCGGTGATCGCCAGGGCGGCAGCGGCGGATGCGGTACGCCGGAGTCGGGTCATGGGTGTCGTGGACCTCTCTAACGGATGGGCACGGTGGCGGTCACCGTGGCCTGGTCGATGTCGGTCGTGCGAGCGGTGATCTTCAACTGCCACTCGCCGGCGGCCGGCAGGCTGATGTCGCCGTACGCGTGGTTGTCGGTCAACGGCAGCAGCGGCACGTCGATCGGCTCGATACCGGCCGACGGCAGCGCGGCGGTCGCCCGCCACTCCACCACCGGCAGCGGCAGGTTGTCCTTGCTGTACGCGTACAGGTGCACCGAGTTGTTGCCCCGCTCGGCCGGGCTCAGCTCGACCTGCATCGAGAAGAGCGAGCTGTTCAGGGTGGTGGTGAAGAGGCCGGCCTCGACGCCGGACGACTCGGCCGCCGCCGTCCGGGCGGGCGGGGTCTGCACCAGGGTCGCGGACACGGCCAGCACCACGGCGGTGACGGCCAGCTCCACCAGGACCGCCCGGCGCACCGGCGCCGGTCGCTGCGCGGCCACCCGCCGACGGACCAACTGCCGGGAGTACGCGGCCACGGCGATCACGATCGCGAACAGCCCGATCTTGGCGAGCAGCAACCGCCCGTAGGTGGTGCTGAACAGCGCGTCGAGGGTCGCCACCTCGATCAACGCCTGCACGGTGCCGGCCAGCAGCAGGGCCGAGACGGCGAGCGCGGCCCAGCGCGACCAGATGGGCAGGATCGCGCTCAACTCCCGCTCGTCGGCCTGGCGCAGCAGGAAGACCGCGAGCATGAGCAGGCCACCCAACCAGACCGCCATGCTGCCCAGGTGGACCGCGTCGACCACCACGGACACCGCCGGCGCCGGGGAGGCCGCCGGGTGCCCGGCCAGCGGCCAGGTCAGCAGGGCCGCCCCGCCGAGCACCGCCAGGATGATCGCGTCGGTACGGCCGGCCGGACGTTCCAGCAGCGGCCGCAGCAGGAACGCCGCCGCGGCCAGCAGACCGAGCCGAACCAGGTGGGCCGCGCCGAAGGTACTGCCGAAGACGCTGCCGAACCCCGCGCCGGTCACGTCGAAGAGGCCACCACCGGCGGTGTAGGGCACCTGCAACCACAGGTCGGCGAGAGTGGCCAGCGCCGTCAGGCCGAGACCGGCCCAGGCCAGCCGGGCCGGCCCGCGCCGGGAGAGCCGCTGCGGCCAGAGCGCGGCGAGCACCAGGATCGGGCCGACCAGCAGCACCAGACCGGCGTACCCGAGGAACCGGGCCACCTTCACGGCGGTGCCCACCACCGGGTTGGCGCGGCTGTCGTTGCCGGAGTCAACCGGCGGGGTCGAGGGCGCGCCCACCGAGTAGGTGAACGCGCCGGAGACCGGGTGGCTGTCGGCGGAGATCACCCGGAAGCTCACCAGGTAGGTGCCACGCCCGGCGGCCGGATCCACCGGAATGGTCACCACCGCGCCCGCGAACGACGGCTCACCCCGGTCGGCCCGGGAGCCGTCCGGAGCGATCACCCGGACCTTGTCGGGGACCTTGCGGACCGACTCGCTGAAGGTGAGCACCACCTCGGACGGGCCGCTCGGCACCACCGAGGAGGCGGCCGGGCTGCTGCTGGACAGCACCGCGTGGGCGCTGGCCGGGGTGGCTGGCGCGATCAACAGGGCGACGACGGTGACCAGGAGGCCGGCGGCGGTAGCCAACCGGGCGGCCCAGCGGCGGGGGGCGACAGTCATGCCTGCCATGGTCGCCGACCCCAGTGGATCTCGGCGAACCGAGTCGGGCGAACGGCTCAATTCCGCTCAGCCGCCATCGCCGCGCGGGAGAGGTCGCGTGTCATGAGCAGGTAGTCGGTCGACGACGGGGAAAAGTTCCCGACGTGTCGCAGACCATCCAAGGGCCGAAGGCCCCTGACGCCACACCCGACGCCGCGTAACCTGGTTTGTCGTGATCCCCGTCCCGCGCGAGACCGGCCCCGCCGGCCCCACCGGTCCGTCCGGTGACGCCGGCCCGGACCCGGCGACCGAGTCGGCCCTGGTCGCGCGCGACGGCGACCCCACCGCCCAGGCGGTGTTCGTGCGGTTGACCCAGGCCGAGGTCTGGCGCTTCACCGCCGCCCTGGTCGGCCCGGACAGCGCCGACGACCTCGCCCAGGAGACGTACCTGCGGGCGTTCAAGGCCCTGCCGGCGTTCGAGGGTCGGTCCAGCGCCCGTACCTGGCTGCTCGGCATCGCCCGGCGGGCCTGCGCCGACCACCTGCGCACGGTGATCCGCCGACGTCGCCTCGACGAGCGGCTGGTCGCGAACGCCCACACCGACCGTCCGCACCCCGACCACGCCGGGCAGCTCGGCGCCGACGACCTCGTGCGGCGGCTGAGCCCCGAGCGACGGGCGGCGTTCGTGCTCACCCAGTTGCTCGGTCTCTCGTACGCCGAGGCCGCCGCCGTCGAGGGAGTGCCGGTGGGCACCATCCGGTCCCGGGTCGCCCGAGCCCGCGACGAGCTGGTCGCGGCGGTCGACGACGCCCGCACCGGCTGAGCCGGGAACTTCCGGCTGCGACGGGACGACAAATGAGCGTGACTGCACCCCCCACGCGGATCGGCCGTTGGGCGGCCGTCCGGCCCTGGCTCGGCACGGCGGCCCGCCTCGGCCTCGCCGCCGTCTGGCTCGTCGCCGGGGCGTCGAAGGTCGGTGACCTGGCCGCCTCGGGTCGGGCCGTGAACGCGTACCAGGTGCTGCCGTACGACGCCGCGACCGTGATCGGCGCGGCGCTGCCCTTCGTCGAGCTGGCCCTGGGCGTGCTCCTGCTGCTCGGGCTGGCCACCCGGCTCACCGCGGCGATCTCGACGGCGCTGCTGCTGGTCTTCATCGCGGGGATCTCCTCGGCCTGGGCGCGTGGCCTGGCCATCGACTGCGGCTGCTTCGGCAGCGGCGGGCAGCTCGCCGAGGGGCAGGCCCCGAGTTACCTCCCGGAGATCCTGCGGGACCTGGGATTCTTGGTACTGGCCGGTTTTCTGGTCATCTGGCCGCGTACGCCCGTATCAGTGGACGGGTGGCTGTCCGCCGAGCCCGTCGTGGAGGACGAGGATGAGTAGTCGCAAGGGTCAGCGGGACGCGGCCCGGGTCGTCCGCGAGCAACTGGCCCGCGAACGACGCCGCCGCCGCACGATCTGGGTGTCCGCCGCCGCCGTCGCCGTACTGGTCATCGCCGGCCTGATCGGCTGGGGCGTCTGGTCCAGCCAGCGCTCGGACAGCTTCACCACGCCGCCCGGCGCCAACGGGCCCGGCACCGGCATCGTCACCGGCGGCGGGCCGGTCACCGTCGACGTCTACGAGGACTTCCTCTGCCCGGTCTGCAACCAGTTCGAGCAGAGCAGCGGCGCGACGTTGGAGCAGTTGGCGTCCGAGAACAAGGCGAAGGTGGTGTACCACCCGGTCGCCTACCTCAACCGCTTCTCCAGCACCGGGTACTCCACCCGCTCGTCGGCCGCGTCCGGCTGCGCGGCGGCCGGCGGCAAGTTCCGCGAGTACGCCAAGGCGCTCTTCGCCAAGCAGCCGCCCGAGGGCAGCGCCGGGCTCAGCGACGACGAACTGATCGACATCGGCGTCGGCGTGGGGCTGGACCGGGGCTCGTTCGGCGGCTGCGTGAAGGACGGCACGTACAAGACGTGGACCGAGCACGTCACCGAGGAGGCCAGCCGCAGCGACGTCACCGGCACGCCCACCATCCTCGTCAACGGTCAGCCACTCGCCGACCGCACCCCGCAGGGCCTCACGGCAGCCGTGGCGGCGGCCGGCAAGTGATCCGTACCGTCCTGGCGCGCGCCGGCCTGATCGCCGCCGCCGCGTGCGCGGCGACGTTGCTCGGCGCGGCGCCCGCCGCCGCACACGGCGCGGACGCCCCGGACGGCACCGACTACCGCGCCCGCGTCACCGGCGTCACGCCGGCCCGGCCCGGCCTCGCGGTACGGGTCATCGAGGCGGGCGCGCGCCTGGAACTGACCAACCGCACCGGCCGGGCGGTCGAGGTGATGGGCTACTCCGGCGAGCCGTACCTGCGGATCGGTCCCGACGGCGTCTTCGAGAACACCCGCTCCCCCGCCACGTACCTGAACCGCACCCTGGCCGGTGACACCGCGCTCCCGCCCGAGGCCGACCCGGCCGCCGCACCGTCCTGGCGGCGGGTCGACGACGGGACCACGGCGCGCTGGCACGACCAGCGCGCGTTGTGGCCGGAGTCGACGCCACCGGCGCAGGTGCGCGCCGCGCCGGAGCGCGAGCACCGCGTCCGGGACTGGACGGTCCCGCTGCGCGACGGCACCGACCCGCTGACGATCGGCGGCACCCTGGACTGGGTGCCGCCGCCGGACGCGTACACCTGGTGGGCGGTGAGCATCGTCGGCCTGCTCGCGGTGGGTGCGCTCGGCCTGTTCGCCGCCGCCGCGCCCGCCGGCACGCGGGCGCTGGCCGCGCTCGGCGCGTTGCTCGTCGTCGGCGGCTCGGTCGCCGTCGCCTACCCGGTGGGACGGGAGATCGACGCGGGCGCCCAGGGGGTCGGCGGGGTGCTGTCCGGGCTGCTGTCCGGGCAGATCTGGTCGCTGCTCACCGGCCTCGGCGCGGTCGCCGCCGGCTCGTACGCGCTGCGCCGCCGCCCGGCAGCCGACTTCGCGGTGGCGTTGGCCGGGGCGTGCCTGGCGCTCTTCGCCGGTGTCGCGAACGCCGCCGTGTTCGCCCGGTCCGTCGCCCCGGTGCCCTGGTCGCCCACGGTCGCCCGGGTCATGGTGGCGGCGTTCCTGATCACCGGCGTCGGCGCGACGGCCGCCGGCGTCCTACGCCTGCGCGCAGCCTCCCGGGCCGCGACCCGAACCCCGGCCCTGCCGACCCGCTGACACCCCGCCGTCCCCCGCCTCCCCGCGATCTTGCGTTTTGTGTCGACGAATTGCGGCCTTCGAGGCATATGCGGCGACAGAAAGTGCAAGATCGCGGGGCCGGGGTGCGGGGGTCAGAGGGGCGGGGTGAAGCCGTACGGGAGCTCCAGGCGGTGCTTCGCCAGCAGGGGGGCGTCGGCGAGCAGGGTGCGGGTGGGGGCATCGGCTGCGATCCGGCCGCCGTCCAGGATCACCGAGCGCTCGCACAGCTCCGCCGCGTACGGCAGGTCGTGGGTGACCATCAGCAGGGTCACCGGCAGGCCCCGCAAAATCTCGGCCAGCTCACGGCGGGCCGCCGGGTCCAGGTTCGACGACGGCTCGTCCAGCACCAGGATCTCCGGGTGCATGGCCAGCACGGTCGCCACCGCCACCCGGCGGCGCTGCCCGAACGAGAGGTGCTGCGGGGCTCGGGCGCGGTGCTCGCTCATCCCCACGGCGGCCAGCGCCTCGTCGACCCGGGCCGCCAACTCCGCCCCGCGCAACCCCAGGTTGGCGGGCCCGAACGCGACATCCTCCGCCACCGTGGGCAGGAAGAGCTGGTCGTCCGGGTCCTGAAAGACGATGCCCACCCGGCGGCGTACCTCGGCCAGCGTCGCCCGGTCCGGAGTGACCGACAGGCCGCCCACGCTCACACTGCCCTCGGCCGGGGTGAGGATGCCGTTGAGGTGCAGCACCAGCGTGGTCTTGCCGGCGCCGTTGGGGCCGAGCAGCGCCACCCGGTCGCCGCGCGGCACCGCCAGGTCCACGCCGTGCAGCGCCACGTGCCCGTCCGGGTACGCGTACCGGAGGCCACGAACGTCCAGCGAGAGGGCGGTCTGCACGACTCCGATCATGTCAGCACGACGGCGGTCGCGGCGATGGAGGCAGCCACCACCGGCACGGTCGCCGCGACCAGCCACTGACCGGCGGTCGCGGCGCCGTCGCCCTGCCACACGGCGGGCATCCGCCCGGTGTAGCCCCGCGACAGCATCGCCAGGTAGACCCGCTCACCGCGTTCGAAGGCGCGCAGGAACAGTGCGCCGATGCCCGCGGCGAAGCCCCGTAACTGCCACAGGAAGCGCGGGTCGTCGCCCCGAGAGATGCGCGCCACCCGCATGCGCCGCGCCTCGCCGACCAACACGTCGAGGTAGCGCAGCATGAACGTGGCGATCTGCGTGAGGATCTGCGGGCAGTGCAACCGGTCCAGCCCGACGATCAGGTCCCGGGTGGTGGTGGTCGCGGCCAGCAGCAGCGACGCGAGGACGCCCAGGGTGCCCTTGGCCAGAATGTTCCACGCGCCGTGCAGGCCATCCTCGGACAGCCGCAGACCCAGCACCTCGACCCGCTCGCCCGCGCCGAGGAACGGCAGCGCGACCGCGAACAGCACGAACGGCACCTCGATCAACGCGCGGCTGAGCAGCCAGCGCGGCCCCACCCGGGCCAGCGCCGCCACCAGCGCCACCAGCAGGGCGTACGCCCCGAAGGCCCAGAACGCCTCCCGCGGGGTGGCCACCACGGCGACCGTGAAGACCACCATCGCCACGATCTTGACCTCGGGTGGGAGCCGGTGCACCGGCGAGGCAGTGTCGCGGTACAGCACGTGCCCGTGACCGGCGCCCATGTCGTACCCCCTGCTCAGTCGCTCGTGCCGGTGCGGCCGCGACCGGCGGTGACCGCGTCGCCCTCGGCGGACGTGCCGTCGTCGCCCGTGGCCGGCGCGGTGTCCCGACGGCGCAGCAGCCAGAAGCCGCCCAGGCCGATCGCGAAGGTCACCAACACGCCGAGCACCCCGGAGAGACCGGTCGAGAGGAAGCCGTTCTCCACGCCCCGCACGCCGTAGTCGGCCAGCGGGCTGTCGCCCAGCTCGTGGTCCTTGGCCTGCTGCGCCGGGCAACTGCCACCGACGATGTTGTCGTCGGCGTCCACCGTGCAGCCCTTGAGCAGGGAGGAGTCCAGCCCGTCCGGGTGCGACGAGGCGTAGTTGCTCACGACGCCGGCGAGCAGCAGGGCGACCAGCAGGCCACCGGCCAGAAAGGCCCAGGAACGGTTCTTCATCGGACACCTCCGGTGACCGGGACGGCGGGGGTGGTGGTCGGGGTACGCAGGGAACGCAGCGCGTACACCAGGTCGGGGCGGACCTTCGCGACGGTGAGCACGGTGGTCGCGGTGATCAGACCCTCGCCGATACCGATCAGCACGTGGACGCCGGCCATCGTGCCGGCCAGACCGGCCAGGTTGTTGCCCAGGTCGGTGGTGCCGCCCAGCCAGTACTCCAGGACGAAGCCCTGGGACGCGACCACCACGCTGACCAGGGCCGCGACGAACGCGGTCACCGCCAGGCCCGCCCGCGTGCGGGGCAGCACCCGCAGCAGCACCGAGATCAGCAGGTACGCGGCGGCGGTGCCGAGCAGCGCCATGTTGGTGATGTTGAGGCCGAGCATCGCCACCCCGCCGTCGCCGAAGATCAGGGCCTGTACGACGAGGACCACGGCCACGCAGAGCGCGCCGACCCACGGGCCGACCAGCATCGCGGCGAGCGCACCACCGAGCAGGTGACCGCTCACGCCCGCCGTGAAGATCGGAAAGTTGAGCATCTGCACGGCGAAGATGAACGCCGCCACCAGGCCGGCCATCGGGGCGAGCCGGTCGTCCAGGTCCCGCCGGCCACGCAGGACGCAGTAGGTGAGCGCGACGAGGGCGAGCGCAGCGAAGATCGCTGCCACGGGACCGTCGATGATCCCGTTCGAGATGTGCATCGCCAGTGTTTCCACGCGACCTCCCACGCGTCAGCGGACCCGTCCGGACCCGGCGGGGGTCAGCCTATTTCCTATGACTTGTTGTTGCCAGAGTCTGGCAACAACGCATGGCCTTGATCACCTTTACGGCCCGGCTCTTCCGATGTCGGGGTGTCCGCGGCTCCGGGACACCACGCTTTCCAGGAACACGAGCCGGCGCGCGCCGGCGACGCGGGACGCGCGCACGCCCGGCGGTAGGGTCGGGGCCATGACCGCGCCCGATCGTCTCTCCCCCGGTGACCCCGCGCCCGAGTGGACCCTGCCCACCGACACCGGCGACCAGCTCTCCCTGGCCGACCTGCGCGGCCGCAAGGTGGTCCTGTACGCCTACCCGGCCGCGATGACCCCCGGCTGCACCAAGCAGGCCTGCGACTTCCGCGACTCCCTCGCCTCGCTCCAGGCGGCCGGCTACGAGGTGGTCGGCATCTCCCCCGACAAGCCGGCGAAGCTGGCCAAGTTCCGCGACCGCGACGCCATCACGTTCCCGCTGGTGTCCGACGCGGACAAGACGGTGCTCACCGCGTACGGCGCGTACGGCGAGAAGCAGCTCTACGGCAAGACCGTCACCGGCGTGATCCGCTCCACGTTCGTCATCGACGGCGACGGCAAGGTCGAACGGGCGCTCTACAACGTCAAGGCCACCGGGCACGTCGCCAAGCTCCGCCGCGACCTCGGACTCGACTGAGAGCGTCACACCGGGCCGCTACCGTGCGTCAATGGTCCGATACAAATACACACCGGAGTTGCTCGCCGAGGCGGCCGCCGCCGCCCGCAACATCACCGAGGTGATGCGGATGCTCGGCGTACGCGTCAGCGGCGGCTCGCACGCGCACATCAGCCGCCAGCTCAAGAAGTTCGGCGTCGACACGTCGCACTTCACCGGCCAGGCGCACAACCGCAGCGCACGTCGGACGAGTTCAGCCCAGTTGCTGATTCAACTGCCGCAAGGATCCCGGCGTACGCCCGGCGTGCGGTTGAAGTGGGCCCTCGCCGACCTCGGCCTGCCGCAGGAGTGCGAAGCATGCGGGACGGGGTCAGTCTGGCGAGGCGCGCCACTGACTTTGCACGTGGACCACATCAATGGGGACTTCCTCGACAACAGACCGCCGAACCTCCGGCTTCTTTGCCCCAACTGCCACAGTCAGACCGAGACGTTCGCCGGCCGACGGAACCGGGCCCGCAGTCTCGCCGCTCCCGTCCTCAACGCGGACAGCGGCGAGGAACGCTCCGTCGAGATAGCTGGCTCCGACCGCCCGCCGACGCGGCAGGAACTCCTCGAGATGTTCGACCGGATCGCCGCGCAGCAGATCACCGCCTCGGAGGCGGCACGGCAGTTGGGCTACCCCCCGGCATATCTGCACAAGGTCCGGCGACTACTGGAGCAGGAAGGCGTGTTGACGCCGCGTCCGGACCGTAGCTGGCGTTCGAGGGCTCATCGGGACGCGGTGATACAGCAGGCGCTGGCCAATCCGGACGTCGGCCCGAAACGGCTCGCCGAGATCCTGCGTAACGCCCCCAACGGGGCATGCCGGGTGGGTCACGGCACGATCTCAGCCATCCTGAAGGAGGCCGGGCTCAACACCGCTGAAGCCAGACGCTCTAGACTCAGCGAGTTGGCGGGAGTGGCGGAACGGCAGACGCGCAGGTCTTAGGAACCTGTATCCGGAAGGATGTGGGGGTTCGAATCCCCTCTCCCGCACCGAGAACGACCACCACGCGCAGAAGCTGGTTGTCGAACGCGTCACGGTGGTGGGTCACGAGCCCGGTCGACCGGCCAGGATGGGCGCCGTGACTCTGCGCTTCGTCCTCGATCCCGAGCTGACCCCGCGGCTGCGCGCCGAGATCGTCGCCCTCTGGGTGGACGTCAGCAACGCCGGTGGCGCGGTCGGTTTCGTCCCGCCGGTCACCACCACTGACGTCCGTACGATCGCCGACCCGACGTTCGCGGGCGTCGCCGACGGGCCGGACCGGCTCCTGGTCGGGTACGAGGGTGACCGGCCCGTCGCGGTGCTGATCTTCTGCGACAACCGGTTCGGGCTCAAGGCGCACTGGTGTGTGCTGAAGCGGGTGATGGTCCACCCGGACACCCAGGGCACGGGCTGCGGGTCGGCGCTGATGCGCGAGGCCGCGCGGCTGGGCCGCGAGTTGGGCCACGAGGCGCTGCACGTGACGGTGCGCGACGGGTTGGGGCTGGACGGGTTCTACCGCCGCCTCGGGTACCGGGAGATCGGCCGACTGCCGGGCGCGCTGCGGGTGGCGCCGGGCGACGACCGAGACGAGATCCTCATGTGGCTGGACCTGACACCGACCGACTGAGTGATCGACCGTCACCAGGCCGGACCGCAGCCGGGCCGGGCCGACGCCGGGGCCGAGCGGCAACACCGGCGAACGGTTCAGCCGCACCAGCGAGCGGTCGCCCCGGCGGGTCGGGTGGAGGGCCCGTCGGCGGCCGGGGTGGCCGGCGCGTTCGCCACGGCCACCTTGTCGGCGCGGCGGGCCGGTGTCGGCGTGCCGTTGGGTCGGGCGACCGGCGGACGGGTCGTCGTGGGCGGACGCGTGGTCGCGGCGACGAGGCCGCGCTCGTACATTCGCACCACGCTCGTCTGCACCTGGCCCGGCGTCATGCGGATGCCGGAGACGGTGACCCGGTGTCCGTACACGTCGCTGATCCGCACGCTGTACGGGCCGGGGCCCGCGCCGGAGGCGAGCAGCCAGTAGTTGTAGTCCTGCCGGGCGGTTGCCCGCCACGGGCCGCTGGTGCCCTGGCGTACCTCGACGGCGCGCAGCGGGTTGCCGTGGTTGCCGATCCGGACGGCGAACCAGAACTGCGACGCGCCCTCCTTGATGCGGAAGGTCAGCGGGCCGGGCAGCGGCGGGTTGACGACCGCGCGGTAGGTGACCTGGACGAGCCCCTGGACCGGGTCGGCGATCCGGGCGAACGCCTCCTGGGACAGGTCGAGGTGTCCGGGCTCGCACTCCGGGCACTGGTCCATGATGAGGACCCGGACGGTGCCCTTCGGGCCGGTGACGTCGAGGAAACCGCCGCAGGCGGCGCCCGCGGCGTACTCGGTGGGGCCGAGGGCGACGTAGAGCCGGTTGGCCGGCGCGGCCGGGTTCGAGCAGTTGCCGCCGGTGCCCTTCGAGTCGTAGAAGGTGGCCTTGCCGCTGTGGGTGGCGGTGCCGGTGGGTGGCGCGGCGGCGAGCGTCCGCCCGGCGGCGCAGGCCGGGGTGGAGCCGGACCGCAGGGCCAGGGTGAGTCCGAGGGCCGCCGCGAGCACGGTGACGCCGGTGGCGACCAGCCAGGGCACCGGGCCGGACGAGGACGCGGGCCGATCGTCCGGAGCGCGGTCCAGGTCGAGGTCGATGTCGACGTCCTTGACGGCGAGGGCGGGATCCTCGACGCCGCCGGGAGCGCTTCCGTCGGTCACGTCGCGATGCTGCCGGAACGGCATACGGCCGGACAAGGCGGCTAAGCGAAAGCTAAGAGAGCATCGACGGACGGTGACGAGCCCGCCGCTGGACGGTCAGGGTTCGACGACGAGCGCGTCGCCGATCCGTATGGGTCCACTGTCGACGGGCACCACGTTCAGTCCGAACAGGAGCTTCTGGCGGATGTTGCGGTAGCGGCCGAGGGTACGTAGGGGCTCCTTGGCGCGTACCCCGGTCTCCTGGTCAGTGGTGGTGACCACGCAGCGGTCGCACGGCCCGGCGGCGCGCAGCCGCACGTCGCCGACGCGCAGCGACCGGCCCGCCCACCCGTCCTCGGCCCAGGCCGGCGCGCCGTCGACGACCAGGTTGGGCCGGAACCGCGTCATCGGCACCGGCTCCTCACCCGCGTCGGCGAGCCAGCCGTTGAGGGCGTCGAGGGAGCCGGTGCTGGTCAGCAACAGTGGGTAGGCGTCGGCGAAGTTGACCTGGTCGCCGGTGTCGTACTCGCGATCGGCGGCGGCCAGGTGTCGCGTCGGACTGGCCAACCAGACCAACCGGACGGGCTGGCCGAGGAGCGCGCCGAGCCAGGCGTCAGCGGCCGGGCCGGCGTGCAGCGCGGGGACCGAGGTCGTCCGGCTGCGGAAGGTCCGCACCCGCACCGGCTCGCCGCCGGCCGGTTCCGGTACGTCGAGGTCGGGCCTGGTGTCGGCGCGCAGCACCAGGCCGCCCGGGCGCACGCTGGCCCGCAGGCCGACCAGGCGGGTCGTGTCCCGCTGGGTGACGCCGACGCCGTCGGCGTCCACCACCATCCAGCGTCGGTCGCCGGCCAGGCCCCACGGTTGCACGAACGCGCCGTCGTGGTCGAGCCGGTGACAACCCTTGACGGGGTACGTGTGGATCGAGGTCAGCCGCACCCGGTAACCATGACACGCCGACAGCGTCGCGGACGATCCTCCCACCATCGGCGGGCGTTCCTGGCCGGTCGAGGGTACGCGGGGCAGAACGTGAATCAGTAGCATCGCCGGTATGGCGCGCGCAGACCAGACCGCAGAATTCAACCTCCAGACGAACGGGGGGCCGGTCGATCCTGGGCAGCCAGACGGTGGTGAGCAGGTCACCGCACCGCCGCCCCGACCCCGGCGACGGTGGAAGCGGATCGTCCTGATCATCCTCGTAGTCCTGGCGTTGCTCGTCGGTGGCGGTGTGGTCGCGGGTGGTCTCTACTACCGCTCCATCAACTCGAACATCGAACGGGTGGACGCGTTCGAGGATGTGCCGGAGGAGTCGCGTCCGGAGCCCGTGGCGACCGGTGCGATGAACATCATGATCCTCGGCAGCGACTCCCGCGATACGCAGAACACGTCGGGCTCCCGATCGGACACGATCATCCTGGCGCACCTTCCGAAGGACCGCTCCAGCGCACAGCTGATCTCCATCCCTCGTGACACGTGGGTGAACGTGCCCAAGTCCAAGGAGGGGCGCGGCGGCACGGACGCCAAAATCAATGCGGCGTACGCGTGGGGCGGCGTTCCGCTGATGGTGCAGACGGTGGAGAAGTTCACAAACGTCCGCATCGACCACGTGACAATGGTCGACTTCTCCGGCTTCAAGGAGATCGTCGACGCGCTGGGTGGTGTCGAGATCGATGTGGAGCAGAGCTTCACCTCGACCCACTCGCTGAACCCCGACGGGCGGCGCGAGTTCACCAAGGGAAGGCAGACGATGGACGGCGCGGCCGCCCTGGACTACGCCCGTGAGCGTTACGCCTTCGCCAATGGCGACTTCGCCCGGATCAAGCATCAGCAGCAGGTCATCAAGGCCATTTTGGACAAGGCGGCCTCCGGTGGCGTACTGGCGAATCCCACCAAGCTGAACTCGTTCGTGAAGGCCACGGCCAACTCGGTCGCCGTCGACCGTTCCCTGTCCCTGGTCGATCTGGCGATGGAGCTTCGTCACCTCCGGGGCGGCAACCTCGCGTTCTACACCTGCCCCACCAAGGGGACGGGAATGATCGGCAGTGAAAGTGTCGTGCTCGCGGACAAGGGCAAGGCGCAACGCGTCTTCGACGCCGTTCGCCGCGACGCGGTAGCCGACATCGCGTCCGCCGCAAAGTAGGAGACAGGAATGCCGTGCCGGCTCTGGTGGTGTAACTGACGCGGTCGTAACCTGCGATCGCCCCCTGGCTCGAATTTCGCCGGAGGGCTCACGGGGGAGGATCACCATGTCGAGCCGACCGGTCATGAGTTACCCGGGTGCGAGACGGACGGAGTTCGGCGACGCGCCGCCAACGGCGGTGCCACAGCAGCGCGACGAGAGCGGCGCCGCCACCGAGCCGACGAGGGTGTCGGCGACGGTGCCCGTACGGTCCGGTATGGACACCACGGCGGTCCTGCCGTACGCCGGTTCCCGGGCCTCGAAGCGGACGCGCTGGCTGCGGGCCTGGATGTTGACGGCGCCCATCGACGTCGTCGCGCTGCTCGTTCCCCTGCTGTTGAGCCAGGACTACTGGCGGGGGACCCTGTCCAACGCGGTGCTGGCGGTGACCATCTTCGCGTCCGGCGGGCTGTATCGCGCCCGCCGGCACGTCGGCATCCTGGATGAACTGCCGAGCATCTGCGGACGGTTGCTGGCGTCCGCCGCGGTGGTGGCAATCATCGCGGCCGAACGGCACGACTCGGTGCACTACGTGGGCGGTTTCATGCGCGGGGTCGCGCTCTCCGCCGGTCTGGTGATCGTCGGCCGGGCCTTCAGCAGGGCGTTCACCATTGTCGCCCGCAAGCGCCGGTGGGTGGAGCACAACACCATCATCATCGGCAGCGGGCCGGTCGGTCTGGAACTCGCCCGGCTGCTGCGGCGTTATCCGCAGTACGGGCTGCGATTCGTCGGTTGCGTCGACGTCGCGCCGAACGTGGGCGTCGGGTCGGTTCCGTTGATCGGCACTCTGGACGATCTCGCAAAGCTCATCGAGATGTTGGAATGCGACGTGCTGGTCATCGCCGACCCGGATTGTTCCGAGTCGGAGCTGATGGACAACCTGTTGCGGACAGTCAGTTCACGCCCCGACCTCTGGGCGGTGCCCCGCCTCTGGGGCTCCCGGTCCCTGGGTGGGTATCCCGATCACATTGGCGCCATACCAATCGTCAAGATCGGAGATACCAAACTCTCCGGCCCACGATGGGCCGTCAAGCGAGCGTCCGATGTGGTCTTCGCGGCGGTGGCGCTGCTCGTCCTCAGCCCGGTGTTGCTGCTCTGCGCGATGGCGACGTTCCTCGCCGTTGGCCGGGGCATCTTCTTCTACCAGGAACGGATCGGCCGGTACGGTAGACCATTCAAGGTCATCAAGTTCCGTTCGATGCAGCCCGCCGACGAGAGCGAATCGGAGACGAACTGGTCCATCGCGCACGACCAGCGGGTGGGCGTGGTCGGTCGGTTCATGCGTCGGACGTCGCTCGACGAACTACCGCAGCTGTGGAACATCCTGCGCGGCGAGATGAGCGTGGTCGGCCCCCGCCCGGAACGGCCGCACTTCGTGGAGAGGTTCTCGGTCGAGTACCCCACCTACGCGATGCGCCACCGGGTACCCGTCGGGCTCACCGGCCTCGCACAGGTCAGTGGCCTGCGCGGCGACACCCCGATCTCCGACCGGGCGAGGTTCGACAACTACTACATCGAGAACTGGTCGCTGTGGCTCGACATCAAGGTCGTCCTGCGTACCGTCGCCGAGGTGTTTCGGGGTGGTGGCCGGTGATCCGGGTCCGTCGGGGGTAGTTCCCCCGGACCGGCCCCGCCCGACGGTCAGGCGTCGCTCGCGGGCCGGTCCTCGGTGGGCAGGCGTTCGCCGAGCGCCACGGCGCGCAGCACCCGTGCGTGCCCGGCCAGGGAGTCGTCCGGCGAGAACAGGCCGATGGCCTCCTCGCGCAGTCGCTCGCGGTCCGCGGCCCACACCGCGCGGTCGCGGATCATCGACGACATGGCCGCGACCAGATCGGCCCGGTTGCCCTGCGGCCGATACCGCAGCTCGTTGATCACCTGCCAGTCGACGAGTTCGGCGTTACCGGCCGGGTTGGCGACCAGGTGGCCGCGCCTGCCGTTCGCCAACTGCTCCCGGGCACCACCCACGTCGGTCAGCACGACGGGCACCCCGGCCGCCAGCGCCTCCATCGACGCCAGCGACCAGCCCTCGAAGAAGGAGTCCAGAACGAAGGCGTCCGCCGCCGCCAGCAGCGCCATCGGGTTGGCGCAGTGTCCACGCAGGTGGATGCGGTCCGAGCCCGGGGTCGCCGCAGCGGCCTGTCGGGTCTGCTCGTAGTACAGCAGGTCGTCGTTGGCCCGGCCCGCCACCAGCAGGTGGGCGTCCGGATGCGCGGCGGCCACCTCGGCGAAGGCCGTCACCAGACCGTACGTGTTCTTCTGCAGACAGTACCGGGCCAGCGAGACGAAGAGGAACTCGTCGGTCAGCCCCAGCGCGGCGCGCGCCCGCTCCCGGTCCACGCGCAGGACACGTGCGCCGTCGACGCCGTTCGGCACGGTCAGCAGGCGGTCGTCGGGGTAGCCCGGGTTCCGGGCGAGGTACTGCTGACGGACGAGGTCGCTGACCGCGACCTGCGCGGTGATCTTCTGTGCCCGCAGGCCCTCCGGGGCCCAGGATTCCGGGTGGTAGAAGCGGTGCATGTCGTGCAGCGTCTCCACCCACGGGACGCCGACCCCGGCGGCCGCGTCGAGCAGCCAGTCGTCCGCGTTGTGGCCGCTGATCACGTCCGGGCGCCAGGAGCGCATCCAGTCGGCGGCGTCGTCCGGCGACACCAGGTGGGTCACGACGCCCTCGTCGGCGAGGGTCCGGGCCAGCCGACCGCCGGCACCGTCCTGCCCGGGCAGTCGCGTTCCGGTGTAGATGACCGCGGTGTCGACGGCGTGGGCCGGCAGCCGTCGGGCCAGGAAGGCGGCCACCTCCTCCGCGCCGCCGACGTCGAGCACCCCGGTGGCGATGGCGCAGCGCACCCGCCGGGAACCGGTGACGTCGACGGCACGCGGCGAGACGGGCGGGCGCGGGCCGGCGACCATCGGCCGGAGCGCCTCCAGGTCGCCCGCGCTCCGACCCGGCACCAACAGCACCGACCAGTCCTCGCTGGGGCCGGACGTCTGCTCGCCCGGGTTCGCGAACCGGCGCAGGGCACGCCCACCCACGCGGCGCAGTGGCCCGGGCACGACGTGGGCCTGACGCTGCGCCCACAGGGCCAACCGCAGGGCGCGGCGCGACATCTCACTCACCGGGCTGTCCGTCGCGCCGACCTCGACCGAGGAACACCGGGACGACGATCCCCGCGGCGATACCCAGCACCAGCGGCCACCGACTCGTCTCCGACACGAACGGCGCGGTCATCAGGCACAGCGGCGCGATCAGGCAGAACGCCGCCGCCGACCGGACGACCACGTCGCTGTCGGGATCGCGGAAGGCCTTCAGCGCCGCCAACGCCGCTGCCGCGAGGAAGACGATGACGAGCAGGGGCGCCAGGGGTCCGTACCGGAGCCAGTCCTGCAACAACTCGTTGTGGACGTACACCCGCTCGGAGTTGTTGGCGGCCAGACCCGGGAGCTGAGGTGCGAGGGGGCCCACGCCGGTCCAGAGGTTCGCCCGGACGTAGTCCCACCCGAGGCGGAGGTCGCTGAGGTGTCCGCTCGTCGACGCGGCCTGGTGCTGGGCGCTCGCCTGAGCCGGTGGGGTCTGCGCCGGCCGGCTCGGCGTCGTGGAGGCGCTGGCGGACCGGCTCGGACTGCCATTCGCGCTCACCCCACCGGCCGGGCGTGGGCTGCCGGTCACGCCCGGCGTGCCGCTGGCGCTGGGCCGGCCGGTCGATGTCGGGCTGCCGGTCGGGCTCGGCTTGCCGGTCGGAGTCGGCTGACCAGTCGCGGTCGGCCTGGCACTGGCGCTCGTCCTGGCACTGGCGCTCGGCAGGCCACTCGCGCTCGGTGCGACGCTGATGCTCGGTTTTGCGCTCGGGCTCGGTGCGCCGTCGGCCAGGTCGAAGCTGCCCGCGCTGCGCAGGCCGAGATCCGCGGCGAAGCCCGGCGCGGCCAGCACGACCACGGCCACGACCAACGCCGCGAACCCGAACTGCCGGATCATCCGCTGCCAGCGCCGCCAGGTGAGGACGAGTACGACGACGAGCGCGACCAGCGCCGCGACCCAGACGCTCCGGCGGAAACTGATCAGGATCAACAGTGGCGTGACGGCGGCCAGCGTCATGTGCCGCCAGTCCCAGCGCCACCCGTTGTCCCCGAGCATGCCGATGAACACCGCCGCCGCGATCGCCGGCAGCGCGGAGTCGTAGTAGACGAAGTAGGCGCTGAGCCGGTCGTCGGCAGCCTCGCCGAGCGGAATGGCGACGGCCGCCGCAACCAGCAGACCGACCAGCGCAGCCCAGACCGTCGGCGTGGTGATCCGCTGGTCGTCCCGCAACCACCGGAAGCTCAGGCCGATGAGGAGACCCAGCGCCAGCAGGACGAAGGGGCGGGCGTTCTGGTTGACGGCGGAGAAGACCGACTGCCCGTGGACCAGGCCGCTGCCGACGGCCAACACGATGAGGCCGGCCGCGGGCCCGAGCAGGGTGACGCCCACCGAGCGGAGCTGCGGACGGGCCGATGGCCACCACCGTACGGCGGCCGCGAGGACCGCCGTCACCGCGAGCGGCAGGATGATCGGGGCCTTGCCGGGGCTGATGAACGCCGGGTAGCCGAGAGTGGTGAGCTCGCCGAAGCGCCCGTTCGGCTTGATCTCCTGCGCGAGCACCGCCACCAGCACGATCCCGCTCAGGGGAAGCCGGCGTACGAGCAGTGGCAACGCGACGGCGAAGACGACGCCGAGGAGCGTCGGCACCGTGGCGACGATGTAGAGGGCCGACAACGCGGCACATCCCCAGGCCGCCCACCAGATGAGGCGCGGGACGCCGGTCGCGGGCGGTCGGGGACCGAGCACCCCGCCGAGGGCGCGGGTCAGGTGGGAGGCGCCGTCGGCCGTGGGCCGTTCGGGGGAACGGATGCCCGTGTCGCCCGTGCCGGAATCAGTCACAGTTCCTCTGGAACCCATCGCTGCCTTTGCCCCGAGATCGGGTTCGGCCCGCCGACGCTGACACCGAACCCTGCTGACAACAACGCCGAACCGACTGCCGTGACGACCGCGGGCGGCCACAGCCAGGGGCGGCCCGGTGACCAGCGCAGCCGTACACTGTGGTGGGTCGCGCGGCACGGCACGTCGGCCGCCGCGGCACACAGTATCAGCAGCGACGCACACGGGTGTCGCCGGAATCTCGCCCTGGACGACCCCGGCCAGCGGGGTGAAACGGGGAGCGCCGGACGGATGATTGCCGGGCCATCAGTACGATGCTTATCGTTTTCGGTCGGAGAGTTGACACGGCGTACGCCTCGTCGGCGTACGCCACCCGGTCTGGTAACCCGGGATCACCCCCGGAGCCGCAGATGATCACCCGCCGCACCTTCCTCGCCGCCGCCGGCGGCTTGGTCCTCGCCGGTGACGCCCCGCCGCCGAAGGGCACCGTTTCGCTGCCACCTCCGTCCGGGGACGACGACACGGCCGCCCTCAACGCCGCCCTGCGCGGGGCGGCGGGCGGCGTGGTACGCGGCACGGACAACGCGCACTACCGGGTCAGCGCGCCCCTCGTGGTGCCCAGCGGCACGACGCTGATCATGTCCGGGTGCACGGTCACCCTGGCGGCGGGCAGCGCCTGCAACCTGCTCACCAACACGGCGGTGACCGGGGGCGGCCGGGATCGGGACATCAGCGTCATCGGCGGCACCTGGGTCCGCGCGGGCGGAGTCGGTGGCACGGGTCCCGATCTGCACACGCTGCGCTGGCGAAGGGTCGACGGCCTGACGCTCAGGGGGCTCACGGTACGGACCGCCAGCGACAAGTACGCCATCTCGCTGGGCGACGTCGCCGACACCACCATCACGGAGATCAAGTTCGCGGTGCACTCCGACGGCGTCCACATCCAGGGACCGGCCGCACGGACCCGGATCTCGGGCATCCGCGGCTCGACGGGCGACGACACCGTCGCCATCACCCCCCGCGACTGGCAGGCGTACGACGACGTGTCGGGACCGGTGACCGACACGGTCATCGAGGACATCGGTGCCGCCTCACTCGCCGCCCTGGTCAAGGTGCTCGGCGGGTCGCCGGAGACCGCCGCGCTGCGCACGACCGTCCGGGGTGTCGCGGGGCTCGCCGGCAACAACGTCATCTGGATCGGTGACGACACCGCCGACTGGCGCACCACCGGCGGCCGCGTGGACGATCTGGTCGTCGAGCAGGTGACGGCCGGTACGCTGCCGGGCCGGGGCGGCATGGTGCACATCAACGGCTCGGCGGTGGGACGCGTACGCCTTCGCGGGTTGCGAATCCAGGGGCCGCGCGGGAACGAGCCGCTGGTGCGGGTCGCGCCCTTCCGGCCGGCCACCCTCGACGGTCTCACCGTCGAGGAGGTGAACGTCGAACAGCTCGATGCCGCGCCGCTGCTGTCGATAGCCCGGACGGCGACGATCGGTGAGCTCCTGTTGGGCGGCGTCACCGTCGCGGGCACGTCCGCCGGCACCGCTGTCGCCCAGGTCGCGGGGGTGGTGAACGACCTGACCGTGCGCGGGGTCAGCCTGACCGCGAGCGGCGACAGCTACCTGCTGGAGCTGCCCGGGTGGGCGACGCGCGCCGCCGTACGGCGGGCGAGCGTGACGGACGTGCGGATCGTCGGCCGGGGCGGGGCCCTGGTCTCCGCTTCGGCGGCCACGCACGTCCTGCCCCTGCTGACGGTCGACCGGACCCGGACGGTGGGGACGCCCTGGCTGGTCGACCTCAACACCACCACCGAGCTGTCGGTGTCGGACGTGACCATCGACGGCACGAACGGTGGAGTGGCACGGGTACGCAACTCGGGCGCCGCCGTGGTTCGCGGGGACGGGCTGCGGTTCGGGCGGGGCTCACGGGGGGCGACGGTCGCCGCCGGAGGATCCCTGGTCTCGTACGCCCTGGAGTTGGCCGTCGACGTCAGCGAACTCGTGCGGGCGGACGGTAGCCGGGCCACCAACACGAACGCCGCGTTGTCCTGCGGCACCGGGCCGGTCGAGTGCACCGGCCTGACCTGGCAGCACCTCCGGACCGGGGCGACCTGGTAACGCCCGCCGGTAGGCCTCAGATGGCCTTGCGGGACAGGACCCGCCTCAGGTCCGCCGTGGTGATCGCCCGCGTGGCCAGCACCGCCACCCCGAACAGGCCGGCGGCCAACGCGCCCTCGACCTGCCACGGAAGCCGTACCAGCCACAGCACCAGCACGGTGGCGGCGCCCACGGCGAGGACACTCCCCAACTCCCGCAGCGGAAGCCGTGACGTCATCGCGCGCGCGGCCAGCAGACACGTGGTGACGCCGATGACGAACTCGGTCGCCGCGGCGACGGCCGCCGCGCCGGTCGCGCCCCACCGGGCACAGGCCCAGAACTGCGCCGCGAGGTTGACCACCGCCACCGAGACGGTCAGCACCGCGATCGGGCGTACCAGGCCCAGCGCCGAGCAGATCGTCGTACCGACGTAGCCGAGGGTCACGCCCACGAAGGCGACCGCCAGCAGGAGCAGGGGCGTGACCGCCGGGCCGAAGTCGTCGCCGTAGAGGTAGCTGACGAGGGCGGGGGCCAACGCGATCAGCAGCACCGCCGTACCCGCGCCGATCACGACGCCGGTACGGGTCGCCAGGCTGAAGATCAGCTGTCGGCGGTGCGCGTCCATGCTGAGACTCGTCGCCACGATCGGCAGCAGCGGGGCCACCAGCATGGCCGGCCCGAGCTGGGCGACGTCGAGGAACTTGTACGCCGCCGAGTAGTAGCCCAGCTCGGCCGCTCCTTGCAGGTGGAAGAGGATCACCGAGCCCAGTCGGTAGTAGGCCATGACCGCCAGCGAGCTGATCGCGAGTGGCCAACTCAGCGCGAGGATCCGGCCCGCCTCCGCCCAGGACGGCCGGCCCAGTGGCACCAGCCGCCGGTTGATCGCGACCCCGATGCCGGTCTGCACGACCACGACGGCCACGAAGAACCACGCGAGCAGGACGACGTCCCCGCCGGTCCGGGCGATGAAGACGACCGCCACCAGCCAGAGGACGCCCTGCACGAGGGCCAGGACCGCCGACACCTCGGGACGGAAGCGGGCGGTGGCTCCCGCCGTGAGCACGGACGCCGCGGACAACGGCGTCGCGACGGCGACGACACTGACGACGGCGCTGGACTCCCCGAACAGCCCTGCGGCGGCGGCGACGAGCAGGGCGACGGTCGCGAGCAGCGCCACCGACGTACGGATGAGCAGGCCGGTCGTGAGGATGCGGCCGGCCGTCGCCTTCTCCCGGGCGATCCGGGAACTCACCGTGATCGTGGTGCCCATGTCGGCGACCTGCGCCGCCGCCGTGCCGAGGGTGAGCGCGAGGGCGAAGACGCCGTAGCCGTCGGGGTTCAGATATCGGGCGAGCACCGAGGTGGTCGCCATGCCCACGGCCATGCCGAGCAGACGGAGACCCAGTGACACGGCGGTGGCGGTACTGAGCCCGCGCGCCGACCGGGTGGCGTCCGCCGGGCCGGTCGCAGCGAGATCCTCGGTCGTCGTCTGTCCGGGTGAGGTCATCGGAGGCACTCCCCGAAGGTCCGTTCGTACGCGTCGAGCCACCTGTCGCGCCCGTGCCGCTGCTCGACGTAGGCGACACCGGCCCCCCGCCGCTGGAGCATCGCCGACACCGCGTCGGCCGTCAGCTCGGCCGGCCCACCGAGTACGACGCCACCGCAGTGCGGAATCAGCTCCGTGCCGGGATCACCGCGGAACGCCACGATCGGCAGCCCACCGGCGGCGGCCTCGAGGACGCAGGTGGGCGTGCCGTCCGTCCCCGCGCCGCAGTAGACGTAGAAGTCGCTGGCCGCGAGGAGGTCGGGCACGTCATCACGGTGGCCGGTGAAGTGCACGTCGCCGGTGCCGGCGGTGAGTCGTTCCAGCCGCTCGCGGTCCGGGCCGTCGCCGACGACGACCAGGGCGCTGCCGCTGGCGAGCGCCGCCGCGATCGCCCGGTCGTGCCGCTTGGCGGGGTGCAGCCGCGCCGCGAGGACGGCGACCCGGCGGTCGTGGAAGCGGCTCGGCAGCAGCCGCTGGCGCAGGGCCGCCCGCGTCGCGTCCGGAGGCGCGGCGTACCGGTCGGTGTCGATGGCGTTGGGAACGACCACCAGCTTGTCCCGCCCGACCACCGGTTCGAGGTCGGCGGCGACGGCATCGCTCACGCAGACCACCCGCGAGACGTGCTCGGCCGCGCGTGCGTAGCCGGCGAGCAGCAGGCGACCGACCGGTCCGCCCATCCACCGTCCGTGTTCAGTCCACACCACGGGCGCCCGGCGCGACAGCGGCGCGGTCAGTGCGATCTGTTCCCGCTTGAACTGCATGTGGTAGACGGAGGCGTCGGCGATGACCTGGGTCCGATGCCGTTCGATGGGCACCCGCAGCAGCCCGGCGGCCATCGTCCGACGGGACCACTTCGGGCCGAGACGGATGTCGCCTCGGACGAGACCCTGCTCCTCCCACCCCGGGCACCGGCCGTACAGGGCGACGTCGTGGCCACGGTCGCGCAGCCCGCGACCGAGCGCGACGGTGTGCGCCTCGGCGCCTCCGGCGGTGTCCGACACCGACACCATCGTGACGATCATGACGTCCGACCCTGCTGGGCAGCGGTGTACGCGGCGAGGAACCGGGCCGGGGCGTCCGTCGAGTCGACCGGCTGCACGCCGCGTTCGTGGGCGAGGGCGATGGCGGCCGCGATCGCCTCGATGCCGGTGTCCCGGGCGACGGCGGTGGCCAGCTCGCCCAGACCACCACAGGGGGCCACTGCGGTGGGCACCCCCAGTCGGGCCGCTACGGCGAGCACGCCGGACTGGCTGGCGACCTCGTACGGCGCGACGACGACATCGGCCGCCGCCACCAGCGCGGTGAACTCGTCGACGCTCAGGTAGCGGTACGCCGTCGTCACCGCCGCGCCGGTCTGTTCGACGAGCGCGTCGACCCGCCGGCCCGGCCCGAGGTCCTCCCCGACCACCGCGCCCCGCCAACCAGGCAACTGGGCGACGGCCCGAACGAACAGCTCGGGGTTCTTGTCCGCCCGCACCTGGCCGGGCAGCAGGGCGAGCTTCACCGAGCCCGGATTCAGCTCGGCCCGCCACCGGTCGACGAGCGCCGGCTGCGGAGGCGGCGTCCACTGCGTCAGGGGCACCCGGTCGACGTTCGCCACACCCCGGTCGAGGAGGCGTCGCCGGTCGGCGTCGGAGTAGACGAGCACCCGGTCGGCGTCCCGCAGCGCACTTCGTAGCGCCCGCCCGCCGCCGGGGGCGTTCGACCGGACGAAGGTGTTGTGCGGGCTGGTGACGACCGTGGCGCGACGCCGCCGGGCGATCGAGATCAGCTCCGGGGTGAGCGCGAACAGCCCCTGGACGTGCACGACATCCTGTGGGTCGATCAGCCGGCGCAGGTGCGGCAACGTGCGCAGCAGATAGCGCGTCGACGTCCGGGCCTGGCGCACCCGTCGGTGGGGCGAGGCGCGGTGCCAGGTCACGCACCGGCAGAGGGTCACCGAGGTCGGTGCCGCGTCGCAGTCGTCAGCGGTGTGCACGACCGCGTCGACGCCGAGTTCGCGCAGGCCGGCGGCGACTTCGACGGTGTGGTTGAAGACCCCGCCGCGACCGCCGGACTCGATGAGGTGGACGCGGCGGATCACGATGCGGCCGTCCGTTCGGCGAGGACGCGGATAGCGGCGGCCAGCTCGCGGACGGTCTCGGGCCAGCCGAGGGCGGCGGTCCGTCGCCAGCCCGCCAGCTCCCGGGGATGGCGGGTGGACGGGTCCCGCAGGGCGTCGACGACCGCGTCCGCGAAGGAGCGCGGGTCGTCGGCCACCCGGTGGGAGTCGGCGTCGCGTACGGCGGCCGGCAGGCCCTGCGCCGCGAACGCGCTCATCACGACGCTTCGGCCCCGGGACATCGACTCGGTCAGCTTGAGCTGGGCACCGCCGCCGGTGGTGGCGGGAGCGACCGTCACGGCAGCGCCGGCGTACGCGTCGGCCACGTCGTCGAGCGTGCCGAGGACCGAGACCCCGGGTGCGTCGGCGCACTCCCGCGCCAGCGCCTCGCTCCGCCGGCCCGCCACCACGAGCCGCGCCACGGGGAGCGCGGCGCGAACGAGGGGCCAGGTCTCCCGCAGGAACGTCCGGAGCGCGCGCACGTTGGGCTCGTAGTCGTAGGACGCCAGCGCGAGGACGTACCCGTCGGCCGGCGAGGGTTCGTACGGCCAGACGTCCACACCGTTGGGGGCGAGGACGACGTCGCTGGCCCACCCCCGCAACACGTCCAGGTCCGGTGCGGACAGCGCGACGCACAGGGCGGCACGGGCGGCCACCCGGGGTTCCCAGAAGGCTGCCTTGGCGGCCTCGGCGCGGCGTGCCACGCGCTGCCAGCCGTGGGCCGAATCCACCATCGTCGCGAGTCGTCGGCTCTCGATGTTGGCGAACTCGACGACCTGCGGCACCTGCCGCGCCGCCGGGGGCGCCCAGGCGGCCAGGTAGGAGTGCGACCAGTAGACGACGTCGGGCCGGAACTCGTCACACAGCTCCGCCAGGGGGTCGGCGATCGGCGCGAGGTAGTGCCCGCCCAGGTGGGGCCGGCCCGACGCCCGGGTACGGACGGCCGGCGGTGGCGACCAGGGCAGCGGGCGGGTGGCGACCGGTGCGTCCGGCTGCCGATCGCCGTGGTCGGGGAAGGCGACCAGCACCTCGGCGTCGCGTCCCAGCGCCTCGGCGACCCGCGCCGTGCGGATTCGGCCGCCGTGCTGGGCCGGCCAGGGCGGCTCGACGGTCACGACCAGTACGCGGGTCACGGCGCTACTTCGGTCCGCAACAGGTCGCGCAGCAGCGCGCCACGCCCCTCCCACCCGTGTTCGGCAGCGCTCGCGATCCGGGCGTCGACGACGGTGTCGGTGACCGGTTGCAGCAGGCCGGGCAGGTGGGCCGGCAGGTCGTGCGCGTCGTCCACGGTCACGTGGGGATTGGCCCGCGCGAGTTCGACCACCGCCGGCAGTGGGCTGCTCAGCACGGCCAGCCCGGAGGACAGGTACTCGTAGCACTTGAGCGGGCTGACGCCCCGGGTGTAGTCGTTGATCGCGTACGGGATGACACCCACGGCGCACGCGCCGGCCACCTCGGCGAGTTGGTCCGGGGAGAGGACGCCGAGGTGTCGGGCGCCGAGGGCCTCCAGGTGCCGCAGCTCCGCGTCGAAGCTGCCCCCGCCGGCGGCGAGCGGCCCGGCCAGCAGCAGCTCGCCCCGACCGCGTACGGCGGTGGCGATCGATTCGAGGAGTCGCAGGTCGAGCTTGTGGACGGTGAGGTTGCCGGAGAAGAGGACGTCGGGTCGGCGCTGCGCGGCCGGCCGGCTCGCCGCCGTGAAGACCGACACGTCCGCGACGTTGGGCAGGAGTTCGACGCGGGGGAAGCCGACTGCGGCGAGATGCTCCCGCACGGCCGCGCTGGTGGCGACGGCGACCGCGGTACGCGTCGACAGCGAGCGCTCGCCCCGGCCCACCGCTACGGCGTCCACGCCGGGAAAGGTCGCCAGCAGATCGACGCAGTGGTAGATGACGAGGTCGGCGGCCTCTTCCAGGCCGTAGGTAACCGGCGTGAACGTCCAGAGCACCCGGGGACGCGCGCTGCGGAGCCAGTCGCCGGTGGCCCGACGCAGCAGGGCGCGGTTGACCGGATAGGTGGGCGTGCGGTGCACCGGCAGCACGAGCGGAGACACGATCCGCGTTCCGGCCGGGCGAGGTCGCTGCGCCGGGAGCTCCTGGTCGCCCAGCGCACGGCGAACCCGGGACGCCATCCGGACGACGTCGTCGCGGCGCAGCGTGGGCCGGCGCAGGCCCAGTGACTCGACGAACGTGACGTTCGCGGTGCGGGCCAACTCCCGCGCGACGTAGTGCTGGTTCGTCGCGATCGGAGAGTCCCACTCGGCGGTGCCCAGCATCAGCACGTTCGCCACGGGAGCTTCGCCCGCCGGCGGATGTGTCGACGTGGAGCCGGTCACGATGACGCCTGCTCGGCCAGCCACCCGGCCATGGTCTCCCGGAAGACCTGCGGCGTGAACCGTTGGGCGTTGGTCATCGCCGCCTGCGTCGGCAGCCGCGACGCCTGGCGGATCGGATCCACGTACGCGCCCGGGTCGTCGGCGTCGAGGAGGAAGCCGGTCTCGCCGGTCAGCACGGTCTCGAGCAGGCCGCCGCGCGCCCAGCCCACGACGGGTGTCCCGCAGGCCTGGGCCTCGACCGGGATCATCCCGAAGTCCTCCAGAGCGGGGTAGAGCAGCACGCTCGCGCCCCAGTACAGCTCGCGGAGCCGCTCGGTGGTGGGTCTGACCTCGAACTCGACCGGCACGTCGACGCGGGCCGCGAGCCGACGCAGATTGGCCTCCTCGGGACCTCCGCCGGCGATCACGAGCGGCAGCCGGGCCGCCGCCGCGATCTCGATCATCAGATCGAAGTTCTTGTACGGGATCCAGCGGCCGACGCCGAGCAGGTACCGGCGTTCCTGGTCGCGGACGGCCGGCGGGGCGGACGCGAAGTAGTCCACCTCCACCGGCGGGTTGATCACCGTGGCGTCCCGTCCCCAGTAGCAGCGGATACGGGCCCGCACCTCCCGGGAGTTCGCCGCGTAGCCGTGCACGTGACGGCTCAGCCGCCGGTCGCCGGCCTGGAGGGCGGCCCGCATCGGCGCGAGCGCGGCGCTGGCGCCCCGCTGGTCGAGGCCGGGGCTCCAGACGTAGCGGGCCGGCGAGTGGACGTAGCTCAGATGGCGGGTGCGCTCCGGGTCGCCGATTTTCACGGTGTGCGCGAACGCGTGGCTCGACGAGAGGACCACGTCGTACTTCTGGCGGGTCAGCGTCCGCCAGGTCAACGGCATGAACGGAAGCGCGAGGGCCTTGCTGTGCCGCAGCGGAGTCTTCGCCAGCCAGGACTCGTGGACGTCCCCGTCCACCGTCGCGTCGTGGTCCTTCCAGAGCACGAAGCGATCGGCGTGCGGCACGAGTTCGGCCATCTGGAGGAACACCTGCTCGGATCCGCCAGTGGCGCCGAACCACTCATGGACCAACGCGACCGACCGACCGGCGAGCGGTCGAGGATCGGCGTCCGTTGTGGACGCCTCTCCGCTCGACCTGGTCAAAAGACGACCACGTCACGGATGTAGCTGGCGAAGCGCCGGAGCTGGTACGCCTCGGGCACGGGCGAGGTCATACGGATGACGAGCTGCCGGTTGATGGCTCCGTCCTCGCCGCTGCGGAAGTAGGCGACCACGACGAGGCCGTGCCGTTGCGCGCCGTCGGCCTCGATGATCTGCTCGGCGTAGCTCCCGTACAGGCCACTGCGGATCCACTGCGCGCCCCACGCCTCCTCGACCGAGCGCATGGCGTTCTGCCACTGGTCGGTGCACGGCTGCGGGCACTCGCGCACGATCACGTCGCCGCCGACCGCCTGGTTGCCCGAGGCGGCGGTGCCGCACTGGTACTTGACGAACCCCTCGGCCCGCTCGGCGAGCGTGCACTGCCAGGTCGTCGGGACCTTCACCGGGAAGCCCAGGCCGTCGAGATCGGTGAGCGTCCGCACGGTGTCCCGCTCGGTGAACCGTGGCCACTGCGTCGGCCACGCGCCCGGCTTGGGCGGCTCGATACCCGGCGACTGCGGCGGTGTGGTCGGGATGGCCGGCGACAGGATGCTCGTGGTGGGCGCGGTCTGCGGCGCACCGGGATCGTCCGATCCGCCCCAGAGCACCAGGCCGCCCGCCGCGGCGATCACCACCAGGACCAGCGCCGCGACGCCCACCCACAGCCGGGTACGCGGTGGTCGTGGCTCGGAGGGCTTGATGCGGCGTACGGGCGCGGCGAACGGGTCGGCCGGCGGCACCACCGGGCGGGTCTGCGCGATCGGCGGCGCCGGGACCTCGACGGGGTCACCCGCGGTCGGGTCCGTCGCGGGGGGCGACGTGGGGGCGCCGGAGACCGGTTGCGGGGACGCGGACACCGGGTTCGCGTGCACGGCCCAGGGCGCGTGCGGCATGTCGGACACCGGGCCGGACGCGCCGGAGACCGGCGGCGGGCTGGACACCGGAGTGCCGGACACGGGGGTACCGGACACGGGGGTGCTGGAGACCGGCGTACCGGACACGGGCATACCGGAGACCGGCGACGTCGACACCGGGGAGGCGGAGACCGGCGGCGCGGAGACCGGCGGCGCCGGGGCGGGCGTGTACTCCACACCGAGGGCGCGGAACAGTTTCTCGGCGCCGGGGCCCGCTTCGGCCGGATACGCGACCCAGGGCGCGGTGGCCGAGAAGTCGGCGTACGCGAACGACATCGCTCCGGGGCCCTGGGCCAGGGAGTTGGCCGTGCCGGCGAACGCCTCCCGCCAACCCGCGGTCCCGGCGACGGCGGCGTCGAGCACCGCGACCGTCACAAGTCGACCGTGTTCGTCGATGGCAGCCCACGCCTTGCCGACCGGAGATCCGCCCAGCGCGTGGGTGAACCGGTAGGGGCCTTCCGGCTGCATCCGCAACTCCTCTGTCCAACCGCCGTGCGGATCCTACAATCACCGCTCCAGCGCGGTACGTCACCGTTGGGACCACCAACCAGGGCAATAACCATCGAATCGGTTGATGTCACGTCCTCGATAGTCGGCGATGTGTCCGACCGGTCGAGCATTGCCTCTGAAAGTTTTCATGCATAGAGTCCAAGTGTGAATGACAGCGCTGCCGAGGCGACGGCCGAGCAGGTCCTCGACCTGTTCGACGGGGTACGGCTCACCCCGACCCAGCGCCGGATCGCGCACTGTCTCGTGCAGCACGCGCCGACCGTCGCGTACCTCTCCGCCGCGGAGGTCGCCGAGCTGGCCGGGGTAAGCCAGCCCTCGGTCACCCGCTTCGCCGTCGCGCTCGGCCACGACGGCTATCCGGCGCTGCGCCGCCGCCTGCGGGACCTCACCGCCCGCACGACCGGCGGCCCGGCGGACACCGCCAACGAACTCCAGCAGGCGGTACGCGCCGAGATGGGCAACCTGGACCGGTTGGCCGGACAGCTCGCCGACACCGATCGGATCGCCGACACCGGGCGGCTGCTCGCGTCCAGCCGGCCGCTGCCGGTGCTGGGCCTGCGGGCAGCCGCGCCGCTGGCCGCGTACTTCGCCTACTTCGCCGCCAAGGTCCACCCGGACGTGCGGGTGCTCAACGACGGCGGCAGCCTGCTCACCGACCGGCTGGAGCAGGCCGCCGAGGCCGGGGCGTCCGCCGTGCTCGCCTTCGTACTGCCCCGCTACCCCCGGGAGACCCTGGACGCCCTGCGCGACGCGCGTGCCGCCGGGCTGACCGTCGTGGCGATCACCGACTCGCCGGTCAGCCCGGCCACCGAACACGCCGACGTGGTGCTGCCGGCCGCCGTCGGCGCCCAACTCGTCTTCGACCTGCACACCGCCCCGATGACCCTGGCGATGGTCCTGTTGCAGGCGATCTGCGACGCCGCGCCGGCCGACACCCAGCGCCGCCTGGAGGCGTTCGAAGCCTCCGCGGCCCGCCGACAGTTGTTCCTCGGATGAGGAGGAGACCGGAGATGACCCAGCCCATCCGTGCCGCACGGGGCAGCCAGCTCACCACCCGTGGCTGGCAGCAGGAGGCCGCCCTGCGGATGCTGATGAACAACCTCGATCCGGAGGTGGCCGAACGCCCCGACGACCTGGTGGTCTACGGCGGGACCGGAAAGGCGGCGCGGGACTGGCCGTCGTACCACGCGTTGGTGCGTACGCTGACCGACCTGCGCGCGGACGAGACGATGCTGGTGCAGTCCGGCCGGCCGGTCGGTGTGATGCGTACGCACGAGTGGGCGCCCCGGGTGCTGCTGGCGAACTCCAACCTGGTCGGCGACTGGGCGACCTGGCCCGAGTTCCGCCGCCTGGAACAGCTCGGCCTGACCATGTACGGGCAGATGACGGCCGGCTCGTGGATCTACATCGGCACGCAGGGCATCCTCCAGGGCACCTACGAGACGTTCTCGGCAGTGGCCGCCAAGAGGTTCGGCGGCACCCTGGCCGGCACGCTGACGCTCACCGCCGGTTGCGGCGGAATGGGTGGCGCGCAGCCCCTCGCGGTCACCATGAACGACGGCGTCTGCCTGATCGTGGACGTCGACCGCACCCGCCTGGACCGCCGGGTGCACGACCGCTACCTGGACGAGGTGGCCGACTCCCTGGACGACGCGGTCGCGCGGGTCCGCGCGGCGAAGCGGGACCGGCGCGCGTTGAGCGTCGGGGTCGTCGGCAACGCCGCCGAGGTCTTCCCGGAGCTGCTGGGCCGGGGCGTCGAGATCGACATCGTGACCGACCAGACCAGCGCCCACGACCCCCTGGCGTACCTGCCGGTCGGGGTCGAGCTGGCCGACGCGCGGGACTACGCCGCGGCGAAGCCCGCCGAGTTCACCGATCGGGCCCGCGCGTCGATGGCGCGGCACGTCGAGGCGATGGTCGGCTTCCTCGACGCCGGTGCCGAGGTCTTCGACTACGGCAACTCGATCCGGGGCGAGGCGCAGCTCGGCGGCTACCAGCGGGCGTTCGACTTTCCGGGTTTCGTGCCCGCGTACATCCGCCCGCTCTTCTGCGAGGGGAGGGGCCCGTTCCGGTGGGCGGCGCTCTCCGGCGATCCGGCCGACATCGCCGCCACCGACCGGGCCATCCTGGACCTGTTCCCGGAGAACGAGTCCCTGGCCCGCTGGATCAAACTGGCCGGCGAGCGGGTCGCGTTCCAGGGCCTGCCGGCCCGGATCTGCTGGCTCGGCCAGGGCGAACGCGACCGGGCGGGCGTGCGGTTCAACGACATGGTGGCCTCCGGCGAGCTCTCCGCCCCGGTGGTGATCGGCCGGGACCATCTGGACACCGGCAGCGTCGCGAGCCCGTACCGGGAGACCGAACAGATGGCCGACGGCAGCGACGCGATCGCGGACTGGCCGCTGCTGAACGCGCTGGTCAACACCGCCAGCGGGGCCTCCTGGGTGTCCATCCACCACGGCGGTGGTGTCGGTATCGGCCGGTCGATCCACGCCGGGCAGGTCTGCGTGGCCGACGGCACCGCCCTGGCCGGCCAGAAGATCGAGCGGGTGCTCACCAACGACCCGGCGATGGGCGTCATCCGGCACGTCGACGCCGGCTACGACAGCGCCCGCGAGGTCGCCGAGCGCACCGGCGTCCGAATCCCAATGACCGAGCAGTAAGGAAGGGCCCCTTGTTATCGAATTCTGTTGTAAAAGGGTCCCTTCCTAACAGATTCCGGGAGCTGTGGGACGAGATCGCGCCGGTCGGGCGGGACGCCGACAGCGGCGGCTACCTGCGGTACGCGTTGACCGAGCCGGAACACCAGTTGCGGGCCTGGTTCCACGGGCAGGCCGACCGTCGCGGCCTGCCGGTCACCGAGGACGGCAACGGCAACCTGTTCGCCCACTGGGGTGACCCGGAGGGCGCGGACGCCGTGCTGACCGGCAGTCACTTCGACTCGGTGCCGCACGGCGGGGCGTACGACGGGCCGCTCGGCATCGTCAGCGCGTTCCTCGCCGTGGACGAGCTGCGCGCCGCCGGTGTCACCCCGGTCCGGCCGCTGGTGGTGGCCGCGTTCGTGGAGGAGGAGGGCGCGCGCTTCGGCGTACCCTGCCTGGGGTCGCGGCTGCTCACCGGCGTGCTGGCGGCCGACCGCGCGGCCGGCCTGCGCGACGCGGCCGGGGTGAGCTTCGCCGACGCGCTCGGCGGGCGGCCGGCGGGCGCCCGCCCGGAGCTGCTGGGCCGGTTCGGCGCGTTCGTGGAGCTGCACGTCGAGCAGGGCCGCGCGCTCGTGGACGCGGACGCGCCGGTGGGGGTGGCGAGCGCGATCTGGCCGCACGGCCGCTGGCGTTTCGACGTGGTCGGTGAGGGCAACCACGCGGGTACGACGCGGATGGCCGACCGGCGCGACCCGATGCTCACCTACGCCTTCGGGGTGCTGGCCGCGAACAAGGAGGCCCGGCTGCGCGGCGCGCACGCCACCGTGGGTCGGGTCGCCGTGGAACCCAACGCCACCAACGCGATCCCGTCGAGGGTGACCGGCTGGCTGGACGCGCGCGCGGCCGACCCGGAGACCCTGACCGGGCTGGTCGACGCGGTCCGGGCCAAGCTCGCCGAGCGGTCCCGCCGCGACGGCACGGAGGTGCTGGTGACCGAGGAGTCGGTGACCCCGCTGGTCGCCTTCGACGGCGACCTGGCCGCCCGGCTGGCGACGCTGCTCGACGCTCCGGTGCTGCCCACGGGCGCGGGACACGACGCCGGGGTGCTCGCGGCCTACCTGCCCACGGCGATGCTGTTCGTGCGCAACCCGACCGGGGTGTCGCACTCCCCCGCCGAGGCCGCGAGCGACGACGACTGCGCGGCGGGGATTCGCGCGCTGGCCCGCGTGCTGGAGGAGCTGACATGCCGCTGACCGCCACCCGCTGGCTCGCCGAGTACGCCTGGCTCCCCGCGCACGCCGAGCCCACGCCCGACGTGCTGATCGAGGTCGAGGACGGCCGGATCAGCGCGGTGACGCCGCTGACCCCCGGGAGCCGGCCGTCGTCCGGGGTCGACGTGTACGCCGACGCCGTGCCGCTGCCCGGCCTGACCCTGCCGGGCCTGGCGAACGCGCACTCGCACGCCTTCCACCGGGCCCTGCGGGGGCGCACCCACGACGGGCGGGGTGACTTCTTCTCCTGGCGGGACCGCATGTACGCGGTCGCGGACCGGCTCGACCCGGACACCTACCTGGCGCTGGCCCGGGCGGTGTACGCCGAGATGGCGCTCGCCGGGATCACCTGCGTGGGCGAGTTCCACTACCTGCACCACCGGCCGGACGGCGGCGCGTACGACGATCCGAACGCGATGGGCGCGGCGCTGGTCGAGGCCGCCGCGCACGCCGGGGTCCGGCTCACCCTGCTGGACACCTGCTACCTCACCTCCACGGTGGACGGTCAGCCGCTCGCCGGACCGCAGCGGCGCTTCGGCGACGGTGACGCGGACGGCTGGGCGCGACGCGCGGCGGCGTTCCAGCCGACGGACTCCCACGTGCGGGTCGGCGCGGCCGTGCACTCGGTCCGGGCGGTCCCCGCCGACCAGCTCCGCACGGTCGCCGACTGGGCCCGCGACCGGCGGGCCCCGCTGCACGTGCACCTCTCCGAGCAGCCCGCCGAGAACGACGAGTGCCGGGCCGTGCACGGGCGTACGCCCACCGCGCTGCTCGCGGACCACGGAGTGCTCGGGCCGGACACCACGGCCGTGCACGCCACCCATCCGACCAGCGCGGACCTGACCCTGCTCGCCGACAGCCGGACCGGCGTGTGCCTCTGCCCCACCACCGAGCGGGACCTCGCCGACGGCATCGGTCCGGCCCGCCGGATGGCCGACGCGGGTATCCGGCTGAGCCTGGGCAGCGACAGTCACGCCGTGGTCGACCTGTTCGAGGAGGCCCGCGCCGTGGAGCTGGACGAGCGGCTACGCACCCGCCGGCGCGGCCACTTCACCCCGGTCGAGCTGTTCACCACGGCCACCGCCGCCGGGCACGCCGCGCTGGGGTGGACCGACGCCGGTCGGATCGCCGCCGGCGCCCGCGCCGACCTGGTGACGGTACGACTCGACAGCGCCCGCACCGCCGGCGTACCCCCGGTGGGGGCGTTCTTCGCGGCCGTCGCGGCGGACGTCGACCAGGTCGTGGTGGACGGCCGGGTGGTGGTGGCCGAGGGCCGGCACCTGAGCGTCGACGTGCCGGCCGAGCTGTCGGCGTCGATCGAGGCGGTGACTCCCTCATGAGCAGCCTGCTCGTCGACAACATCGGGGAGCTGGTCACCAACGGCATCGGCGCCGATCCGCTGGGCATCCGCCGCAAGGCGGCCGTGCTCGTCGAGGAGGATCGGGTGGCCTGGGTCGGGCCGGCCGCGTACGCGCCGTCCGCCGACCACCGGATCGACGTCGGCGGGGCCGCCGTGCTGCCCGGCTTCGTGGACAGCCACGCCCACCTGGTCTTCGCCGGCGACCGGGCCGCCGAGTTCGCCGCGCGGATGGCCGGCGAGCCGTACACCGGCGGCGGCATCCGGACCACCGTGGGCGCGACCCGGGCTGCCACCGACGACGAGCTGCGGACCACCGTGCGCCGGCTGCGCGGGGAAGCGCTGCGCCAGGGCACCACGACCATGGAGATCAAGAGTGGGTACGGGCTGAACGTCGCCGACGAGGCCCGCTCGCTCCGGATCGCCGCCGAGACCAGCAGTGAGACCACCTTCCTGGGCGCGCACGTGGTCCCCGCCGAGTACGCCGACCGGCCGGACGACTACGTCGGGCTGGTCTGCGGGCCGATGCTGGCCGCCGCCGCGCCGTACGCGAAGTGGATCGACGTGTTCTGCGAGCGGGGCGCCTTCGACGTCGACCACGCCCGCGCCATCCTCGCCTGCGGGCAGGCCGTCGGGCTGGGCGTACGGCTGCACGCCAACCAGCTCGGCCCCGGGCCGGGCGTGCAGCTCGGGGTCGAGCTGGGAGCGGCCAGCGTCGACCACTGCACCCACCTGAGCGACGCCGACGTCGACGCGCTGGCCGGCACCACCCTCGACGACGGGTTCGGGACCACCACCGTCGCCACCCTGCTGCCGGGCGCCGAGTTCTCCACCCGCTCGCCGTACCCGGACGCCCGCCGGCTGCTCGGCGCGGGCGTCACCGTGGCCCTGGCGACGGACTGCAACCCCGGTTCGTCGTACACCTCGTCGATGCCCTTCTGTATCGCCCTCGCGGTCCGCGAGATGCGGATGACCCCGGCGGAGGCGGTCTGGGCCGCCACCGCCGGTGGCGCGCGGGCGCTGCGCCGCGACGACATCGGCGTGCTCACCCCCGGCGCGCGGGCCGACCTCGTCGTCCTGGACGCGCCGTCCTACCTGCACCTGGCCTACCGGCCCGGTGTCCCCCTGATCCGCCAGGTAATTCGCAACGGAGTACCGCAATGACGCACGTGACCATCCAGCCCACCGGGATCACCGCCGACGACGTGCTCGCGGTGGCCCGCGGCACCGCCACGGTGGTCCTCGACCCGGCCGCCCGGGACGCGATGGCGACCAGCCGCGCGATCGTGGACGGCATCGAGGCCGCCGGACGACCGGTGTACGGCGTCTCGACCGGGTTCGGGGCCCTGGCGAACACGTTCGTCGCCCCCGAGCGGCGGGCCGAGCTGCAACACGCGCTGATCCGCTCGCACGCCGCCGGGGTGGGCGCACCGATGCCCCGCGAGGTGGTACGCGCCATGATGCTGCTGCGCGTACGCTCGCTCGCCCTGGGCCGCTCCGGGGTCCGGCCGCTGGTCGCCGAGGCCCTCGTCGACCTGCTCAACCACGACATCACCCCGTGGGTGCCGGAGCACGGCTCGCTGGGCGCGTCCGGCGACCTGGCGCCGCTGGCGCACTGCGCGCTGGTGCTGCTCGGTGAGGGCTGGGTGCTCGGCCCGGCCGGCGAGCGGCAGGACGCGGCCGACGTGCTGGCCGCCAACGGGCTCAAGCCGATCGAGCTGGCCGCCAAGGAGGGGCTGGCGCTGATCAACGGCACCGACGGCATGCTCGGCATGCTGCTGCTGGCCATCCACGACGCGGCGCACCTCTTCGCCATGGCGGACGTGACCGCGGCGCTGGCCATCGAGGCGATGCTCGGCTCGGAGCGGCCGTTCCTGCCGGAGCTGCACGCCATCCGGCCGCACCCCGGTCAGGCGGCGTCGGCCGCGAACATCCACCGGCTGTTGCAGGATTCGCGGGTCATGGACTCGCACCGCGACGACCTGGCGCACGCCGTGCAGGACGCGTACTCGATGCGCTGCGCGCCGCAGGTGGCCGGCGCGGCCCGCGACACCCTGGACTTCGTCCGCACGGTCGCGGCCCGGGAGCTGGTGTCCGTGGTGGACAACCCGGTGGTGCTGCCGGACGGTCGGGTCGAGTCGACCGGGAACTTCCACGGCGCTCCGCTCGGTTTCGCCGCCGACTTCCTCGCCATCGCCGCCGCCGAGGTCGGCGCGATCGCCGAGCGGCGGGTGGACCGACTGCTCGACGTGACCCGCTCCCGGGAGCTGCCGGCGTTCCTCTCCCCCGACGCCGGGGTCAACTCCGGGCTGATGATCGCCCAGTACACGGCGGCCGGCATCGTCGCCGAGAACCGGCGGCTGGCCGCGCCCGCGTCGGTGGACTCGCTGCCCACCAGCGGCATGCAGGAGGACCACGTCTCGATGGGCTGGGCGGGGGCCAAGAAGCTGCGTACCGTGCTGGACAACCTCACCAGCCTGCTCGCGGTGGAGCTGCTGGCCGGAGTACGTGGCCTGCAACTGCGCGAACCGCTGGTGCCGTCGCCGGCCGGTCGGGCCGCCGTCGCCGCGCTCGGTGCGGCGGCCGGCGACCCCGGCCCGGACGTGTTCCTCGCCCCGGTGATGGAGGCGGCCCGTGCGGTCGTCGCCGGCCCCGAGCTGCGCGCCGCCATCGAGCGGGAGATCGGCCCGCTGGGCTGACCTCCACGGGTCGCTGTCGTCCGCCGCGGGTCAGGCGGCGGGCGGCAGCACCTCGCGCGCGTCAGGCGGCGGGCGGCAGGACCTTGGCGACCAGCTTGGCCAGCTCGCGCAGCGCCTTGCCGCGGTGGCTGACCGCGTCCTTCTCGGCCGGGGTCAGCTCGGCGTTGGTCCGGTCCTGGCCGTCGCCCAGGAAGATGGGGTCGTAGCCGAACCCGCCGTCGCCGCGCGGTGCGCGCAGCACCCGACCGGGCTGCCGGCCGTCGACCAGGTGCTCCTTGCCGCCGGGCAGCACCAGCGCCACCGTGCAGACGAAGGACGCCGCCCGGTGCTCGTCCGGCACGTCGGCGATCTGGTCCAGCACGAGCTGGAGATTTGCCTGGTCGTCGCCGTGCTTACCGGCCCACCGGGCACTGAACACCCCGGGCATCCCGTTCAGCGCGTCCACCGCGATGCCCGAGTCGTCGGCGATGGTCGGCAACCCCGTCCGCCGGCATCCCTCCCGCGCCTTGATCAGCGCGTTCTCACCGAAGGTGAGGCCCGTCTCGGGCAGCTCCGGGTACTCTTCGACGTCGTCGAGGCCGAGCAGGGCGATCCGGTGCGCGCCGAGCGCGCCGTCCAGGATCCGCTGAAGCTCCACCAGCTTCTTACGGTTCCGGGTGGCCAGCAAAACCTTGTTCATGAGGAAAGCGCCTTCCGCTGGGCTTCGGCCAACTCGGCGCAACCGGCCACGGCCAGGTCGAGCAGGCTGTCGAGCTGGTCCCGGGCGAACACGCCCGCCTCACCGGTGCCCTGCACCTCGACGAAGTCGCCCGTGCCGGTGCACACCACGTTCATGTCCACCTCGGCGGCCACGTCCTCCTCGTAGCAGAGGTCCAGGCGCGCCTCACCGGCGATGATCCCGACGCTGACGGCGGCCACCGAGCGGTGCATGACCTTCTCCGGCTTGCCGGCGAGGGACTTACGGGCCGCCAACCAACCCACCGCGTCGTGCAGCGCCACGTACGCGCCGGTGATCGCGGCGGTCCGGGTGCCTCCGTCGGCCTGCAACACGTCGCAGTCGAGCACGATCGAGTTCTCGCCGAGCGCCTTGAGGTCGATGCAGGCGCGCAGGCTGCGACCGATCAGTCGGGAGATCTCGTGGGTACGGCCACCGACCCGACCCTTGACGCTCTCCCGGTCGGAGCGGGTGTTGGTGGCCCGGGGCAGCATCGCGTACTCGGCGGTCACCCAGCCGAGCCCGGAGCCCTTGCGCCAGCGGGGCACGCCCTCGGTGACGCTCGCCGTGCAGAGCACCCGGGTGCCGCCGAACTCGACGAGCACCGACCCCTCCGGGTGGGTGCTCCAGCCTCGGGTCAGGGTCACCGGTCGAAGTTGAGAGGGCCCTCGCCCGTCAGGTCGCGCCATCCCTGCACCCTATGCGGTGCGGGGATCCACCTCGCCCCGGGTGCCCTGCGGCACGTCCGCGCCGTGTGCCGCCAGGAATCCGGCGACCGCCGCCGGCCACCCGAACTCCTCGGCCCGCGCCCGGGCGGCCCGCCGCCGCTGCGCCTCCGGACGGGCCACGAGGCGCAGCACGGCCTCGGCCAGCGACGCCCCGGAGCCGTACGCGGCGAGCCCCGCCGAGCCGACGACCTCGGGCAACGCGCTCGCGGCGTTCACCACCACGGGAGTGCCGCAGGCCAGCGCCTCCAGCCCGGCCAGGCCGAAGGTCTCCACCGGGCCGGGCGCCAGCACCACGTCCGCGCTCGCGAGCAGCGCGGCCACCGCGGCACGGTCGGGCAGAAAGCCGGTGAACGTGACCGGCAGGCCGGCCGCCCGACGGGCCAGCGACGCGCGCAGTGGGCCGTCCCCGGCCAGCACGAGCACCGCCGGCACACCGGCCCGGCGCAGCTCGGCGAGGGCTTCGACCGCCAGTTCCGGCCGCTTCTCCGGAGACAACCGCGCGCAGTGTACGAGCAGCAGCTCGGTCGGGTCGGCATAGCGTTCCCGCAGCCGCGGGTCGGCCCGCTCCGGTCCGAAGGTGTCCAGGTCCACGCCGAGCGGCACCAGGTGGACGTTGTCGGCCCCGATGCGCGCGAACTCCTCGGCCGCCCACCGGGTCGTGCACACGATCCGGTCGTACGCCCGGCTGGTGGCCCGGTTGAGCCGGTCGGCGGTCGGCCGGCGCAGCACGTCCGGCACCCCCCACTGGCCGAGCAGGCCGGTCAGCGACTCGTGCGAGACCATCACCGACGGCACCCCGTGCGCCTTCGCCCAGGCCCCCGTCCAGCGCAGCGAGGACCGGTCGGACACCTCCAGCCGGTCCGGTGTCAGCTCGGCGAGCACCCGGGCCAGCCGCTGCCGGCCGGCCAGCAGCCGGTAACCACCCGTGCCCGGCAGCTCCAGGCCCGGCAGGGTGACCACCCGACCCCACGGGTGCCACTCGTGGGCGCTCCGTCGGCCGGGCACCACCAGCACCGGATCGTGTCCCGCCGCGCGGTAGCCCTCGCCGAGGTGCCGCAGCGCCGTACGGAGGCCGCCGGAGCGCTCGGTCACGAAGTTCGCGAGCCGGACGATCCGCAGCCCACCGGCCGTCACCGTCACGACGCGGCCGGCAGGGCGACGGTGGCGGCGCTGGCGCGTACCGCGTGATAGTGCCCGACCAGCTCGTCGCCGACGGCCGCCCAGCTACGCCGGCGCACCGCGGCGCGGGCCGCCACCCCGTACGCCCGACGTCGGTCGGCGTCCCCGGTCAGCTCGGCCACGGCGGCGGCCAGCGCGTCCCCGTCGCCGGGCGGCACCAGCAGCCCGGTCCGGCCCGAGTCGACCAGGTCGACCGGCCCGCCGCTGGCCGGAGCGACCACCGGCACCCCGGACGCCAACGCCTCCTGCACGGTCTGGCCGAACGTCTCGTGCGGACCGGTGTGCGCGAACACGTCCAGGCTGGCGTAGAGCCGTGCCAGGTCCTCGCCGTGCCGCACACCCAGGAACGTGACCCCCGGCAACGCCCGCTCGAGCTGACGACGGGCCGGGCCGTCACCGGCCACCACCACCCGTACGCCCGGCAGCCGGGACGTCGCCGCCAACAGCTCGACCCGCTTCTCCGGGGCCAACCGGCCCACGTAGCCGACCAACAGCTCCCCGCCCGGGGCGAGCCGACGCCGCAGGTCGGCGCAGCGCTTGGCCGGGTCGAACCGGACGGCGTCGACGCCCCGGCCCCACAACCAGATCCGCTGCACGCCGTTCGCGATCAGGTCGGCCGCTGCCCGGGTCGACGGCGCGAGCGTCCGTTGGGCCAGATTGTGGATCTCCCGGAGTCGCCGCCACGCGGCCGCCTCACCCCAGCTCACCCGGTACGCCCGGGCGTAGGCGGCCACGTCGGTCTGGTAGACCGCCACCATCGGCAGCCCGTACCGGTCGGCGAGGGTGGCCGCCCGCGCGCCGAGAACGAACGGGCTCGCCAGGTGCACCACGTCCGGCGCGGCCGAGAGCAGTGCCCCCGCCAGCCGGGTACCGGTCGGCACGCCCAGCCGGAAGCCCTGGTAGCGGGGCAACGGCACGCTGGGGATACGCACCACCGGGTACGCCAGACGGTCGACGCCCCGCCGGTCCGCGCCGGAAGGCGCGGGTGCGATGACGACCGGCTCGTGGCCACGGGCCAGCAGGTGTTCGGCCGTACGCACCACGGAGTGCGCGACGCCGTTGACGTCCGGCGGGAACGACTCGGTCACGATGGCGATCCGCATGTCCACACCGTGCGGGTGCCGGGGGTGCGCCAGACGACCAGCCGCTGACCGGCCGGCGAACAGTACGGCACAACACCGGGCCATCGACACCCACGAAGCGCCGGGTGGCCGCGATGCGGTCAGATGTCGTAGCTGGCGCCTGCCCGGACCACTTCGAGCGGCCCGTTGTACGCGGCGGCCGCCGACTCCAGCGTGTGCGCCTCGCTGCCCCAGGCCACGACCAAGTGGGTCAGCAGCAGACGACCCACCGCCGCCTTCGTCGCGATCTCACCCGCCTCCCGGCCGGTCAGGTGCAGATCCGGGGGATTGTCCACGCCGTCCAGGTAGCTGGCCTCGCACAGGAACACGTCGGCGTTCTGGGCCAGCCGCAGCAACGCGTCGCACTCGGCGGTGTCCGACGAGTAGCACAGCGACCGCCCACCGTGCTCCAGCCGCACGCCGTACGTCTCGACGGGATGGTTGACCCGGTCGACGGTGACCGTGAACGGCCCGATCGGGAACGTGCCCGGCTGGAGGGCGTAGAACTGGTAGACGTCGTCCACCGTGCCGTCGTCGCCGTAGGCGGCGCTGAGCCGGTCCGGGGCGCCGGCCGGGGCGTACACCGGCAGCGCCGGGTAGGGGCCCTCGGGGGCGTACCGGCGGACCACCACGTACGTCACCGCGTCGAGGATGTGGTCACAGTGCAGGTGGGTCAGCAGGATCGCGTCCGGAGCGTGCAGCCCCACGTACCGCTGGAGGCTGGACAACGACCCCGAGCCGAAGTCGACCAGGAGACGGAAACCATCCGCCTCGACGAGGTAGGCGGAGCACGGTGACTCGGGGCCCGGGAAGCTGCCGGCACACCCAAGGACAGTCAGTCGCATCGGGTTTTCTCACTGTCACTGTCGGTAGTATCTCTGCCGGCGGTCGTACCGGCCATGATCTCTACCGACGCGTACGCCACGCTGCGCAGCCTACGCCGGGGTACCCGAGGACAAGAATCATCCGTTGGAAGTTGTCACGAACGTGACACACGCTCACGGCGGGCCGAGACGCGGAACGGGCCATCGACGCACACGTCGACGACCCGTTCGCGCGGGGACCCGGCCCTCAGGCCCAGAGCTGACCTTCCAGCGCGTCCTCTGCGTCGCTGAGGGTGCCGCCGTACGCGCCGGTGGACAGGTACTTCCAGCCGCCGTCGCACACCACGAACGCGACGTCGGCACGGCGGCCGGCACGGACCGCCTCGTGGGCCACCGCCAGCGCGGCGTGCAGGATCGCGCCCGTGGAGAACCCGGCGAAGATGCCCTCCACCTCCACGAGCTGACGGGTACGCAGCACCGCGTCCCGCGTGCCGACCGAGAAACGCCGGGACAGCACCGAGGCGTCGTACAGCTCCGGCACGTACCCCTCGTCGATGTTGCGCAGCCCGTAGACCAGCTCCCCGTAGCGCGGCTCGGCCGCCACGACCTGGATGCCCTCGACCTTTTCGCGCAGGTAGCGCCCGGTGCCCATCAGGGTGCCGGTGGTGCCCAGTCCGGCCACGAAGTGCGTGATGGTGGGCAGGTCGTGCAGCAGCTCCGGGCCGGTCGTCTCGTAGTGCGCCCGCGCGTTGGCCTCGTTGCCGTACTGGTACAGCATCACCCAGTCCGGGTGGTCGGCGGCGATCTGCTTGGCCGTCGCGACGGCCTGGTTCGAGCCGCCCGCCGCCTCCGAGAAGATGATTTCCGCCCCGTACATGCGGAGCAGTTGAACCCGCTCGGTCGAGACGTTCTCGGGCATCACGCAGACCAGCCGGTACCCGCGCAGCTTCGCCACCATGGCCAACGAGATACCGGTGTTGCCGCTGGTCGGCTCCAGGATGGTGTCACCAGGCCGGAGCCGGCCCGCCTCCTCCGCCGCGCGGACCATGAACATCGCCGCGCGGTCCTTGATGCTGCCCGTCGGGTTCCGGTCCTCCAGCTTGGCCCAGAGCCGCACCGGCGGTGCCCCGTCGGGCACCGTCGGAGAGAGCCGGGGCAGCCCGACGAGCGGCGTACCTCCGCACGCGTCGAGCAGACTGTCGTACCGCGCCACGACGGCCGCCCTCAGCGAGCGGCGACGGCGTCGCGAGCCGTTGCCGCGCTGTCCCGGCTGATGCTGTGCGAGCTGATCGCCGCTGCGGCGGCGCTGTGCGAGCTGATCGCGGCTGCCGCCGCGCTGTGCGAGCTGATCGCGGCTGCCGCCGCGAAGCCGAACGCGCCGCCGGCCACGGCCGGCAGGATGGTGACGCTGTCGCCGTCGGAGAGCTTGGCGTCGAGCGCGCCGAGGAAGCGCACGTCCTCGTCGTTGACGTAGACGTTGACGAAGCGGTGCAGCGCCCCGGCGTCGGTGACCAGCCGGCCGCGCAGGCCGGCGTGCCGGGAGTCCAGGTCGGTGAGCAGGTCCGCCAGCGTGTCGCCGGCGCCCTCGACGACCTTGGCGCCGCCGGTGTAGCTACGCAGGATGGTGGGGATGCGAACTTCGATGGCCATGATGTCGTGCTCCTTGATCGGGTGTGCCAACGGTGACGGGAGGAAACGGGTGCGGACGCTGACGGGTCAGCGGCCGGAACACTCGTAGTCGACCGTCGCCGGGCTCTGCCCGAACATGTAGGACTGCACGGCGTGCGGGTCGACCCCGGCCTCCACGATCTGGACCGGCTCCTCGGTCACCACGCCGTCGACGATCCGGAACGAGCGGATCTCCTCCGAGTCGGGCTCGCGGGTCGAGACGAGCAGGTAGTGCGCGTTCGGCTCGCCGGCGAAGGACACGTCGGTACGCGACGGGTACGCCTCGGTCGCGGTGTGCGAGTGGTAGATGACCACCGGCTCCTCGTCGCGGTCGTCCATCTCCCGCCAGACGCGCAGGTGCTCCATCGAGTCGAACTCGTAGAAGGTCATCGACCGCGCGGCATTGTCCATCGGGATGTGCCGGGTCGGGGTGTCGCTGCCGACGGCACCGGCGACGACGCCGCACGCCTCGTCGGGGTGGTCCCGGCGCGCGTGGGCGACGATCGCGTCGATGATCGACCGGTCGATGCTCAGCACGTGCACCAGCCTAACGCCTCCCAGGCAGGGCCTGAAGTGGTGCGGGTCACGCCTAGTCGATCAAGGCGTTGAGCAGCGACTCCTGGAGATATCCGAGATACGCGTAGACCGACAGCTGGAACACCCGGCTCGACCCCGGATCCTCGGTCACCGCGTCGTCCAACTCCTCGCCCAGGTCCGTGCCGTCCTTGATCTCCAGCCGTACGCCCATCGCCAGCCGTGCGTCGTTGAGCGCCCGCAGCCACGCCTCGGCCGCCTCGGCGTCCAACCGCACCTCGCCGCCGGCATCGTCGGGCAGCGCGGCCAGGATCGCCCCGGCCTGGTCGATCTTCGCGGTCTTCAGGTCACCCTCGGTGTAGCGGCGGAACTCCGCGGTGCTGGCCGCGTCCTCCGGGTACGCCTCCGGAAACAGCCGGCCGACGACCGGGTCGGTGTGGTCGAAGCCGTCGGTGAGCAGACCGACCACCTCGGTGGCGACCTTGCGCAGCACCCGCACCTCGTCGACGGCGAACGTGGCGACGTAGCGGCCCGCCTGCCGCCGGAACATGCTCATGAGCGATCCACTGTTGCCCACAGCCCGTACGCGTGCAACTGCGACGCGTCGTGCTCCATGCGCTCGCGGGCGCCCGTCGAGACCACGGCGCGGCCCTTGTGGTGCACGTCGAGCATGAGCTGCTCCGCCCTCTCCCGGCTGTAGCCGAACAGCTTCTGGAAGACCCAGGTCACGTACGTCATCAGGTTGACCGGGTCGTCCCACACGATCGTCACCCATTGCCGGTCGGGCGCCGGCACGTCGTCAGTGGCCGGCGTCTCGACCGGTGCAACCTGTGGAGCCGCCATGCCCCCCATCGTGCCACCGGTTTCCCGGAACCGAGGAACCGGAACGCCGGACGAACCCGGATCGCCCGTCGTGCGCGCCGCGAAACCGCCTCGCACCTCGGCGGAGGCGAGACGCGGGGCGAGGTCGAGCCGCACGGCGGGCACGCTGTCAGGCAAGCAGGATGCCGTGGTCGATCGCATCGGACAGCACCACGCCCAGCGAGAGACGGATCACCTCGAACCGTCGGGAGATCTCGCGGGAGAGCTCCAACTCGACCTCCCGCAGCGCTCGCTGCGACCAGGCCCGCGCGGCGCTGTGGTCGTCGTTTCCCGGCGTACGCCACTGCTGCCAGCATCCGCCGGAGAGCGCCACCGCGATCGGCGGAAGCACCTCGTCACGGGTTGCCGTCGGATAACCGGCGAGCGCGTCGATCGCCTCGACGCCGGTCAGTCCGGCCACCCCCGCCGTACTGGTGACCAGCAGAACCCGGTCCAGGTCACGTCCCGTGCGGTGGTCGGCCAGGCCGTACTGGACGGCCGTGGCGATCCGACGGCGTACGCCCTCCGTGGGCGGTGTGCCGAGCACCTGGGCGGTGCTGTCGGCCACGATGCCCCGCACCGCGCGGTCGCACTGCGCGGTGGCCAGCAGCGACAGTGCCGCCATCTCCCGGTCGAGCAGATCGGGAAGGCCGGGACAGCCGACCCCGAAGACGATCTCCTGAACGGCCCGCAGATGGATGTTCGCCAGTTCCAGGGCCAGGTGCTGGCGGATCCGCTGGGCGCAGGAGCGGGCCTGCCGGTCGAGCCGCTCGGACCAGTCGCCCGGGTCGGCGGCCACCGCCACCCGGTCGTGCTGCCCCGGCAGAACGGGCGGTTCGGCGCTGGCCCGCTGCAACCCCTCGGTCGCCGACCATCCCACCAACGCCCGGCGCAGGTCGGCCGCGGTGTCGACGCCGTCGACCGGGAACCAGCGCGCGGCGGCCAGGGCGGGGACGGCGGCCAACAGTGCCGCGCGGTGCGCCGCGACGGTCACCGCGATCGGGTCCACCTCCCCCGAACGACCGACCGCCGGCGGGACGGACGCCCTCGCGTCCTCCGTCGTCGCCGTGCCGTCGGCCAGCGGCGCCCAACCGGCCGTGCCGGGCGTCACCGCGAAGACGACCTCCACCGGGGCCGCGGCCACCTCGGCGAGCAGGTTCAACTCCTGGGCGGTGAACGCCTGATCGGCCGCGATCACGAAGAGCAGCGCGCCGGCCCGGCCGACGGCGTCCCGCAGCACCCGGACGCCGGCCACACCGAGCGCGCCGGTGTCCGGCGTGTCGATCAGGGTGAAGTGGCGCAGCAGCGGCTCGGGCACGCTCAGCTCGACCCGTCGGGGCGGACGGGCCAGTGCCGGGCCGGCCGCGTCCCGGTCCGCGCCGTACGAGTGCGGCTGGCGGTAGCCCGGGACGAACGCCGCCCGCGTCGGCACCTTGGCGTGCCGGACCACCAGCCAACTGCCGGCCGGCACGGTGAGCATCACCGGGTCGAGACCGACGAGGGTCGCGAGCACGGCACGCCGGTCGGCGCCGGCGGGACCGACGGCGACGACGCCGAGCGGCTCGTCCGACCGGGGATCGGGAACCTCGAGCTCGGTGGGCAGCGGGGCGCAACTCGGCGGGTCGGCTGAGCTGGCCATGTCGCCGGGCGAGTCGAGCGAGGGGAGAGGGCCCTGCTGCATCGGGTGGCCTCCCGGGGCTGACGACCGGCACGCCGGTCGGTTGGAAATTCCGGTGACACCACCCGGATGACCGAAGCGTACGTGTGGCCTGCCGACCAGGCGGAATACCGCGGGTACTCACGGGTAATTGTGCGACTACTCAACTTCGGTGCGTGACGGTGCGGGCGCAGACGGAATTCGATGGATATGCTGCGCGGATGAGTCGATGGAAGTTCGTCGGCCGGACCGATGAACTCAACCGCCTGCTGGCGGCGGTTACCGGCGAGGCCGGCCGGGGGCTCTTCTTCAGCGGCAGCGCCGGCATCGGCAAGAGCCGGCTGTTGCGGGAGGGCGTCAACACCCTGCCCACCGACCGGTACGCCATCTGGTCCATCGCCGCGAGCGCCACCACCGCGGCGCTGCCGTTCGGCGGGCTGGTGCAGGTCCTCCCGGCGGAGCAGCCCCAGGGGCTCTCCCCCGCCGGCATCCTGCGCTGGGCGCTGGGCGTGCTGCAACAGCAGGCCGCCGGCCGGCGGATCGTGCTCGCCATCGACGACGCGCACCTGCTCGACCCGCCGTCCGCCGCGCTCGTGCACCTGGTCGCCCGCGCGGACAACGCCACCGTGGTCGGCACCCTGCGCGACGGCGAGCAGATCCCGCTGCCGATCCGCGCGCTGTGGACCGACGACCTGGTCGAGCACGTCGAGCTGACCCCGATGCCACCCTCGGAGACGGCCGGCCTGCTGGCGGCGATCCTGGGCGGGCCCGTCGACGCCAACTCCGCCGACCGGCTCGGGCGGCTGTCGGCCGGCAACCCGCTGCTGCTGCGCGAGCTGGTGCATGCCGCCAACGGCAGCGAGGAGTTGAAGCGCACCTACGGCCTCTGGAAGTGGACCGGGCGACTGGAGCTGGCGCCCAGCCTCACCGATCTGATCGACACCCGCGTCGGGCAGCTCACCGACGGCGTCCGTACGGTCGTCGAGCTGGTCGCCTTCGGCGAGCCGCTCGGGCTGCACCTGCTCAACCAGGCCGCCGAGCAGTCCGATGTGGAGTGCGCCGAGGAGCGCGGGCTGATCACCGTCGTCCAGCACGACCGGCGGACCAACGTACGCCTGGCGCACCCGCTCTACGGCGAGGTGATGCGCCGCCGATGCCCGGTCAGCCGCACCCGGCGCCTCCAGGCGCACCTCGCCGAGCTGCTGGAGCAGGTCGGCAAGCGCCGCCGCGACGACCTGCTGCGGGTGGCGGTCTGGCGGCTCGACTCCGGCACCGCGCAGGACGCCGCCCTGCTCGTGGACGCCGCGATGCAGGCGTTCACCCGATACGACGTACCGTTGGCGACCCGCCTGGCGCGGGCCGCGCTGCACGCCGACGGCGGCTCGGACGCGGCGGAGCTGCTGGCCACCATCCTGATGTTCGCCGACCGACCGGACGAGGCGCTCAGCGTTCTCGACGCGGTGACCCTGGAGCCCGGCGACGAGCGCCGCCTCTGCCGATGGCTGACCGTCCGTGGCATGGTCAGCTACTGGGGGCTCAGTCGGGAGTCCACGGTGGAGGAGATCGCGAGTCGCGTCGAGCAACTCGGCGACTCCGCCGACCGGGCTCGGGTGCACGCCTTCGAGGCGATCATGCGGTTGCACCGACTGGACACGGCGACCGCCGTACGGCTCAGCCAGACCGTACTCGACCGGCCCGCGGCCAGCATCGCCGCCCGCGAGCTGGCCCGCAGCACCATCGCGTACGTCCAGGCCGCCGAGGGTCAGCTGACGCGCAGCGGCGCGGCCATCGCGCAGGTGCACTCGGCCGCGGCGAGTTGGCGCACCGACATGCCGTACCTGCAACTGGCCCTGGAGTTGGCGCGCGGCACCCGGCTCATGCTCACCGGCGACCTCGTCGGGATCGATGCGATCGTGGCCGACGAGTTCGCCGACCTCGCGGGGGCCGGTGACTTCCGGCTCGGCACCGGCTACCTGGCGATCCTGGCGGCGTACGCAGCGCGGCTGCGGGGTCAGAGCGACGCGGCCATGCGTACCTCGTTGGGCGCCTGCGCGGTGCTGGCCACCAGCCGGGTCTACGCGGGCCTGGCCCAGGCCGAACGGGCCCAGGCGGCGGCGCTGCGCGGCGACGCGGCGCAGGCCACCGAGGCGATGGCCGAGGCCGACCGCACCCAGGCGCCGGGGATGGCGGTGCTCTACCCGTGGTTGGAGCAGGCCCGGGGCGCGGTGCTGGCCGTGTCGGGTGACCTGCCGGGCGCGGTGAAGCACCTCAGCGACCTGGCCGACCGGCTGCGCGCGGACGGCTTCGCCGGGCACGAGATGCACGTCCTACACGACCTGGTCCGGCTGGACCAGGCCGGTGCGCCGATCGGCCCCACCTGCTCCGACGGCGGGCGGCGGACCGTGGCGCAGCGCCTCGCCGAACTGTCCGAGCGGGTGGACGGGGTGTTGCCGCCGCTGCTGGCCCGGCACGCCCGGGCTGCGGTGACCGACTCGGCCCCGGACCTGCTGTCGGTCGCCGACGACTACGCCGCGCTGGAGCTGACCGTGTTCGCCGCCGAGGCCACCGCCCAGGCCCTGCACCTGCTGCGTCAGCAGCACTCGGTGGCGGCCGGCGAGGCACGCGAACGGCTCGCGGGGTTGCTCGGGCGGTGCAACCTGATCCGGACGCCGGCGCTACGGGCCGGAGCGCCGGTGCTGACCGAACGCGAGTGGCAGGTGGCGCGCCTCGCCGCGCACGGCGCGACCAGCAGGGCCATCGCCGAACGGCTGTACCTCTCCGCCCGCACCGTGGAGAACCATCTTCAGCGGATCTACACCAAGCTCGGCGTGACCGGCCGGGCCGAGTTGTGGGCCGCACTGCGGTCGATCCCGGGCCACGAGGGCGACGACTCGGCCTGAACCTTAGGCTGGGACGGTGAGCACCCTCCGCCCCGCGCTGCTGACCGACCACTACGAGCTGACCATGGTCAGCGCGGCACTCAAGGACGGCACCGCCGACCGCCGTTGCGTCTTCGAGGTGTTCAGCCGCCGGCTGCCCAGCGGCCGACGCTACGGCGTCGTCGCCGGCACCGCGCGACTGATCGAGCTGATCCGCGACTTCCGGTTCGATCCGGCCGAGGTCGACTTCCTGCGCCGCACCGGGGTGGTCGACGACGCGGCGGCGGCCTGGCTCACCGACTACCGCTTCACGGGCGACATCGACGGGTACGCCGAGGGTGAGTTGTTCTTCCCCGGTTCACCGATCCTGACCGTCTCCGGCGGCTTCGCCGAGTGTGTGGTGCTGGAGACGGTGGCGCTCTCCGTGCTCAACCACGACTGCGCGGTGGCGGCCGCCGCGGCACGGATGGTCACCGCCGCCCGGGGTCGCGCCCTGATCGAGATGGGGTCACGTCGGGCACACGAGGAGGCGGCCGTGGCGGCGGCGCGGGCCGCGTACCTGGCCGGTTTCCGGTTCACCTCCAACCTCGCCGCCGGCGAGCGCTACGGCATCCCCACGGCGGGTACGGCGGCGCACGCGTTCACGCTGTTGCACGACGACGAGCGGGCGGCGTTCGCCTCACAGGTCGCCACGCTGGGCAAGGACACCACGCTGCTGGTCGACACGTACGACATCTCGCAGGGCATCCGCAACGCCATCGCGGTGGCCGGGCCGGAGCTGCGGGCGGTCCGGATCGACTCGGGCGACCTGGCGGTGATCGCGCAGCAGTCCCGGGAACTGCTCGACTCCCTGGGCGCGACCGAGACCAAGATCATCGTCTCGGGTGACCTCGACGAGTACTCGATCGCCGCGCTGGCCGCCGAGCCCGTCGACATGTACGGCGCGGGTACGGCCGTGGTCACCGGCTCCGGAGCGCCGACGGCGGGGCTGGTCTACAAGCTCGTCGAGGTCGACGGCCGGCCGGTGGTGAAGCGGTCCGAGCACAAGGCCACCATCGGGGGGCGCAAGGTGGCCGTCCGCCGACACAAGCCCACCGGCACCGCCACGGAGGAGATCATCGTCCCGCAGGGCGTGCCCGACCGGCAGGCCAACGACCGGATGCTCCAACGCTCGTACGTGGTCGACGGCGAGGCCGTGGCCCTGCCGACCCTCGACGAGTCCCGGGAACACCTGCGTGAGTGCCTCATCTCCATCCCGTGGGAGGGTCTGAAGCTCTCCGCCGGTGACCCCGCCGTGCCGGTCACCGTCGTACCCGCCGGCTGAGCCCGCCGATCCGACCTCGAAGGGACCCCCGATGGCCAACGCGCTGATCATCGTGGATGTGCAGAACGACTTCTGTGAGGGCGGCTCGCTGGCCGTCCCGGGTGGGGCCGGGGTGGCCGCCGGGATCTCCCGGTTGCTCGCCACCGAGCCGGACCGGTGGCGGCACGTGGTCGCCACGAAGGACTACCACATCGATCCGGGGGCGCACTTCGGCGATCCGCCGGACTTCGTGGAGTCCTGGCCGCGGCACTGCGTGGTCGGCACCAGCGGCTCGGAGTTCCACCCGGAGCTGGAGACCGGAAGGGTCGATGCGATCTTCCACAAGGGTGAGCACGCCGCGGCGTACTCCGGCTTCGAGGGCCACGCCGACGACGGCGAGTGCCTGGCCGACTGGCTGCGCCGGCACGACGTGGACACCCTCGATGTGGTCGGCATCGCCACCGACCACTGCGTCCGCGCCACCGCGCTCGACGCCGCCCGGGAGGGCTTCGCCACCACGGTCCTGCTGGAGCTGACCGCCGCGGTCGCGCCGGAGACCACCGACGTGGCGCTGCGCGCGATGGACGGCGCCGGCGTGGTGCTGCACGGCGAGCCTGTGATCAGGGCCGCATGAGGCGGTAATTGGTTGGCCAACGGTCCGCGACCCGTCGAGGATGTCGCCGGAGGTACGGACCAACATGAACATCAAGCCTTACCGGACAGCGCTCGCCCTGCCCGGCCTGCGGTCGCTGCTGCTGGTCGCCGTCCTCGCCCGCATTCCGCTCACGGCCACCGGGGTCACCCTGACCTTCCACGTGGTGCTCGACCTCGACCGGGGTTACGGCGCCGCGGGTCTGGTGGGCGCCGCCATCACGATCGGCGCGGCGATCGGCGGCCCACTGCTCGGCCGCCTGGTCGACCGGCGCGGCCTGCGTCCGGTGCTGGTGCTCACCGGGATCGCCGAAGCGGTGTTCTGGACCACCGCGCCCTCGCTGGCGTACCCGCTGCTGCTGCCGGCCGCCTTCGTGGCCGGCTCATTGGCCCTGCCGATCTTCTCGGTGGTCCGCCAGTCGATCGCCGCGCTGGTCCCGGAAGATCAACGTCGACCGGCGTACGCGCTGGACTCCATGTCCGTCGAGCTGTCCTTCATGATCGGCCCGGCGCTGGCGGTGGCCCTGGTCACCGCGATCTCGGCGCAGACCACCATGTACCTCGTCGGGGGCGGCATCGTCGCCGCCGGGGCCGCGCTATGGCTGCTGAACCCGCCGATCCGTGGCGCCGCCGAGCCGCTCGGCCCACGACGCCAGGTGTCCCGCCGGGAGTGGCTGACGCCCCGGCTGCTCGCCGTACTGGCGCTCAGCACCGCCGCCACCCTGGTCCTCGGGGGTACCGACGTCGCGGTGGTCGCCGTCCTGCGGGCCAGCGGCGAGGCCGGCTGGACCGGCGTCGTGCTGGCCGGCTGGGCGATCGCCTCGCTGGTCGGCGGCTTCGCCTACGGGGCCGTGCACCGCTCGCTGTCGCCGCTGGCGCTCACCGCGGCGCTCGCGCTCTGCACCATCCCGGTCGGGCTGGGCGGCGCACACTGGTGGCTGCTCTCTCTCGCGCTGATCCCGGCCGGCGCGCTCTGCGCGCCGACCATCGCCGCCTCCGCCGACGCCGTCAGCCGGCTCGCCCCGGCCGAGGTACGCGGTGAGGCGATGGGCCTGCACGGCTCGGCCGTCACCGTCGGCATCGCGGTCGGCGCGCCACTCGCCGGCGCGGTCATCGACGCCAGCGCGCCGCTGTGGGGCTTCGTGGTGACGGGGGCGCTCGGCGCCCTGGTCACCGTGGCCGTGCTCCCCGTCGAGCTACGCCGCCGCCGCAACGCCGACGCGGTGACCCCGCCGATGTCCACCGAGCAGGAACTAGCAGCCACAACCCGCTAACACCCCGACACCCCCGGCACCCCCGGCACCCCCGGCACCAAGATCCACGCAACTTCCCTGATGTTGCTGCTTCGCGAGCGTGGAAGACAGCAACATCCCTGATGTTGCGCAGATCTTGCCGCTGGACCGCGCTCACGAGCGAGCGGCCCAACCTTCCCCGCGCCGATCTTGCAGAAACTGTCGCCGTTTTGCCAGCTTTGCCCCCGTTGGTGAGCACAGAAAGTGCAAGACGCTTCTATGTCTGTGGTGATCGGTTCGGCTGGTTGCCGTTAGGTTCGGCGTCGATGATCGCTTGGGTGACTCATTGTC
>NZ_JBEXUR010000014.1:124056-169317 GCF_040614415.1 Micromonospora sp. NPDC005979 | reverse complement strand
AACTCCATGATCGACGGGCTTGATGGTGGGGGCGAACTGGTGGGTGGGGTGAACGGTTGGGGGGTGGTTTCCGTATCAGGCGGTGAAGACATTGGCTAGGGCGGGAGTTTCGGCGATGAGGGTTCAGCGGAAGCATGTGCTGGCGGCTACCGTGGCGGTGGTTGCCGCGGCGGGGGTGGCGGTGGGGACTGGGTTCGGGTTCGCCGACACCGCCCCGGCACGGTCGTCCGCCTGCTCCGGTTCGGTGACGTTCTCGGCGGAGGCCGGTGCGCCGGCGGCGACCAGCGACCGGTTCCCGGTGGGTACGCGGCTGCGGGTGACCAACCTGGACAACAACCGCGCGGCCACGGTGACGGTGACCGGCCCGTCGGGAAGCTGTGTGCTGCTCAACGCCGCCGCCATGGAGTTGGTGCGGGAGCCGGGCAAGAACGTGATCCGCCGCAACGTGGTGGAGCGTCTGGACGGCGTGGCCGCCCAGCCCGCCCCCGGTGGGGTACGCCCCGGCGCCGCCTCGCCCGCCGCGCCGCGCCCGGTGCGCGGCTCGGCCTGCTCCGGCGCGATCACCTTCTTCGCCGAGAATGCCGCCCCGGCGGCGACCAGCGGGCAGTTCCCCGTCGGCACGCGGCTGCGGGTGACGAACCTGGACAACAACCGGGCGACCACGGTGACGGTGACCGGCCCGTCGGGGAGTTGTGTGCTGCTCAACACCGCCGCGATGGACCAGATCCGCGAGCCGGGCAAGAACCTGGTCCGCAACAACACCGTCGAAGTGCTGCGCTGACGCGGGCCGAGGGGCCCGCCGCGGGTCTCTCGACGGCGTCAACGCCGCCCGACGTCGTGGCGGGGCCCGGGTCGGGCCCCGCCACGGGCGTCACTCGAACGCCGCGTCGAGGATGTCGGCGCCCCGGGTGAGCTGCGCGTCGGAGATGACCAGCGGCGGTAGGAAGCGCAGCACGTTGCCGTACGTGCCGCAGGTCAGGGTGAGCAGGCCGGCGGCGTGGCAGGCCGCCGAGATGGCCGCCGTGGCGGTCGGGTCGGGGACGAGGGTGCCGGGCTGGACCAGTTCGACGGCGAGCATCGCGCCGCGTCCGCGTACCTCGGCGATCCGGGGATCCCGCTCGGCGATGGCCCGGAGGCGGGGGGCCAGCACGGATTCGATCCGGCGGGCCGCAGCGGCCAGGTCCAGTTCGTGCATGGTCTCGATGGTGGCCAGCGCGGCGGCGCAGGCGATCGGGTTGCCGCCATACGTGCCGCCGAGCCCGCCGACGTGCACCGCGTCCATCAGCTCGGCCCGACCGGTGACCGCCGCGAGGGGCAGGCCACCGGCGATGCCCTTGGCGAGGGTCACCAGGTCGGGTTCGACGCCCTCGTGCTGGCAGGCGAACCAGTCGCCGGTCCGGCAGAAGCCGGTCTGGATCTCGTCGGCGACGAAGACCACCCCGGCCGCCGTCGCCCACGCGCGCAGCGCCGGCAGGAAACCCGGAGCGGGTACGACGAACCCGCCCTCACCCTGGATCGGCTCGATGAGCAGCGCGGCGACGTTCTCCGCGCCGACCTGCTTCTCGACCATCTCGATGGCCCGTGCGGCGGCCTCGGCGCCGGAGAGCCCGCCGTCGCGCAGCGGGTACGACATCGGCACCCGGTAGATCTCCCCGGCGAACGGCCCGAACCGGTGCTTGTACGGCATGTTCTTCGCCGTCAACGCCATGGTCAGGTTGGTCCGCCCGTGGTACGCGTGGTCGAACACCACCGCCGCCGGTCGTCCCGTGGCGTGCCGGGCGATCTTGACGGCGTTCTCCACCGCCTCGGCGCCGGAGTTGAACAGCGCCGACCGCTTCTCGAATCCGCCCGGCGTCAACGCGTTGAGCTGTTCGCACACCGCCACGTACGACTCGTACGGGGCGACCATGAAACAGGTGTGGGTGAACCGTTCGACCTGCGCGCGGACGGCCTGGACCACCCTCGGCGCGGAGTTGCCGACGCTGGTCACCGCGATGCCGGCGGCGAAGTCGATCCACTCCCGCCCGTCGACGTCGGTGAGCGTCCCGCCCGAGGCGGAGTCCACGTAGGACGTGACCACGCTGCCGACCCCGCGGGCCACGGCCGTGCCCCGCCGTTTGTGCAGCTCTTCCGAGGAGGGCATGGCTCAGACCTCGATGTTGTGCATGACGTGCTTGATCCGGGTGTAGTCCTCCAGGCTGTAGACCGACAGGTCCTTGCCGTGCCCGGAGTGCTTGAAGCCGCCGTGCGGCATTTCGGAGACGAACGGGATGTGCGTGTTGACCCAGACGCAGCCGAAGTCGAGCCGTCGCGTCATCCGCATCGCCCGGCCGTGGTCGCGGGTCCAGACGGACGCCGACAGGCCGTAGTCGACGCCGTTGGCCCAACGCACCGCCTCGTCCTCGTCGGAGAAGCGCTGCACGGTGATGACCGGACCGAACACCTCGTCCTGGATGATCTCGTCGGCCTGCCGCAGCCCGGACACCACGGTGGGCGTGTAGAAGTAGCCGCGATCGCCCTGCCGGGAGCCGCCGGTCTGGATCGCCGCGTGGTCGGGCAGTCGGTCGACGAAGCCGCTGACCCGGGCGAGCTGGTTGGCGTTGTTCAGCGGGCCGTAGAGCACGTCGGCGTCGTCCGGAGCGCCGGTCTTCGTGGCGCGGGCCTGCTCGCTGAGCGCTGCCACGAAGTCGTCGTGGACGCCGGGACCGGCCAGCACCCGGGTCGCCGCCGTGCAGTCCTGACCGGCGTTGAAGTAGCCACCGACCGCGATGGCCTCGGCCGCCGCCGCAACGTCCGCGTCGTCGAAGACCACCACCGGGGCCTTGCCGCCCAGCTCCAGGTGGGTGCGCTTCAGGTCGGGGGCCGCCGCGGCGGCCACCTCCATGCCCGCGCGGGTCGAGCCGGTGATCGACACGAGCTGTGGGGTCGGATGCGACACGAGGGTACGACCGGTGTCGCGGTCGCCGCAGACCACGTTGAACACCCCCGGCGGGAAGAACTCGGCGGCCATCTCGGCGAGCAGCAGCGTCGACACCGGCGTGGTGTCCGACGGCTTCAGGACGACCGTGTTGCCGGCCGCGAGCGCGGGAGCGATCTTCCAGATCGCCATCATCAGCGGGTAGTTCCACGGGGTCACCTGGGCGCAGACACCGATGGGCTCGCGCCGCACGTACGAGGTGTGCCCGGCCAGGTACTCCCCGGCCGAGCGCCCCTCCAGCAGCCGGGCGGCACCGGCGAAGAACCGGAACTCGTCCACCGCCGGGGGCAGCTCCTCATCGAGGGTGAGTTGGCGGGGCTTGCCGGTGTTGCGTACCTCGGCGTCGACCAGCTCGGCGGCCCGTGCCTCCACGGCGTCGGCGAGCTTGAGCAGCGCCCGCTGCCGCTCGGCGGGGGTGACCTCCCGCCAGCTCTCGAAGGCGGTGGCGGCGGCGTTCATCGCCGCGTCGACGTCGGCGGGGCCGGAGACCGGCGCCTGCGCGAACACCTCCCCGGTGCAGGGGTCGACCAGGTCGGCGTAGCCGCCGTCGGCCGGGTCGACGTAGGAGCCGTTGACGAAGTTGCGCAGCTGCTGCTGGTCACTCATGACGGGATCACTCCGAGGGGGCCGGGGGTGAGGTCTGCGGCGGTTATCGCAATCTTCCTGCCATCTTCGCTACTGAATCCGCAGCAGACAAGGGCTGTGGCGACTGTTTCCGTCGACTTCTGACTCGTCTACGCTGCACGGCGTGGAGCCCGCACCCTTTTTCGTCGCCTCCCGTCCCGCCTCCGGCACGGGCGAGCTGACCGTCCACCACCCGTACGACGGTCGCGCGGTGGGGCGTACCACCTTTGCCACCAGCGACCAGGTGGAGGCCGCTGTCGCGGCAGCGGCCGGGGTGGCCGCGCAGGCCGCGGCCCTGCCCGCGCACGCCCGCGCGGCGGCCCTGGACCACGTGTCCCGTCGGCTCGCCGAGCGTGCCGACGAGGTCGCGACGCTGATCACCGCCGAGAACGGCAAGCCCGTGAAGTGGGCGCGTGCCGAGGTCGGACGGGCGGTCTCCACCTTCCGGTGGGCCGCCGAGGAGGCCCGACGCTTCTCGGGAGAGCTGCAACGGCTCGACACCGATCCGGCCGCCACGGGCCGGATCGCCCTGGTCCGACGGGCACCCCGGGGGCCGGTGCTCGGCATCGCGCCGTTCAACTTCCCGCTCAACCTGGTCGCGCACAAGGTCGCTCCGGCCATCGCGGTGGGTGCGCCGATCATCGTCAAGCCGGCCCCGGCGACGCCGCTGTCCGCGCTGCTGCTCGGCGAACTGCTGGCCGAGACGGACCTCCCGGCCGGCATGTTCTCGGTGTTGCCGCTGCCCAACGACCGTGCCGCCGAACTGGTTGCCGACCCGCGGCTGCCGGTCGTGTCGTTCACCGGGTCCGGGCCCGTCGGGGCGGCGATCCGGCGGCAGGTACCGGAGAAGCACGTGACGCTGGAACTGGGCGGCAACGCGGCGGCGGTGCTCTGCGCGGACTGGACGTCCGCCGACGACCTGGACTTCGCGGCGCAGCGCATCGCCACCTTCGCCAACTACCAGGCCGGTCAGTCGTGCATCGCCGTGCAGCGGGTGTACGTGCACCACGCGCGGTACGCCGACTTCCTGCCCCGGCTGGTGGCGGCGGTACGCGCGCTGCGCACCGGCGACCCCACCTCGGAGTTGACCGACGTCGGCCCGATGGTGTCCGAGGACGCGGCCCGCCGGGTCGAGGCGTGGGTCTTCGAGGCGGTCGCGGCCGGCGCGACGGTCGAGGTGGGCGGCGTACGCGACGGCGCGACGTACCCGCCGACCGTCCTCACCGGCGTGCCGGCGGACGCCAAGGTCGTCGCCGAGGAGGTGTTCGGGCCGGTGCTGGTGGTCACCCCGGTCGCCGACGACCAGGCCGCGTTCGCCGCCGTCAACGATTCGGCGTACGGGTTGCAGGCGGGCGTGTTCACCCGCCGACTGGACGTGGCCTTCGCCGCCGCGCGAGTCCTCGAGGTGGGCGGCGTGATCGTCGGCGACGTGCCGTCGTACCGGGCGGACCAGATGCCGTACGGCGGGGTGAAGGGCAGCGGCGTCGGCCGGGAGGGGCTGCGCAGTGCGATGGACGACTACACCGAACCGCGTGTGATGGTGCTGACCGGGCTCGACCTCTAGGCCCTCTCGGCTCGAGCTATTCGACGAACACCTTCACGGTGTCGGCGAGCCCGTCGTTGCGGTTGATGCCGACGAAGAATTCGCTTCCCACATGGGTGACATCTTCGATCTCATCGACCAGGTTGTTGCTCGGAACGCCGATGTCGCTCTCCACATCGCTTCCCGACCAGTTGTACTGGTACACCCAGTTCCATCCGGTCGAGGGCGTCGAGGTGTTGATTGACTTGGTGTTCCAGATGTAGTTCTCCGAGCAGTCGATGCCCTGGTCGGACCGATTGTCGTGACTCGTCAGGTTGCTCTTGACCAGCGTCCATCCACTGGTGAGGGCACCCGCGCCGGGATGGGTCCACAGGCTGCCCAACCGGCGGGCCGCATATTTGCCGGCACCGCCCGCAGCCGTCGCGCTGTAGCAGAACCCGCTGATGTCGCCGGTCGGCAGACGAACCTCACTGGTTGTGCCGACAGCTCCGTCGGCGTTCAGGCGAATGACCGTCACCTTGTCGCTCAGGAACGCGGACTGACTTCCCTGGGCGGCAATCAGGGCCGGGCCCTGGCCCAGATAGTTCGCGTTGTAGGCGAGGTCGTTGCCGTGGCCGAGCGTCGGTATGGAGGTGGGAGCCCCGGAGCAGACCCAGCTGGCGCCGTCCCAGGTCGAGCCGTCACGGAGCCACCGGGACAGGACCGGCTCCGCGCCGGCCGCCTTCGTGAAGACGATGTAGAGCTGACCGCCCGGCCCCGCCACCATGCCCTGCATGACCGTGCGACCGGCCTTGCACTCGCTGCTGTTAGGGATGTCCAACCGGACCGCGCCACTCCGGTCGGTAGCGGCGAAGGCAGCCGAAGCCGGTGCGATGGCGATTCCAACTGAGAGTACGAGCACGGTGGCGACGCTCGACAGTTTCGTCAATTCGGTGTCTCTTCTCCAGAGGGGGGCGGAAAGACCTGGGAACTAAACCTGGGCCCAGGTGCCGTCGTCGCGAACCCGGGCGGGGGCGCGGCCGAGCAGCAACGTGGTGAGCGCCGCGTCGACGCCCTCGCCGAGGAACCAGTCGCCGGCCTGGTCGAGGGCGAAGACCCGGCCCCGCTCGTCCACGGCGAGGATGCTGTCCTGCTGCTCGGTGCCGATCGGAAAGAGCCGCACGCCGAGCACCGCGCCGAAGTCCGCGAGCGTGTCGGCGGTGTGCGCGATCAGGTGCGGACGGATGTCGAAACGGGAGATCCACACCTGCTCGCCCGGGCCGCGTCGGGCGCCCACCAGGCTCGGGAACGCCGTCAACGCCTCCACAGCGGCGGGGAAGACCTCGTGTCGGTGTGTCCTGGAGGGCACGGCGGTGACGTCCCGTACGCCGGCCGCCGCCATGATCTGGTCGCCGATGTGCGGACGCCAGCCCGCCGCCACCAGCGCGTTCGCCACCTCGGGCGGAAAGCGCCCCGGGTCGGGGTCGGGCGCGGCCGGTGCCCGCCACGTCTCGGTGTAGGCCCGCGCCGCCTCCGGCAGGACGTTGGCGCGTACCAGGAACGTGATGCACGAGTCGCAGGGCAGTTCGGCGACGCCGCCGGCCGGGTCACCCGGCTCACGGATCCGGAAGATCTCGAAGCGGGCGGCGTCCAGCAGGGCCGCCGCCTCGGCCCGACCCATCGGCTCGATGCCCTCGGCGGCCCGTCGGTGGTCGTACTCGTGCAGCACGTCGGAGACCACGATCAGCTCGGCGTGACACTCGACGCCACGTACCAGCTCGCCCGGCGGCCTCTCGTCCAGGTAGGCGCGCACGAGCGGATGGTGGTTCAGGGTGGCGGGGCCTCTCGTGCCCTGGGCCGTCCAGATGCGACCGTCGAGGGTCAGGTGCGCCACCGTGTTCGGCGTCGGACCCCGGTGGATCTCCCGGATCAGCAGGCTCGACGCGTCGATCGTGCGCGGCGCGGTCGGCCCGCTGGGCTGACTACGCCGGTACAGGTCCGCCACCACCGTGGCCGGCACCCGGGGCCAGGTGGTGACCTTTCCGGTGCGCTTGTCGATGACGGTCGTCGGCAGGTCGCCGGGGATCGCCCGTGCTCCGCTCGACACGATCGAGGTGACGACGAAACCGAGGTCGAACTCGTCGACCACCGGGGTGCACTCGTGGCCTACGCGCTGTGAGTCGCGCCGCGCCCAGGCGGACGCGAGCTGCTCGGCCTGCTGACGGTCGATCACACATCGAAACTACCGGACGACACGGATCGATGGCGGCCGGTATGGTCTTGGATACCGACGGTGACGGGAGGAGCGGCGGTGAGCGAACGCGCGGACCGGGACGCCAATCGCGAGCTACGAGCCCGATTCGACGACGTGTACGGCCAGTACCAGCAGCTCAGGTCTGGTTTGGACACTCTTACGGCACGGCTCGCCGAGCTACGGGTAACCCGCCGCTCATCCGATGGGCACGTCACGGCGACGGTCGACGCGCAGGGCCAGGTCATCGAGGTCGTCCTGACGCCGGCCGCCTACCGGGCCCGGGACGCCGAGGCGCTGAGCCGGAAGATCACCGAGACGATCCGGGCCGCCGTGGCCGCCGCCACCCAGGCCACCCAGGCCCTGGTCGCCGAGACCATGCCGGCCGGCGCCGGCTCGGCGGACTTCCTGCGTACCGGCGACTTCGGCGCGTTGCTCGGCCGCGCCGACGCGTTGCTCGGCCGCCGCGAGGGGTCGACATGACCGACGGGCAGCTCTGGCTGGACGCGTCCCGTGCGCGGCGTGGCGGCGCCGACCTGGCCCTGTCGGGCGAGGCGGTGACGGCCCGTCGCGCGGCGGAGGGCGGCGAGATCGAGACCGCCAGCGGCGCCCTCCCGTGGGGGCGCGACGACATCGGCGCGGCGTTCGAGCGGAGCTACCGCGGCATCGAGCAGACCGTGCTGCGCGCCTGGGCGGGCGTCGGTCAGCGGCTCACCGAGTTGGGTGTCGACGTAATCAGCGCGGTCGACGCCAGCGTGCAGACCGACCAGAGCGGCGCCGCCCGGCTCGACCGGGCCGCCGACCAGCGCTGACGGCGGGGCGATTCGGATGAGCGTGCTGCCCAGCCCGATCCCGCACCCACTCGACTACGCGCCCTGGGACGTACCGGGCTGGATCTACGAGGCCCTCGACTGGGCCGTCGGCGTGCAGTGGCCGGAGGGCGACGAACGGGCCGTCTGGGACGTCGCGGACCGGTGGTACGCGGTCGCCTCCGTCCTCGCCGGCCCGCACGCCGACGCCGCGGCGGCCGCCACCGAGGTACGCAGCGGATACGGCGGCGTGGGAGCTGTCGACGCCGCGTTCGAGGCGGCCTGGCGAGGCATCGCCGAAGGTGACGACGCGCCCCTGCCGGTGCTGCTCGCGGTCACCGCCGATCTGGGCCGCCTGGTCGAGGAGTGCGGCTGCGACATCGAGGGCGCCAAGATCGAGGTCTGGATCGAGCTGGGGATCCTGGTCGTCGAACTGATCTCGGTGGCGGTGGCGGCGCTGCTGACCGCCGGGGCGGCGTCTCCGGCGGCCGGCGCGGCCGTCACCGCGACCCGGCTGCTCATCCAGCAGATCTTCAAACGCCTCATGGGGCAACTGGCCAGCAAGGCTCTGCGGCGCGGGCTCAAGGAGGCCGGCGAGCGCGCGGCCAAGGAGGTCGCCAAGGGCGGCGTACGTGGGCTCGCCAAGCGCGCCACCCGGGAAGGGTTGGAGGAGGCGGCCGAGGAGTCCGGGATCAGCCTCGCCACGCAGACGTACCAGAACTCGACGGGCCGGGCACACGGCCTCGACCTGACTGACCTGGGCGCTTCGGCGGTCGGCGGGCTCGCCGGCGGTGCGGTCGCGCCGCTGGCCGCCCTGGGCCGCCACGCGACCGGCCGCGCGGCGCGAATCGGCGAGCACCTGGGTCGGGAGATGACCGGCGAGATGTTGGCCGAGAGCGCCGCCAGCGTCGCCACCGGGCAGGGCATGGCCTCGGTCGACGACGTGGTGCGCGCCGCCGCGTCCGGCGTCACCGGCTCGACGACCGCCCAGACCGACCACGCTCTGCAGGCACGGCTCCGTGCGCAGGCCGACGCTCTGGCCGGAGCGTCCCTCGCCGGCCCGTCGCTTCCGATCCCGCCCCCACCACCGGAACTCGCGACGTCCACGCCCGTGTCGCCTGGGCCGATTCCGCCAGGGCCGGCCACTGGGACGGTGTCTTCTGGGCCGGCGGGCTCCGGGGCGGTGTCTTCTTCGTCGGGTCCGACGGGGACTGGCGCCGGAGCGGTGAGCGCGGACGTCGCCGGTTCGTCGGTGTCGGCAGCAGATGGCGCGCCTGGGCTGCCAGCCGACGGGCCCGGGGCGAGTGCAGCCCGGCCGGCGGTGGGGGGTGATGTCGGGCTCGCGGGCGTTGCGGAGCCGGGACATCACGCGGCTGCGCCTACGCTCTCGGGGGTCCCCGCGCCCGTCGCCGGTGTCGTCCCGGCCGGCGGCCCTGGGGTCGGCGTCGCCCCGGCGGTCGCCCCGGCGATCGAGCCGGCCGGCGTGGCTCCGGGCGTCAGCGGCCCCGTACCCTCGTCGACCGGTCTGCCCGGGGCCGCCGCGGCCGTCTCGTCGCCGGTTCCGGTGACCTCGGCGGCTTCCCCGCCCACAGTGGTCGGGCCGTCGTCGGGTCCGCTGCCTTCGGCGCTCGCATCCCCCTCGACTTCCGTGACCTCGACGACCGGGCCGGTGTCGGCCGTGGGGGCGGTGCCTCCGGTCGGCCCGGCGGCGGCGAGCACTGCCGGGCTCTCGACGCCGCTCGCGTCCGCCGGCCCTGCCCCGGCCATCGCGCCCCCGCCGGCGTCCCCGTTCACGCCCACCGGGCCGACGGTCGGCGCGTCACCCGACGGCGTCGGCAGGCACGGCGCAGCCATGACCCCGGTGGACGGGAGCGCGGTGGCCGCGCCGGCCGGCCGCCACTCCGCACCCGAGCGGACCGCGACGCGAGAGTCGATCGCGCCAGCCCGCGTACCCCGGCAGAGAACCGGCGGTCGCGCGTCGGCGTCCGTCGACGTGGTCGCGTTCGGCGACCCGGTGGAGTCCGCGACCGACGTCGACGACTGGTATGCGGCCCAGTGGCTGGCCCAGGCGGAGGCCGCCGAGCGACGGCGCTACCAGGGCCACTTCGAGGCACAGCGGATCGGCTTCGAGAACAACCGCCGGCAGGCCGAGGCCACCCGCCTGCGGGCGCGGGCGGCGGAGCACGACCGCCGGGCTGTCGAGTACGCCAACTACGCCCGACAGTTGCACCAGAGCGGCCACCGGCAGTGGGCCGACGGCTGGCAGCGGGCGGCGAACGACGAGACACGCGCGTACGCCCAGTGGCGTGACCTCGCCAACGACGTACTGGCGGGCATCACGGCGCCGCCGGTCGTCGACCTGGCCGACGGGGCCTTCGCGCACGCCAACAGCGACGTGGGCGCTCTCGCGCTCGGCGCGGTGGAGACCAGCGGCCCGTCCCGCCTCACCGGCGACGACGTCCCCCCGCCGATCGACGACTCCCGCCCGTACGGGCAGCCGGGCGGGCTTCGGCCACCACTCGCGCTGCACCAGGTCGACGTCGAACGACAGATGCCGCGCGAACGCGACGGCACCGTCTTACGTACCGCCGATCCGCGCCGGGGCGGCTGGTTCCGCCTCCTGAACGACGGTGGCCCCCAGGCCGACGCCACCCGCGGCATCAACTGCCTGGACTGCACCCTGTCGCTGTTCGAGACGTGGGTGCACGGGCGACCGCGGGTGTCCGCGCCGCGCACCTTCGACGGCTACCTCGACGGCGACATCCGACGCCCGATCCGTGGTGAGGCTGGTGGTCCAGGCCGGGTGGAGGACGCCACCGGCGGCCGCTTCCAACGCGTACTCACTCCCGGTCAGCCGTCGGACCCGGCGCAGGCCCGGCAGGGGTATGCCAATCTGCGCGACCAACTGCTGCTGGGCGGCCACGGCAGCTACGCGTTCCTGATCACCGAGTGGGCCGGTGGCGGCTCGCACGCCTGGGTGGCACTCAACCAGAACGGCACCGTCCTCTACGTCGACCCGCAGACCGGCCTCGTCCGAGACCATCCGCTGTATCCCGACGTGGTCGGCATCGACGCGCTCGTACTGGGCGGAGACGGCCGGCCGATGCCGCTGGGCGGACTGCCCCGGGGCCGGTTCAGTGAACGCCCCGACCTGCCGACCCACCCACCCGGGTACGACGACGGCGGCCACGGCGACCCGTACGTCAACCGCATGTACCTGTTGCTGGACGGGCCCGGCTCCGTGCCGGATGGGCCCGGCTCGACGGATGTGAGCGGCGGAGCTCCGTCAACACCAAGGCAACCAGCGCTCCCAGTCACCGCCCGGCTCACACCAGCGGAGTTGGCTACGCTGACCGAGTTGCACGAGGGCGCGCTGGCAAACGCGGACCGAACCGAGGGCTCCCTGGTTCAGGTCGCGCGACGCGTGACCGACACACTCGGCCTCAGTGCGCCGATCGAGCTGCGGGAGCGCGAGTCTCGCATCAAGCCGCTCGATTCGTTGACGCGGAAGTATCTCGACGAGGCAAGCATCGACGGCACGGACGTGGCCGATTTTGCGGCGAACGTCAACGACGCCCTCCGCTTCTGCTTCGAGATTCCGTCGGGTCAGCAGTACAGCAAGGCCGTCGACTCGGTTCTTGCGGGGCTGGTCGACGCCGGCTACTCGGTCGCACTCTCGGCCTGCAAGAACTTTTGGCGGCAGGGTAACCGCTTCTACGGAGTTAACTGCACCCTCCGATCAGCGGACGGGATGTTGATCGAGTTGCAGCTCCACACTCCCGCATCTCGAGAAGTGTGGTTGGCGACTCATGAGGATTACGAGGTTGTCCGGCGCCCCTCGAACAGTCCACAGCGACGAGTGGGGGCGCTCTTGAGAATGCTGGCTGCGAATCGGGCCAGAGGCCTGCCGGAGGCGCTGCCAGCGGAGCTCGAGTTACGTTTCCCACCCAAGGACGCGACGTTCGCCAAGTGGGTGAGTCGGAACAGCGGAGTGTGGCACGAGTACCTGGCTTGGCTGGCTCGCGAAGGAGAGGATTTCGCGGGCGTGGTGCGAGAGTTGGGGCTGGCACGTCGGGACTTCCCCGTAACGCCACAGGTTGTCGGAGAGTTGGAGCAGGGGTTTGTTGAGCTACTACGTGATCTACCGGAATGACGAACACAATGAGCCGTCGGGTCTCTTTGTCGTGGATGTGGGCATCGGCGATGCCGTTCTGTGGGATCACCGCGCTGGAGAGTGGACGTATAACCCCGACCTCGTGGTGCGCTTTCTCGACGACTACCGGAACGCGGACCGCTACAGGAACGTAAGCCGTGCTGCCGCTGAGGCGGTTGCGCCCACGGTGACGGGCAGCGGCGAGTTGCCGGACGAGAGTTCGATCCGTGCCATGTTCGTCGGTCGCGCCGATGATCGTTGATTGGAGCATGCGACGCGCTGACGGCAAGTGCCTAGCGATGCGAAAAGCGCTCTGGTGCGCCTAATGGCTGAGGGTCTGGTGCTTCCGTCCTACTACCTCTACCACCAGTCTCCCGTCAAGATCGTGAAGACACCCGATGGTGGTGCGCGGGTGTGGAGAGTTGCAATCGACACGGGAGGCTGGCAGCCGAAGAACGACCTCTTCACGGAGATTGTCTTCGACGTCGGTGGAGATGTCTTTCGGCGCACCCCAGAGGGGTTTGTACAGGAAGTGGAGCGGTTCCGCGCTCACTACCTCGAAGGCGAAGGTCCGGTCTTCGCCCTCTATGAGACCGTGCAGGCGCTGAGGGACACGGCCAAGGCCGAGGGGAGACACCTGACGCCGCGCGAGCAGGATTTGATCCGGGGGATTCGACAGCGAACCTTCGTGATGTTCGAGGAGCAACTACGTGCGGCCGGCGATCCGGGTGCCGATCCCGATTTGGCTGCCCGCTAGTTGGGGATCGTCGCGCTCGGCGTGGGCCTACACGGAGGAGTGCCGCCGGCGCTCCACTCACGATGCCCCGCTGACCAGCGAAGACGACCGACCGGGTTTCCGGTTGCCGCTGTGGGCGGGTATCGACGAGAGTCGCCGTATGGCTGATTCACGCGCCGAGGAGGCGACCTCCGGCGGCGAACCCACGCGGACCTTCGGTTGGTCGTACCTGTTCGTCCATCCGGACGACGACCCACGCTCGGACGGTAACTTCGCCGACGAGCGGGCCGTTCTCGTCGAGTACCTGCGCGACCAACGCCTCACCTTCGAGTTGAAGTGCGACGGCCTGAACGCCGAGCAGTTGGCCCGGCGCTCGGTGCCACCGTCGACGATGTCGCTGCTCGGGTTGATCCGTCACCTGGCCGAGGTGGAGCGCGGCTGGTTCCGCAGGACGATGGCCGGCCAGGCGGCGCCCCAGAGGTACTGCTCGGATGACGATCCGGACGGCGACTTCGACGGCGCGGTCGCCGACGTGGCAGTGGTCGACGAGGCGTACCGGGCGTGGCGTGCGGAGGTGGCGTTCTCCGAGCAGTTCGTCAACGAGGCTGCGGATCTCGACGTGCGGGGGCGGCAACGCGACGGCAACGTCATCGTGCTGCGCAGGCTTCTGGTCCACATGATCGAGGAGTACGCGCGGCACAATGGCCACGCCGATCTCCTGCGCGAGCGTATCGACGGAAGGGTGGGTCAGTGATGGCCGAGGGGTTCGACGTCCGGTTGACGCGGGCGCGGGAGCGCTACGAGCAGGCGGTCTTCGGCGGTGACGGGACGTCGTTGGACGAGGCCGAGCGGGATCTCGTCGCGGTGGAGGCGGACACGGCCCTGGCTCGTGGACGGCTGTTGCACGCCCGTTTCCTCGAGACCGGCGCGGAGGACGCGGCCGAGCTGTCGCTCTTCGAGCGCGCCGCGCAGCTCTACCGCGAGGTGGGCGACGCCCGCGGTGAGGGTGAGGCGCTGTTCTGGGTGGGCACGGTCCACCAGGTGATCCGGCAGGACCAGGCCGCCGCCGATCCGGCCTTCGCGCGGGCGCGCGAGCTGGCGACGGAGGCGGGGGACGAGCTGACCCTCTCGTACGTGTTGCGGCACCTCTGCTTCGGCGAGCAGGCCGCCGGCCGGGTCGAGGCGGCGCGGGAGTTGCTGGAGGAGTCGACGCGGTTGCGCCGGAAGTTGTCCTTCACGCCGGGGGTGGCGGCGAATCTGATCGGTCTGGCCGACCTGGCGGCGAGCGACGGTGACCGGGACGCCGCCCGTGGCCTGCTCGACGAGGCCACGTCACTGGCTGCCGGCAGCGGCGCGTACGGCATCGTCCGGTGGATCGACGAGGCCCGCGACGAGCTGAAGCTCGCCTGAGCACCCTGTGGGCCACCGGTGCGCGGCTCGGCCCTCTCGTAGCGCCGGACGGCGGTTGACCGTGTTTATTAACATCGCTCCATGGCGAGATCCACTACGGGCGGCAGCAGCTCCGGTTTCTGGGCGTGGGCCGTCGGCCTCCTGTTCGGCCTGGCGATCGGTATCCCTTCGTTCGGCCCGAAGGGAGGGGTGGCGTTCGGTGTCGCCATGGCGGTCGTCGTCGGTCTCGCGTTCGGTGCTACCCGGAGGCGGGTCGACGATGGTGAGCCTGCCGAGGCGTCGACTCCGGCCGAGGACGGCGACGCGAGTCGGTCTTCCCGTTAGGGCAGGTCGTGGCCGGTATGCCGTCGCCGAGCGTGATCGACTCGACATCGCCGATCTCGGGGTGTCCGGATGCGGGGGATAGCGCGACATCGCCGAAATCGAGTGGATCGAGGGCCGTGCTGAACCGGACTCCGCGTTCGGTCGCGGAGGCGGTGGCCGTACAGGAGGAGTTGCGGCCGCTGGTCGACCTGGTCGGGCCCGGCCCGCTCGCGCCGGAGACGGTGGCCGGCCTGGACGTGGCGTACGCCGAGAGCGGTGACCTTCTCGCGGCGGCCGTGACCGTGCTGGATGCTCGGACGCTGGCCGTGGTGGATTCGGCGGTCAGCCTGGGTCGGCCGGCGTTCGACTACGTGCCGGGGTTGTTCGCCTTCCGCGAGGCACCGGCTCTGCTCGCCGCCCTGGACGCGTTGAAGACCGTTCCGGACCTGCTCGTCTGTGACGGGCACGGGGTGGCGCATCCGCGCCGGTTCGGGCTGGCCTGTCACCTCGGGGTGGTCACCGGCCTGCCCGCGATCGGAGTGGGCAAGACGCCGCTGGTCGGCGAGTGGGAAGCCCCGGCCGCCGAGCGGGGCGCCTGGTCGGCGCTGTGCGACGGGGGTGAGGTGCTCGGCCGGGTAGTGCGTACCCGGGACGGAGTCAAGCCGGTCTTCGTGAGCGTCGGGCACCGGATGAGTCTGGAGAACGCCACTGCCCGGGTGCTCGCGTTGACTCCGCGCTATCGCCTTCCCGAGACGACGCGCACCGCCGACCGGCTCTGCCGCGAGGCTCTCGCCGGGGCCGGACACGGGTCGTAGACCGTAACGCCGCACACATACCGACCGCTCTATGACCGGTGGTGGGAGTGGTCCGGTAGTAGCCTGTCCGGCGGACCCCACCCGGGGAGGAACGGTGAGGTGATCATGACGCTGCGTCGACGTGCCGCACGGCTCGCGACGGTCTGCGGTCTGTTGGTCGGCCTGGTGATGCTCGGTGCGTCACCCGCGCTGGCCGACGAAGACTCGGTCCGTGTGGGTGCGGCCAGCAGCTTCGCCGCCGGAGGTTCCCCTCAGGGAGTGAACGTCGCGGTGCGCAAGCGCTCCGAGGGATGCGTCCTGCTGCGTACCGCTCTGGGTCTGAGCCTTGAGGGTCTTCAGCCGGATCAGGTGGCGGTCCAGGTCAACGCGGGCGGACGCTGGTTTCCGGTGGGTGTGTCCGGTGGCGGTGGCAACGTGACGACCGCGCAGACCTCGCCGGCCAAGCCGACGTTGTGCAAGGGCAAGGGCATCACCGTGCGGTACCGGGTGGCGTTCGCCGCCGGCACGCCGGGGGGTCGGCTCTCCGTGACCGGTGTGGGTCTCACCGCCGCCGGTCAGCAGTTGGGGCAGGGCAGCGACACGGCCAAGGTCGCCGGGCGACTCTCCCCGTCGCCCACGCCGACGCCGTCGAAGAAGCCCACCCCGACACCGACCCCGACCCCGACCGAGGTCGCGGCGGCGGGCGAGGTGGTGGACCCGGCCGCACTGGGCCCGGCCTCCGTCGCACCCTCGACGACGGCGGTGGCCGCCGAGTCCGGTGGTGGTGGTTCGCCGATCATGTTCTTCGGCATCGCGATGGTGGCGGTGGGTGTGCTGTTGATCGTGCTGCTGGTCCGCCGCTCCCGGCAGGACCGCACGCCGACCGACGAGCCCGGCCCGCTGCCGGGCAACCCCGGTGGGACCACCTACCGCGCCGGTGGTGGGTCGCCGGCCGTGCCCGGTCACCCCGGCCCGGTGTACGGCCAGCAGCCGCCGGCGGTGCCCGTCCCACGACCCGCCCCCGGCGGTGTCTACGGGGCACGACCCGCCACGCCCTCGCCGGACGCCACTCAGGTCATGCCGGACGCCACTCAGGTCATGCCGGGCGCCCCCGGCGATCCGGGTGCTCGGCCCCGGCCGGACGACCCGGACGGCGGCGACCGCACCGTGTTCATGCCCCGGCTCCCCGGCTGAGCGGGGCAGGGCCCGGTCGCTCCGATACGCTCAGGTTCGTTGGAAACCTGCGGCCAAGGAGCGGAACTAGTGTCTGATCTGTCCCAGATCGTGAAGGCGTACGACGTCCGAGGGACGGTGCCGGACCAGTGGGACGAACGGGTCGCCGAGGCGCTCGGGGCCGCCTTCACCCAGCTGCTCAACGCCACTGACGAGCCCGGTGACGCTGTCGTCGTCGGGTACGACATGCGCGCCAGCTCGCCCGGCCTGGCGGCCGCCTTCGCCGCCGGGGTACGGGCCGAGGGGCGCTCGGTGATCGAGATCGGGCTCGCCTCCACCGACCTGCTCTACTTCGCCTCCGGTTCGCTCGGCCTGCCCGGAGCGATGTTCACGGCCAGTCACAACCCGGCTCAGTACAACGGCATCAAGATGTGCCGCTCCGGCGCCCGGCCGATCGGCCAGGACAGCGGCTTGGCGGAGATCCGTGAGCGGGCGCAGGCGATGCTGGACTCGGGGGCGTCCCGCCCGGCGGGCGAGCCGACCCGGCCGGCCGAGCGGCGCGACCTGCTCCCCGACTACGCCGCGTACCTGCGCAAGCTGGTCGACCTCTCCGGCATCCGGCCGCTGAAGGTGGTGGTCGACGCCGGCAACGGGATGGGTGGCTACACCGTTCCCACCGTGCTCGGCGAGGCCGCCCTGTCGGCCCTGCCGCTGGAGATCGTGCCGCTCTACTTCGAGCTCGACGGCAGTTTCCCCAACCACGAGGCGAACCCGCTGGACCCGGCGAACCTGGTCGACCTCCAGCGCGCCGTGGTCGAGCACGGCGCCGACATCGGCCTGGCCTTCGACGGCGACGCCGACCGGTGCTTCGTGGTCGATGAGCGCGGCGAGCCGGTCTCGCCGTCGGCGATCACCGCGCTGGTCGCGGCGCGGGAGCTGGCCAAGCACCCGGGCTCCACGGTGATCCACGGTCTGATCACCTCAAGCGCGGTCGCGGAGATCATCCGTGAGCACGGTGGGGAGCCGGTGGTGGCCCGGGTCGGGCACTCCTTCATCAAGGCGGAGATGGCCCGCACCAACGCCGTCTTCGGCGGGGAGCACTCCGCCCACTACTACTTCCGGGACTTCTGGTTCGCCGACACCGGGATGCTCGCCGCGATGCACACGCTGGCCGCCCTGGGCGAGCAGTCGCTGCCGCTGTCCGTGCTGGCCGGCGAGTACGAGCGCTACGTCGCCTCCGGCGAGATCAACTCGACGGTCGTCGACCAGGCTGCGGCGGTCGCCGACGTGCGTGCCGCGTACCCGGACGCGACGACCGACGAGATGGACGGGCTGACGCTGCGCTTCGAAGACGGCGCGTGGTTCAACCTGCGTGCCTCCAACACCGAGCCGCTGCTGCGGCTCAACGTCGAGGCGCCCACCCGCGAGCGGATGGTCTCGCTCCGGGACGAGGTGCTCGACCGCGTTCGCCGATAAGATCGCCTGCGCCGGTCGGCACCGCCGCCGGTGACCCCGCACTCGTGGAAGGAGCCGTGCCATGGCCCTGGATCCGCAGTTGCTCGAGATCCTCGCCTGCCCGGACACGCACCACGCCCCGCTGACCTACGACGCGGAGGCGCAGACGTTGACCTGCACGGAGTGCGGCCGGATCTTCGAGGTCCGCGACGATGTGCCGGTGCTGCTGCTTGACGAGGCCCGCGGCGGCCCTGGGCAGCAGTCATGATCGACGGTACGGCCGGGGTCAGCGGTCGGCGCGACGCCGACGAGGCCCTGCTCGACAACCCGGACGCGCTGGCTGAGCACGACCCGGGCGACATGTTGCGGCACACCGCCTCGGGTGGCGCCCAGGTACGCGAGAGCGCGGCGCTGGCCGCCGAGGCGAACCTCGCGGTGCTCGCCGACGACGGGCGGCCCCGGGCCGTGGTGATCGCCGGCATCGGCACGGCCGGGCGTACCGGTGACGTACTGGCCACGGTCGCCGGGCCGCGCTGCCCGGTCCCGATCATCGGGCACCGCAGCGCGGGCGTACCCGGTTGGGTGGGCGCCGCCGACGTGGTGATCGCGGTGAGCGCGTCCGGTCGCAGCCCGGAGGCGCTCGGCGCCGCCGAGGCCGCGCACCGGCGCGGCGCACGGCTGGTCGCGGTCGGCGCGCCCGACTCGCAGTTGCAGTCGGTGGCCGAGCGGGCCCGCGCGCCGTTCATCCCGGTGCCCCGGCGGGCGCCGGCCCGGGCCAGCCTCTGGGCGCTCACCGTGCCGGTCCTGCTGGCGGCACGGTCGCTCGGCCTGGTGAAGGTCAACGAGGCGGACCTGGCGGAGACGGCGGCCCGGCTCGACGCGGACGCCGACCGCTGCCGGTCCGCCGCCGAGTCGTTCGTCAACCCGGCCAAGTCGCTCGCGCTGGGCCTGGCCGGCTCGATCCCGATCGTCTGGGGCTCGTCGCCGCTGGCGACCGTGGCGGCCCGCCGGTTCGGCGACACCCTGTCCGCGAACGCCCGCTACCCGGTGGTCACCGGCGCGCTGGGCGAGGCCGGGCGGGGGCGGGTCGGGCTGCTGGACGGCGTCTTCGGTGGCCTGGCCGAGGGGGAGCGGGACATCTTCGCCGACCCGTCGGAGGACGACGGCGAGGGCACCCGGCTGCGGCTGGTGCTGCTGCGCGACGGTGGGCTCAACGCCGACGACGACACGGACGAGCCGCTCGCCGTCGAGGAGCGCCGCGCGGACGCGGTGCAGACCCTCGCCGAGCGCCGTGGCGTGCGGTGCGACGTGGTGACCGCCGAGGGTGGGTCGGCTCTGGAGCGGCTGGCCTCGCTGATCGCCGTACCGGACTTCGCCTCGATCTACCTTGCTCTGGCACACGGGTTGGACCCGATGGCCGTACCGGCCATCACCGAGATGAAGGAGCTGTCGAACCAGTGAACGCACCCAGGGGGCGGCGCGGCACGAACGTCACCACGACCCGAAACGGAGTGGCGGCGTGAGCGCGAACGGCGGGACGAAGGCGATCGTCGCCGCCCTGCTGGCCAACGTTGGCATCGCCGTCACCAAGTTCATCGCGTTCCTGCTCTCCGGGTCCTCGTCGATGCTGGCCGAGGCGGTGCACTCGGTGGCCGACTCCGGCAACCAGGGTCTGCTGCTGCTCGGTGGCAAGCGGGCGAAGCGCGCGGCCACGCCGGAACACCCGTTCGGGTACGGCCGGGAGCGCTACATCTACGCGTTCATCGTGTCGATCGTGCTGTTCAGCATCGGTGGACTGTTCGCCCTCTACGAGGCGTACCACAAGTGGTCGGACCCGCACGGCATCACCGAGTGGCAGTGGCTTCCGGTGGCGGTGCTGCTGGCGGCGATCGCCATGGAGTCGTTCTCCTTCCGGACGGCGATCAAGGAGTCCAACCACATCCGGGGCAAGCAGTCTTGGGTGCGTTTCATCCGGCGGGCCAAGGCGCCGGAGCTGCCGGTGGTGCTGCTGGAGGACTTCGGCGCCCTGGTCGGTCTGGTCTTCGCGCTGTTCGGCGTCGGCATGACGCTGGCCACCGGCGACGGTCGGTGGGACGCCGCCGGGACCGCGATGATCGGCGTCCTGCTGGTGGTCATCGCCATCGTGCTGGCCATCGAGACCAAGAGCCTGCTCCTCGGTGAGGGTGCCGAACAGCAGGACCTGGCGGCCATCGAGCGGGCCATCACCGAGGGCCCCGAGGTGGAGCGGATCATCCACATGAAGACGCTCTACCTGGGCCCGGAAGAGCTGATGGTGGCCGCGAAGATCGGCGTACCGGCCTGCGAGAGCGCGCACGACCTGGCCCGCGGCATCAACGCGGTCGAGGCGCGCATCCGTACCGCCGTGCCGATCGCCCGGGTGATCTACCTGGAGCCGGACATCTACAGCGCCGCCGCCGCCAAGGCCGGCACCGGCGCCGCTGCCGACACCGCCGTACCGCAGCCGGAGGAGTCCGCGGGCGAGGCGGTCGGACGGCCCGGGGTCTGAGACGGTGGAACCGCTGTACGGACCGATCCGGGACTACGCCTGGGGGTCCCGCTCCGCCATCGCGCTGTTGCAGGGGCGACCGGTGCCCAGCCCCGGCCCGGAGGCGGAGCTGTGGTTGGGCGCCCACCCGGGCGCCCCGGCCAGCGTGGAGCGCGCCGGAGCCCGGGTGAGCCTCTGTGACCTGGTACGCGACGAGCCGGGGCAGTGGCTGGGCCAACGGGTGGCCGGCCGTTTCGGCAGCCGGCTCCCGTTCCTGCTCAAGGTCCTCGCCGCCGACTCGCCGTTGAGCCTGCAAGCCCATCCGGATGCCGAGCAGGCCCGGGCGGGGTTCGCCGCCGAGGCGGGTCTTCCTCCCGAGGAGCGCAACTACACCGACCCGCACCACAAGCCGGAGTTGTTGGTCGCGCTCACCCCCTTCGAGGCGCTGTGCGGCTTCCGCGATCCGGTGGAGTCGGCCGAGGCGCTCGCCGCGTTCGGCGTACCCGAGTTGGGGCCCGTGGTCGACGCGCTGCGGACCGGGCCGGCGGGCCTGCGCACGGCGGTGGGGACGCTGCTCGGCTGGCCGGTCGCGGAGCGCGACGGGCTGCTGCGGGCCGTCCTGGCGTCGGCGGCCGACGGCCCGGACGCCGAGTTGGCCCACCGGCTCGCGAAGGCCTATCCCGGCGACCCGGGGGTGCTGGTGGCCCTGTTGCTGCACCACGTGCGTCTGGTGCCGGGGGAGGGGATCTGGATGCCCGCCGGCAACCTGCACGCGTACCTGAGCGGCTGCGGCGTCGAGATCATGGCGGCCAGCGACAACGTGCTGCGCGGTGGTCTCACCCCGAAGCGGGTGGACGTGGACGAGTTGGTGCGGGTGCTGCGCTTCGAGGTGCTCGACGAGCCGGTCCGTGCCGCCCGACCTGTCGCTCCGGGGGTGGACTGTTGGGCGGTGCCGGTGGACGACTTCGCGTTGCACCGGGTGCGGGTCGGCGCGGACATGCCGGAGGCCACGCTGGCTCTGCCGGGTCCCCGGGTGGTGCTCTGCGGCGCGGGCACGGTGACGGTCGATGACGGGGCGGGCGCTCTGACGTTGACGTCCGGCCAGGCGGCGATCGGCACGGCGGTTGGCGAGCCGCTGCGGATCAGCGGCGACGGCGAGGCGTACGTGGCGACGTCGGGCCTACGCTGACCCGACACAAGTCCGACTTTCCCGGAATAGCTTGACTCGGCTTTGCCTGAGTGTGACTCTATGAGTACGCAGCGTTATCGCGACGACGGTCCGGCAACGTGCGGGGAACCAAACCGGGGGGATGCGCGGGGCGGGCGGAGGTGGGCAGCAGGTCTGTCCACCACCGACCGCCCCGTGCGCTGTCCGCTGCCCGTCCCCCGGCGGCCGTCGCTGGCGCGCGTAAGGTGGAGGATCGGCGCAGACATCGTTCGACAGGAGCTTTCATGACCAGCACCCTCCCGGCGGCCGCCAGCGGTACGCCGTCCGAGGCCCGGCCGAGCACGCTCGCCGAGGGCGACTTCAAGGTGGCGGATCTGTCGCTCGCCGAGTTCGGGCGCAAGGAGATCCAGCTCGCCGAGCACGAGATGCCCGGCCTGATGGCGATCCGGCGGGAGTTCGCCGAGGCGCAGCCGCTCGCCGGCGCGCGGATCACCGGCTCGCTGCACATGACCATCCAGACCGCCGTCCTGATCGAGACGCTGGTCGCCCTCGGCGCGCAGGTCCGCTGGGCGTCCTGCAACATCTTCTCCACCCAGGACCACGCCGCCGCCGCGATCGTCGTCGGCCCGGACGGCACCCCCGACGCCCCCGCCGGCGTTCCGGTGTACGCCTGGAAGGGCGAGACGCTGCCCGAGTACTGGTGGTGCACCGAGCAGGTGCTCCTCTGGCCGGACGGCCAGGGGCCCAACATGATCCTCGACGACGGCGGTGACGCCACCCTGCTCGTGCACAAGGGCGCCGAGTTCGAGAAGGCCGGCGTCGTGCCGCCGGTCGAGTCCGCCGACTCCGAGGAGTACGCGGTCATCCTCGAACTGCTGCACCGCTCGCTGGGCGAGGACGGCCAGCGCTGGACCGGGATCGCGGCCGGCGTCAAGGGCGTGACCGAGGAGACCACCACCGGCGTGCACCGCCTCTACGAGATGCACCGCGCCGGCACGCTGCTCTTCCCGGCCATCAACGTCAACGACTCGGTCACCAAGAGCAAGTTCGACAACAAGTACGGCTGCCGGCACTCCCTGATCGACGGCATCAACCGGGCCACCGACGTGCTGATCGGCGGCAAGATGGCCGTGGTCATGGGCTACGGCGACGTGGGCAAGGGCTGCGCCGAGTCGCTGCGCGGTCAGGGCGCCCGGGTCGTGGTGACCGAGGTCGACCCGATCTGCGCCCTGCAGGCGGCGATGGACGGCTACCAGGTCGCCACCCTGGACGACGTTGTCGAGCAGGCGGACATCTTCATCACCGCCACCGGCTGCTTCGACGTCATCACCAACGAGCACATGGCCCGGATGAAGCACCAGGCCATCGTCGGCAACATCGGCCACTTCGACAACGAGATCGACATGGCCGGGCTGGCCAAGCGCTCCGACGTCGAGCGGGTCAACATCAAGCCGCAGGTCGACCTGTGGCGCTTCGCCGACGGGCACGCCGTCATCGTGCTGTCCGAGGGGCGTCTGCTGAACCTGGGCAACGCCACCGGGCACCCGAGCTTCGTCATGTCGAACTCGTTCGCCAACCAGACGATCGCCCAGATCGAGCTGTTCACCAAGACCGAGGAGTACCCGATCGGCGTCTACGTGCTGCCCAAGCACCTGGACGAGAAGGTGGCCCGCCTGCACCTCGGTGCGCTGGGCGCGAAGCTGAGCACCCTCACCAAGGAGCAGGCCGCGTACCTGGGCGTCTCCCCCGAGGGCCCGTTCAAGCCGGACCACTACCGCTACTGATCAAGCTCTGCTGAACCGGGCCGGCTGCGAGCAGCCGGCCCGGTTCGTCGTTCCCGCCGCCCCGCCCGGCCCGGCCCCGCCCCGCCCCGCCCCGCGATCTTGCAGTTTCGGTTGGTGATTTGCGCCTATCAACCCGTTGTGTCGCCACAGAAAGTGCAAGATCGCGCGGGCTGTGGGTGAGCGGGGCGGGGGGCGTGGGGCGCGGGTTAGTTGCGGCGGCGGGTGGGGCGTAGCCAGGTCCAGGCGCACCAGGCCAGCCAGCCGAGCGACACGACGGTGGCCAGGGTTCGCTGGCGTAGCGCGCTGAGCAGCAGCACCACGGCCAGCACCGCCAGCCATGGCAGGAAGGCTTTCACGACGGGGATCCTCGCACGGTCGGACGGTGAACGGTATGCGGCCGGTCGTCGAAGACCAGGTCACGGGGAGAGTGAGCTTGCCATGAACAACTTGACGAGGCCTGTGAACAGGAGGAAGGTATGGCTGCCCTAAGTTAGTGAAGGCGTGCCTAATGAACACGGAGCGGGGATGTTCGCCACCTACCTGATCGGCCTGCGGGAGGGCCTGGAAGCGACCCTGGTGGTCAGCATCCTGGTCGCCTTCCTGGTCAAGTCGCAGCGCCGGGACCGGTTGCCCCAGGTGTGGGCGGGCGTCGGCCTGGCCGTCGCGCTCTCCGTGCTGTTCGGCTGGCTCATCGAGTACACCTCGACCTCACTGCTGGCGCGTTCCGAGGATCGCGAGCTGTTCGAGGCGATCACCTCCGTCGCCGCCGTGGTGTTCGTCACCTGGATGATTTTCTGGATGCGCAAGGCGGCCCGCACCATCGCGGGTGAACTCCGCGGCAAGCTGACCGAGGCACTCGCCGTCGGGTCGCTCGCCGTCGCCGGGATGGCCTTCCTCGCCGTGATCCGCGAGGGCCTGGAGACCGCACTGATCTTCTACTCCGCGGCGCAGGGCGCGGCCGGGGACAGCGGACCGCTGCTCGCGCTCATCGGCGGCATCGTGACCGCCGTCGTCCTCGGGGTGTTGCTGTACGCCAGCGCCCTCAAGATCAACCTCAGCAAGTTCTTCACCTGGACCGGCGCGCTGCTGATCCTGGTCGCCGCCGGCATCCTCAAGTACGGCGTGCACGACTTCCAGGAGGCCGGTGTCCTGCCCGGCCTCGGCGACCTGGCGTTCGACATCACCGCCGTGCTCGACCCGACCACCTGGTACGCGGCGTTGCTGGCCGGCATGTTCAACGTGACCCCCGCGCCCACCGTGCTCGAGACCATCGCCTGGATCGGGTACGCCGTACCCGTCCTGCTGCTCTTCCTGCGCCCGACCCGCCGTACCCCGGCACCGGGAGCGGCCACGACGGGCCCGGCGGCGCCCGCCACGCCGGCGCCGGCCGCGGCCTCGGGGCCCGGTGTCGAGGCGTCCGAGCGCACGTCGCCGTCCACCACCACCGTCACCGAACGCGGGGCCGACACCGGCGCCGAGGCAGAGGCGGCATCCGCGCCGCAGCGTGCCTGACCCCACGAGGAGAGACCGCACAGATGCGTACCACCCGATTCTTCGCGCTGGCCGCTGCCGGCGTGCTGGCGACGGCCGGCGTCGCCGCCTGCTCCAAGGCCGACTCCGACAAGTCGGACGCGGCGGGCGGCCCGATCGTGGTCAAGGCCACTGACACGGCCTGCGACGTCGCCACGACCGACCTCGGCGCCGGGACGGCCACCTTCAAGATCACCAACTCGGGCGCGAAGGTCACCGAGTTCTACGTGTACGCCTCCGGCGACCGGGTCATGGGCGAGGTGGAGAACATCGCCCCCGGGTTGAGTCGCGAGCTGCACGTCGAGCTGCCCGCCGGCACGTACGAGACGGCCTGCAAGCCGGGCATGAGCGGCAAGGGCATCCGGGGCGCGCTCAAGGTCAGCGGGTCCGCGCAGCCGCTGACCGCCGACGCCGCCCTGGCCGGCGCCACCGACAACTACCAGCGCTACGTCAAGAGCCAGACCGGCGCGCTGCTGGAGAAGACCGAGGATTTCGTCGCCGCCGTGAAGGCCGGCGACGTGGCGAAGGCCAAGACGCTGTACCCGGTCGCCCGCACCTACTGGGAGCGGATCGAGCCGGTGGCGGAGATCTTCGGCGACCTCGACCCCAAGATCGACGGCCGCGAGGAGGTCATCGAGGAGGGGATGGAGTTCACCGGCTTCCACCGGATCGAGAAGGACCTCTGGCAGTCCGGCGACATCAGCAAGGACGGCCCGATCGCCGACCGGCTGCTGGTCGACGTCAAGGAGATCGTGGCGAAGGCCAACGCCGAGAAGCTCTCCCCGCTCCAGCTCGCCAACGGCGCGAAGGAGCTGCTCGACGAGGTCGCCAGCGGCAAGATCACCGGCGAGGAGGACCGCTACTCGCACACCGACCTGTGGGACTTCGCCGCCAACCTGGAAGGTTCCAAGGCGGCCCTGTCGGCGCTGCGGCCCGCGCTGGAGCAGCGTTCGCCGGAGCTGGTCAAGCAGCTCGACACCGAGTTCGCGAACGTCGAGGCGCAGCTCGGCAAGCACCGCGACGGCGACGGGTGGAAGCTGCACACCGCGTTGAGCAAGGCCGAGCTCAAGGAACTCTCGGACGGCATCAACGCGCTCGCCGAGCCGATCAGCAAGGTCGCCGCAGTCGTCGCGAAGTGACCGGGACGCAGGGGGAGTCGAGTCGATGAGCGTACGCAGGTTGACCCGTCGGCGGGCTATCACGCTCGCCGGCGCCGGGGTGGCCGGAGTCGCGGGCGTCGCCGCTGGCGCGGGGGCGCTGGTCGGCGACTCGCGTGGTCCGGCGGCGGCCAGCGACCACCCGGCGGGCGCGGTGCCGTTCTTCGGCGAGCACCAGGCCGGCATCGTCACCCCCGCCCAGGACCGGCTGCACTTCGTCGCCTTCGACGTCATCACGAAGGACCGGGCCCGCCTGGTCGCGATGCTCGAGGAGTGGACGGCCGCCGCCGCCCGGATGACCTCCGGCCGGGACGCCGGTGTCCTCGGGGCGGTCGGCGGGATGCCCGAGGCCCCGCCGGACGACACCGGCGAGGCGCTCGGCCTCCCGCCGTCGCAGCTCACCCTGACCATCGGCTTCGGGCCCACGCTGTTCCGCGACGCCGACGGACGGGACCGGTTCGGCATCGCCGACCGCCGCCCGCCCGCGTTGGCGGAGCTGCCCAAGTTCCCCGGCGACGCGTTGCAGGCCCCGATCTCCGGTGGCGACCTGTGCGTGCAGGCGTGCGCCAACGATCCCCAGGTGGCGGTGCACGCGATCCGCAACCTCGCGCGGATCGGCATGGGTGTGGTCAGCGTCCGCTGGTCGCAGCTCGGTTTCGGTCGTACGTCGTCGACCTCCCGGGACCAGGCGACCGCCCGCAACCTGTTCGGCTTCAAGGACGGCACGGCCAACCTCAAGGCCGAGGAGACCGACCTGCTGCGCGACCAGTTGTGGGTGCAGCCCGGCGACGGGCCGGACTGGATGACGGGCGGGTCGTACCTGGTCACCCGCAAGATCCGGATGCTCGTGGAGACCTGGGACCGGACCTCGCTGGCCGAGCAGGAGGAGATCGTCGGCCGGACCAAGGGCAGCGGCGCCCCGCTCGGGCGCAGCAAGGAGTTCGACGAGCCGGACTTCGCGGCGCGCGGTGACGACGGCAAGCCGCTGATCGCCGAGCACGCCCACGTCGCCCTCGCCCATCCGAGCCGCAACAACGGCGCACACCTGCTGCGGCGGGGTTACAACTTCGTCGACGGCTCGGACGGTCTCGGCCGGCTCGACGCCGGTCTCTTCTTCATCGCCTACCAACGGGACCCGCGCAAGCAGTTCGTGCCGATCCAGACCCAGTTGGCCCGCCACGACGTGATGAACGAGTACCTGCGGCACGTCTCCAGCGGTCTGTTCGCCTGCCCGCCCGGCGTGCGCGACGGTGGCGACCACTGGGGCCGGGTGCTCTTCGGCTGACCGGCGACGCGACCCGTCCGAGCTGTGGTGGCGGCGGACCGCGTCGAGGGGGGATCATGAGGCTGTCCGTGCCGGGTGACGCCGGTCCCACCGAACTGAACGGGGATGCAATATTAATCCCATGAGAGCCCGGGTCCTGGTGGTCGACGACGACCCCGCACTCGCCGAGATGCTCGGCATCGTGCTGCGCAGTGAGGGTTTCCTGCCTTCGTTCGTGGCCGACGGCGAGCGGGCGTTGGCCGCGTTTCGTGACAGTCGTCCGGACATCGTCCTGCTCGACCTCATGTTGCCCGGAATGAGTGGTATCGACGTGGCCCGGTCGATTCGTGCCGAGTCTGGCGTGCCGATCGTGATGCTGACCGCCAAGAGCGACACCGTGGACGTCGTCCTCGGTCTCGAATCCGGCGCCGACGACTACGTGGTGAAGCCGTTCAAGCCCAAGGAGCTGGTGGCCCGGATGCGGGCCCGGCTGCGCCGCGGCGAGGACGTCGCGCCGGAGATGCTGACCATCGGGCCGCCCGGCAACCAGATCAGCATCGACGTGCCCGCCCACACCGTCAGCCGCAACGACGAGGAGGTGAAGTTGACGCCGCTGGAGTTCGACCTGCTGGTCGCGCTCGCCCGCAAGCCGCGTCAGGTCTTCACCCGCGAGGTGCTGCTGGAGCAGGTCTGGGGCTACCGGCACGCGGCCGACACCCGACTGGTCAACGTTCACGTGCAACGGCTGCGCGCCAAGATCGAGCCAGATCCGGAGCGACCGGAAATCATCCTCACCGTGCGGGGCGTGGGCTACAAGGCGGGCACCGGATAGCCTGGTCGCACTGTGTCGACCTCGCCGCCCCCGCAGAACACCACAGCCCGCCGGCTCGCTGCCGGTCGGGAGGTCTGGCGTGTGCTGAGCGGCCGGGTCGCGCGGCTGCTGGCCCGGGCGCACCAGACCTGGCGGCGTTCGCTCCAGGTCCGGGTGGTCACCATCACGTTGGTCGCCTCCAGCCTGCTGGTGGGCGGATTCGCGTACCTGATCGCTGACAAGATCACGACGATCCTGCTCGACAACGCGCGCACCGACGTCCAGATACGCCTCAAGGGCGGCGCCGGGTACGCGGCCAAGCAGGTCTCCCTGTACGGCCAGCCGCAGGAGGCGCAGCTCCAGGAGACCATCGAGGGCACGGTCAACTACCTGGCCGGGGGTGACCCCCAGCAGACCAGTGGCGTGGTGGTGGCCATCACCGCCGCCAACTACCCGACGATGATCCAGACCCGGACCGCGCCGGCGGTCAACGTCCAGCCCCTGATCAGCAAGGAGTTGCGGGCCGCGGTCGCCAGCGGCAAGGTGGCCAGCCAGATCCAGACCGGCCGGCTGACGGGCGAGCCGACGAAGTACCTGGTCTACGGCTCGCCGGTGCCGACCCGCTTCGGCCAGATCGAGCTCTACTACCTGGTGCCGCTGACCCGTCAGGACGACACCGCCGCGGACGCCCGGGCCACCGTCGTCGGCACCGGCATCGCCCTGGTGATCCTGCTGGGGCTGCTCGCCGCACTGGTCACCCGGCTGGTGGTCAACCCGGTCCGGGTCGCCGCACGGACCGCGCAGCGGCTCTCCGCCGGCCTCCTCGACCAGCGGATGGTGGTCAACGGCGAGGACGACCTCGCGCTGCTGGCCGCCTCGTTCAACCAGATGGCGACGAACCTGCAACGGCAGATCCTGCGCCTGGAGGAGATGTCCCGCTTGCAGCGCCGGTTCACCTCCGACGTGTCGCACGAGCTGCGGACGCCGTTGACCACGGTCCGGATGGCCGCCGACCTGATCTTCGCGGAGCGCGACGAGTTCGATCCCGCGGTGGCGCGCAGCGCCGAGCTGCTCCAGGCCGAGCTGGACCGTTTCGAGGAGTTGCTCACCGACCTGTTGGAGATCAGCCGGTTCGACGCGGGCTTCGCCATGCTGGACGCCGAGCCGACCGACCTGGTGCCGGTGGTGCACCGGGTCGTCGACCGGTTGGCCGGCCTGGCCGAGCGGGTGGGCGTGGAGATCGAGCTGGACCTGCCCGGGACCCCGGTGATCGCCGAGGTCGACCCCCGCCGGGTGGAGCGGGTGCTGCGCAACCTGGTCGGCAACGCCGTCGAGCACGGCGAGGCCCGCCCGGTGCTCATCACCCTCGGCATCGACGAGACCGCCGTGGCCATCACCGTCCGGGACCACGGGGTGGGGCTCAAGGTTGGCGAGGAGAAGCTGGTGTTCAACCGGTTCTGGCGGGCGGACCCGTCGCGGGCCCGCCAGACCGGCGGCACCGGGCTGGGCCTGTCGATCAGCCTGGAGGACGCCCGCCTGCACGGTGGTTGGCTGGAGGCCTGGGGAGCGCCCGGTCAGGGCGCCCAGTTCCGGCTCACCCTGCCGGCCCGCGCCGGTGACCGGCTCACCACGTCGCCGCTGCGGCTGGTGCCCGCCGACGCGGCGCTGCCGTTCGGCGGCCCACGCGACGGCGGCCCGCTGGCCATCGGGCCGGGCAGCGGCGGAGCGTTGGCCATTGGCCCGGCGTCGGCCGGCAGCGACGAGCGGGAGGAGGTGCGCTCATGAGGGCTCGACCACTGCTCGGCGCTTTCGGCGCGGCGCTGCTCCTTAGCGCCGGATGCGGCATCCCGGCCTCGTCCGACGTGCGGGTCGACGGTAAGGCCGGCACCGCGACCGAGGCCGGATCGAGCAACGGCCGCAGCAGCGAACCGCCGTCGCGGACTGCCAGCGGCAGCGACAACGCGGCCTTCGTGCGGAACTTCCTGTCCGCCGCCGCCGGCGAGCCGGACCGGGCGTACGAGCGGGTGAAGGCGTTCATCGCCCCCGAGCACCGGCCCCGCCTGCAGGACAAGAAGGGCAGCGAGGTCGCGCTGACCGTGGTGCGGTTGGGCGAGACGGTCTTCACCTTCAACAGCGACTCCACCACCACCGTCAAGATCACTGTGCAGCAGATCGGCGTGCTGCGGACCAACGGAACCCTGGCGCCCCCGGTGGCGACCGAGACGCAGTACGAGTTCCGGCTGCGCAGCGCGGGCCTCGGCGGCGTCGGCAGCGACGAGCGCGCCGGGCAGTACCTGCTCGACCCGCCGAACGTGCTACTGCTCAGCGACGTCGCCCTCCAGCAGTACTACCAGGACGAGTCGATCTACTTCTGGAGTTCCGACCGCACCCGGCTGGTGCCCGACCAGCGCTACCTGCCGTACGCGGTGCCGGACGAGCGCCGGGTCAACGAGGTCGTGCGGTGGCTGGTCGGCGGCCCGTCCGACTGGCTGCGGCCGGGTGTCGTCGGGCTGCCGGACGGCACCGAGCTGATCAACAACGCCACCGGCGCGAACAACCGGTGGGAGGTCAACCTGGACATGTCCGGCGACGACCAGAGCCGGATCGACCAGGTGGTGACGCAGCTCGCCTGGTCGCTGGGTGACCTGCCGGGCGAGCTGGAGCTGAAGATCCGGAACAACTCGCAGCCGGTGCAGAACCTCGACGAGCGTCGGACGGCCCAGCGGCTCTACCCCGTCCGGGAAGAGCCGCAGCGGTACGGCGTCTACGAGGGCGCGATCCGCCCGCTCGACTTCGCCGGCGAACCCAGCGGCGCGGTGCCCCTCACGCCGGAGGTCAACCGCAGCATCGTGTCGGCCGGTCTCGCGCGGGGCGTCGGCCGGGTGCTCGCCGCGCTTGTGGTGACCAGCGGCAAGGACCGGCAGCGACTCGCGGTGGGCACGGGCGCGGACACGGTGGCCGCGCTTGGCCGCAGTGCCGGGGAGTACGCCTCGATCGGCCGCCCGGTCTGGCTGCGTACCGTCGACACGCGTCCCGCGCAGGGGCTGGTGGTGGCCGACGGTCGCCTCTACCGCTTCGACGAGGCCGCCGGCATGGCCGAGGTGCCGCTCAACCTGCCCTCGCCGGAGGTCACCGCCGTCGCCTCCGCGCTGGACGGTCAGCGGGTCGCGTTGATCGCCGGCGGGCGGCTCTACGTCGCGGCGCTGAACCTCGACGGCTCCGGCAACGGAGTGTCGATCGGCCCGCCCCGGGCGCTGGTCACCTCGTTGACCAACCTGACGGCGGTGGACTGGATCGGGGAGGACCGGCTGGTGGTGGCCGGCTCGGCGGGCCAGCCGGCGATCTACGAGATCAGCGTGGACGGCGCCCTGGAGACCCCGCTGCGCACCGATGTCGGCGCCAAGGTCAACCACCTGGCGGCGTACCCCACCAACCGCAGCGTGCGCGTGCCCACCGGGTCGTACATGTACGAGGCGAACAAGGTGGCCTACCGCAGCAGCCCGTTCGAACGGATCGCGCCCGAGCAGGTCCGCGACGTTCCCACGCCGCCGGCCGGAGTCCGCCCGAGCAACCCGTCGGCCCCGTTCTTCCTCTACTGACGTCGTGCGCGGGCTCTGGGCGGACCTCGCCGACCTGGTCCTCCCCGCGGACTGCGCCGGCTGCCGCGAGCGTCGCCAACGAATGCGACAGGGGGTCTGCCCCTCCTGCGTCGCGGCGCTGAGCGCGCTGCGTCCCCGGGTGACCCGCCCCACCCCCGCACCGGCCGGCCTGCCGCGCTGCGTCGCCCTCGGCCCGTACGACGGTCCGCTACGGGAGACGCTGCTGGCGTACAAGGAACACGGCCGGCACGGTCTGGCCCGTCCGCTCGGCGCGCTGCTGGCCGAGGTGGTCGCGGCGGCGGTCGGTGAGGTGCGTCCGCTGGCGCTGGTGCCGGTGCCGGACACCGCGGCTGCGGCGCGTGCCCGCTACGGCGACCACCTGGACCGGCTGGCCCGGCACTGCGCGGTCCGGCTGGGCCGGTGCGGCTGGCCCGTACGGGTGCACCGGCCGCTGCGTGCCCTGCCCCGGCCCGACTCCGTGACCCTGGACAGCGCGGGCCGTGCGGCGGCCGCCGAGGCGGCGTTCCGCCCCCGTTCCGGCGCGTCGGATGGGCCGCGCCCCTCGGACGGCGGACCCGCCGTGGTGCTGCTCGACGACATCGTCACCACCGGTGTGACGCTGGCCGCGGCGGCCCGGGTGCTGACCGCGACCGGATGGCGACCGGGTGTCGCCGCGGTTCTCGCCGCAACCGAGAAAAGACTCCGTTTGTAACAGACCGTGTTTCCGTTTCACCCGTTGGTGTATGAGGTGCGAAAAATACCGGGCGGTCTTGGCAACAAGGGGTGACTGCCGGGCGAACAGGAGTTAGCGTTTCGCTGTCGGGGGTAGGAGGTCGTTCCATCCCGCCCCTGGCGGTGAGAGGAGGCGTAGCCGCACTGACCGGTCGACGCCAGCGGGTCTTCCTACGGCGCACGACCGGGAAACCGGATCGAAGACGTCCGAGCAAGGGAGGTCACGTGGACATCGTGGTCAAGGGCCGCAACGTCGAAGTGCCGGACCATTACCGGGTACACGTAGCCGAGAAACTCGCAAAGGTCGAACGTTACGACCACAAGATTATTCGCATCGATGTCGAGCTGTTTCACGAGCGCAATCCGCGCCAGGCCGATCACTGCCAGCGGGTGGAAATCACCTGCGTCTCGCGTGGTCCGGTGATCCGGGCCGAGGCCTGCACGAACGACTTCTACAGCGCGCTCGACGCCGCCATCGCGAAACTCGACACCCGGCTACGCCGCGCGGCGGACCGTCGGCGCGTACACCGTGGTAGGCACGCGCCGATCTCCGTCGCCGCCGCCACCGCCGACCTGCCGGTCACCGACCTGGTGGCCGCCCCGCTGTCCGCGTCGAACGGCCGCGCCGGCACCGCCGTCGCGGAGCGCGTCGAGGAGGAGTACGACCAGCCGTGGCACCTCGCCCGGGAGAAGGTGCACCCGGCCGAGCCCATGACCATCGACGACGCGTTGTTCCAGATGGAACTGGTCGGTCACGACTTCTACCTCTTCCAGGACAAGGAGACCGGCCGCCCCAGCGTCGTCTACCGACGTCACGCCTACGACTACGGCATCATCTCCCTCGACACCTGAGGCGGGTTCGACCCCGTTGAGCACGGGGGCCGTCACGGCCCCCGTGCTCAATCAGCCCAGATCGGCGGGGAGCAGGGCGAAGGTCAGGTCGTCCACGCGGGTGCCGTCCAGGCCGGGCAGGCGTCCGCGTTGCAGGCCCTCGCGCCGGAAGCCGACCCGCTCTAGCACCCGGTGCGAGGCGGTGTTGTCCGGCATCGTTCCGGCGATCAGCCGAGCCACGCCGACCGGCCCGAACGCCCAGTCGACGAGCAGCCGCAGCGCACGGGTGGCGTACCCCCGGCCGCGCCACTCGGGCAGCAGCGCGTAGCCCACCGACGCCTCACCCGCTGCCACGTCCGTGTACGACAGCCCGCAACTACCCGACCGCTCGCCCGTGGCCGCGTCGATGATCAGGAGCCCGGCGAGGTCCCCCGTCAGCCAGGCGCTCTCGGCGAGCCGGCAGCGCCGTGCGATGGACTCCGGCGTCGGAGGTACCGGCGGCGCCTGGTTCGCCACCGTCTCCGGCCGGCTGTGCAGCGCGTACATCATCCCAGCGTCGTCCGGGCCGCGCCGGCGCAACGTCACCACCTGGTCGGTGAGCACCCCGTCGGGCAGGTCCGGCAGCAGGCGAGGGGTCGGGCCGGGCGGATCGCCGGCGAGGCGTACCCAGGTCAGCAGGTCGTGTCGGCCGCCGTCGCGGCGCTGGCCGGCGGATCGACGCAGGCCCTCGTAGCGGAACCCGGCGGCCAGCGCGACCCGCTGGCTGGCCGCGTTCTCCGGCTCGGTCTGCAACTCCAGCCGGACCGTCCCGGCGGCGAAGGCGTGCTCGCTCAGCGCCCGGGTCGCGGCGGTGGCCAGTCCGCGCCCCCGCGCCGCCGGACGCAGCCAGTAGCCGATGTCCGCCTGGCTCCGAGTGGGCACCGGGTTGCTCAGGCCGGCACCGCCGAGCAGCCGGTCGGTGGCCGGGTCCGCGATGGCGTACGCGGCGCCGCCGCCGGCCCAGACCGCCGGCGCGCCGGCCTCCACCCACCAGCGGGCGTCGACCTCGGTGTACGGGGACGGCATGGTGGAAACGAACCGTTGGCTGAGCGGGTCCGCGCAGCCGTCGACCAGGTCCGCGATGTCGTCGGCGCGGAACGGCCGCAGCCGTACCCCGTGCGCCTCGACGACCGGCGGCGTGCCCGTCATGTCAGGTCCTCGGCGAGCAGCGCGGCGACCCAGGCGTCGATCCGTTCACCCCGGTGCTGGACCCCGCCCCGGGCCGTCCCCTCGAAGGTGAAGCCCGCCTTCTCGGCGGCCCGCCGGGAGGAGGTGTTGCCCACGTTCGCCTTCCACTCGATGCGCGCCAGGCCGAGGGTCGTGAAGCCCCAGGCGCTGAGCGCGAGGAGCGCGGCCGGCAGGTACCCCCGCCCGCGTGCCGCCGGGGCGACCATGAAGCCCACGTCCCCGAGTAGCGGGTCGGCGGGGGAGAGCCGCAGGTCCAGAGTGCCGACGTAGCTGTCGTCCGGGTCGGCGATCACGAAGCAGGCGGAGTCCCCCCGGGCCCAGGCATCCTGGGCGTAACCCCGATAGCCCCGCGCGTCGGAGAGGTCGTACGGGTCCGGGACCGTGGTCCAGCGGATCGTCTCCGGGTCCCGGCAGGTCTGCACCACGGCATCCAGGTCGCGCTCCTCCATCGGTCGGAGTCGCAGCTCAGTGCCGGCCGAGGTGGCGAACAGCGTCGGCTGTGGGCGACCGAAGACGGCGGCCCGGCGAGCCACCAGGGTGCCTCGGGCGGCCGGCCCGGTCGAACCGGGTTCGGGTACCTCGCCGGGCAGCAGCGTGCCGATCCAGCCGTCCACGCCGCCCTCCGGCGCCGGATTCGCCCGCCGTACCCGGCCGTCGATTCGGAACCCGGCCCGCAGCGCGACCAGTCGGGAGGCGTGGTTGCCCACCTCCGCCTGCCACAGCAGCCGGCGCAGCCCCAGCTTCTCGAAGGACCAGCGGGACAGCGCCCGGGTGGCCCGCACGGTCACCCCCCGCCCGCGCGCCCACGGGGCCGTCCAGTAGCCGATCTCGCCGGTGCCGGCGTCGTCGAACGAGATCAGCCCGCACGAGCCGAGCAGGTCGCCGTTGGCCGCGTCGCAGACGGCGAACGGTGCCCCGGTGCCGTCCGCCCACGCCCGTGCGCTCAGCCCGGTGACGAAGTCGTGGGCGTGTTCGGGACGGTACGGGCGCGGTACGGTGGTCCAACGCTGAATGTCCCGGTCCTGGCAGGCGCGGTACACGCCGTCGGCGTCCGCCTCCCGCCAGGGCCGCAGCAGGACGCCGTCCTCGATGATCTCCACAGGCTCCACCCGTGCATCGTGCCGGAACGTTCGCCCTGGGCGTAACCGGATAACGTCCCGGGCGCGGCCCGTGCGCGTGTTATGTCGGGTTCGGCGGAGCCGACCGCCGCCACCAGTGACCATCGCGCCGATGTTGCGCCTACGATGGTTCGAGACTGTCTAGGGGAGCGTTGATCCGTGTCGATTCTGGAAAAGGTCCTTAACGCGGGCGAGGGCCGCATGGTGCGCCGGCTCAAGGCCATCGCCGCCGCCGTCAGCTCGATCGAGGACGACTACGTCAACCTCACCGACGAGGAGCTGCGCGGCATGACCGAGCAGTTCCGAGAGCGGCTCGCCGACGGCGAGACCCTCGACGACCTGCTGCCGGAGGCGTTCGCGGTGGCCCGCGAGGCTGCCGCCCGCGTGCTCGGCCAGCGGCCGTACGACGTCCAGGTGATGGGCGGCGCGGCGCTGCACTTCGGCAACATCGCCGAGATGAAGACCGGTGAGGGTAAGACGCTGACCTCGGTCATGGCCGTCTACCTCAACGCGCTCTCCGGCGACGGCGTGCACGTGGTCACCGTCAACGACTACCTCGCCCAGCGCGACGCGGCCTGGATGGGCCGGGTGCACGAGTTCCTCGGGCTGACCGTCGGCGTGGTGCTGCCCAACCGGCCGGCCGCCGAGCACAAGGCCGCCTACGAGTGCGACATCACCTACGGCACCAACAACGAGTTCGGCTTCGACTACCTGCGCGACAACATGGCCTGGTCGAAGGACGAGCTGGTCCAGCGGGGCCACAACTTCGCGGTCGTCGACGAGGTCGACTCGATCCTGATCGACGAGGCGCGTACCCCGTTGATCATCTCCGGCCCGGCCGAGCACTCGGCCCGCTGGTACGGCGAGTTCGCGGGCGTGGTCGCCCGGCTCCAGCCCGGCACCGACGGCGAGGGCGACTACGAGGTCGACCACTCCAAGCGCACCATCGCGGTCACCGAGCACGGTGTCGCCAAGGTCGAGGACCGGCTCGGCATCGACAACCTGTACGAGTCGGTGAACACCCCGCTGGTCGGCTACCTCAACAACGCCATCAAGGCCAAGGAGCTCTACAAGCGCGACAAGGACTACATCGTCAGCGACGGCGAGGTCCTGATCGTCGACGAGTTCACCGGTCGCATCCTGCACGGCCGTCGCTACAACGAGGGCATGCACCAGGCGATCGAGGCCAAGGAGGGGGTGGAGATCAAGCAGGAGAACCAGACCCTCGCCACGATCACCCTCCAGAACTACTTCCGCCTCTACAACAAGCTGTCCGGCATGACCGGTACGGCGCAGACCGAGGCGAGCGAGTTCAACAAGGTCTACAAGGTCGGCGTCGTGAGCATCCCGACCCACCGCCCGATGGTCCGCGAGGACCGGCCCGACGTCATCTACAAGACGGAGAAGGCCAAGTTCAATGCGGTCATCGAGGACATCGCGGAGCGCCACCAGATGGGCCAGCCGGTGCTGGTCGGCACCGTCTCGGTGGAGAACTCCGAGATCCTCTCCCAGCTGCTGCGCCGCCGGGGCATCCCGCACAACGTGCTGAACGCCAAGTTCCACGCCCGCGAGGCCGAGATCGTCGCCCAGGCCGGGCGCAAGGGCGCGGTCACCGTCGCCACCAACATGGCCGGCCGTGGCACGGACATCCTGCTCGGCGGCAACCCCGAGTTCCTGGCGGCCAACGAGCTGCGCCAGCGCGGTCTCGACCCGCTGGAGAACGAGGAGGACTACGCCAAGGCGATGGAGGAGGTCCTGCCCACCTGGAAGCAGGCCTGCGACGCCGAGGCGGACGAGGTCGCCGCCGCCGGTGGCCTGTACGTGCTGGGCACCGAGCGGCACGAGTCCCGGCGGATCGACAACCAGCTGCGCGGTCGTGCCGGCCGGCAGGGCGACCCGGGTGAGTCCCGGTTCTACCTGTCCCTGCAGGACGAGCTGATGCGCCGCTTCCGGGCCGGCGCGGTCGAGGCCGTGATGGAGCGCTTCAACATCCCGGAGGACGTGCCCATCGAGTCGAAGATGGTCACCCGCCAGATCAAGAGCGCCCAGGCCCAGATCGAGGGCCAGAACGCCGAGATCCGCAAGAACGTTCTGAAGTACGACGAGGTGCTCAACAAGCAGCGCCAGGTCGTCTACGCCGAGCGGCTGCGGGTGCTCAACGGCGAGGACCTGTCCGACCAGGTCCGCAACATGATCGACGACACCGTCGAGGCGTACGTGCGGGGCGCCACCTCGGACGGCTACGGCGAGGACTGGGACCTTGAGCAGCTCTGGTCCAGCCTCAAGCAGCTCTACCCGGTCGGCGTGACGATCGAGGAGTTGGAGGAGGAGGCCGGCGGCTCGCGAGCCGGCATGGACGCCGACTTCCTCGTCGCCCGCCTCAAGGATGACGCCAACGCCGCGTACGACCGCCGCGAGGAGCAGCTCGGCACCGAAGGGGTGCGCCAGCTCGAGCGGATGGTGCTGCTCCAGGTGATCGACCGCAAGTGGCGCGAGCACCTCTACGAGATGGACTACCTCCAGGAGGGCATCAACCTCCGGGCGTACGCCCAGCGCGACCCGGTGGTGGAGTACCAGCGCGAGGGCTTCGACATGTTCGCCACGATGATGGAAGGCATCAAGGAGGAGACCGTCGGTTTCCTCTACAACGTGGACGTCCAGGTCACCGAGCCGGAGCCCGAAGCCGACTCGGAAGAGGTCACGCTGCTCGACAAGCCGGTGGAGATCCGGGCCAAGGGTCTGAACCGTGCGCCGCAGCGGCAGGGTCTGCAGTATTCCGCCCCGACCATCGACGGCGAGGCCAGCCCCGGTGCGGTCGCCTTCGAGCAGGAGCAGCAGCAGGCGCCGGCGCTCGGCGTGGGCCGCCCGGCCCAGGGCGCTCCGGCGGCCCCCGGGCAGAGCGCGCCGTCCGCCCCGCAGCGGCCGGCCTCGGGGCTGCGCGGCCCGACGCTCCCGTCGGCGGGGTCCCGGCGTCCGGCCTCCAACCAGGCCGACGCCGGCAACGGCCCGTCCCGCAACGCGCCGTGCCCGTGCGGTTCGGGTCGCAAGTACAAGCGCTGCCACGGCGCACCCAATGGCGGCAACTGACCGACAGCGCGTCCCGATGGGCCCCGGCCGACAAGGCCGGGGCCCATCGGCGTCTCCGGCCCGACGGTGTTGATCGACTCCGCTTCCGGGAAGTCGGTGTGTCGGCGGCCGGTTGAGGCCCCGACTTCCGGGACGTCGAGTCGATCAGCGCACGGCGGACCGGCTCAGAGGACCTGCAGGGCGCTGCACAGCCAGCGGCCCCGCCGGTGCTCCAGGCGCACCGCCATGGCCCAACTGCGGCCACCGGGACCGCTCACCACGGCGGCTGCCTCCACGGCTGCCTCGCGAGGTTCGCAGACCCGCAGCCTGGTGAGCCGCAGTGCCGGCCGGGTCGCCCGACGCCGCGCCGGACCGGCCCGCCCGGTGGCCCGAGCGAGTTCGGTGAGCAGGTCGGTGGCCCGGGCCGGGTCGAGCAGAGGGCGTACCTGAGCCGGCGAGCGGTAGCCGTTGACCACCTCGAGGCAGGTGCCGACGAAGCGGTGCGCGGCCCGGGTGGCCTCGCTCGCCGTCGTCGGGGGCAGGGGGGCGCCCGGGTGGTTGGCCGGATGCGCGGGCGTACGGCGTGGGGTCGTGCGGCGCACCGCGGGCCGGACCGGATCCGGTCGTGTCGAGGCGAAGAGGTCGAGGGCGAGCTGACCGTGGGTCGGCCCCGGCCAGTAGGTCTCGTCCTGGTACGGCGGGTCGATGGGCGGGACGGGACGCAGGCGCACGGGTGGTCGGGAGACTCCGGGTCGCCGCTCGCTCATCGCTGCCTCCCCATGATCTTGCGTTTGCCTTCGTTTGCCTCCGACTGATTAGATTCTCGGCCACCGAGTGGTCCCGGTCAATGCCCCTGCGGCGAATGGGCCGAACACCCCGCATGGTCGGCTCGGGATCGCGGATGTGGCGGTATCCCCGCCCTTCGGACGGCACGACATCGGTGATCTGGAGTGGATCACCGCAGGGAGGGCCGGGCCTGGCTACTCAGGATCGCGGTCGACGAGGGGGTTCTCGCGTACCCAGTCGGCGGTCTCGGCGTACTTCTTGGCGATGTACTCCTCCAGTCGAGCCCGCTCGACCCGCCACTGACCGCGCCCGCCGACCTTGATCGCCGGCAGCTCCCCGCTGCGGACCATGTGGTAGACCTGCGAGTCCGACACGTTCAGCTCGGCGGCCACGTCGGAGAGCAGCAGGAACCTCGGCTCCACAGGAACTCCCGGGGTTGACGTCGTTTGCCTCAGTTTGCCACCGACAGTGCTCACTGCCCAACAGCGCCGTGGCCATCGGTGGCGGACACACCGGCGGGAAACTTCCACCGGCCGGAGGCGAGGTGTATGACGGTCACGGCGTGCGGCATGATCTGCGCCCGTGCCGGCTACCGTCGGTACGGAATCGAGCGGGGAGACGACCGGTGACCGACGAGCTTGTCCGGGTGTACGTGCCGGCGACCGTACCCATGCTGGCCCGCCTGCGCGAGCAGGGGCTGACCGCCGACACCGCGCATGCGGTGACGCCCGCGCTGCGCGAGTGGTACGCCGAGGGCGACGAGGAGGAGTTGGAGTACGTCGCGTTCACCCGGGCCGCCCAGGACGCGCTGCACCTGCTCCGGGAGGATCCGGCCGCGCCCCGCCGCCGCGTGGTCGTCTCGGTCGACCTGTCGCCCGCCGCGCTCGGTCGTGGCGACGGCGAGCTGGGCTCCAGCCTGGTGACGTTGACCGACACCGTGCCGGTGGGGGCTGTCGCGGCGATCCACGTGGACGGCACGGACGCCGTCGAGGAGGTCGCCGCAGCGGCCGACGTGGTGGCCGAGGCCGCCGCCGGTGACCCGGACGCGCAGTTCACCGTCGACGGCGCCGAGGATCACGAGCTTGAGTGGTACGACGTGACGGAGTTGGACATCCTGCTGCGCGCCGCCGACTGAGCCGGCGCACGTAGCCGGTCAGCGGACGGCGCGCTGTGGTCAGTGGGCCGCGTCGGCCTGGGCCGGGTCGGCGTCCGTGTCGCGGGCCGCCGCGGTGGGCTCGTCCTGCGGGTCGTCACCAACTCCGCTCGCCTCCGCCGGCTTCCGTGCGGCAGGGCCAGCGGCCGTTGCCGGTGCCGAGTCGGCGTCGGCCCACGTCGCCGTGCTGGCCGGCTCGGAGCGGGGCTGGTCGGCGGTGGCCGGCTCGTCGTCGGTGCGGGCCGGGCCGAGCGTTCGGCCGAACGCGACGAGCGCGGTCAGCGCCCCCACGAACAGCACCCAGATGCCGTTGTCCACCCGCGAGGTGCCCAGCGACGTCTGCGCCACCGCGTCCGCCTCGCTGAGCGCGCTGGCCAGGTCCAGCAGTGAGCGACCGCCGATCCGGATGATCACTTCGGCGAGCAGCAGGAGCAGGCCCGGTCCGGCGCCCGCGAGCAGGTACGCCGGCCAGCGCAGCGCGCGCGTCTGCGGATCGCGCCGCAGGGCTCGACGTCGCGCCCACGTGAGGTAACCGAAGGCCAGTAGTCCGGCGACCAGGCCACCGAGGAGCGACTCGGTGCGGGACACCCACTTGGCCGCGTCGACGAGCGACTGCTGGGTGTCGCCCGCGCCGAAGAGGTCGAACAGCGGGTCCCGGGCCCGGCTGAACGCCACTACGAAGACCAGCGTGCCCAGCGCGGCGGTCACCACCGCACCGACCGCCGGGGCGGTCCGGGCGCCCGCGATCGCTCCGCCGATGATCGCGGCGGCCGCGGTGGTGCCGGCGATCACGTTGGTGGTCGAGGTGTCGAAGTAGGTGAGGTTGATCGCCACAGCGGCGAGCAGCCCGACCACCATCCCGGCCCCGATCGCGCCGACGAAACGCAGGGTGGTCCCGTCGCCGTACCGGCGGGACAGCAGGTTGCCGAAGGCTAGCGCGGTGGCCGCGCCGGCCACGAGCGCGGCCGAGATCACGCCGGGCAGGGCGAACGCGGACAGGCTGATCGCGGTGATACCGGCGGCCGCCGAGGTGATGGCCTCCCGGGTCGACCAGAGCATGGCGGCCAGCCAGCCGAGCGCCAGCAGCGCGAGGACCGCCGCTCCGGGCGCCGGGACGGGCCCGGCCGTCGGGGTGGTCGCGTCGACCTCCGGCTGGTCCGACTCCGCGGCTGAGTCGCGGCCGGGCTGCTTGGTCATCGTCTCCCCTTCGAGGCGCCAGGTCACCGACCATTCAGGGTACGCGGACCGCCGCGCCCCCCACCGAACGAGCCACACCCCCCCGGTACGCCGACCCGCCCAGCCGAGCCCTCAGGACAAGTCGAGCCCTCAGGACCAGTCGAGCGCCGTCGAGCTGCCCAGGGGCGGGACACGGTCGCAGCTCCGCAGGACAGGTGGCGCGTCCAGTTCGCAGGACGGGTGGCGCGTCGAGGCGTACCCCCGAAGGAACGGCGACGGGCGCGCGGACCGCGACCAACGTCGGGCTGGGGCGAGCGTCCCCGGCGGAGGGATCAAGCCTGACCGCCCGGAGCCGGGGACGCTCGCCCCAGCCCTTCACCGCGAGCGGTAAGGGTTCGCCCCAGCCCCACCACGGCGAGCCGCACGGCGAGCCCCGACCGGTAAGGAGAGGAGAGCCAGTCGGTCCTTCGCCAGGCAGTGACGGCGGCGGTAGGGCCAGGACCGACGCGTGAAACAATCGCGGGAGGTCCCGCCGCTGCTCGGCTACCCCGCGCGGCGTCCGGTGTCCGACTATCCGGTCGGTGCCCGCGGGTCCGGTTTCGCCACCGCTGTCGAGATCGCCAGGAGCCTTGATGGATGCCGTGTTCTCCGTTCCCGAGCCGCGCAACGAGCCGGTTCGCAACTACGAGCCGGGCAGCGCAGACCGGGAGCGGCTGCAGCGGCGGCTGACCGAGCTGGCCGCCGAGCGCATCGACCTGCCGATGACCATCGGCGGGGAGCAGCGGATGGCGGCGGGCGACCCGATCAACGTGGTGCAGCCGCACAAGCACGCGCACGTGCTGGGCGTGACCGCGCACGCCTCGCACGACGACGCCCGTGCCGCGATCAAGGCGGCCAAGGACGCCGCGCCGATGTGGCGGGCGTTGCCGTTCGAGGAGCGCGCCGCGATCTTCCTGCGCGCCGCCGAACTGCTCGCCGGCCCGTGGCGGGACACCCTCAACGCCGCCACCATGCTCGGCCAGTCGAAGACCGCGATCCAGGCGGAGATCGACTCGGCCTGCGAGTTCATCGACTTCCTGCGCTTCAACGTGCACTTCGCGCGGCGTCTGCTCGAGGAGCAGCCGGCGTCGTCGCCCGGCGTGTGGAACCGCTTCGACCACCGGCCCCTGGAGGGCTTCGTCTACGCGGTCACCCCGTTCAACTTCACCGCCATCGCCGGCAACCTGCCCTCCGCGCCGGCGCTGCTGGGTAACACCGTGATCTGGAAGCCGGGCCCGACCCAGCAGTTCGCCGCGCACTTCACCATGCGGCTCTTCGAGGCCGCCGGCCTGCCGCCCGGCGTGATCAACATGGTGACCGGCCGGGGCGAGGAGGTGTCCGATGTCGTGCTCGCCGACCCGGACCTGGCCGGTATCCACTTCACCGGTTCGACGAAGGTGTTCCAGCACCTGTGGAAGACCGTCGGCGACAACATCGCGCGCTACCGGGGCTACCCGCGGCTGGTCGGCGAGACCGGCGGCAAGGACTTCGTGGTCGCGCACACCAGCGCCGACGTGGACGCCCTGCACACCGCGCTGATCCGCGGCGCGTACGAGTACCAGGGCCAGAAGTGCTCGGCCGCCTCCCGGGCGTACGTGCCGCGCTCGATCTGGGAGGGTGGCCTGCGTGACCGTCTGGCCGCGACCGCCGACTCGCTGACCTACGGCGACGTGGCCGACTTCGGCAACTTCGGTGGCGCGGTGATCGACGACAAGGCGTTCGCCCGGCACACCGCGGCGCTGGAGCTGATCAACGGTGACGACAGCTGCCGGGTGCTGGCCGGTGGCACGGCGGACGACTCGGTCGGCTACTTCGTCCGGCCGACGCTCTTCGAGTGCTCCGACGCCGCGCACGAGACGTTCACCACCGAGTACTTCGGGCCGATCCTCGGCGTGCACGTGTTCGACGACGCCCGCTTCGACGAGGTGGTCGCGCAGGCCGAGTCGATCGCCCCGTACGCGCTGACCGGGTCGGTGTTCGCGACCGACCGCCGGGTCGTCGACGCGGTCGGCGAGCGCATGCGGTACGCGGCCGGCAACTTCTACATCAACGACAAGCCGACCGGCGCGGTCGTCGGGCAGCAGCCGTTCGGCGGTGCCCGTGCCAGCGGCACGAACGACAAGGCGGGCTCCTGGCTCAACCTGGTCCGCTGGGTGTCGCCGCGCACGATCAAGGAGACCTTCGTGCCGCCGACCGACCACACGTACCCCCACATGGGCTGAAAGGAAGGGCCCCTTGTTAACGCCTGGTGCATAACAAGGGGCCCTTTCTTTCTCGGGCGGTCCATCGATAGTCCTCTACGGACAGTCTGTCGCCGACAGTGCACTTAGGAAGTCCTTCTTGGGTGGCAAACCGCCAAATCCTGGACGCCGGCAGCGCAAAGTGGCAGCGTAACGGGCATGGCGGAATCCGGAGTCAACCCCACGGCGGCGGCCCTTCTCGGGCTGCTCCACGAGGGTCCCATGACAGGCGGTCAGTTGATGGCCGCCGCAGAGCGCCGGCTGGCGCCCTACTGGTCGATGACCCGCAGTCAGGTCTACCGCGAGTTGCCGGTCCTGGCCGAGCGGGGCTACGTACGGCTCGGCAAGCCGGGCCCCCGAATGAGCCAGCCGTACGCGCTCACCGCCAGCGGGAAACGGACGTTTTCCCGCTGGCTGGCGGAGAACCCGGGGCGGGACACGATCCGCAACCCGATCGCGCTCCGGATGGCCTTCGGCAACCTCCACTCCTCCAGCCAGCTCAAGAGCCTGTACGCCTCGGCCAACGAATACCACACCGAGGCCCTCGCCCAGGTGCGGGAGCAGGTCAAGAACGCCAAACGGGACGGCGAGACGTACGACGCCAGCGCGCTGGAGTTCGCCGTCGCCTACCATCGGGCGGCCCTGTCCTGGCTGAAGTCCGCCCCCGCCGGGTGATCGTCGGCGGGTTCACGGACACGGAACGGGCCGCGGCTTCCACCGCGCGGAGCTTATTTGGCGCGGACCTGCGGGGCTCGCAAGCTCACTCCTCGTCCGCGCGGAGCTTATTTGGCGCGGACCTGCGGGGCTCGCAAGCTCACTCCTCGTCCGCGCGGAGCTTATTTGGCGCGGACCTGCGGGGCTCGCAAT
>NZ_JBEXUR010000014.1:0-123957 GCF_040614415.1 Micromonospora sp. NPDC005979 | reverse complement strand
GCTCACTCCTCGTCCGCGCAGTACGCTTGTCTGTCGTGACCGCTGCCGATTACGCCGAACAGCTCAAGGAACTCGACGCGACCCTGCGCAACATCGAGGCCGTCCTCAATCTGGACCGGCTGCACGAGGACAAGGCCCGCCTGGAGCAGGAGGCGTCCGCCCCCGACCTGTGGGACGACCAGGCCAAGGCTCAGCAGGTGACCTCGCAGCTGTCGTACGTCAATGGCGAGATCAGCAAGCTGGGCAGTCTGCGCTCCCAGCTCGACGACGCCCGGGTGCTGCTGGAGTTGGCCGAGGCCGAGTCCGACCCGGGTGTGCTGACCGAGGTCGAGGCGGAGATCACCGGCCTGACCAAGGCCATCCAGGAGATGGAGGTCCGCACCCTGCTCTCCGGCGAGTACGACTCCCGGGAGGCGCTGGTCGCCATCCGGGCCGGCGCGGGCGGTGTGGACGCGGCGGACTTCGCCGAGATGCTGCTGCGGATGTACCTGCGCTGGGCTGAGCGGCACGGCTACCCGACGGAGGTCTACGAGACCTCGTACGCCGAGGAGGCGGGCCTGAAGTCGGCCACCTTCGCCGTCAAGGTGCCCTACGCCTACGGCACGCTCAGCGTCGAGTCGGGCACCCACCGGCTGGTCCGGATCAGCCCGTTCGACAACCAGGGCCGCCGGCAGACCAGCTTCGCGGGCGTCGAGGTGCTGCCGGTCACCGAGCAGACCGACCACATCGACATCCCGGAGAACGAGGTCCGGACCGACGTCTACCGTTCCTCGGGCCCGGGTGGGCAGAGCGTCAACACCACCGACTCGGCGGTCCGACTCACCCACATCCCCACCGGCATCGTGGTGACCTGTCAGAACGAGAAGTCCCAGCTGCAGAACAAGGCCTCCGCGCTGCGGGTCCTCCAGGCGCGGCTGCTGGAGCGCAAGCGCCAGGAGGAACAGGCCAAGCTGGAGGGCCTCAAGGAGAACGCCGCCGGCTCGTGGGGCGACCAGATGCGCTCGTACGTCCTGCACCCGTATCAGATGGTGAAGGATCTCCGAACCGAGCAGGAGACCGGCAATCCGAGCGCCGTCTTCGATGGCGAGCTGGACGGTTTCATCGAGGCCGGTATCCGTTGGCGTAAGCAGCGGCAGCTCGCCAGCGACAGTGCGTGACGATGCGTGGGCGGAGCGCGTCATCGATCTCCAGGTGAGAGCCTGATTCGACGACGCGCGCCCCATCGGCGGGGCGTGGGGCTTGGCTCAGTTGTTACACCGCGTAGACTCACGACCCGTGATTCAGCTTGAGCAAGTGACGAAGACGTACCCGAAGGCGTCCCGGCCTTCGCTCGACAACGTGTCCGTCTCGATCGAGAAGGGCGAGTTCGTCTTCTTCATCGGTCCATCCGGCTCCGGCAAGTCCACGATCATCAAGATGCTGCTGCACGAGGTGACCCCCAACAAGGGACGCGTCATCGTCAACAGCAAGGACGTCACGTCGATGCGCTCCTGGAAGCGACCCCACTTCCGGCGTTCGATCGGCTGCGTCTTCCAGGACTTCCGGCTGCTGCCGAACCGCACCGCCTACGAGAACGTGGCGTTCGCTCTCGAGGTGATCGGCAAGACCAAGGCGGTTGCCCGCCGGGTCGTGCCGGAGGTGCTGGAGCTGGTGGGGCTCGGTGGCAAGGAGCACCGCTATCCGCACGAGCTCTCCGGTGGTGAGCAGCAGCGGGTCGCCGTCGCCCGGGCGTTCGTGAACCGTCCGCTGATCCTGCTGGCGGACGAGCCGACCGGAAACCTGGACCCGGACACCTCGATCGAGATCATGCGTCTGCTGGACCGGATCAACCGCACCGGCACGACCGTCGTGATGGTCACCCACGACTCCAACATCGTGAACCAGATGCGCCGCCGCGTCATCGAGATCGAGAGCGGTCGCATCGTGCGTGACCAGGCCCGCGGCGTCTACGGGTGAGCCGGCGCTTCACCCCTTTCGCAGCCTGACGACGAACACCTCATGCCGGAGACCCGGAGGAAATCCCGATGCGCGTGAAATACGTCCTGTCCGAGGTACTGGTCGGACTGTGGCGCAACGTGACCATGACCGTCGCGATGATCATCACGATGGCGGTCTCGCTGACCATGCTCGGTGCCAGCGGTCTGATGTACCGCCAGGTTGACGACATGAAGGACCTCTATTACAAGAACATCGAGGTCTCGATCTTCCTGACCCAGGAGGTGAGCGAGCAGCAGCGCACCGACCTGAACGACAAGCTGAAGAACGACCCCCTGGTCAAGGACGTCATCTACGTCAACAAGGACGAGGCGTACAAGAAGTTCCAGGAGATGTACCAGGACGCGCCGGACCTGGTGAACGCGGTCAAGCCGGATCAGCTTCCGGAGTCCTTCCGGCTCAAGCTGAAGAACCCGGAGCAGTACAAGAACATCTACGACCAGTACAAGGAGACCGAGGGCGTCGACGAGATCGTCGACCAGAGCCGGCTCCTGGACAAGATCTTCGACGTCCTCACCGCGATCCAGAACATCGCCCTGGCCGCCGCGGTCGTGATGGCGATCGCCGCGCTGCTCCTGGTGGCCAACACCATCCAGGTCGCCGCGTACAGCAAGCGGCGCGAGGTGGCGGTCATGAAGCTGGTCGGCGCGTCCAACTGGTTCATCCAGGCGCCGTTCGTGCTGGAGGCCGTGGTAGCCGGTCTGATCGGCGCACTGCTCGGTCTGGTGGCCCTGGTGGCAGCGAAATATCTGCTCTTCGACGGGTCACTCAAGGCGTTGCAGGGTCTGCTGTCGCCGATCAGCTGGGGCGACATCCTGGTCATCTTCCCGCTGATGGCCTTCGTCGGTGGTCTGGTCAGCGCCGCCACCGCCTGGATCACCCTGCGCTTCTACCTGCGGGTCTAGTCAGGTTTTGCCTTTTGACAGGGACCCTCCCGCCGCCGGAAATAAACGGCGCGGGAGGGTCCTTGTTACTCCGGTAGCATGATCGGTTGTCCGGCCGGGGTGACCCGCAGTCGGATCAACCAGGGAGAGGGGGTGGCGCCGATGCCACGGGAGAAGGGGCGCAAGGTGGTCGCCTCCAACAAGAAGGCGCGCCACGACTACGCGATCCTCGACACGTACGAGGCGGGCATGGCGCTGACCGGCACCGAGGTCAAGTCGCTGCGGGCCGGGCGGGCGTCGCTGGTGGACGCGTTCGCCCAGGAGCGCGACGGCGAGCTGTACCTGCACGCGATGCACATCCCGGAGTACACCCAGGGCACCTGGACCAACCACGAGCCCCGGCGTACCCGCAAGCTGCTGCTCAACCGTGGTGAGATCGACAAGCTGGTCGGCAAGACCCGCGAGGGGGGTCTGACCATCGTCCCGTTGCAGGTCTACTTCTCCGACGGCTGGGCCAAGGTGGAGATCGCCCTGGCCAAGGGCAAGAAGTCGTACGACAAGCGCCAGGATCTCGCCAAGCGCGACGCGGACCGGGAGATCGCCCGGGTGTCCGGTCGGCGCGGCAAGGGGATGGACGACTGATTCATCCCGTTTGTCCGGATCGGCGTGCCGGACCGGGCCTCGGGATGAAAGCCGTTGCGGCAGGCGTTAGTCTTGTCAGTGCCGCCACAAGGTGGCCTGTCGAGGGGGTGACTGGTTTCGACTTCGTACGCAGCGACAGGGGAAGCGAGCCGAGGAAGCCGACGTCGTCTCGAGAATCGGTCGTCGGAAACTTATAAGCGCCAAGAACAATCGCGCTGACTTCGCTCTCGCCGCCTGAGGCGAGTAGCTAAGTCTGTCGGCCTGGGAACGCCTTCGTCCCAGTAGCCGGCATCAGCTAGAAGGCTGGCCAATCGGACCCGGTCGCGGGGTCCGTGCGGCGAGATCAATCAGCGACTGGGCCCGTCACACCAACTTGCTCGCGTGAGCGGTGGGGCCGAGTAGAGGCACAGCGAGCTGCGCTCGGAGAAGCCCTGACAAACCGGCGAAGGACCCGGGTTCGATTCCCGGCACCTCCACCACCTCGAAGCGATGCGCCCCGGCCACCGGCCGGGGCGCATCGTCGTATGTGACGAGTGGTTCGCCGCCGCCTACGCTGCCGCTGTGACGAACCAGGGACTGCGCCTGTCGGTCGGCGCCTCAGCCGGTCACCGTACGCTCGCGGTGGTGACGGGGATGCTCGTCGCGGGTGTCGGTGCGGCCTTCGTGCTGGGGCCGGTGCTCGCGGGTGGGCTGTTGCGTCGCCTCACCGGCCCGGGTGACGGGTTCGCCTCCTACGAGGAGGCCCGCGACCTGCCGCCGGGAATGCGGCCGCCCGCGCTGCGGGAGTCCGCCAGCGGTGCGGAGCAACCCGGACTCCTCCTCGGGCTGTGCGGGCTCCCGTTCGTGCTGCTCGGCATCTACCTCGTGCTGCGGGTGCTGCGGACGGCCGCCTGGTTGGACGGCACCCGGGTGCTGGTACGAGGTGCGGTTCGCAGCCGTACCGTCGATCTCGCCACGGCCCGCGTCGACCCCGCGTCGTACCGCGACCCGGAGGGCCGTGGTGGTCTGTCTGCCCTCGTCGTCACCGATCGAGTCGGCGGGCAGCGGGCCACGATCCCGCTGCGGGGCATGGGTCTGCCCGTCCTGCCGCCGTCCGAGCTGCGCGCCCTGGCCGACGCGTTCTCGGTGGCTGGACCGGACGCCGCGCCCGACAATCGCGCCGTCGCCGCCGAACTGCGCCGACTGGCCGACGGCAACCGCTGAGGCGACAGCCAGCGCGAGACCTGAGCCGACACCGGAACCGACGCCACGTCGGCACCGTCGAACCCGTCATGCGTCGACCGGTCCTGCTGCTCGTCCTGCCCCTGCTGTCCATGGCGGCGTGCGCCGCGCCCGTCGCCGACCCCGCGCCCGGTCGCGGTCCCACCACGTCGGCCCATCGTGCGTTCGACGACCGGGCCGCCGCCGTCGCCGCGGCCTGGCGGCCCGGTCCCGGCTGGCGTGACGGGTACGTCCCCCTCCAGGGACCGACCGTGCTCACCGGTGATCCGCGTTTCACCCCGGACACCGAGACGGCCTTCCGGTCCGGCTGGTACCGCGCGCAGGTCGCCATCCCGTCGACCGGTGTCAGTGGCGGCGAGATCCGTTTTCCGGACGGCCGGTTGACCCTGCCGCTCATCAGCGCCGCCGAGGCGTACCGGCAGCTCGCCCAGGGTGACCCGCTGCCCTGCCCGGGACGGCCGAAGCGGCCCGGACTACCGACCCCCGGCGGTCCCACGGTCGAGCCCGGACCGGACGGTTGGGCCACCAGCACGACGCAGACGGCCTGCCTCCCGCTGACCGTCACCGGGGTGACCCTCGGCACCGTGCCCGTCCGTACGAGTCGGGGCGAGGCGCAGGTCCCGGCGTGGCTGTTCACGGTGGAGGAGTTGGCCACCCCGGTGGCCCGGCTCGCCGTCGCGCCGACGGCGGTCACACCGGTCCCCTCGGTGTCCCCACCGACGCAGCCGCCACCGGACGGCGTGGTCGCCGCACCGGACCTCGTGGCGGTGGACGGCGCACGGCTGACCGTCCACCTGGGCGTCGGCTCCTGTGACACGGGCATCACCCCGCTGGTGTCGGAACGGCCGGACGTGGTCGTGGTCGGCGGCACGGTCACCCGCGCCACCGGCGTCTGCAACGCCATGCTCAAGCTGCAACCGGTCACCGTCACCCTGGACGCGCCGCTGGGGGCGCGGCCCGTGCTGGACGTCGTCAGCGGCGCTCCGCTGTCGATCGCCGCACGGTGACGACGGCCCCGTCCACCGGTCAGAGGATCGTGGGCACGTCGGTGCTAATCGGCACCGGCAGCACGGTGGGACCTCCGGCCCGTAGTCCGGCCGCGAGGGCCGCGCCGAACTCGTCGGGGGTTCGCACCACCTCGGTGGCGCAGCCATAGCCGGCCGCGATCGCCGTGACGTCCAAGCCCGGCAGGTCCAGCCCGGGTACCCCCGGAGTGTCCTTCAGCTCGGCGAACGCCTTGAGGATCGCGTACTGCTGATTGATCGGGACGACGACCACGACGGGCAGGGACAGGCGCGCGGCGGTCCAGAGCGCCTGCACCGAGTAGTGGAACGAGCCGTCGCCGATCACGGCGACCACCGGCCGACCGCGCCCGGTGTCCCGCTCGGCCAGCGCCACGCCGATCGCCGCCGGCAGGCCGTAGCCGAGGCCGCCGCTGGCCATCGTGAAGTACGACGCGGGTCGGGTGATGCGCAGGTTGCGGCGCAGCGCGGCCAGGTTGGACGGTGACTCCTGGACCAGCACGCCGTCGGCCGGCCAGTGCGCGGCCAGCGCGGCGAACATCGCGTCGGCGCTCAGCGGCACGGTGACCTCCGGCGGCGGCGGGACGGCCCGGGGTGCCGGCGGTTGCCGGCCGGCGGCCGGAAGCAGGTCGAGCAGGGCGGTGAGGGCCAGTCCGGGGTCGCCGAGCAGGCTGTCCCCGACCGGGGCTCGGGCGGCCTCGTCCGGGTCGTCCGTGACGTGCAGCAGCCGGGCGCCCTCCGGCAGGTGGTCGCCCGGCACGTGCGGGTAGTAGCGGAACACCGGGGCGCCGACGACCAGGACGGTGTCGTGCCCGTGCAGCGCCTCGGCGAGTGGCCCGATGGCGAACGGCAGGACCCCCCGGAACTGCGGGTGATCCTCCGGGAAGACGGCCCGCTCCGGTGCCGGTGCCGACCAGACCGGTGCGGCGAGTCGCTCGGCCAGCGCGACGGCCGCGGGCCAACTGCCGGAGCGGTCCACGCCGGGGCCGAACACCAGGACCGGGTCGCGGCTGTCGGCCAGCACCCGGGCGAACATCTCCAACCGCTGCGGGTCCGGCCCGAAGCGGGTCGCCACCGAGCGCGGCGCGGGCGGCGTCTCGGCGGGTTTGGCCCAGTCGTCCATCGGCAGGGAGAGGAAGACCGGCCCGACCGGGGGCTGTACGGCGGTCGCGTACGCCCGCAGCAGCGCCGCCGGGATGTCCTGCGCGCGGACCGGCTCGTAGCTCCACTTGACGTACGGCTCGGGCAGTTCGACGGCCCTTCGGTTGGTCAGCCGGGGCTCCAGCAGCAGCATCTCCCGGGTCTGCTGACCGGCGGTGACGATCAGTGGCGTCTTGTTGTGCCAGGCGGTCACCAGGTTGCCCATGCCGTTGCCCATGCCCGGTGCGGTGTGCAGGTTGACGTGCGCGGGTCGGCCGGCGGCCTGGGCGTACCCGTCGGCCATCGCCACGGCCGTGGCCTCGTGCAGCGCGTGGACGTAGTGGAAGTCGGCCGGGAAGTCCTGCAGGAACGGCTCCTCGGTGGAGCCGGGGTTACCGAAGACGGTGGTCATGCCCAGGGTGCGGAGCACGTCGTACGTCGCGTCCCGGACCGTTGCCATCGTCGCCTGCCTCCGCTCGCGCGCAGGGGCGACCGTGGGCCGCCCTCCCGATCAGCCGAATCTATCGGGATGTGACAGACCTTTCGGGCTTTTCCGGCGTCCGGGAGGTCGTCCGGGAGCGCTCAGGGGAGCGCGAAGGGCAGTTTGATGCCGTCCAACGCCCGACCACACGCGCAGTCCTGCTCGGCGGGGAGCGCGGCCAACGCGTCCAGCAGCACGTCCCGCAGTCGGTCGGTGTTGGCGGCGAACACCCGGAACACCTCGTCCTGGGTCACCGTCTCGCCCGCCTGCACCCCGGCGTCCAGGTCGGTGATCAGCGCGATGGAGGAGTAGCAGAGCGCCATCTCCCGGGCGAGCACCGCCTCCGGATGGCCAGTCATGTTCACGACAGTGCCGCCGATCGACGCGTACCAGCGGGACTCGGCACGGGTGGAGAACCGGGGGCCCTCGACCACCACCACGGTCCCGCCGTCCACCGCCGTGACGTCCCGCCCGGCCGCCGCGGCGAGCAGGGCGTGGCGGCCCTTCGGGCAGTACGGGTCGGCGAACGGCACGTGCACCGCGCCCTCGTCGTAGTAGGTCTGCGCCCGTCCGCTGGTGCGGTCGACGAGCTGGTCCGGCACCACGAACGTGCCCGGGCCCAGCTCCGGGCGCAGCCCGCCGACCGCGCACGGCGCCAACACCTGGCGTACGCCGAGCGAGCGCAGCGCCCACAGGTTGGCCCGGTACGGAATCCGGTGTGGCGGATACCGGTGGTCGGAACCGTGCCGGGGCAGGAACGCCACCCGGCGCCCGGCCACCTCCGCGATGGTCACCGCGTCCGACGGCGGACCGTAAGGGGTGCCCAGCTCATGGGGGGTGCCGTCGAGGAGCGCGTACAACCCCGAGCCGCCGATCACCGCGAGGTCCGCCGTCGGTGCCATGGAACCTCCGTCGCAACTGTCCGATCACCCGCCGCTCAGACCTTAGCCAGCGCCCGGGACGCAGGCTATGGTGCCAGGCATGGCGTTGACAGCGCGGCTGACACCGATGCACCGTGCGGAGGCGGCGGATGACGGAACCCGGGTGCGGGCTCACGGCTGACGGGTAGGTGGGATGCAGGGAGAGGGCCAGGCGATCGGCGGACGAGCGATGGAGTTGATGACCGGGCGGCTGCTGGTCGCGACTCCGGCGCTCAAGGACCCGAACTTCGACCGTACGGTGGTGCTGCTGGTCGCCCACGAGCCGGGCGGCGCACTCGGCGTCGTCCTGAACCGGGCGACCGAGGTGCCGGTGGCCGAGGTGCTGGGCGACTGGAGCGACCTGGCTCGCCACCCGGCGGTCCTCTTCGAGGGCGGCCCGGTGCAACCCGACTCGGCGATCTGCCTGGCCCGGATGCGGCAACCGATACGGCGGCTCAAGGGTTTCCACCAGGTGTCCGGGGCGGTCGGCACGATCGACCTCTCCGTCGACCCGGAGAAGCTGCGGGAGAGCATCGGAGGCATCCGGGTGTTCGCCGGCTACTCCGGCTGGGGCAGCGGCCAGTTGGAGCAGGAGATCGCCGACGGGTCCTGGTTCGTGCTGGACGCCCTGCCCGGCGACGCCTTCGTCGACCGCCCCGACGACCTGTGGCCGATGGTGCTGCGCCGGCAGGGCGGGATGATGGCCGCCGTCGCCCACTTCCCGCCGGACGTGGCGCTGAACTGACCCGGCCGGGTGGGGACCCCGCGAGATGACCATGCGGGCGGGTCTGTGTATAGTTTCCGAGTGCCCGGGCGACCGGGACGACAGCAAGGGGCCGTGGCGCAGCTGGTAGCGCACCACACTGGCAGTGTGGGGGTCAGGGGTTCGAGTCCCCTCGGCTCCACCCTTGTTTGTGCAGGTCAGCGGCTTGGTCGGGAATACCGGTCAGGCCGCTGACCTGTTTCGTGTCGCGCCTCTCGGCCCACCGAGGCGGTCAGGGCAGCCCGGGGCGGAACCGTCGGTAGCCGGACGATGAAGGTCGCCCCGGCGCCGGGCCGGCTGTCGGTGGAGATCGTCCCGCCGTGGCTGGTGACCACCTCCTTGAGGAGAGCCAGGCCCAGACCGAAGCGCCGGTCCGCAGCCCCGGCGCCGCGGTGGAAGCGGTCGAAGAGGTGTGGCGCGTCGGCGGGGTCGAAGCCGGCTCCGCTGTCCATGACCACCAGATCCGCGCTCCGACGGGAGGTGTGCAGCGCGACGTCGATGCGACCGCCCCTCGGGGTGTGGGTGAGGGCGTTGGCGAGCAGTTCGCCGACCATGCGGCGCAGGGCCGAGGCGATGCCGCAGACGAGAACCGGGGTGTCCGGGACGCTCATGTGCAGCTGGACGCCCTGCTCCGCGGCGCGGTCGGCCTCGCAGTCGACGGCCTGGGCGGTGAGGAGGGTCAGGTTGACGGGCTCGGAGGGGTGGCGGTCGACCGGGGTGGCGGCGAGGCGGGCAGAGAGCAGGAGCTCGTCGACGATCTCACCGAGCCGGCCGGTGGTCTCGATCAGGCGGTCGTAGTCGGCGCGGTCGGCGCCGGCGCGGCGGGCCAGGATCTGGGCGCGGGTGTGTACCTGGGCGATGGGGGTGCGCAACTCGTGGCTGGCGTCGGCGACGAACCGGCGTTGCCGGCCGAGCGCCTCGGCGAGCGGCGCCACGGCTCGGCGGCCCACGGCGATGCCCGTGAGCGCTGCCGCGGCGAGGCCGACGATCGCGGCGAGGAGGAAGGCGGCGAGCAGGTGACGCCGGTCGGAGATCTGGAAACGCGCGTCGAACACCGCTTGCACGACTCCCGTGCCGCGGGGCTGGGTGCGGACGTAGTAGGTCGTGCCGTTGCGGTCGATCTTGTCGCTGTGGACCTGGCCGTCGATGGCCGCCGCGTCGATGGCGGACCGCAGGGGGAAGCCCGGCGGGGGCGGGTTCCGGCCCAGGTCGATGCGGCCGCCGTCGGACAGGATGATCCAACTGCAGGCCGGCGGTCCGTTGATGGTGCCGTGGACCACGCCGTAGCTGAGCTCGCGTTCGATCTGTTCGTGCTGGCTGTGCAGCAGAGCGACGTAGGAGATGGCGGCGGCCAAGGCGAGCAGCGCCGTCATCGTGAGTCCGACGAGCAGGCTGACCCGCGCCCTGGCCCGGCGCAGCATGGTGTCCTCGAAACTCACAGCGTCCCCAGCTTGTAGCCGAGACCGTGGACGGTCCGGATCACCGAGCGGCCGAGCTTGCGACGCAGGTAGTAGACGTACGTGTCGACCAGCGACGCCGCGGCAGCCTCGTCGAAGACGCGGCTGCGCAGCTCGGAGCGGGAGTGGACGGTGAGCGGCCGGGCCGCGAGCACCCGGAGCAGCTCGAACTCGCGTGCGGAGAGGGCGATCCGGGTGCCGTCGGGCAGGACGGCGTCGCGCGCGGAGAGGTCGAGCTGGCCCGACCCGAATCGCAGCACCTCGGTGGAGTCGGTGACCCGGCGGCAGAGTGCCCGGATGCGGGCGCTCAGCTCGTCCAGGTCGAAGGGCTTCGTGAGGTAGTCGTCGGCGCCCGCGTCGAGGCCGGCGACCCGGTCCTCGACGGTGCCGAGCGCGGTCAGCAGCAGCGCCCGGGCGGCCACCGCCCGGGAGCGCAGCCGGACGACCAGGTCCAGCCCGTCGAGGGCGGGCAGGCGTCGGTCGATCACCATCACGTCGTACGGCCGGGTGAGCCCCAGGTGCAGACCGCGCTGGCCGTCGGGGGCCTGGTCGACGAGGTATCCCTCGCCGGTCAGCGTCTCGGCCACCATCCCGCGTAGCTCCGAGTCGTCCTCGACGAGCAGGAGTCGGTTCATGGGTAGATAGTGACACCGACTCATCGACATGTCTCTATATTCCGGAAAACTTGTCGTCGCAAACAACAATCTACGGGGTTCCGGCGGTCACGAGCGAGGGTTCAACGGCGCGAGTGCGGGTCTCGCGCCGTTCGATCCAGCTCAGCAGCGGTGTCGTCATCAGCGTCGTGATGAGCGCGACCAGCACCAGCACCGTGAAGAGCGACGGGTTGACGATGCCCGCCTCCAGACCCACGTTGAGCGCGATCAGCTGCATCAGGCCACGGGCGTTCATCAGGGCACCGACGCGCAGGGCGACCCCGTTCGGCTCACCGCGCATCCGGGCCGCGGCCCAGCAGGCGCCGTACTTGCCGGCGATCGCCACGGCCACACACGCGGCGGCGAATCCGAGGACGGCGGGATTGCCCAGCAGCGCGAACTCGGTGCGCAGCCCGGAGTAGGTGAAGAACAGCGGCAGGAACACCGTCGCGGCGATCGGCGACAGCGTGTCGACCACCTTGTCGGTCTGCTCGGAGCGCGGCATCACCACCCCGACCGCGAAGGCGCCGAAGACCGCGTAGAGCCCGATCTCGTCGGTGTACCAGGCGACCAGGAAGAGCAGCGCCACCGTGCCGAGCAGCCGCGCGCGGTCGCTCGGGAACCCCATCAGGTAGCCGGTCACCCGCCGCCCACCCAGCCACAGCGCCACCCCGAACAGCACCGCGCCACCCGCGGTGACCACGGCCGGGCCGGCTTCGCCCGAGGCGAACGCCAGCACCACCGCCAGCATGATCCACGCGACCATGTCGTCGATCGCGCCGCTCGCCAGGGCGACCATCCCATGCCGGGTACCGGTCTGGCCGCGCTCGGTGATTATCCGGGCAAGCATCGGAAAGGCCGTGATCGCCAGGGCCACGCCGACGAACGCCGCGGACACACCGAGCGACACGTCGTCCGCGCGGATCGGTACGGAGCCCGCCACGCCCAGGACCAGCAGGATGCCCAACACCAGCGGTGCCGTGACACCCGCGAGCGACACCGCGCCCGCCGTGCCGGCGAGATTGTTCAGCCGGTGGGAGGTGAAGGCGTACCCGGCCTGGAACATGAACAGCACCAGCCCGACCTGGCCGACCACGTACAGGATCGGCAGCAGCGGCGCGGGAAAGAGCGTGGCCTGCGCGCCCGGCCAGAGCAGGCCGAGCAGCGACGGGCCGAGCAGCACCCCGGCGAGCATCTCGCTCACGACGGCGGGCTGGCCCACCTTGCCGAGGAGCCAGGCGACCAGCTTGCAGAAGAGCAAGATGACCGCGACCGCGATGAAGAACCGCGGGGCGAGTTGAGTGGGCGTCACGAGCCGACCTCCTCGAAGAACCGGGTGCACAACTTCTGTCGTCGGGCGTCGACGACCATCCATGTCCCGCAGGCCAGCTGCTTGACCGAGCGGCCCACGTCGAAGAGTCGGTCGCGCTCCCGCATCAGAGCGAGCCGGTTGCGGCCGGGCCCGGCAAGGCCCCGGGGCGTCAGGTACGCCGGACCACGACTGGGCAGCGAACGGGTGTGCGCTGCCGACGACGCGACCGAGAAGCGCCGCAGCACCTCCCGGGTCGCCGCGCGGAGCTGGACCGGTGCCGAGCCGCGCGCTGGACAGGCCCGGTTGGCGTTCACGCCGTACGGGATGAAGTGCGCGTCCTGCCGACGCAACGACAGCCAACGGTCGGGGTCGAACTTGTCGTCGGCGGCGGGACCGGTGCGCTGGTAGGCCCGGTAGTTGAAGAGCAGCACCGATCCGGTGGGGAGAGCGTGATCTCCCACGGTGATGGGTCCGGAGGTGATCCGGTGTGCGATACCGAACAGCGGGTACACGCGGAGCGTCTCGTCGATGATCCGATCGAGGGAGTCGTCCGAGGTGTCCTCGACGGACCGGGCGCACAGCAGGATGTGTGTCATGGCCTCCGACATCTGCACCACGGCCGTGTTGAAGAAGGCGCCCTGGAGGTACCAGGCGGTCTCCAGAGCGGTGAAGGGCGGCGGCAACACGACCGGGCACGTCCCCGCGTCGATCCGGTCCAGCAGGTAGCGCGTCACGCGGTCCCGCCGGGACATGTGCCGCAGACTCATCCCCTTCAGCGCCGTGACCACGTCGTCCGCGTTCGCCACGATGAGGTCCCGCACCTCGCGCGGGCAGGATGCGCCGAACACCAGCTCGTACGAGACCTCGGCCCAGATGGGCATCATCAGGTCCCGTAGCCGTACGTGACTGGTCCGGGCGGTCGGGAGTTCGTCGAGGATCCGCCGGGTCGCGGCCGTCGCCAGCTCGTCGGAGCGCGCGTGGGGGACGGCCAGCACCTGACGCGTCGTCCGCGCGACCGTCTTGTACGCCTCGCCGGGCTCCAGGTGCTCCTGATGCATGTGTGGACCGGGCGCGAGCCAGTACCAGAAGAGGTCCGACAGGGCCGCCCCGCGGCTGCGCCCGTCGGCGGCCGGGTGGCTGTAGACCCGCTCGAAGTCCTCCGGCCCCACGAGCGGCCCGGGCACCGCGATGCCCTCGCTCCCGTTGATCCGCTGGAAGATCCACTCCCGGAGGTCGACCACGGCCTTCACCGGGTCACCACCTGATCGGGCGTCAGGTCGGCCGGTCGCCGCGCTCCGGCCAGGGCGAGGGCATGATCCAGCTCACCGGTGATTCGTTCGAGCACGTCCCGTACGCCCACCGACCCGGCCGCCGCGAGCCCGCGCACCACCGGACGCCCCACCAGTACCGCCCGCGCCCCGAGCGCCAGCGCGATCACCACGTCGGTGCCGCCGCGCACACCCCCGTCGAGCAGCACCGGAAGCTGCCCTCGCACGGCATCCACCACCGCGGGCAGAGCGTCGAGCGTGGGAACCGTCCCGTCGAGCTGTCGTCCGCCGTGGTTGGACACGATCACACCGGCGGCACCGTGCTGGACCGCGAGGCGGGCATCCGCGGGATGCAGGATTCCTTTGAGCAGGATCGGTAGTCCCGTGACACCGCGCAGCCACCCGATCCGGTTCCACCCCGCCGTCGCGTCCATCGCGATCGAACGCACCCGGCCCGTCGCGTCGCGCATGTTCTCGCAGGCGTAGCCGGGCGGCAGGTCCGTGAAGCCGTTGCGCAGGTCACGCTCGTGTCGCCCGAACACCGGGGAGTCCACGGTCACCACCAGCGCCTGGCAGCCCGCCGATTCGGCGCGCTTGACCACGTACTCCGTGAAGTCGAGGTCGGGTTGCGGGTACAGCTGGAACCACAGCGTCCCGCCCGCCGCCGCGATCTCCTTGACCGGCTGGGTGGCGGCCATGCTCACCACCATCGCCGTGCCGGCCGCCGCAGCCCCCCGCGCGGTGGCCACCTCGCCCTCGGGATGCGCGAGTCGATGGAAGGCCGTCGGAGCGACAAGCACCGGTGCGGCCAGCGACGTACCGGCCACCGTGGTCCGCAGGTCGCGCTCGCCGGTCGCCCGGAGCACCCGTGGCACGAGCCACCGTCGCGCGAAGGCCTCCTCGTTGGCGGCCAGGGTGCGCTCCCGCCCGGCGCCGCCCTCGAAGAAGTCCTGGTGGACGGGGTCCATCTCAGCCCTCGGCACCGGACAGGCAACGCCGGAGGAACTCCTCGAGCGGCCGAACGTGGACGTCGGGCCGATCCCACCGGTTCTCCAGGTTCTCGGCGAGGTGGTGGGTGCTGATCAACTGGCCCTCGCGGCGGTAACGGACCACCGGGTGCAGGTACGCCGCGTCGTGCGCCTGCCCGATGGAATCCTGGGCGATGCGGGACACGGTGATGTCGAACGGGTCCACCTGGTCGTGGTCGGGCCCGTACTCGAGCGTGACGACGAACGCCTGGTCGTACTCGTGGTCGGCGGTGTGCAGGCCCGTCGACACGAGGTAGTCCACCGGCACCTCCTCGTGGTACCGGGCCTCGTCTCCGGCGACGGTGAGTACGTCGGCGAGGAACCCGAACTGCTGCCACAGGGCCGAGCTGCGGTTGACTCTCTCGATGACGGCCGCGGTCATGGCCGCCGGCTCCGCGGTGAGCTGGTCCGACGGCCACTCCGTGGCGTCGTACCGGCGGGCGAGGATCCGGTGCAGAGCGCGCACGGCGTAGCGGAAGCCGTGTACGAAGCCGCTCGTGGACTTTTTGAAGTCGCGTACCTGCGAGATCGTTCCGGCGAAGAACAGCCCCGGCACGTTCACCGACTCCCACGCTTCGGTCTGTGCCGGGAACCGGTCGGAGATGGCGAGCTGGGGTCGGGCCGAGGAATCGAAGATCGAGTCGTCGAATCGGAATCCCGTACACGCCAGCACCCGGTCGTAGTGCAGCTCCTTCACGACCTCGTTGACCCGGGAGAAGCTGAACGTGACCTTGTAGCCCGTACCGTCGCGCTCGATGCTCTTGATCGTGCCGTCGAGGATCGCGTTCGCCGACTTGAGCTGATAGGTGTCCAGGAAGTTGTTGTTGACCGCGCGCAGATGCCCGACGTAGTGGGTACGCCACGCCATCCGGACCGGGCTGGGCCCCGCGACGTGGATCAGTGTCGTGGTCTCCATGAGGCTGTCGGCGGTCTCGAAGGCGGAGTTGCCCTTGCCGATGATCAGGACCTTCTGGTCGAGATAGTCACGCGGCTCGACGCTCATCACGTCGTACCCCTCGGCCAGCTCGAATCCGGCGATGTCCGGCTCGTAGGTCTTCGAGACGCCGGTGGCGACGATCACCGCGCGGGCCTCCCAGCGCCGGTCGCCGGCCTCGACCGTGAAGACGTCGTCGTGCTTGGACACGCGGGTCACCCGGGTGCCGTACCTGACCTTGACGCCCGTCTTCGCCGCGAAGTCGGCGAGGTACCGCACCATCACGTCGGCGTCCGGGAAGTACCGCTCGGTGTACTGCGTGAACAGCAGCGCCGGATCGTCGGTGAGGAGGGAGTTCCAGTCGAGCCGCAGGTTCAGTTCGGGATCGTCCGTGCCGGTGTGCGGCTTGTTGATCGAGATGAGTGTCCGGTGCCGCGGATAGGTGGCGAAGAAGGCCCCCGGCCCGTCGGCGCCCTCCAGCACCAGATAGTCGCGCTTGCCGTCGGACTCGAGCAGGGCCGCGAGCTGAAGACCGGCCGGCCCAGCCCCGATGATCAGGTAATCAAGCATCACGGCGCTCACCGTACGAGCGGGAAATCAGAGATTTTTCAAGCTTTTCCAGAATCGCGACCACTGTTCGCACGTCACCGTCGAGTGGTCGATCCGGATCGATCGGGGCGATTGCCTCCTCCAGGGCCCGGAGAGCGCGGTCGCAGCCCGCCGCAGTGGGACGGCGTGCCCCCACGTGCACCGCCTGGCGCAGCCCCAGCCCCAGCGAACCGGTGATCAGACGCAGGAGTTCAGCCTGGTCCAGGGCGCGGAGCGCGGCCTGCGTGCCGAGCGGGATGACATCCTGGTTGTGCAGGTTGGTGGGGAGGCTCTGCGCGCTCGCGGGCACGGTGTCCCGCCTGATCTCGGTGATGAGCGCCGTCGACGCGAGCTGGACGCCCTGTAGCCCGTGCTGCTGACCCGGCCCCGCCGCGAGCATCGGCGGCAGTCCGCCGTTGCGACCCGGATCCACCAGCAGGTCGAGCTGGCGTTCGGCGAGGTTGCCGATCTGGGCGATCACCATGGACAGGACGTCGGCGGCGAAGGCGGCGGGCTGGCCGAAGAAGTTGCCGCCGTGCACGACCTTGTCGTCGTCCGGAAAGAACAGCGGGTTGTCGCTCACCCCGCCGAGGTCGGCCGCCACGACGCCGTCCACATAGCGTAGGGCGTCCTCGGCCGCTCCGAGCAACTGCGGCGCGCAGCGGATGCTGTACGGCTCCTGGAGGGGTCTGCTGCCGGACGGCCGCAGCCCGGCGCAGGTCGCCCGCATCGCGGCGCCGACGTCGATGGCGCCGGAGTGACCGTAGGCGGCCAGTAGGGCGGGGTCGAGGAACTGCGGGTCGCTGCCGAGCAGGTCGGCGAGGAGGCACGTCAGCATCTGCACCACGCGGTGCGCGGCGCGGACCCGGTCCAGGGCGAGGGTCAGCGCCGCGGTGGTCAGCGACGTGCCGTTGACGAGCGCGAGCGCGTCCCGGCCGTCGAGCGGCAGCGGCTCCAGCCCGGCCTTCGTCAGTGCGTCCCCGGCGGGCATCCGTACGCCGTCCACATAGGCGTGTCCACGGCCGCGCAGCGCCTGGGCGGCGGCACCGAGCGGGATCAGATCGCCGCTGGCGCCCACCGAGCCGAGCCGGGGCATCGCCGGCGTGAACGTCGTGCCGAGCATGGCCGCGAGCGCGTCGATCACGTGCGGCGAGACCCCGGACGCGCCCCGGGCCAGGGACCAGGCGCGCACCAGCAGCGTCGCGCGTACGACATCCGGGGCGAGGTCGGGTCCCTGACCCGCGCCGAGGTGGGCGAGGGTGTTGTCGGCCTGGTCGCGTTGGTCGGCTCGGCCCGCGTACCCCACGAGCGCCCCGAAGCCGGTGGTGGCGCCATAGATCGCCCGGTCGTCACCGAGTGCCTTGCCGAGGAATGTGCGGCCGGTCGTCACCCGGTTGCGTACCTCGTCACTGATCACGAGCGTGACCGGGCCGGCCGCGAGGCGCAGGTCGGCGGGGTGCAGCGGTGCTGCCAGATCCACCTGAATCGTCATGCAAGCGGATGCTAGAAACAGTTTCTCAGAGCGCTCTGAAATCGCCTCAGTACATTTCGCCGCATGACGCACGATTGCCTGATCATCGGAGCCGGGCCGGCGGGTTTGCAGCTCGCGGCCCTGCTCGAGCGCGACGGTCACGACTACGTGGTGCTGGAGGGCGGCCCCCGTCCGGGCATGTTCTTCGAGACCTATCCCCGGCACCGCCAGTTGATCTCGATCAACAAGGTGTGGACCGGCTCGGAGGACCCCGAGTTCAATCTACGGTCGGACTGGAACTCGCTGCTGTCCGACGATCCGGCGCTGTTGTTCAAGAACTACAGCACGCGTTACTTCCCCGCCGCTGACGATCTGGTGCGTTATCTCGCCGACTTCGCGCAGGGTCTGCGCGTCAGTTACGACACCCGGGTGACGGCGGTGTCGAAGACCGGTGACGTGTTCACGGTGCGGGCCGGCGACCAGGTCTTCGAGGCCCGCAGAGTCGTCGTCGCCACCGGCGTCTCCCAGCTCTACGTGCCGCCGATCGAGGGCGTGGAGTTGGCCGAGCGCTACGACACCGTCTCCGTCGACCCCGCCGACTTCGTCAACCAGCGGGTGTTGATCGTCGGTAAGGGCAACTCGGCGTTCGAGACCGCCGACGCGCTGATCGAGACCGCCGCGACGATTCACGTCGCCGGACCGCACTCCATCAGGCTGGCCTGGCAGACCCATTACGTCGGACACCTGCGCGCGGTGAACAACAACTTCCTGGACACCTATCAGTTGAAGTCGCAGAACGCCGTCCTGGACGGCACCGTGGAGCGGATCAGTCCACGGGAGGGCGGCGGGTACCGGGTGCTCTTCCGGTACGCCCGGACGGTCGAGAATCTGCGCGAACTCGAGTACGACCGGATCATCCTCTGCACCGGGTTCCGCTTCGACGCGTCGCTGTTCGCCGAGTCGGCCCGGCCGGAGCTGGTCATCAACGATCGGTTCCCGGCGCAGACCCCGGCCTTCGAGTCGGTGAACGTTCCCGGGCTCTACTTCGCCGGCACCCTCAGCCAGCAGCGTGACTTCAAGAAGTCGACGAACGGCTTCATCCACGGCTTCCGCTACGCCACCCGGGCACTGCACCACATCATCCGCGAGCGGCACCACGGTGAGCCCTGGCCGTCCCGGCAGATCGCGCTGACGCCGGAGGCGATCGCCGCCTCGATCATCACCCGGATCAACGTGACCTCGGCGCTGTGGCAGCAGTTCTCGGTGCTCGGCGACGTCATCACCGTGCAGGGCGAGGCCGCCCGCTACCGGGAGGAGGTGCCGGTCGCCTATCTGCGGGACGCGGAGCCGGACGTGTTCGCGTTCGTGATCACCCTCGAGTACGGCCCCGACCACGACCACGTCGACCCGTTCGACATCACCGTGCCGCGCCCGGCCGAGAACGACGCGACAGCCGCCCAGGACGCCACCTACCTCCACCCGGTGGTGCGGGTGTGGCGCGACGGGCAGGTCGTCGCCGAGCACCACCTGGCGGAGAACCTGGAGAACACCTGGAACCTGCCGACCGTGCATCAGCAACCCCTCGAGGTCTTCGTCAAGGGTGTCCTCGCCGATGCCCGCTGACGTCTGGCCGCAGCCCGTCCTGGACCTCCTGAGCGCCGGCGGGGACCGGCCGGTCTTCGAGGACGGGCCGGTCGTCACGACCGCGTCGGAGATGGCGGGTCTGATCCGGCGCGTCGCGGCCGGGCTGCGCTCGTGCGGCGCGGGACCCGGGGTGGGGGTCACGCTCGACCTGCCGGTCACCGCCGTGGCCTTCGCCGCCACGGTTGCCGCCTTCGCCGTGGGCGCGCGGGTGTCCGGCTGGCGTGCCGACCTGAGCCCCGCACAACTGTCCGGTTCCCTCGTGGTCGACCCGACCCGGTTGGCCTCGTTCGCCGAGTATCCCGACGACGGGCTGCCACTCGTCGCGGCGGGACGCCCCGAGGATCCCGCACGGATCATCTGGACCAGTGGGAGCACGGGAACACCGAAGGGTGTGGTGCAGACCTACGCCGCCATGTCGGCGTCCTGGGTCCCGTACCCGGACCGGTGGCCCCCGGCCATCGCCGAACTGGCCACCCGGATGCAGCGCTACCTGGTCTTCGGATCGCTGGCCAGTCAGGTGATGCTGGAGTACGGCATCCTCGCCCTCGTGGCGGGTGGCACCCTCGTCGTGGCCCCCCGGCCGGTCTTCCCGGACGCCCTGGTCGAGCACCGGGCCTCGGCGAGCGTGATCACGGTCGGCAAGCTGCACCAGCTGATCCGGGACCAGCGCGCCCACCCGGTGGACCTGCGTCACCTGCGGGCGCTGATGGTCTCCGGGTCGCCCCTCGCGCCGGGCCGACTGGCGGAGGCGCTCGACGTGCTGGGTCCGGTGCTCTTCCACGGCTACGGCCAGACCGAGACGTCGATGATCGCGATGGCGACCCCTGCCGAGATGCTCACCGACCCCGCCATCCTCGCCACGGTCGGCCGCCCGGCCGTGGAGGTCGCTCTTCGCGACGGGGAGATCTACGTCCGCACACCGGCGCAGGCATCGTCGTACTGGCAGGACCCGGCCGAGTCGGCCGAGGTGTTCGTGGACGGCTGGGTACGGACCCGTGACCTGGGGGAGTTCGACGCCGACGGTTACCTGCGGCTGCTCGGACGCACCCGGGACGTGATCATCGTCAACGCGCAGCTGGTCCACGCCGGAGTGGTGGAGCGGGTGCTCGCCGCCGACCCCACGATCGCCGAGGCGTACGTCGTCGGCGATTCGGACGAGACGACCGGCGAGGCGGTGCACGCGTTCGTGGTGCCGGCGGCCGGGAGGACACCCGATCCGGACCTGTTGCGCAAGCTCGTGGCCGCACAGGTGGGCGACCTCGCGGTGCCGCGCACCGTCAGGGTCATCGACCGGGTTCCGCTCGCCGGCAGCGGCAAACCCGACAAGAGCCAACTCCGACAGCTCCGGTAGCGGGGTTGCGCGAGACGCCCTGACCGAGGCGGCGGTCAGGGCGTCTCTTCGCCGGGCTACTGGCCGAAGCGCGCGCGGATGTCGTACACGTAGGACGCCTTCTGCCAGATCACCGAGAAGCGACCCGTCGGGCTGGACGCCGGCTGCGCGTAGCGCCCGTCGGGCGCGATGATCTCGTCCGCCCCGAACGTGCCGTCCGAGCCGATCGTCCGGGCGTGCACCTGGGTGGTGGAGACGTCCGGACCCCATGCCTGCCAGGTGACCAGGCCGTCGCCGTCGTCGTCCAGGGCGACCTTCGGCCAGTCGCCGACGCCGAGCCGGGTGACCGTGCCGAGGGCTCCGGTGCTGGAGATCGAGCGGGCGAAGACCTGCCGACCCTCGGGAGTCCAGCGGCCCCAGGTCAGCACCGCGTCGCCGTCCAGATCGCCGGCGAGTTCGTCGAAGAGGCTCAGCTCGTGGGCGGCCGGCGAGACGCTGAGGACGCTGCCCAACGTGTCGGTGTGGCTGTAATGCCGTGCCCGCAGGCGGGGCGGCTCACCCGCTTTCGACCATCGGTAGCTGACCACCGCGTCCCCGTCCCGGTCCACGGCGAGCGAGACGCTGGCGTACCGCACGTCGGTGGCCCGCCCGGCGATGACGCGCAGCGGCGCGACCCCCTCCGGGCGCACGCGGCGTGCGACGACCCGCTCATAGCTCTCCGTCCAGGCGACGACGGCGGTCCCGGCGCGGTCGATGCCCACGACCGGCTGGTCCGCACCGACACCGAGGGTCAGCTCCGGGCCGAGGGAGCTGTCCGCGCCGAAGTAGCGGGCCTTCGTCGTGTACGCGCCGTCGCGGATCTCCGTCCAGGTGACCAGCGCCAGCCCCGACGGGTCGACCGCGACGGCCGGACTGACCCCGTGCCACGTGGCGATCATCTGGAGCGGACCCAGCTCGCCGGTGGCGGACACCCGCCGGCCGGCCACGAGGCCGTCCTGTATCCACACCACCGCGGAGTCGCCGTCGTCGTCGGACGCCACCTTCGGCCAGAGCGCGGACGGGCCGAGTGGCGAGAGCGTCTGGATCGGGCCCAGTACGCCGTCCGCCGACACGGTCTGCGCCTTCACCTGGTCGTAGCAGCCGCTCGCGTTGCTGTCGCAGCCGGACCAGGCCAGCAGTGAGTCACCCTGCCGGTCGACCGCCACGAAGGGTTGGTCCTGCCCGCTCCAACCGGGCTCCGACACGACCTGGATCGGCGACCACGTGGCCGCCCACGCGGGTGCCGGAACGGCCGCCAGGGCCGCCAAGACGCCGATCACAGCGGCGGTGAACTGTCGCGTACGCCGTCGGTTGGCTGTTCTGTCTGCTCCGTGCACCGTCGCCCCCTCGATCGATGAACATGCTTGATCAAGGGGCATGATGCCATCGACCGGGCCGCACCGCGCGGCGAGAACCGAGACGCGAAACGCCCCGACCGGATGATCCCGGTCGGGGCGTTGTCGACGATCTGTCCGTTAAGAGGCTTATCAGCCCTGGCGGCTCTTCCACTGCGGATTCGCGCGGTTCACCACGACCACCCGGCCGCGACGGCGGACCACCACCGAACCGGGCTTCTGCTTGAGCGCACGCAACGAGCTACGTACCTTCATGTCTGCCTCCTCGGCCTGGGGGTCTGGCCTGTATCGGTACCGGTTATCGGAACGCTGGGGACCGCCGCGCGATTCCCGGCCCCCGGGCGTCGAACCTTTGACCTCCCGCGCCCGTACCAGTGGCGGGAGGTTCAAGCCATGAGGGTGCGTCGGATGCTCGTCGTGGTGCTCGTCGTCGTGGCGGCGGCACCGCTGGGCTCGGTGCCCGGCTGGGCGCACGGCGCCCCCACCGATCCCGTCAGCCGGGCGGCGGCCTGCGGGCCCGAGGGCCGGTACGCGTCCACCAGCGCCTGCCAGGCGGCCGTGGCGGCCGGCGCGGCGGTGCGCGAATGGGACAACGTACGCGTGGCGGCCATCAACGGTCGGGACCGGGAACGGATCCCGGACGGGGAGCTGTGCAGCGGCGGGCTCTCCGCGTACCGGGGGCTGGACCTGCCCCGCACCGACTGGCCGAGCACCCGGTTGACCACCGGAGCGACGTTCACCTTCCGGTACCGGACCACCATCGAGCACCGGGGCACCTTCCGGCTCTACGTCACCACGCCCGACTACGACCCGCGTAAACGGCTCACCTGGGCAGATCTGGAGCCGCGTCCGTTCCTGACGCGGACCGACCCGCCGGTGCGGGCCGGCGCCTACCAACTGGCCGGCCGGCTGCCCACGGGCCGTACCGGCCGTCACCTGATCTACACGATCTGGCAGAACTCCAACACCCCGGACACCTACTACTCCTGCTCCGACGTGGTCTTCGCGGCCCCGCCCGGCACCGAGAAGCGGGCCGCCACGACGAAGGCCTCCGCGCGTACCCCCGCGAGCCGGCCGGAAGCCAGCGAGTCGGCGGTGGCGGCGGCGGCCGACCCGGGCGTGCCGGTGGCGTCGGTGCGCGACCTCGACGGCCGGTGGCCGGTGCTGGCCGGCGCGGCCGTCGTGCTGGTCCTGGCGGTACTTGTCGGAGTGGGTCGGCGGCGGCGCGACACCGTCGCCCCGACGGGACCACGGTGCGAGGTGCGCAACCACCGGGCCGGGCGGCGCCGGATCTGGTGACCCGGCCCGCCCGTGATCCGGCGGTCAGCCCAGCAGGCGGTCGATCTCGGCCAGGTCGTCGGCGTCGAGGTCGAGGTGGTGTACGGCGGCGATGTTGGTCTCCAACTGCTCGACGCTGCTCGCCCCGATGATGAGGCTGGTCATCCGCGGATCGCGCAGCGCCCAGGCCAGCGCGAGCTGGGCCAGGGACTGACCGCGCCGCTCGGCGACCGCGCCGAGCCCCCGGATGGTCGCCATCTTCTCGTCGCCGAGGTCGCTCTCGTTGAGGAAGACGCTGGTCCGCACCCGCGAGTCGGCCGGGATGCCCTTGAGGTACCGGTCCGTCAGCAGGCCCTGCGCGAGCGGGCTGTACGCGATGCAGCCGGCGCCGACCTGCTCCAACGTGTCGAGCAGGCCGTCGTCCTCGGTCCAGCGGTTGAGCATCGAGTACGACGGCTGGTTGATCAGCAGCGGCGTGCCCAGGTCGCGCAGGATCGCCGCGGCCCTCGTGGTCTGCTCCGAGTTGTAGTTGGAGATGCCCACGTAGAGGGCCTTGCCGGAGCGGACGATGGCGTCCAGCGCGCCCATCGTCTCCTCCAGCGGCGTGTCCGGGTCGAACCGGTGCGAGTAGAAGATGTCGACGTAGTCGAGGCCCATCCGGCCCAGCGACTGGTCCAACGACGAGATCAGGTTCTTACGCGAGCCCCACTCGCCGTACGGGCCGGGCCACATGAGGTAGCCGGCCTTGCTGGAGATGACCAGCTCGTCCCGGTACGGCTTCAGGTCGGTGGCGAGCATCCGGCCGAAGTTCTCCTCCGCCGAGCCGGGCGGCGGGCCGTAGTTGTTGGCCAGGTCGAAGTGGGTGACGCCGAGGTCGAACGCGCGCCGGACGATGTCGCGCTGGCGCTCGTACGGGCGGTCCGGGCCGAAGTTGTGCCACAGGCCGAGAGAGACGGCGGGCAGCCGCAGGCCACTGCGTCCGCTGCGCCGGTAGGTCATGGTGTCGTAGCGGTCTTCCGCGGCGAGGTAGGTCACGATCATGAGCCTAGCCCCGGTCCGGCGTGCCCGAGATCGGGCGTGGAAAGCCGGACATCGGGGTAGTTTCGACCCGACCGACCGGCACAGCACCGCGGAAAGTGAGCGACGTGGACGACATCACCGCACTGATCCTGGACGACCACGCCGCCTTCCGGCGCGGCTTCGCCCGCCTCGACGACGCCCGCGACGAGCAGGAACTGCTGGCCATCTGGGACGCCCTCGCCCTGCACCTGGACATCCACGCCGAGGCGGAGGAGGCGATCCTCTACCCGCACCTGGTCAAGCACGGCGACGACGGCGAGGACGAGACGGAAGACGCGATCGGCGACCACAACAAGATCCGAGACGCCATCGCCGAGTCCAAACTGCACCCCGTCGGCTCGAAGCCCTGGTGGGAGGCGGTCGGTACGGCCCGCCGGGAGAACAGTGAACACCTGGCCGAGGAGGAGGACGAGGCGCTGCCCGACTTCCGCCGGCACGCCAGCTTCGAACTGCGCGCCGAGCTGGGCCAGCGCTGGCTGACCTTCTACGGCGAGCACAAGAACGGCCGCGACCTGCCGTTCCGCGACAAGGACCCGCAGGGGTACGTGGCCGACCACCGCTGAGATCTCCCCGCTGCGGGGGAGTCGCGCACCCGGTCCACGCCAGCAGAATGACCGGATGACCCTCCGCGCGGCGCTGGCCCCGCTGGTCGCCGGCAGCACCTGGCGACGCGGCGTGTTCCTGCTGCTCGGCGGCGTGCTGGCCCTGCCGTACGGGGTCCTCGCGGTGACCTTCGCGCAGATGCTCACCGACTCGGAGATCCCCCGCCCGCTGGTGTACGTCCTGTTGGTGGTCGCGGGGCTGATCGCCGTGGTGCCGCTGCTGCTGGACGGCAGCCGGGCGCTGGAGATCGCCGCCGTACGGGCGCTGCTCGGCGTCGACCTGCCCGACCCGGCCCCGGGACACCGGGGCGACCGGGAGAGCCGCCTGCGCAGCGCGCTCTGGATCGCCACACACCTCATCGTCGGCGCCCTGGTGATGACCGCGCTGTTCAGCGCCCTGCCGATGGCGCTCGCGTTCATCGCGCAGCAGTTCGGTGTGGGCGACGAGCTGACCAGCCGCGAACGGTTCGGGCCGCTGGACGGGCGGGACAGCGGCTGGCTCACCCTCGCTGGGGTCGCCCTGCTGGTCGGCCTCGGCTACGCCGTGGCCGGGCTCGGCGCGCTCGCCGTGTCGATGGCCCCGGTGCTGCTCGGCCCCGCCCAGGCCGAGCGGATCGCCGCCCTGGAGGCGCGGGCCACCCGGCTCGCCGAACGCAACCGGCTGGCCCGCGAACTGCACGACTCCGTCGGTCACGCGTTGACCGTGGCGACCCTCCAGGCCGGCGCCGCCCGTGAGGTGTTGGACTCCGACCCGGAGTTCGTCCGGCGCGCGCTGACCGCCATCGAGGACGCCGGCCGGACCGCGATGGACGAGTTGGACCACGTGCTGGGGCTGCTCCGCGAGACCGGCGAGGGCCGGCCCTCGGTGGCGCCACAGCGTACGCTCGCCGACCTCGACCGGCTGGTCACCGACGCCCGGGCGGCCGGGCTGACGGTCCACGACAGCCGCGCCGGCGATCCCACGGCGGTGCCCGCGGTCGTCTCCCGGGAGGGTTACCGCATCGTCCAGGAGGGACTGACCAACGCCGCCCGTCACGGCCACGGGCCGGTGACGCTGCGGCTGGACCTGCACCCCGATGCCCTGGAGTTGGAGATGGAAAATGCCCTCGGCCGACAGCGCCGCTCCGATCCGGGTCGGGGCGGGCGCGGCCTGGACGGCATCCGGGAACGGGTGCTGCTGCTCGGCGGCCGGCTCACCGTCGGCCCGGACGGCGACCGGTGGCTCGTCCGAGCCCGCCTGCCGTACGAGGACGCGCGATGAGCACCGGCGTGCTGATCGTCGACGACGACGAGCTGATCCGGGTCGGGCTGCGGGCCATCATCGACGCGCAACCCGACCTGCGGGTGCTCGCCGAGGCCGCCGACGGCGCCGAGGTGCCGCCCCTGGTCGCCCGGCACCGCCCGGACGTGGTGCTGATGGACGTGCGGATGCCCGGCATCGACGGCATCCAGGCCACCCGCCACCTGCTCGCCACCTCCGCCGACCCGCCCCGGGTGCTGGTGGTCACCACGTTCGCCAACGACGAGTACGTCTACGAGGCGCTGCGCGCCGGCGCGTCCGGCTTCCTGCTCAAGCGGGCCCGCCCGGCGGAGGTCGTCGAGGCGGTCCGGGTCGTCGCGGCCGGGGAGTCGCTGCTGTTCCCGGCGGCGATCCGCCAGCTCGTCGGGGCGTACGGGCCGGTGGGCGGGGACCGCCTGCAAGCCGCACGCCTCACCGAGCGGGAGGCCGAGGTGCTGCGGCTGATGGCGACCGGCCGGTCCAACCCGGAGATCGCCGCGCACCTGGTCGTCGGGGTGGAGACGGTCAAGACGCACGTCGGCAACGTGCTGGCCAAGCTGGGCGTCCGCGACCGTACCCAGGCGGTCATCGCCGCGTACGAGTCCGGCTTCGTCACCCCGTCCGGCTGATCCCTCGGCCGGCCCCTCCCGGCCGTTCCCTCGGCCGGGGGCTCCCGGCTGTTCCCTCGGCCGGGGGAGTGGGTTCACCGCCGCCCGGGAGGGGATCGGTCGCCGATCGGTCGAGGCTGGGAGCATGACGACGATCAATGACCTTCGAGCCCGTACCGACTCCCGCTGGCCCGACCGGCTCGCCCCGCTCGCCGCCGGTTGGCTCGGCCTGTGGGGCGTACTCGCCCTGCTCGGCACGCTCACCGGCGCCGGCTACCCGTTCGGCCCGAACGACCCCCACGGCGGTGACGTCAGCCTGCTGCGCCTGGTGCCGGTGGACGTGGCCACCCCGCTCTTCGCCGGAGTCCTGCTGACCGCGGCCGTGGCCGCCCTCGCCATGAGCCGCCCGGCGGTCCGCCCACCCGGCCCGCTGCGGGCACTGCTCGCCGGCTACGGCTGGGCGGTCGCGTTCCTGCTCGCCGTGGTCGTGCCGGACGTGCGCGTGCTGGTCATCCTCGGCTACCTGCCGATCCTGATCGTCGGCGCGCCGTTCGGCTGGCCGCCGGTCGACTACGCCGACATCTTCAACTGGGCCCTGTTCGGCCGCTTCGCCGCGCTGCTCGGCGGGCTGCTGCTGGCCGGCGCGGTGCTCGCCTGGCAACGCCGTACCGCCGCAAGCTGCGTCTCCTGCGGGCGGGACGGCACCGACCGTGGCTGGACCACCCCGGCCGCCGCCGCCCGCTGGGGTCGGTGGGCCACCGGAATCGCGGCGATCATCCCGGTGACGTACGCGGCGATCCGGTTCGCCTGGGCCGCCGGCATCCCGCTGGGCATCTCCCGGGAGTTCCTGACCGAGATGCAGGACAGCGGGCTGGTCTGGGCCGGGTTCGGGCTGGCCGCCTTCGCCACCGCGGGCGCGATCCTCACCCTCGGCCTGGTACAGCGCTGGGGTGAGCGGTTCCCCCGCTGGATGGTCGGGCTCGCCGGTCGTCGGGTGCCGGTGAAGCTGGCCGTGGTGCCGGCGACCCTGGTCGCCATCTCCGTCACCGCGGCGAGCCTCGGCCTGCTCAGCAACCCTCAGTTCTGGGAGCTCACCGGCGGGACCAGCCTGACCGGGGCGCCGATGCTGCTCTGGCCGGTGTGGGGAGTTGCGCTCGGCGCGGCCGCGTACGCGTACCACCTGCGCCGTCGGGGCGCCTGCGCGCGCTGCGGCAAGGGCTGAGGGTGGCCGTGAGGGCTGACAACTGTCGGCGTGTCGGTCGTCAATAGTGCTCATAAGTCGGCCATAGTCGGGTTCGTGAACTTGAAGGAATGGGCAGCGGCCACAGGGATCTCGTACGCGACAGCACGTCGGCGTTACGAGTCCGGGACACTGCCCATTCCCACCTACCGGATCGGCCGCCTCATCATGGTCGGGGATCCGGTCACCGGAACGGCGGCCGAGGCCGGGCAGACCGTGGTGTACGCCGGGGTGTCGTCAGCCGATCTGAAGCGGATCTGGACCGTCAGGTCGCCCGGGTGACCATGTGGGCCACCGGCCAGAAGCTCGGCGTGGACCGGGTGGTCACCGAGGTCGGGTCCGCGTTGAACGGGCACCGTAAGAAGTTCATCACCCTGCTGCGCGACCCGGATGTGTCAACCATCGTGGTCGAGCGCCGCGACCAGTTCGCCCGCTTCGGTGCCGAGTACGTTGAAGCCGCCCTGGCCGCGCAAGGCCGGCGTCTGCTGGTAGTCGACCCGGCTGAGGTCGATGACGACCTGGTCCGCGACGTCACCGAGATCCTGACCTCGCTGTGCGCCCGCCTGTATGGTCGTCGCGCTGCCGCGGACCGCGCCCGCCGCGCAGTCGAAGCCGCCACCGAGGCTCCGGTGTGAAGACGATCCAGGCGTACCGGTTCGCCCTCGACCTCAGCCCGGGCCGGGAACGTGACGTGCTCGCGCATGCCGGGGCGGCCCGGGTCGCGCATAACTGGGCACTCGCGAAGGTCAAGGCGGTCATGGACCAGCGGACCGCGGAGCGATCCTACGGCGTGCCGGACGAGGCGTTGACGCCGTCGCTGTCATGGTCCCTCGCTGGGTTGCGCAAGGCGTGGAACGCCGCTAAGCCCGGGGTTGCGCCGTGGTGGGGCGAGGTGTCGAAGGAGGCGTTCAACACCGGCTTGGACGCCCTCGCGCGCGGCTTGAAGAATTGGGCGGACTCCCGCAAGGGCGCACGGGCCGGGCGGCCGGTCGGGTTTCCCCGGTTCAAGTCCCGCCGCCGCACGACAGCATCCGTGCGGTTCACCACCGGGGCGATCCGGGTCGAACCCGACCGGATGCACGTGGTGCTGCCCCGACTGGGCCGGTTGAAGCTGCACGAGTCGGCCCGCAAACTCGCCCGCCGCTTGGACAACGGCACCGCCCGGATCATGTCCGCGACCGTGCGGCGCGACGGCGGACACTGGCACGTGTCGTTCACCGTCGAAGTCGAACGGGCCGAACGCGCCCCTGCCCGGCCGCAGTCGGTCGTCGGCGTGGACGTCGGGATCAAGCACCTTGCGGTGCTGTCCACTGGCGAGCTGGTCGACAACCCGCGCCACCTGAACTGTGCGCAGCAACGCGTGCGCTCGTGGGGCCGGGCGCTGTCCCGCAAGACTGGCCCGGACCGGCGTACCGCAAGACGAGCCTCGAAGCGGTGGGAACGGGCAGCCGCCCGGCTCGGCCGCGCCCACGCCCGCGTGGCGAACCTACGCCGCGACGGCCTGCACAAGCTCACCACCCGCCTAGCCCGCGAGCACAGCACGATCGTGGTCGAACACCTCAACGTGGCCGGCATGCTGCGCAACCGCAGGCTGGCCCGGCACATCGCCGACGCCGGTTTCGCGGAGATCCGCCGCCAGTTGGCGTACAAGACCGGATGGAACAATGGTCGGCTACTGCTGGCCGACCGCTGGTATCCGTCCTCCAAGATCTGCTCGGGCTGCGGCACGGTGAAAACCAAGCTGGCCTTGTCCGAGCGCGAATACACCTGCGAGGCGTGCGGTCTGGTCATCGACCGGGACCGTAACGCCTCCTTGAACCTGGCCGCTCTCGCGGCCGAGTTCGATACCGCCGGGAGTGGCCCGGTGGCAGCACGTGGAGCCGACCAGAAGACCCGCATACGCGGGCAGGTGGCGACGAAGCGTGAACCCGGCACGGCATCCGCTGGTCAGACCGGGACCGTTCCGCCGCAAGGCAGGACTACCAACCGTGTGCTTGCTAAAGCGCACTGAGAGGTAACGGTGCCACCCGAAGCCGGAGGCGCCCCCGAAAATGTGAGCTAGCGTTACTCGGGTGACTGCGCCTACCCCGGTAATCCCGGTTCCACCGGCCGACCTGCCCGGCACGCTCGGCGCGCTACGGGCGGCCGGTCACCAGTACCGCACCGTCAAGCAGGAACTCCGCGACAACCTCCTCGCCCGGATGCGCTCCGGCGAGACCCGTTTCCCCGGCATCGTCGGCTACGACGACACCGTCCTGCCCGAGGTCGAGCGGGCTCTGCTCGCCGGGCACGACATGGTGCTGCTCGGCGAGCGCGGCCAGGGCAAGACCCGGCTGATCCGCGCCCTGGGCTCGCTGCTCGACGAGTGGACGCCGGTCATCGCGGGCTCGGTCCTCAACGAGCACCCGATGCGCCCGCTCACTCCCGCCTCGGTCGCCCAGGTCGCCGAGGCCGGCGACGACCTGCCGATCGGCTGGCTGCACCGCTCGATGCGCTACGGCGAGAAGCTCGCCACTCCGGACACCAGCGTCGGCGATCTGATCGGTGACGTCGACCCGATCCGCATCGCCCAGGGCCGCACCCTCGGTGACCCGGAGACCATCCACTTCGGGCTGGTACCGCGTACCAACCGGGGCATCTTCGCCGTCAACGAGCTGCCCGACCTGGCCGAGCGCATCCAGGTGGCGCTGCTCAACGTGTTGGAGGAGCGGGACATCCAGGTGCGCGGCTACCAGCTCCGGCTTCCGCTGGACCTGCTCCTGGTGGCCAGCGCCAACCCCGAGGACTACACCAACCGGGGCCGGATCATCACCCCGCTCAAGGACCGGTTCGGCGCGGAGATCCGTACCCACTACCCGGTCGACCTGGAGTTGGAGCTGGCGCTGATCCGCCAGGAGGCGGACCTGGTCGCCGCCGTCCCGGAGCACGTGCTGGAGGTGCTGGCCCGCTTCGCCCGGGCCGTACGGGAATCCCCGTCGGTGGACCCGCGCTCCGGCGTCTCCGCCCGGTTCGCGATCGCCGCCGCCGAGACGGTCGCCGGCGCCGCGCTGCGTCGCGCCGGCCTGCTCGCCGCCGACAAGGTGTTAGGAGGGGCCCCCTCTACGACGAAAAGCGATAACAAGGGGCCCTTCCTTGCATCGGAGGCTGCGGTGGCCCGGGTCGGTGACGCGGTGTCGGTGACCAGCACGCTGCGCGGCAAGGTGGAGTTCGAGAGTGGCGAGGAGGGACGGGAGATCGAGATCCTGGCCCACCTGCTGCGGACCGCGACCGCCGAGACGTTCCGCGCCCACCTGGCCGGCCTCGACCTGTCCGGGTTCACCGCGCTCGTCGAGGACGGGACGGCGATCGAGACCGGCGAGCTGGTCGGTTCCGCCGAGCTGCTGCGGCAGGTGGGCACCGTGCCCGGTCTGGCCAAGGTGCTCGACCGGCTCGGCCTGGGCGACGCGCCCACCCCGGAGGAGGCCGCCGCGGCCGTCGAGTTCGTGTTGGAGGGGCTGCACCTGACCCGCCGGCTCGGCAAGGACGTCACCGAGTCCGGGCGCACCGTCTACGGCGGCCGGGGCTGACCGTGGCCGGCAACCGGTTCCGGTACGGCCAGTGGAACGGCGGGCCCGACCCGCTGGCACCCCCGTACGACGTGCGCGAGGCGGTGGACGCGGTCGGCGCCGAGGTGCTGGCCGGCGGCAGCCTGCGGCAGGCGCTGCGCGATCTGCTGCGTCGTGGACCGCAGGGGCGCGGCGGGTTGGACGACCTGGCCGCCCGGGCGCGACGGCTGCGTCGTGAGGCGCTTCGTCGCGGCGATCTCGACGGCGCGGTGACCCGCGCACAGGCCCTACTCGACCAGGCTCTCGCCGCCGAACGTGACGAGCTGCGGAGCCGCGACGACGACGACGCGCGGTTCGCCGAGTCGGTGCTGGACAATCTGCCCCGCTCCACGGCCCGTGCGGTCGAGGAGCTGTCCGGCTACCAGTGGGCCAGCGAGGACGCCCGTCGTTCGTACCAGCAGATCCTCGACCAGCTCCGGGACGACGTGCTCGGTCAGCGGTTCGCGGGCCTGCGGGACGCGGTGCGCGCGTCCGCCGATCCGGCCGCGCAGCAGCGGCTCGCCGAGATGATGCGGGACCTGAACGACCTGCTGGCCCGGCACGGCCGCGCGGAGGACACCACCGACGCGTTCGCCGAGTTCATGCGCCGGCACGGCGACTTCTTCCCCGAGCAGCCGGAGACGGTCGACGAGCTGATCGACGTGCTGGCCCGCCGTTCGGCGGCCGGTGAGCGGCTGATGAACTCGCTGTCCGAGCGGCAGCGCGCCGAGCTGGCCGGTCTGATGCAGCAGTCCCTCGGCGACCGGCTCGCCGGTGAGCTGTCGGCGCTCGACGCGAACCTGCGGGCGCTGCGGCCGGATCTGCGCTGGGGGCGCGGCGAGCGGGTCCGGGGCGACCAGCCGTTGGACTACGCCGACGCGGCCGGCGCGCTCGGTGAGATCGGCGAGCTGGACGACCTGCTGGACCAGCTCGACCAGGAGCACCCCGGGGCCACGCTTGACGACGTGGACGTCGACGCGGTGGCCCGGACGCTGGGCCGGGACGCGGCCGACGACGTACGCCGGCTTCGCGAGCTGGAACGCGAGCTGCGCCGGCAGGGCTGGGTGGGCCGGGACGCGGACGGGCTCACGCTCAGCCCGAAGGCCCTGCGCCGGCTCGGCGGTACGGCGCTGCGGCGGGTCTTCGCCGACCTGACGGCCGGTCCGCGCGGTCAGCACGACCTGCGTTCGGCGGGTGCGGCCGGCGAGGTCAGCGGTGCGTCCCGCCCCTGGGAGTACGGCGACGAGCAACCGCTGGACGTGGTCCGCACGCTCACCCGGGCGGTACGGCGGGCCGGGCCGAGGGTTCCGCTGCAACTCGAAGCGGACGACTTCGAGGTGGTGGAGACCGAGAAGCGTGCCTCGGCGGCGGTGGTGCTCTGCGTCGACCTGTCGTACTCGATGATCTCGCAGGGTCGTTGGGGGCCGATGAAGCAGACGGCGCTGGCGTTGGCGCACCTGATGGAGACCCGTTTTCCACAGGACGCCCTGCAGATCGTGGGCTTCGGTCGGGAGGCGACGACGCTCACCCAGCAGGAGTTGGCGGCCGTGGAGCCGGACCTGCAACAGGGGACGAACCTGCAACACGCGCTGCGGTTGGCCGCTCGGCACCTGCGCCGCCATCCGGATGCCGAGCCGGTGGTGCTGGTGGTCACCGACGGAGAGCCGACCGCCCACCTCGATCCGGACGACGGGGAGGCGCTGTTCCACTGGCCGCCGCTGCCGGAGACGATCGAGGCGACGGTCCGCGAGGTGGACCGGCTCAGCCGCTACGGCGCCACGCTCAACCTGTTCATGCTCGGCGACGACGAGGGCCTGCGCCGTTTCATCGACGCGGTGGCGAGACGCAGCCGTGGCCGAATGTTCACGCCCGACACCGACGACCTGGGCGAGTACGTGGTCTCGGACTACCTCCGCTCCCGCCAGTCCCGCCGCTGACCTGACCACCACCGTCGATCATGGAGTTGTGCTGGGTGGCAAATGCCGCCTCGTCCGGGTGAATCGGGCACCACAACGCCATGATCGACGGGGTGGGGCGGTGGGGTGGGGGTGTGGCGGCGGCGAGTGGCGGGTTGCGGCGGGCTTATGACTCGGTGTTTCGGGAGATTGACGGGGTCTCTTTTGGGCCTGCCCCTCGGGAGCAGTTGAGCGCCGAGCAGATCGTGGCGCACCTGGTGGCCAACGACGAGCTGATGATCCAGGCCAGCGAGGCGTTGCTCGCGGGGTCGCCGTTCGCCTACTACGAGCTGGAGGAGGACATCCACCGTCCGCAGCTCGACGCGTTGGCCGCCGAGCAGGGTGGTCTGCGCGGCCTGGCGGCACTGCTGCACAGCACCAGCGAACGGCTGTGCGGGCTGGTCGACCAACTCGGCCTGGCGGCGGAGGCGCCGGTGGAGACCCACCTACGCGAGGGCTTCGACCTGATCGTCGACGAGCCGCTGCCCTGGTCCCGCACGTTGGACCTGCACGCCAGGGTCCACCTCCCCAAACACCAGGCCCAGCTCCACCTGCTCCGAACCTGACCCCCACCCCGGGGGACCTCGTCGATCTTGCGCTTTCTGCGGCGACAAAGGCGCGCGTAAGGGGCATCTCGACGACAGTAAGTGCAAGATCGCGGGGGTCAGGCGCGGGTCAGCTCTTCGCGGGGGTGGAAGGTGCGGCGGTAGGTGGACGGGGCGACGCCGATGCGTTGGTGGAGTTGTTGGCGCAGGGCGGCCGTCGTGCCGAAGCCGCAGCGGCGGGCGATCTGGTCGACGGTGAGGTCGGTCGTCTCCAGCAGCAGTCGGGCGTGGTCGGTGCGCTGCCGCAGCAGCCACTGCGCGGGGCTCAGTCCCGTCTCCAGCCGGAAACGTCGGGTGAAGGTGCGGACGCTCATCCGGGCCTGCTCGGCGAGGTCGCGCAGGGCGATCGGCTCGTGCAGGCGCTGCCGGGCCCACTCGCGGGCGCTGGTGGTGCTCGCATCGGTCGCCCGGGGCACCGGCTGTTCGATGTACTGCGCCTGCCCACCGTCGCGCCACGGCGGCATCACGCAGCGTCGGGCCGCCCGGTTGGCGATCTCGCTGCCGTGGTCGAGACGGATGACATGCAGGCAGAGATCGATGCCGGCGGCCACTCCGGCCGAGGTGAGCACCCGGTCGTCGACGATGAAGAGCACGTCCGGGTCGAGGTCCACCCGGGGGTGCAGGCGGCGGAACCGCTCGGCGTACGCCCAGTGGGTCGTCGCCCGGCGTCCGTCCAGCAGGCCGGCCGCGGCCAGCACGAACGCGCCGGTGCAGATCGACATGATCCGGGCGCCCCGCTGGTACGCCGACCGCAGCGCCTCGGCGACCTCCGGCTCGATGGCGCCCGAGGTGAGCGCCGCGCCGTCGTGGATGCCCGGGACGATCACCGTGTCGGCGGTGTCGAGCAGCTCCAACCCGTGGTCCGGGAGCACCTGGAAGCCGGCGGTGCTGCGGACCGGCCGGCCGCCCGGGGTGCACACCCGTACGTCGTAGCGGTACGCGTCGTCGGCGCCCCGGGCGGTGCTGAAGACCTGGGACGGGGTGCCGAGGTCGAGGCCGACGACCTGGTCGAGGGCGAGGACGGCGATCCGGTGCGGGCCACTGCTCATGGCCCGATTATTGCGCACGATGGCTTTCCGGCCACTCGTCGCAGAAGGAGGCGCGGCCCAGACTGGTCGCGTGAGCAAGAATCGTCGCCTGCACCCCGCCTGGCTCGTGGCCGGTGTCGCCTTCGTGGCGCTCGTCGGCGCGGCCGGGTTCCGCGCCACCCCGTCGGTGCTGCTGCACCCGCTGCACGCGGAGTTCGGCTGGCCGCTCGCCACCATCTCTGCGGCCGTCTCGGTCAACCTGCTCCTCTACGGGCTCACCGCGCCGTTCGCCGCCGCGCTGATGGACCGGTTCGGCATCCGCCGGGTCGTCTCGGTGGCGCTGCTGCTGGTCGCCGCCGGCAGCGGGCTGACGGTGTTCATGACCGCGAGCTGGCAGTTGCTGCTGTGCTGGGGCGTCCTCGTCGGTCTGGGCACCGGCTCGATGGCGCTCGCCTTCGTGGCGACCGTCACCGGGCGCTGGTTCGTCCGTCGTCGGGGCCTGGTCACCGGCGTGCTCACCGCGGGCGGGGCCGCCGGGCAACTGATCTTCCTGCCGCTGATCGCCGTGCTGGTACGCGACCACGGTTGGCGCACGGCGGCACTCGTCGTGGCCGGCGCCGCCCTGGCTGTCGTACCCCTGGTGGTGTGGCTGCTGCGCGAGCACCCGGCGGATCTCGACCTGCCCGCCTACGGCGCGACCGAGGTCGTCGCGGCGCCGCCGCCGACCGGCGGCGCGGCGACCCGGGCGCTCGGCGCGCTGGCCGCCGCCGCCCGGACGCGGCCGTTCTGGCTGCTGGCCGGCGGGTTCGCGATCTGCGGCGCGACCACGAACGGCCTCGTCGGTACGCACTTCGTGCCGGCCGCACACGACCACGGCATGGCCGAGACCACGGCGGCGGGACTGCTCGCGCTGGTGGGGCTCTTCGACATCGTCGGCACGATCGCCTCCGGCTGGCTGACCGACCGGGTGGACAGCCGACTGCTGCTCGGCGCCTACTACGCGCTGCGCGGGCTGTCGCTGCTGGTGCTGCCCAGCCTGTTCACGGGTACCGCCGAGCCGAGCATGCTGGTGTTCATCGTCTTCTACGGCCTGGACTGGGTGGCCACGGTGCCGCCGACCGTGGCGCTGTGCCGGGAGTACTTCGGTGGCGCGGGCGCGGTGGTGTTCGGCTGGGTGTTCGCCGCCCACCAGTTCGGGGCGGCGCTCGCGGCCACCGGCGCGGGGCTCGTCCGCGATCAGCTCGGCGACTACGCGGTGGCCTGGTACGTGGCCGGCGCGCTGTCGATCGGAGCGGCGGGGCTGTCGCTGCTGCTGCGCCGACGGCCGGGTCGACCGGTGCCGGAGGCCGTCCTCGTCGCCGCGACCGCACCCCGCGCGTGGAGCTTCCGGGGTTAGCCCACCGTCCACTGTTGGGCGGGCCGGCCGTCGCAGGGGCGCTGCCGGATGTCGTTGCCGGCCTCGACGCCGTCGTCGTCGGCCTGCGCGCACTTACCGCTGTGCACCGCGACCAGCAGGAGGGGGCCGGCGCCGGTGGGGGTCAGCCGCCACTGCTGGTTGGCCTGACCGTGGCACGGGAACTGTTGCAGCCGCGCGCCGTCGTCACCGCTGCCGCCCTCGACATCGAGGCACTGACCGTGGGCGGCGTTGGTCAGCGTCACCGCTCCCGTCGCGACCGGGTTGACCACCCACTGCTGCTCCGGGCCGCCGGTGCAGGCGGCGAGTTCGGCCTCGGCCTTCTCGTCGTCGCCGTCGAGCCCGAGGCAGAGCCCGGAGGGCGACCGCAGCACGTGGGCGCCGCTGGTGGGAACGGCCGGGGTGGCCGACGGGGTCGGCGACGGCTCGACCGAGGGCGTCGGGGTCGGCTCGGGCGCCGGGGCGGTCGGCTCGGCCGCGCTGGACGGCGTGCCGACGGCCGCCGGCACCACCGGCTCGTCGTCACCGTCGAGCAGGCCGGTGGCGAAGACCACACCGAGGAGTACGCCCACCAGCCCGACCGCCACCGCCACCCGCAGCAGCGGGTCGGCCAGCGGGCCCGAGCTGGCGCGGCGTCGCCCGCCGTAGACGGTGCCGACGGGGTCGGGGCGTTCCTCGGGGGCGGGCATAGCCGCCATCCTCACCCACGGCGGCGGGCCGGAGCCAGTCGGACGACGGCAGCGGCGGAGTTCAGCGGGTGGGCTGCGGGTCGGTGACATCGGCCACAGTGGCGTCGAGGACGGCGATCGCGGCGTCGGCGTCGACCGCCACGGCGAGACCCCGCTCGCCCGCGCCCAGGGTGATCTGCCGGCCTCGTAGCCGCTCGTCGGCGATCACCGGCCAGGCCGTGCTCGCCCCGAACGGGGTGATGGTGCCGCGCTCGTACCCGGTGGCGGCCAGCGCGCCCGCCGCGTCCGGCATGGAGATCCGCTGCACCCCGAGCAGGGCGCGCAGCTTGGGCCAGGAGACGACCCGGTCACCGGGGGTGAGCACGAACAGGTGGTCGTCCGCGCCCCGGCGGACGACGATCGTCTTGACCACGTCCGGGATGGCCACACCACGGGCGGCGGCGGCCTCCGCGAGGCTGCCGACCGCGCCGTGACTGACCAACCGGTACGGCAGTCCGGCGGAGTCCAGGGCGGCGATCGCGGGCGACGGCATGACCGCCACGGTAACCGCCGGGCCTGCTGTCGGACGGGAAACGGCAGGCGAGGACATCCCACGATTTTCCGGGGGCAGGCGTAAGGTGATCACATGCGCGCTGAGCGTGTGGATCACCCAATTGACCATGATCAAGCGGTGGACACGCTGCGGCGGTCGTACGCCGCGGTGCCCACGGGCGAGCCTGTCCGGCTGGCCAAACGCACCTCCAACCTCTTCCGCCCCCGATCCGCTCCCCGCACCCCGGGCCTCGACGTGAGTGGCCTGAACGGGGTGCTCTCGGTCGATCCGACCGGGCGTACGGCCGACGTGCAGGGCATGTGCACGTACGAGGACCTCATCGACGCGACGCTGCCGCACGGGCTGATGCCGCTGGTGGTGCCGCAACTGCGCACCATCACCCTGGGCGGCGCGGTGACCGGCCTCGGGATCGAGTCGACGTCCTTCCGCAACGGCCTGCCCCACGAGTCCGTCCGCGAGATGGACATCCTCACCGGCTCCGGCGCGATCGTCACCGCCCGCCCGGACTCCGAGCACGCCGACCTGTTCCGCGCGTTCCCCAACTCGCTGGGCAGCCTCGGCTACGCGACGAGGCTGCGCATCGAGTTGCAGCCGATCGGCCGGTACGTGGCGTTGCGCAACATCCGGTTCACCCAACTGGAGGCGCTCACCGACGCGATCGCCGAGGTGAGCGCCACCCGGTCGTGGGCCGGCCAGCCGGTCGACGTGCTGGACGGCGTCATGTTCAGCCCCGGTGAGGCGTACCTGGTGCTGGGGACCTTCACCGACACCGCCGATCCGCCCAGCGACTACACCGGCCAGGCGATCTACTACCGGTCGCTGCGCCAGCGCACCCGCGACGTGCTGACCGCGTACGACTATCTGTGGCGCTGGGACACCGACTGGTTCTGGTGCTCGGCGGCGTTCGGCGCGCAGCACCCGGTCGTCCGCCGGCTCTGGCCGGCGCGGTACCGGCGCAGCGACGTCTACCACCGACTGGTCCGCCTAGAACACCGGCACCAGGTGGCGGCCCGGATCGACCGGCTGCGGGGCCAGCCGGCCCGGGAGCGGGTCGTGCAGGACGTGGAGATCCCGCTGGACCGCATGGCCGACTTCCTGCGCTGGTTCGCGGCCGACGTGGGGATGACCCCGGTGTGGCTCTGCCCGCTGCGGTTGCGCGAGCCGCACGGGCCCGGTTCCGCGCAGACGTGGCCGCTGTATCCGCTCCACGCGGGGCAGGACTACGTCAACATTGGTTTCTGGGGGAGCGTGCCGATCGCGTCCGGCGCCGCCGACGGCGACGTCAACCGCACGATCGAACGCAGGGTGTCGGAGCTGGGTGGGCACAAGTCGCTCTACTCCGACGCGTACTACGACCGGGACGCCTTCGATCGCCTCTACGGCGGCGAGACCTGGCGCGCGGTGAAAGACCGCTACGACCCGGACCACCGGCTGACGGGACTGTACGAAAAGGCGGTAGCACGAGCATGAGCCTGACCGACCGAGACCAGGGGGCGGCGAGCGTCCCCGCCACCCCGCCGGCGGGGGGCCGGCGCACCGGTCCGACCGTCGCGGACGTCGTCCGCGCGGTCACCGCCGGGCCGTTGCCGATCCGCATCACCGGGTACGACGGCAGCGCCGTCGGCCCGGCCGATGCCGGCATCACCCTGTCGATCCGTACCGAGCGGGGACTGTCGTACCTGCTCACCGCCCCCGGTGACCTGGGCATGGCCCGGGCGTACGTGAGCGGCGACCTGGCGTTGCAGGGGGTGCACCCGGGTGACCCGTACGAGGCGTTGCGGGTGCTCAAGGACGAACTGCGGCTGCGCCCGCCGTCGGTGGCCGACGGGGTCGCGCTGGTGCGGGGGCTGGGTTGGGAGCGGCTGCTGCCGCCACCGGCGCCTCCGCAGGAGGCCCAGCCGCGCTGGAAGCGGGTGATGAACGGGCTGCGGCACTCCCGGGTCCGTGACAGCACGGCGATCTCGCACCACTACGACGTCTCGAACGCCTTCTACGAGAAGGTGCTCGGCCCGTCCATGACGTACACCTGTGCGGTCTTCCGGTCCCCGACCGACACGCTGGAGCAGGCCCAGGCGGCGAAGTACGACCTGGTCGCCGGCAAGCTGGCGCTCAAGAAGGGCATGCGGCTGCTGGATGTGGGCTGCGGTTGGGGCGGCATGGTCCGGCACGCCGCGCGCGAGTACGGGGTCAAGGCGCTCGGGGTGACCCTGTCGAAGGCGCAGGCGCAGTGGGCGCAGGCCGCGATCGAGCGGGAGGGGCTGACCGAGTTGGCCGAGGTGCGACACCTCGACTACCGGGACGCGCCCGCGGAGCAGTTCGACGCCATCTCCTCGATCGGGCTGACCGAGCACATCGGCGTGCGCAACTACCCGTCGTACTTCGGGGCGCTGCGGTCGCGCCTGCGGACGGGTGGACGGCTGCTCAACCACACCATCACGCGCGCCGACAACCGGGCGCCGCACCGCTCGGGCGCGTTCATCGACAGGTACGTCTTCCCGGACGGCGAGCTGGCCGGACCGGGTCGGCTGATCAGCGAGGTGCACGACGCCGGGTTGGAGGTGCACCACGAGGAGAACCTGCGCCAGCACTACGCGCTGACCCTCGCCGCCTGGTGCCGCAACCTGGTGGAGCACTGGGACTTCTGTGTCTCGGAGGTCGGCGCGGGCACCGCCCGGGTGTGGGGTCTCTACATGGCTGGTTCGCGGATGGCGTTCGAGCGCAACGGCATCCAACTGCACCAGGTGCTGGCCACCCACAACGGCCCGGACGGTGTGAACGGCTACCCGCTGCGACCGGACTGGTTGCCCTGATCATCCGCTGAGAGTCGCCTGAGGCTGAGCGTCGCCTGAGGCTGAGCGTCGCCGGAAGCCGCGTCGAGAAAGTCGGCGCGGCTTCTCGCGAAGCGATTGACAAACAAGTTTTGTACGTACAAACTGATTTTGCCATGAGAGACGTCCTGTACCTGGAGCAGATCGAGCAGGCCGAGGTCCTGCTCAAGCCGCAGCGCGTGGAGGTGCTGCGGCAGCTGGCCGAACCGCGCACCTGCACCGAGGTCGCGGCCCGACTCGACCAGACGCCACAGCGCGTCTACTACCACGTCAAGCAGCTCGTCGCGGCCGGCCTGGTCGAGCTGGTCAACGAGCGCAAGGTTCGCGGGATCACCGAGGGCATCTACCAGGCCGCCGCCCGGTCCTACTGGCTCTCGCCACGATTGGTCGGCCGCATCGGGCTGCGCCGGGCCCGCGACGAGCTGAGCCTGGGCTACCTGCTCGACCTGATGGAGGAGGTGCAGGCCGATATCGCCGCCCTGGACCGGGCGGCGCCCGAGCTGCCCTCGATCGGGGTCTCCGGCGAGATCCGGGTGCCCGCCGAGCAGCGCCAGGAGTTCCTGCACGACCTGCAAACCGCACTTCAGGACCTGTTCACCCGCTACGGCGGCAGCGAGGGCGACGCCTTCAAGCTGGCCGTCGCCTGCTATCCGAAAGGGAACGACAATGAGTGAACCGTTGAAGGTGCAAGCCCGCCTCGCCGCGCCCGTGGCGCGCGTCCGCCAGGCCCTGACCGACCCGGCCGAGCTGCGCCTCTGGCTGGCCGAGCACGCCGAGGTCGAGCTGCCCGAGCGGTACGAGTTCTGGGGCCGCTACACGCCCGAGGGTGACGCTCCGCACCAGCGGCTGCTGCACGCCGACGACGACTCGCTGCGCTTCGGCTGGCTGCTCGACGGGGTCGAGACCACCACCGGGTTCCAGCTCGCCGCCGACGGCCCGGACGCCACGGTGCTCACGCTGACCCAGAGCCACTTCGACTTCGCCGAGGCGATGGACGGCTCCAGCATCCGGGGCGTGCTCCAGACGTACTGGGCCCTGTCCATCGCGAACCTGGCCTCCCACCTGGAGGGCAAGCCGCTGCTGCCGCGCACCGACTTCACCTCCGCAGACCTGCGCGGCGAGCTGGTCATCGCCGTCCCCGCCGACAAGGTCTGGGAGTCCCTGACCGACTCCGAGCAGGCCAGCGCCTGGTTCGGCTACCCCATCGGGATCGAGCCGTGGGTCGGCGGCCGGTACGCCATGGGCGGCTTCGAGCAGGGGTACGCCGCCAAGATCGTCGACCTGGAGCCCGGCCGGCGCATGTCCGTCGACTGGGGACCGACCGGCGTCACCAGCTGGGAGCTGGCCGAATCCGGTGGCCGCACCACGCTGACCTTCGTGCAGAGCGGCTTCGACGAGACCAACCCGCCGTACGCCGCCTGGTCCGGGTCGGTGGCCGGTCTGTTCGAGCTGCGCCGCTTCCACGAGATGGCGGCCTGGCAGCCGATCTGGCTCGCCGAGGAGGTCCCCGGCCTGGAGCCCCAGCCCACCCTCTGACCGTCCCGCCCGTGATCGTGCTCGATCAGGGATGTAGTGGCCTCGTTTGCGCCGGAGTCCACTACATCCCGGATCGAGCACGATCTTGTTTACGGGGAGGGGGCTGCCGGCAGGGCGGCTCACGCGATGGCGGCGATGTCACCGTCGTCGAAATAAATGGCCTGGTGGAGTCGACCGCCGAGGGCGATAGCGTACCGGGCCACCACCTCCTGGCCGGAAATCCGGCCCTGTTCGATCTGGGAGACTCGCCCCTTGGTCACCCCCATCCGCTCGGCCACCTGCTGCTGAGTGAGGCCGCGTGCTCGTCGTACCTCGGCGAGGCGGTGCCCGACGACCTGCGCGAGCAGTTCCTGCTTTCCCGCTGCGACGGCCTCCTCGCCGCCGGCCCGCTGTACGTACTCCGACCGAATGTCCGACCACCGCACATGTCCACTCATCGCCGGCCCCCTCCTGCTGCGCGCGTTCCTTCAAGTAGATCTCGTAGCGTTGTTCGGCGAGCGGGATGGCCTGCTGATACCAGCTCTGCCACTGGCCCGCCTTGTCGCCCGCGACCAGCAGAATGCTTGCGCGCCACGGGTCGAAGACGAAGAGGATGCGGACGGTGCCAGGTCGCAGCTCCTTGAGGTTTGCCAGTGCCGACCCGCGGATCGTGTCGACCAGAGGGCGGCCCAGTCCGGGTCCTGCCTCGGCGAGCGCGTCGATCGCCTGGACGACCCGGACGAAATTCGCCTCGTCCAGGCTGTCGATCCAAGCGCGGACCTCGTCGACGACGAAGACCTCCCACTCATCCTGCGGCATCCGGGGAGTATATCAATCGCTATACCGCATTGGTTCGGCTGTCGTACCGATCCGTGGGGCGGGGTCGGTGACTTTTCGGGGTGGAGTGGGTACTGCCGGGCGATGTTCTTCATCTTTGGTCTGCGTACCAAGGTCGACCGGTCCGGTGTCGTGCAGGAGGTCTGCCGTCACTGCGGCAACCACGCCGCGCAGGTGATCACCCGTCGGTCGACGAAATTCACCCTCTTCTTCATCCCACTCATCCCGATCCGCACCCGGTACGCGCAGCAGTGCACGTTCTGCGGGGCGGAGTACGAGATCGCCAAGTCCGACGCCCAGCGTCTCCCGGTCGGCTGAGCCGCAGATGGCCCGCTTCCTGTGCTGGCTGATCGGCCGACCGTCGTCCGCCGGACCTGACGTGCACACCGCCGCACGCCCGCCCTGCACCCCCGGGCGGCGTCGACGTCGACCCGTCCGTCGCCCGCTGGCCGGCACCGCGCTGCCCCGCTCACCCTGGAACCGCTCCGCCGGCCGCTGACCTGACCCGTCGGCGGGCAGCGGACACCGGCTGCTGACCTGACCTGGCGGCCGGCAGCGGACACCGACTGCGGACCTGACCTGTCGGCCTGCAGCGGACACCGACCGCCAGGACAGACCGGGGAGACCGCATCGGCCTGGATGTTCGGCCCTGGCGGCGTTCCCGGGCGCTGGCTAGGCTTTCGAGGTTTGCCGTGGACCGGTCCGCCCGACTGTGCACACCCGACGAAGAGCCGGAGCGACCGTGTCGCGACAGGACGTGAAGCAGGCCGCGGGGCAGCTCAAGCCCATCGGCCCGATCGTCGCGATCGCGGTCCTGGTCGTGGAGGCCGGCTGGTTGGCCGCCGCGCTGCCCGGCGCCGCGCTGGTCAGCGACGTGGGCGCGCTCCTGGTTGCCGGCTGGGCGACAGTCGCCTGTGCCGGCGTGGCCCGTCGACACCCGGCCCCGCTGCGCAGGTTCTGGACGCTGCTCGCCGTCACCATGGCCCTCGCCGCGCTGGGTCGGGGAATCTGGACGGCGCAGCGTCTCGTCGGTGGCGACCTGCCGCACAACGCGCTGATCGGGGTGGTCTTCAGCGCCGGCATCCTCACCGGCACCGCCGCGCTGCTCAGCTCCCCGTCCGGACCGCGGACGGCCGTCGGGCGGGCCCGGACGCTGCTGGACGGCGTGATCGTCGCGCTGGCGCTGGTGCCGGTCGGCTGGGTGCTGGTGTTCCGTGGGGTCGCCTCCGCCGAGCTGGCCGATCCGGCGCGCACGCTGGGGCTGCTCTACCCGATGTTCGACCTGATGCAGCTCACCATCCTGGTGGCGGTGGCCGGCCCGGCGCGACCGCTGTGGCGGCCGATGCGCCTGCTCGCGGCGAGCCTCACCCTCCGGGTGGTGGCCGACGTGGTGTACGTCTCGCTGGTCGCCCGTGGTGACTACACCGCCGGTCACCCCGTCGACCTGTGCTGGCCGCTGAGCTACCTCCTGATCGGCCTGGCCACCGGCAGCCGGCCGCCGCCGGACTGCGACGGCACCGACGAGACCGCCGAGTCCCCGCTGCCGCCGTGGTGGCGGGTGGCGCTGCCGTACCTGCCGGTCGGCGGGGCGATCATCGCGGTGCTGCTGGCCCGCCGGCCGACCGGCCAGACTCCACCGCTGGTCTTCGTGACCATGATGGCCCTGCTCGCGGCCCTCGCCGTCCGTCAGGGGCTGGCCGCCAACGAGAACCTGCGCCTGGTGGCGCGACTGCGTCGGCTCGCGTACGGCGACCAGCTCACCGGGCTGCCGAACCGGCTGCTGTTCAACCGACTGCTGCGGCTGGCCCTGCGGGACGGTCGGCCGGTGGCTGTCCTGCTGCTCGACCTCGACGGGTTCAAACAGGTCAACGACCGGTTCGGGCACGCCAGCGGCGACGCCCTGCTGACCGGGCTGGCGGCCCGGATGCGGGCGGCCGTGGACAGCGACGGCACGATCGCCCGCCTCGGCGGCGACGAGTTCGCGGTGCTGGTCGAGGGGGACCGGCCGGTGTCACCGGAGCACCTGGCCGAACGCCTGCTGGACGCCCTGCGCCCGTCCGAGGGGGAGGAGGACGTGGGTGTGCACCCGTCGGCGAGCATCGGCATCGCCGAGTACGGGCCGCAACACGCCTCCCACTCCGACCTGCTGCGCGACGCCGACATCGCCATGTACGCGGCGAAGGCCTCCGGCAAGTCCGCGTACCGGACCTGCACCCCGGCGCTGCGCGAGTCGGCCGTGTCCCGGGCGGAGCTGATCGCGGACCTGCGCCGGGCCGTCGACGAGGAGCAACTGCACCTGGAGTTCCAGCCGATCGTCGACCTCGCCACCGGCGCGGTCCGCAGCGCCGAGGCGCTGGTGCGCTGGCGGCACCCCCGACTGGGGATGTTGCCCCCGGCGCGGTTCCTGCCACTGGCCGAGGAGACCGGCCTGATCCTCCCGATCGACCGTTGGGTGATCCACGAGGCGTGCCGGGCGGCGGCGACCTGGCGGGCCCGCGCGCCGGAGGCGACGGTCGCGGTGAACATCGCCGCCGCCCACCTGCGCCGGCCCGACCTCATCGCCACGGTCACGGCGGCCACCGCCGGCGCCGGGCTGGCGCCCCGGGCGTTGACGCTCGAGTTGACCGAGTCGGCGTTGATCGAGGGGACCGACGCCGTGCTGGAACGCCTGCACCAGCTCCGGGAACTGGGCATCCAGATCGCCATCGACGACTTTGGCACGGGCTATTCGTCCCTGAGCTACCTGCACCGCATCCCGGCCACCGAACTGAAGATCGACCGCTCGTTCGTGGCCCGCCTCGGCACGGACGACCGGGCGTACGCCACGGTGGAGATGGTCACCCGGCTGGCCGGCGCGTACGACCTGGCGGTGATCGCCGAGGGGGTGGAGACCGAGCGCCAGCACGACGCGGTCACCGCCATCGGCTGCCCGCGCGGCCAGGGCTATCTGTACGGGCGCCCGGACAGCCCCGCCACGGTGGGTCAGAATCGAGCTTGACCCTGACGTAGCGGCAGGTAGGAGCCTGGTTTCCGGAAGGGAGGGGAACCATGGCGTACACGGTGGGTCAGGTGGCGAGGATCGCCGGCGTGACGGTACGGACGCTGCACCACTACGACGAGATCGGTCTGCTCTCGCCGAGCGGCCGGACGTCGACCGGTTACCGCCGCTACGACGACACGGACCTGCAACGGTTGCAGCTCGTCCTGTACTACCGCGAGCTGGGTTTCCCGCTTGAGGAGATCACCGCGATCATCGACGACCCGGCGGCCGATCCGGCCGCGCACCTGCGCCGTCAGCACGAACTGCTGACGGTACGCATCAAGCGGTTGCAGGAGATGGTCACGGCGATCGAGTTCGCGATGGAGGCGAGCAAGTTGAACATCCAGCTGACACCCGAGGAGCGGTTCGAGGTCTTCGGTGACTTCCGGCCGGAGGAGTACGAGGCCGAGGCGGAGCAGCGCTGGGGCGACACCGACGCGTACCGGGAGTCGAACCGGCGGGTCGCCCGGTACAGCAAGGAGGACTGGCTCCGGAACAAGGCGGAGAACGAGGACTGGGGACGGCGGATCGTCGCGCTGCTGACCTCGGGCGTACCGGCGGACAGCCCGGAGGCGATGGACCTGGCCGAGGAGCACCGACAGCTCATCAGCCGCTGGTTCTACGAGTGCCCGTACGAGATGCACACCGGGCTGGCCGACATGTACCTGGCCGACGAGCGGTTCACCGCGTACTTCGAGAACATCGCCCCCGGCCTGGCCGCCTACCTGAACGAGGCGATCCACGCCAACGCGATCAGCCGGGCCTGACCGGGGCTCACTCCTCGACCGCGCCGCCGGATGGCGGGACCAGGAAGTCGTAGACCGTCCTGGCCATCCGGCGGACGGTCTCGTCCCCGGTCGCCATCGGCCCGGCGGTGAGGAACGCGACGGCGGTCTCCGTGCCGGGGATCAGGTAGTAGCCGACGTCGTGGGAGGCGTCCGGCAGGTCACCGGTCTTGTGGGCCACCGGTACGCCGGGTGGCAGCGCCGCTGGGATCTTGGTGTTCAGCGTCTGCTCGCGCATGAAGCCGATCATCAGGTCCCGGGAGGCCGGGGTGAGAACCTCGCCGTCCCAGACCGCGCCGAGCAGCGAGACGACGTCGTCCGGGCTGGTGTAGTTCTCCTCGCCGCGCTGCGCCGCCGCGCTGTCGAGCATCCGCCGGGCCAGGATGGTGGAGCGCTGGTTCATCGAGTCGATCAGCGCGTTGACCGGGGCGAACCCACCCAGGTAGGTGATCAGCACGTTGGCCGCGACGTTGTCGCTGTACTTGATCAGATAGCGGGCGAGCCGGTACAGCGTGACCACCTGCGGGAACGTCTCGAACTGGAGCTGGCCGGTGCCGCCCACCACGTCGGCCGGCGTGACCAGCACGCCGTCGTCGAGAGACACCTGTCCACAGTCGACCCGGCGCAGGAGTTCGACCAGGATCCAGAGCTTGATGACGCTTGCGGCCTTCGGGCGCAACGACCCGTTGACCGACACCTGCTGGTCCCCGTACCGGCCGGAGAGGTCCCGGACGGTGGCGCCAGCCGGGTTGAGGCTGGCGTCGGCGACCACCCGGGCGAGCTGCCCGCTGAGCGGGAACAGCCGGGCGCCCGCGACCGGGTCGGTGGGCGGCTGCGGGCTGGTGACCACGACGCCGGTGAGCGTCGCCGGCGGGCGGTGCCGCTGGATCACCTCAAGCGTGCCCTCGCTGCGCCCGACCAGCGGCACCCGGTAGCGGTATGCGGTGCCTCCGACGACGACCGCCCCACTGGCCACCCCGGCGGCGACCCGCATGTCCGGGTCGGCGACCCGACCGGTGTCGCCGTCGCACGCCCGGTACCGCACGGTGTGCCCGAGGGAGTCCACCGCGAACGCCCCGCCGGGGAACGACAGCCAGGACACCTCGCTGGTCGGCGCCCGCTCCGGGGCCGGCTCCACGCCCGGCTCGTCGCTTCGCCCGCCCTCGTCGTTCGGCCCGTCCGTGTCGTTCGGCCCGCCTTCGTTGTTCGGTCCGTCGTCGGCGGTCGGGCCGTCCGTGGCGTTCGGCCCGTCCGTGTCGTTCGGCCCGTCCGTGTCGTTCGGCCCGTTCGCGTCGTTCGGCCCGTCGGCGGCGGCGAGCCCGTGGGCCGCGTACCCCAGGGTCGTTCGGTGGTTCGGGCCGGGACCGTCGGCGGTGGCCGGGCCGGTTGTCGCCGCGACGACCAGGGCGATCGCCGCCGCGAGCAGGGAAGATGAGCGCTTCTTGTCCCTTTTCCTCACGTTTGTACGATAAGAAGCGTCGGCGGCAGATGGGGCTGCCGGGGCGTGAGTCACCCGTCCGGGAGGCCGCGCCCGCAAGAGCGTGATGCCTCAGTGGCATCAAGATGACTCACCGGCATCACGCTCAACAGCGCGCGGCCAGCCCCTGCGCCGAACCCGCATGATCTCCGCCGCGCCCGCGCCGTCCACCGCCGCCGCTGACCGAGCCCGCCGCCGATCGAGCCCGCCGCTGACCGAGCCCGCCGCCGATCGAGCGGCCGCTGATCGAGCCGGCGGCCGAGCGCGCCGGCCGCCGAGCGAGCTGGCTACATCGGCGGTCCGGGGGTGGGCGGCTCAGCGGGCAGGCCGGGCGCCAGGCGGCGCATCGACGTGAAGGTCGGCACCAGCGCCTCGTACAGCTCGGCGAAGAGCGGCAGCAGCGCCGCGTAGGTGGCGGCGGCGGCCGGGTCGGGACGGATGGTCTCCTCCATCTGGACCAGGTCGGCGGCGACGTCGATGCTGGGGATCAGGCCCAGCGCCTGCATGCCGAGCAGCGCCGCGCCGAAGCTCGACCCCTCGCGGCCGGCGGGGAAGCTCACCGGCATGCCGAGCACGTCGGCGAGCATCTGTCGCCACAGGCCACTACGGGCGAAGCCGCCACCGGCCCGGATCTCGCGCACCTCGTTGCCGGCGGCGCGGACCGAGGTGAGGACCAGTGCGAGCTGCTGGCAGACCCCCTCCATGGCGGCCCGGACGAGGTGTTCGCGGCGGTGCCCGTGGGTCAGCCCGACGTACGCGCCGCGGGGCAGGGCGCTCCAGTGTGGAGCGCGTTCGCTATGCAGGTAGGGCAGCATGATGAGCCCGCCCGAGCCGACGGGCGCCCGGGCCGCCAGGGCGACCAGGTCCTCCTCGGGGTGCTCGCCCAAGTCCGGCGCGAGCGCGGCGCCCGCCCACTTGAGGACGATGCCGCCGTTGTTGATCGCGCCACCGACCGCCCAGCGGTTCTCGGTCAGCGCGTAGCAGAACACTCCGCCCAGCGGGTCGACGCCGGGGCGCTCGACCATGACCCGCATCGCGCCGCTGGTGCCGATCGAGCAGGCGACCATGCCGGGGTGCACCGCGCCCAGGCCCAGGTTGGCCAACGGCCCGTCGCCCGCCCCGACCACCACGGGCGTGCGCTGCGGCACGCCGATGGCGTCGGCGGCCCGCGCGGTGAGGCCGGGCAGGACGGCGGTGGTGGCGACCAGTCGGGGCAACCGCTCCTCGGTGACGCCGGCGATGGTCAGCGCCTCGGCGTCCCACTCGAGGGTATGGACGTCCATCAGGCCGGTGGCCGAGGCTATCGAGTGGTCGGTGACCAGTTCTCCACAGAGTCGTAGCAGCACCCAGTCCTTGATACCGACCCAGTGCGTGACGCGTTCGAAGAGCTTGGGTTCCTGCTCGGCGAACCAGAGCAGCTTGGGCAGCGGCGACATCGGGTGCATGGGCGTACCCGTGCGCCGGTGCAACGCCAGCCCGGACGGCACCGCCCGCAGCCGCTCGGCCTGCCGGGTGGCCCGGGAGTCGGCCCAGGTCACCGACGGCGTGAGCGGGTTGCCGGCCGCGTCCAGGCCGATGAGGCTGTGCATGGCGGAGCAGAACGCGAGGCCGGAGATCGGCGCGGCCAACTCGGCCACCACGGTCCGGAGCGACTCGACGACGGCGGCGAGGATCACCTCCGGGTTCTGCTCGGCGTACCCGGGGTGCGGGTCGTCCAGGGGATAGCCGACGGAGTGGCTGGCGATCAGCCGCCCGTCGGTGTCGTACGCCATGCTCTTGGTGCTCGTGGTGCCGATGTCGATCCCGATCACCACACCGGGCGGGGTGTCTGGCGGCATGACCGTCAGTATCGCCCTATCGTCCGGGTTGGTCCGCCGTTCGGGTAGTTCGCCCGTCCTGGCGTGTCCCGGCCGGCCGTCACAACTGTTAATCCGAGTGCACCCCAGATTGGTGGCCTACGCGGCGAAGGAGTCGGCGTGGCAAAGACTGATTCGACGGGTTCCACATGGCGGTACCGCTGGGCGCAGCGGCAGAACGTGCGGCGGGTCAGCACCTACCGCGGCGCGGAGACGGCCTGGCGGCGACGCGACGACGAGTTACGGCGGCTGCGCGCCCTGGCTGCCGACTTCCACGGTTCCGCCGCGGCCGGCGCGGGCCTTCCACTGGAACTCCTCGACGACGAGGTGGTGCTGTGGGCGCTGCCCGCCGCGCAACTGGTCGAGGTGCGTCACACGGCCGTGCTGCCCGCGCCGGACCTGACGGTCGCCGTGCCGGCCGCGCCGCTGCGGCCGCGCCGACCCGACGGCGTCCGCGTCACCGACGCCGGCATGGCCGTCATCACCAGCCGTCGGTTGGTGCTGCTGGGCGGGCGCGGTCGGCGCGACTGGGCGTACGGCCGGATCACCGGGCTGGCCCACGACCCGGTGGGGCCGGTCACCCTGATCCAGGTGCTGGACCGACGGCGTACCTCCGGACTGTTGCTCCCCACCGACGCGGCGGCGGACTTCCGGTTCAAGCTGACGCTGGCCTTCGCCGACTCGATCGAGCAGCGCGCTGCGGTGCTCGCCCAGCTCGACGAGCTGATCGCGGAGCATCACCAGCTCAAGCCGTTCCGGCCAGCGGTGGCCACCCCGGCGCAGGCCCGGCTCTCCGCGCTCGTGCCCGGCGGTCGCCGGTCGATCGCGGTGGCGGCGGCGGTCGCGCTGCTCGTACCGGCGGCGCTCTTCGAATCGAACCCGTCGGACCCGACCGGGGGCGCGGAGGTCGCCGTTGCGGCCACGCCGGCACCGGCCGGCAGCGCGCCTCCCGTGCTGCTGCGGCCGGCGGTCCCGCCGCCCGCGCCCAAGCGGAAGCCGTCGCCACGCCCGTCGCCGAGCGCGACGTCCGGGCCGCGCTGCGGGGCGCCGGAGAACCCCCTGGGGTACGACTTCTGCGGCGGTACGCGCATTCGCCGGCCGGCCGTCGAGGTGTGCGACTGGTTCGACTGCGTGCCGCAGTTCTGGGCGGGCCGGGGCTACCTCGTGCAGTGCCGGGACGGCTCGGTCAGCCTCGCGGGTGGCCGGGCGGGCGCGTGTGCCGAGCACCGGGGCGTCCGGCGGACCGTCACGAAGTAGCGCGTTTTGACCCGAACGCTCGTTCAGGTCAGTCAGACTGATCGAGTGGAGATCCGTTCCGACGACGGTGCCCGGGTGCGGATCCGCCCGGTCGGCTACCAGCCCGGCATCGACCCGCCCGACGACCCCGAGCTGGCGGCGCCGGGCTGGCAGGACTGGCTGCTCATCGAGGTGGACGCCCGCACCGCCGACGGTCAGCTCTGGTCGCACCACTACCCGAGCCTGCTCGTCGAGGAGGCCCGCGCGCTGGGCAGTTGGCTGCACGGCCAGGCGGCGGCGGCCGGCGGTCCGAACCCGCCACCGGCGATGGTCCGCTTCACCGAACCGAACCTGGCGCTGCGTACCCGGGTGATCCGTCGACGTCGGCTGGAACTGATCGTCGAGTTCTCCGCCGAGTCGCTGCCCCCGTGGATGCGCCGGCCGGCCACCGCCATCTACCCGCTGGTCCTCACCGTCTCCGCCGACGCCCTCGCCGTCGCCGCCGCCCAGTGGGTCGGGCACTGCGAGGCGTACCCGCCGCGGACGCGATCGCGGTTCCCGGCCGACGACCCGCTGCTCGGCTCCCTGTCGCGTCGGCGGCGAGCGGGCTGATCCCCGGCTTCCGTCGACGTCCGCAAGGTCTTCGAGATGCCGGAAGTGGGCATGCCGCAAGCCTGAGCCGACCAAGCCGCGCCGCCACCTCAGCGTTCAGGTGGCGGCGCGGGCTTGTGTAGGGTGATCGTCGTCAGCCATGAGAGGAGGTGAGCCCGGTGACCAACCATCGTCATTCCTGGGCGCTCCTTTCGGCCGTCCCCCTCAGCTGACCTCTCGCGTCGGGGAGCGCCCTCCTTCACCGGAGGACAAATGTCTGTCTCCTCGTTCCGCATCGACGTCCCCGCTGCGGTTTTCGACGACCTGCGGGCTCGACTGGCCCGTACCCGCTTCACCGACCGCAGCGGTACCCGACCGTGGCAGGGCGGCGTCGATCCCGACTACCTGCGGGACCTGGTGTCCTACTGGCACGACGGGTTCGACTGGTCAGCTCGCCAAGCCGAGCTCAACGCGTACCCCCAGCACCTGGCCGTCGTCGGCGGCCGCAAGCTGCACTTCCTGCATGTCCGGGGCGCGCGCCCGGCCGGCGCGCCCGCGCCGTTGCCGCTGATCCTCAGCCACGGCTGGCCCAGCAGCTTCGTCGAGATGCTGCCGCTGGTCGACCGGCTGACCGACCCCCACCGGCGCGGCGGCGCGTTCGACGTGGTGGTGCCCTCCCTGCCCGGCTTCGGCTTCTCGGAGACACCGGACGAGCCGGTGACCCGGGCGCTGCTGGCCCGGAGGCTGCACGAGCTGATGACCGACGTGCTCGGCTACGAACGCTACGGCGCCTTCGGCGGTGACGTCGGGGGAGTGGTCACCGGCTGGCTCGGCGCCCTCTACCCGCAGCAGGTGGCCGGCATCCACATGATTCATCCACCGTTCCCGGCCAGCTTCGACGCCCACCCGCTGTCGCCGGCCGAGCAGGCGTTCCTGGACGCCGAGGCCGCCTACGACGAGACCGACGGCGGCTACAGCGCCATCATGGGTACCCGCCCGGACACCCTGGCAGCGGCGCTCGCCGACTCACCCGCCGGGCTGGCCGCGTGGCTCGTCGACAAGTACCGGGACTGGAGCGACAACCACGGTGACCTGGCGAACAGCATCGACCGGGACACCCTGCTCACCATCATCACGCTGTACTGGGTGACGGGCACGATCGGCTCTTCGTTCCGGCAGTACGCCGACTTCGACCACAACACGCCACGACCCGACATCACCGTGCCCGCCGCGTTTACGGTGAGCACCGAACCCTCGCAGGCGAACCTTCCCCGCTCGATCGCCGAGCGGGCCTGCACCGACATCCGGCATTGGAGCGAACCGGGCCGGGGCGGACACTTCATGCCGCTGGAGGAGCCCGATCTGCTGGCCGGTGAACTGACGCAGTTCTTCACCTCGCTGCGTTCGTAGTGCTGTCTCGGCGGCTGCTCCGGCTCACCCTGAGCGGCCGCCGGCAGCGGGCTACGCCCTGCGCCCCGTCAATACTCTCCTTTCGGGCGCAACGGGATGCATCGATCCCGGTCGCGTTGCCTGTCACGTACGTGAGCGGTTGTACCGCGTGTGACCGTGACCTCTGTGGCCCACTCCCCCTGGCGGACCGCCTGGGCCGAGCGCGAGAACGAGCGCCGGCAGCGCGCGTACCGGCACGCCACCGACGCCTGGCAGCGCCGCGAGGACCACCTGGTCCGGCTCCGCATCGAAGCCGCCAGCTTCCTCGGGTGTACGCAGCCCCGCACCGGCCTACCGGTGGAGCTCGACGACGACGAACTCGTCTTCCGCGTCCTTCCCGTCGCCACGCTTGTCGAGGCCGAGGCGCGACACGTCCCCGGGCTGCCCACGCCGGGCCCATGTTCCTTCGCTGAGCCGTCTTCCGAGGCACTGCCGCCAGGCCTGCGGGTCGTTGACACCGGCATGGCCGTGGTGACCAGTCGACGGGTGGCCTTCGGCGGTCGGGAGCACCGGCGTGAGTGGCGGTACGACGACCTGATCGGCACCGCCCACCACCCCGACGTCCCGATCACCCTGCTGCCCGACCGCAGTCGACTTGACGGGCTGCTGGTCCCGGCCGGTACCGTCGTGAACTTCCGCTTCTATCTCACCCTCGCGACCAGCGAGGATCGCGCCGCCGCCGTCGCCCAGATCGACGCTCTGCTGGCCGCCCACCGGGCCGCCCCGCCCGCGCCTCCTCTGGTGGTGGGGCCCGACGACGCGCCGCCGACGGCGGTACGCCCCGACCGGCGCGCGGTCGGTGCCGCCGCCGTCGCCGCTGTGGTGTTCGTGACGCTCGGACCGGGCGCTCTGGGCCCTGGCGCGTCAGGGTCCGTCGGCCCGGTGCCCTCGGCGGAGACCGTCGCGTTGGACCTGCCGAGGGCCGGGGCGTCCCTCGTGCCGCTCGGGCTCGTCGGGCCGGTGCCACCCAGGACGCGGATCGGCTCGGCCGTGAGCGCCGTATCGACCGCCCCTCCGGCCTCGACTGTCCGGCCGGCGGCCCCGACAGATGTCTCTACGGTGGTGCCCCCTGTCGTAGCGGTGGCGCTGCCACCGGCCGCCGCGCCGACCGTCGTTCCGACCCCCTCGGCGAGTGCGGTGCCGACGCCCGTCCCGCCCACGGATCCGCCCGCGTCAGCCCTGCCGACGTCGCCCGTCGCGTCGGCCTCCCCAACGCCGACTGCAACGGCTACGCCTACGCCTTCGCCGGAACCGGAGGTGCTGGCTATCTGTCTGGACGCTCTTCAGCTGCCGGTGCTGGACCCGCTGCTCTGCCCGTCCCCGGCGCCGTGATCGGCGTCATCGCTGTTTGCTGCCGCTTGCTCAGTTCATGGCGCTGAAGTCGGGGACGGTGAGGGAGCCGTCCTCCGCGAGGGTGAAGCCCGGGTTCCAGGCGATCTCCCACAGGTGACCGTCCGGGTCGGCGAAGTAGCCGGCATAGCCGCCGTAGAAGGTCTCCTCGGCCGGCTTGGTTACCGTCGCGCCAGCCTTGGTCGCGGTGGCGATCACCTCGTCGACTTCGGCTTGGGAGCGGACGTTCTGGGCGAGGGTCACCCCGCCGAAGCCGTCGGTGCCCGGGTCATCGATGTTGGCGTCGGCGGCGAGCTTGTCGCGGCTCCAGAGGACGAGGGCCAGGCCGCCGGCCTGGATGAAGACCGTCCCCTCGACCTCCTGGCCCCGCCAGCCGAGCTGCTCGTAGAACGTCTTCGCGCGAGCCACGTCCGCGACTCCCAGGGTGATGAGGCTGATCCGCTGTTCCATGGTTCGTAACCTAACCCGCTCTCCCCGAAGACGCGGAAGGCCGCAGCCCGGGTTGTGGCTGGGCAGCGGACGACCACGACTGAGGGAGCTGTGCCGAGGTTGAGTTCATAGACGAAACGCGGCCAACGGGCTTCCCCGAGAGCAATCCAAGCCATAGCATCGACGCTATAAGTCGGTTCTGGCTCGCGGTGTTCCAGGGTGAGCAAGCCGTGTCGGCGCATCGTAGACGAGGAGCAGAGCGGTGAGTGATCGCTTGGATTGGAGTGACCTCCGCGAACGCCGGATGTCCGATCCGAGGACGGCAAGAACCTACGAGGCCACGCGCATCGCCTTCGAGCTTGGTCGGGAAGTGCGTCAACTGCGTGAGGGGCACGGCTGGAGCCAGAGTCAACTGGCCCGAGCTGCAGGCATGACCCAGTCCGCAGTGGCCCGCTTCGAAGCGGGGGGCACCGTGCCGACCCTGCCGGTCCTGCTGCGCCTCGCCGGGGCGCTGGAACACAGGCTGGACGTCAGGTTCATGCCGAGTTCGGGCGTTGCGCACAACGACTTTCGGCATGCGAGCGGTCACAAGGAGTCGAACAGGTGATCGAATCATCACAGATGAGTGTCGCGCCTCGGGGTTACGTCCCGGGCGCCTATAGGCTGCAGCGATGATGGGCGAGGGGGGAAACATGGACAGCGCGCCCGTCCGGGCAGCAGAATTTTTTGCTGGGATTGGACTCGTCCGAACCGCTCTTGAGCGCGTGAAGGGCGCTCAGGTGCAGGTTGTGTGGGCGAACGACATCAAGCAGGCTAAGTACAACGCGTACGCCGCCAACTTTCCTGATGCTGAAGATCACTTCATTGTTCGGGATATCCGGCAAGTCGAAGCTATGGACCTGCCGCAAGGGATTGAGCTGGCAACAAGCAGCTTCCCATGCATCGACCTTTCTTTGGCCGGCAACAGGCGTGGCTTGGTTGGCGAGCAGTCGGGGATGTTCTGGGAGTTTGCCAAGATCGTCGAAGGCATGTCGCCCCGACCTTCAGTGGTTCTCCTTGAGAACGTTCACGGTTTCGCTACAAGTCATGGTGGTAATGACCTCGCCGCCGCTCTAGCTAGGTTGTCGAAGCTCGGCTACTCACTCGATGTGCTCGCGATCGACGCTCGGCACTTTGTGCCGCAGTCTCGACCGCGGATGTTCATCGTCGGTATTCAGAAAGACAAGCTGCCGGCCTCTGCGCCCCAGGAGCTTCCGCCGATCAGCGATGTGCGACCTGCATGGGTGCAAGCCATCCACAAGAAGCACCGTGAGACGCTGGATATGCATTACATGCGCCTCCCGGCTCTGCCGGAGGGGCCGCAGGACTTGGACGGCTTTGTCGAAACAGAAGTCGCTGGCAACCTATGGTGGACCGAGGACCGCGTAGCAGCTTTCATCGGTTCTCTTAGCGAACTTCAAAAGGCTCGTTTCGACGCTCTCGTAGGGGCGGACGCGATCAGCTACAGAACTGCCTACCGCCGCACGCGGCAAGGGGTCGCAGTGTGGGAACTGCGCAAGGACAGCATCGCCGGGTGTCTCAGGACTACGGGGGGTGGATCAAGCAAACAAGCGCTGATCCGGTTGGGTAACGGCAGTAGAGCGATCCGATGGATGACGCCGCGGGAGTACGCCAATCTCATGGGTGCCCACGACTACAAGCTTCTTGCCGGCACCCCAAACCAACAGCTATTCGGATTTGGTGACGCTGTCGTCGTAGACGTCGTTGAGTGGCTTGGCAACAATTACCTGCTGCCAGTTCTGCGTCCGAACAACGGGAGTGAGTAGCGGTCGTCGACGTGAAGGGCAGCGAAGAGCGGTTACCCCCTACGCCACCGCCGTCATCGGCCTCGCGTGCCATGAAGTCCAACAAGAGTACCAACACAAAGCCTGAGTTGGCACTCCGCCGGCAGCTCTTTCGTAGAGGATTGCGCTACCGAGTCGGCTACCGAGTCGTATTGCCGGAGCGCGCGGTCCGGCCGGATATCGTTTTCACCCGTCACAAGCTGGCGGTTTTTGTCGACGGCTGCTTCTGGCACGGCTGCCCGCAGCATTGCAGGATGCCGTCCGATCCCAGCGGGTACTGGCATCAAAAAATCGACCGTAACCGTAAGCGGGACGTAACGGTAACTGAGGTGCTAGGCACCGCTGGCTGGACCGTCTTTCGGGTATGGGAGCACGAGTCGGCGGAAGCGGTGGCCGAGGCTATTCATGCTGCTCTGGTCTCCAGCGCCTCAGCGAAGCGTCGAAGCGCCACCACGCCCCGCCAAGTTCGTTAGTGGATCTTGTTCCCAGGTTGAAAATCTCACGCACTGATGTGGGATGCGGGCGCAGCGATCGGTGGTGTCGCTAATCCGACAACGGCTGCCACCAGGGCAAACGGTCATGCATGGCTGTCGCGCCACGTCTGTCTTTAAGTGTTGAGACGCTAGCTCGTAGACTGCTGCCTCGCTTCACGAATCCCGAAGAAATCGAGGTATGCCAAGTGGCAAGTCGCGGCGTCGCATCGTATAACGAGCCGGATCACCAGCCGCCCGTGAAAAGCTCTCTGCCGACTAAGTTCGTCCAAGGCTTCCGGCAGCTACTTAAAGATGCGCTCGGGTCGACGGATGCCGCTAGCGGCAGGCAGTTGCGTAAGTGCATCGGCGTGTATGGTTTCTACGACTACGATGGTGAGCCGATCTACGTCGGTCAGACGTTGGAGAGCTTCGGAATTCGTATCGGCAGGCATATGACCGGCCAGCGAAGCGACACCCTGGCCTACAGAATTCTGGACCCCTTCGAGGTGGCTGAGGTGGAGTTCTGGCCAACCGAGGACTTGCGCAACGATGGTAGCAGAAAAGCCAAAATCGACGCTGTGGAATATTCGGCATATAGATGGGCTATCGATCACTCAAAATATGGAGCGATCCTGAATGAAAAGATTCCGCCGGTCTCCGCGATCGTGGGACTACCGCGTTCCTATCGCTTCAACCTGGTGCCTGAGAACATGCGGGAGGAGCGCGAGCACCCAGACGTTCGTATTGCTCGCCGCGCCGAAACCTTAGCCAGGGTTTCAGCCGTTGCCCACGAGCGCGGTGAGGTCTCGCCCGGTCTGCGGCGAGTCATCGTGATTCAGGCTGTCCGCCTTGCCGATCTAGCGGCTGCGCGAATGGCTTACGCGGAAGGCCGAGTGAGGCCGTCTCCTAGCGCCATCAACGTGAATGCTCTAGTCGGTAACGTCCTTGAAGAGTCAAGTGTCGACGATGCGTCTGACGAGTAAGTCCTCTGCAAGAGTGCCTATTTCGGCAGATCTTCGGTGCACTTAGGGCGTTCTGTTTTTTCGCAAGGGCGGGGGGTGGGAGGAGTTGACGTCGAGAACGAGCACATCGAAGGTCGGCGCGTTCTCCCACCCCGGCCGAAGTCTGGTTACCTTGGCATAGCCCCAGGAGCGGTACGCGGTCTGAGCGGCGACATTGTCCGGCCGGACCAGCAGCGTGTTTCGTTGCTCCGTGCGGGCCGCGATCAACTCGTCGTGCAGCCTCCCAGCGATGCCCCAACGTCGCCAAGCAGGGTGGACCATCAGCTCGCTTATTGCGAACGTGCGTGTCCCGTCCTCGTCGGTGAAACCAGGCGTTACCGGGCCGTGGATGCCCTCCCACCACCGCGTCTCGGTGGGTAGCGGAAATCCGTAGATGTAGCCAACCAGACTCCCGTCCACCTCGGCGGTGACCAGCTCCCACGCCATTCGCTGCATGTGCAGGTCGAGCTGACGCCGGTAGCGGTCCTCGCTGTGGAGCTCGCCTCCGACCGCGTAGACCTCCAGATAGAGACTCACGAGCTGGTCAAGGATGTTTGTGGCCTCTTCGGCGTCGCGATGGCGGAGCTGCACACCCTCCATCACACGGTCACTGCTCGGTCGTATGCGTCGACGAATTCGCGGGTCGTCGCGGTGGCATCCTGTGGTGCCGCAAGCTTCGCCCGCACCTGCGCAAGATTCCGGCTCACTCGCCCCGAATTCATCTGGCTCACCGCCGGCAGGACATCCAGGGCGATGCGCGCCGCCTCGTTGGTGTCACCCTGCTGGTACGCCGCGTCGGCGAGGTCGATCGTGTAGAGGACCTGGTTGCGCCGATAGCCCGGCGATGGGTTAACAGTGATCGCGCGGAACGACGCAGCGGCGCGTTCGGGTCTACCCAGGGCGAGGTAGGAAAGTCCCTGGATGCCGTTCAACTCCTGCTCGTCCACGAATTCGACAAACCCTGGGTCGTCGTCGTGCGGCCCGCGATCCAGCTCGCGACGAGCCTTTGTCATCTCCCGACTGAACCCGTTTGCGTCCCTAAGCACGGCGTAAGCGTGTGCCTTCCGCAGGTGCAGCAACGTGCTGAGTCGAGGCGTGCCCCATCCGGCAGAGACGCGCATCGCCGCCTCGGCGCAGTGCAATGACTCGCCCGGTTGGCTCTCGCGTAGTAACAGAGACAGCAGTGCCATTGCTCTCACCTCCACCCGTGGATCGTCGGCGATGCGGGCGCGTGTGATGGCCTCGTTGAGGAAAGGGCGGGCTTCCGGACGGCGTTCGGCGTCAATGGCGAGCCATGCCGCCTGGATGCCGAGGTCAGCCAGGGCGCCTTGCAGGGCGTCCCCGACCTCTCGGCTGTAGTTCGCCTTGGCGGCCCAGGCCGACAGCCGGGCGTGCACCTGGATGGCGACGTCGCAGAGTTGGTCGGCTCCTACTGCGGCATCTGCCTGCCGGAGGTCGTTGACCAGTGAGCCGGCCAGCCGCACCTGTTCCATGCCGATGTTCCCAGGTGCGTCGGTAGGGCTTGTGAGCAAGTAGGGATGGCCCGCCGCGGCGAGTCCGGTGAGCGCGGCCAGGATGTTGAAGCGTCGGCGGTCCGTGACGCCACCCCCTTGGCTTGATGCCTGCTCCACGTTAACCGCCACGGCTGCTGGATCGTCTCGTTCGATCACCTGATCGTCGCCATGTGCGCTATTTGCTTCGCCACCGAAGGGGCTCGCATCGGTCCAGCAATGCTGGCCGGGAAGGCGAAACCAGAGAGTGCCCGCCGGTATCCCGAGGAGCTTCGCCCAGTGCGCCAACCGGTCCAGGTGGACCATCGGCGGGCCGTTCTCCACCCGACTCAACTGCGCCTGCGTGATTCCCAACCATCCCGCCACCACGCTCTGCGGCAACGCGACCCGCCCGTGGTACGGATGGCAGCGGTACGCCCGGATCACCCGCCCCAGATGCCGCTCGGCCAGCGCGAGTCGCACCGGTTCGTGGTCCCAGAAGCTCGCCGGTACCACCGGCGGCGCGCTCAGCCGGTCCCGCTCGGCGGCCTGGCACGGCGTACACCGTCCGGTGTCGTTGTCCCGGGCCAGCCGTCCGCCGCATCGAGGGCAGTTCGCGTGTGTCACCGGCGGCTCCGTCCGCTTCGCCTCATCGAGCGTATCCATTGAACACGCTGCGTGGAGCGCTGGTATACGCCCGACGCATATAGCCAATGGACGGCACCCTTTCAGGACGGGCGCGCCGCCCGCAGCGCCTCGACGACCACGCCCCACCGCCCCGGCCCGTTCACCGCGTTCAGCGGCTTTCCGTCCGCCACGACCACGCCGGCTGCGCGCAGCACCTCCAGGTGACCGGCATAGGCGGGGTGTGCGGCCAACTCTTCCTTGGTGTGCGGGAACGCGATGATCGGCAGCCCCGCGCCCAGCGACTCGTTGAGGACCCCGAGCGCCAGCGTGTCGTTGATGCCCAACGCCCACTTGGTCACGGTGTTGAAGGTGATCGGGGCGGCCACCACCACATCGGCGGGCGGGTGGGGCTCGGGGTCGCCGGGCATCCGCCATTCCACGCGTACCAGATAGCCGGTTTTCTCTTGCAACGCCGCCCGGTCGAGCCATGGCGCGGCGGTCGGGCTGACGATCATGCAGACCCGCCAGCCGTCGGCGATCAGGAGGTCGACCAGCTCGTCGATGTTTTCCGCCGGACCCGCGGCGCAGACGACCAGGTACAGCACCGGGCGTTCCGTCATGCCCGCAGTCTGCCCGATTCGGCAGCCGCGGCGTGGAGCGCATACCGATCGCGTATGTCGTCGACGATCACCGTGGCATGCCGTCGTGCCTGGTCAGGCGCGACAGTCGGTGCCTGGCCCGGGGCGGGTGTCCGGCCTCGGAGTTGCGCCGGCCCTCAACGGCGCAGCTCCTCCCGCCCCGGTGCCAGCCCACGATTCAACGACTTGGAGCCGGTATGCGCACCGTGATCGACGACGACCACCCGGCCCCCGCGAGTCTGGCCGCTGCCTGGGAGTCGGTCGACGTGCGGGCCGCCGCCGACTTCTGGTGCACGGTCGAAGACCGCCGGACCGGGCTGCTCCCACGCCGCGACGCGCCGCTGTTCTTCACCGCGCTGGGCCGCCTCCTGGTCGGCGGCGACGACCCGGCGAATCGGGCGGCGCTGCTGCGGGTACTCGGCCGCGCGTACCGTCACCTCGACCTGCTCCCGCACGCCACCACCATCGGCGACGCGCTGCTCGCGACCGTGGCCCGCCACGCCCAGCCAGTGTGGACGCCGCAGCTCACCGTCGTCGCCGAGCACGCCCTGTGCCGCGCCACGCACGCCATCCGCCGCGCCGCCGCGCACGCCGGCGACGGCCCGGCCTGGTGGCACGTCGAGGTCATCGGCCACGATCGGCCGTCGCCCGACATCGCCATCCTGACGGTACGCCCCATGCGGCGACTGCCGTTGCAGCCAGGTCACGCCGTGCCGGTCTGCACGCCGCGGCTGCCCGGGCACTGGCGCTGGCTGTCGCCGGCCAACGCCCCACGCGCGGACGGCACCGTCGAGCTGCACGTCCGCGCCGTACCCGCCGGCACCGTCTCCCACCACCTGGTTCATCGGGTACGCCCCGGCGAGCTGCTCTGGCTCGGCCCACCCGTCGACACCGGGCTGAGCCTCGACCCGGCGGGTACGAACGACCTGCTGCTCGTCGCCGGTGGTACCGGGCTGGCGCCGCTGCGCGCCCTGGTGGAGCAGGTCGCCGCCGCACCGAACGGTCGGCGGGTGACGCTTGTCGTCGGCGTGCGCACGTTCATCGACCTGTACGACGCGGTCGCCCTCGACAAGCTTCAGTGCGCCCACGACTGGCTGACGATTGTGCCGGCCCTCTCCGACGACCCCTGCGCCGAGCCGGACGAGCAGGGCGACGCCCTGACCATCGCCCTCGACCATCACCAGCCCGGCCAGGACATCTACGTCTGCGGCCCACCCGCGATGGTGGCCGACGCGCGGTCACGGCTGTGCGCCCTCGACATCCCCGCCGCCCGCATCCACCTGCCCAAAGGCTTCATCCGCTGACCGCCGTCTACTGTGGCCCGCTCGTGGTCGTTATGCCGGACGTTCTCGTCAGGTGAACTGCCCGCTCGACGACTGGATGCGCTGCCTAGGGCTGATCATTGAGGAGGTCGCCGACCCGGGAGATCACTGAGGCCCAGAGTTTGGGGGACACCGTATCCCGCAACAACGTCGCGACCTCTTCGGCTGCCAGATTGACGATCCGTTCAGATGCCTTGCCCTGCGGCATCGGTGCAGACGGCCGTACCTCCGGGATCGAATCGGCACTCCCGTTGGGGCTTACCTCGACGGTGGGTGCCGGCAGCTCTCCAAGAAGCTCCCTGAGGACGGGTCCCCACGGGTCGTCCGCCTCGGCTGGCTCCTGATCATCGGCGACCGATGGATCCGGAGCCAGGGGAACATTCCCGGCTGAGCCCGGGTCCTCGACCTCTGGAGAGGCGGGAAGGCCCAGAGGGCTCCTCACGCAGACGATGTCCAGGTAACGCGTTGTCCTTGTGAGCGCGACGTAAAGCAGACGGTGGCCTCGGGCATCTTCGGCGACGATGTCCTCGGGCTCGACCACGACGACCGAGTCAAACTCGAGCCCCTTGGCCTCCTGGGGGCTGACAAGGTTGATGCCCGGGCCCAACTCGCCCGCCGACGCCGCCCGCCATGCGACGTCCCTCGCCCTCAGCTCCCCCTCGACGTCGTCTCGGCACGAGGCCGGGCAGATGATCGCCACCGACCGACCGTGCGAAGCGTGTTTCATCGCGACGCTGACAGCCTGCGCGGCTCGGTCCTCCGAGTCCGTTCGGTGGATTCCGGGCTCCGCAGGTCCCTCACGTACGACCTGGGGAGCTTGCACATCGGGTGCGGCCACGGGTAGCAGCTGGGCGGCCAACTCGAAGACCTGGCGGGGCACGCGGTAGCCGTAACGCAGAGACTGGAGATCCTGAGGAAGGGAGTTTGGTATGTGGCGGACGGCCTCATGCCAGTCGTCTCGTGCCCACAGTCCAGTGGACTGGGCAATATCCCCGACGATGGTGAAGGACCCGTTCGACGATCGCCGAGCGACAGCGCGGAGTTGCATCGGGGAGAGATCCTGCGCCTCGTCCACAACGATGTGTGAAAAGCGCGCGGGTACGGCGTTGACCAGGTGTTCCACCTCGTCCAATACAGCGAGGTCTGCATCGCTCCAATGCTCCTCGGAGACCTTGTCAGCAGCACGACGATGGAGTTGGGCCACCTCACGCGCGGTGAATTCATCGCCAGCCGCCGCGATGAGGCGGTCACGAGATCCAAGAAGTTCTCGGAGGAACGCCGGGGCGGTAAGGGAGGGCCAGAGCCGGTCCATCACCGGGTCCAAAGCAGGGCGGAGCTTCTGTGGCCCTCGGCGAAGCTCATCAGCGAGCCTCTCCGACGCCGAGTCGAACACGAGTTCGGTAAGAAGCTGTCGCAACAACTGCCGACGTTCCGTATAGGTGCCGGCAGTGCTCTGGCAACGGGCGATCAGCCCGGTGATCCGATCGGCATCGAGGGCGACCTTCTGCCCTGCGAAGTCGAGCCGTACCGTCTGCTGATCGTCCGGGAGGCCGACCCGGCCGTACAGCCCTCGCAGCACCAACCCCGCCATACGCGCATCGCCCTTGAGCCGGGCCACCTCGGGTGCCTCAGATCGGCCGCGCCTCACCGGAGGGTGGAGCTGATGGATGTCGAGCTGTTCAACGCTCGTGTCACCCAAGCTCGGCAACACGAGACGGGTGTAGCGGGTGAAGGTGGGGTTCGGGCCCACGATGAGGATGTCCTGCGCCGAAAGCTGCTTCCGATGGTTGAACAGCAGCCAGGAAACCCGGTGCAGAGCTATCGCAGTCTTTCCGGTGCCTGGCCCTCCCTGAACCACAAGGAGCTGGTCCATGGGTGCTCGAATGATATCGAACTGCGCGGCCTGGATCGTGCGCACGATGTCATTCATAGAGCCAGTGCGGTTGCTCTCCAGCTCCGCAAGAAGCGCGTCACCTGGACCGTCGAACGTCTCAAGCTCAGCGATGTCGGCGGTCACCTGCGCCAGAACCAGATCATCGAAGTCGAGGATCGTGTTGCCCTCGCACTGGAACGTCCGCTTCAGGCGCAGACCGCACGGATCTTCGTGGGTGGCCTCATAGAAGCGGGTGGCTACCGGCGCCTGCCAGTTGATCACGACGAGTTCCGATTCGTCGTCGAACACCGCGTGGTGACCGATGTAAAGTCTCTCGCCGTCCTCGTCGTCCATCCGAGCGAACGCTATGGGTTCGTCAGGACTTCCGAGGCGCTCCTGCCGCGCCTGGGCGTCCTTTCGGATCCTAGCCGCCGCCCCGCTGTTCGCGGCAGCACCAGCAGCGAGGTTGAAGCTGGAGCGCATTCGCTCTCGGTGCTCCCACCCAGCATCGAAGTACTTCTGCTCGCGGCTTAGCTCGATCGGGTCGACACTCACTGCGGACCCCCGTTGGACGTGAGGCTGAAGATTGCCACCGATAGCAGCGCCACCGATTGCCGAAGCTGGCCTGGATTCCATCGACCGTAGAGTTTGGTCTGCCCGGTGTCGCTCGGCTGAATGCCCGAAGTAGCCGCCCCTTCGGACGAGACGAACTACGTAGCTGGATGCTTGCCCGGCACGAATCGTCGTTTCGGGATTGTCTTTTTAGGGCGCGATCTTCCTGTCGATGGGCGGAGATGTACGCGCTCGCGATCGGCGTTAGCGCCGGGCAGCCGGCCTCCTGCTCGCGCTGCTCGCGACACTCGCGGTCGTGGTGCCGCTGCCTGCTAGCCAAGGAGCATGCGTGCACGTTGGCTCGGCTTCAAGGTGGTGACCTTGAACGGGCAACTCTTGTCGGTCAGCAAGGTGTACGCCTTGATGGCCCGTTCGGCGGCATCTCGGGCTTGCTCGGTGGGTGCCATGCCTCTGCCGCGATTGCGGAACAGCGCTCCGTAGAACGCGGAGCAGAAGACGCCACTCTCGTGCCAGCCAATGATGGCTGACGTGCCGATGTAGGTCACTTCCCCTTGGAGGCAGTCCCGCACCGCCTTCTGCCACACGCCGGTGCCGGTCTTGCAACCATCCGCGATGATGGCGCTCGTCGAGATGCCCTGGCCTTGGCTCGCCGCAGTCTCCCCGAGCTCCTCGAGCGAAATCTCGACGTTACCGTCCGTGCTACTGAACATCGGCGTGACCGTGTGGTCGCCGTGGGCCATGACGTGCAGGACGTCGCATGACCCGGTGAAGGCCGAGAGTACGGTGGCCGGGTCGCGTGATCGGACGAAGTCGATGTCCACGACGGGCTCAATCGATCCGGCATTGATGTTCTGCAGGGTTGACTGCACGAAGGTCATCGCCGCGTCGAACGACGAGTCCAGTCCAAGGTCCAGCAGGCTTACTCTTCTAGCCCTCATCGTGCCCCCTCCCCGTGATCCGATCGCCGGCCGTCGCAGAGATCGACCGTACGGGCTGTCCCTCGCCGTGTCGTTCGGGCAAGTGCCTTTCCGAGGGAGCCCGTTCGGTATGCGTCAATCCCCAATCGGCCGACTGCTGGTTTAGGCGCTCGAGAGCTTCGGCAGATGGGTATGTAGGGTTTGACGATGACCGACGCGCAGGCGCAGGATCTGCTCGCCCATTTCACGCCTCCCTGTCCGTACACCAGGGAGGCCGCCGGGAGCGCACCTAGTGCGTCGGGGGTGCACGTGGTCCTCGAACGCGGCAGGGTCCTCTACGCCGGTTGGACGGGAGACTTGCGCCGACGTCTGCAACAGCATCTGACCGGCAACCGTAGCTCGTCCGTGCTGCACGACCAGGTCGGGCAACAACTCGACGAGCCCGGTCGAGAGGCGTCGGCGGACGAGATTGCGGATTGGTTGGGACAGCGCGAGGTCCGTTGGCAGGAAACCGATTCCCCTCAGTCGCTCAGGGACGCTCTGGTCTTGGCGTTGCGGCCTCCCTTCAACCGAAGCGTGCCAGTTCAGCCTGGCGGTTGACGTAGGCACGCGCCGCTTGTCTTGGCTGACGCGCTCCCGCGTCACCCGCCCGTTCCCCGCTCAGTGATACCTGTGAGTCATAGTTATGACTCACAGGTATATCGCTCGTCAGGACAAGGCCCGCCGGACCGGCCGCACCGGCCGGTGCGCGGTCAGGACGATGTGTCGCCGAACTCGCGTACCCCGTCGACGTCGAGCGTGATCTGCCAGTTCTCCGTCCACTGCCCGGTGGCGGCGAGCCAGCTCGGGTCGTCGCGTTCGTCGATGTCACTCCAACTGTGCCGGTGGTGCCGTAGCTGGATCGGCCCGGTCGACTGGCCCGGCGCGAGCGTACCGTCGGTGAAGGTCAGCTCCACCCAGCCGGGGACGGCAGTGCCCGGCGGGGGATTCGGCGGTGCCGGCGTCGACAGCCCGACCGGCCCGCCTGGTGGTACGAAGAACTGCACGGTTTGCCGGATCCTTTGGCAACCCAGCGCGGCCCAGTCGCAGTTCGGCACCAGCGAGGTGTTGCCGCCCTCGAAGCGCAGGTGGTAGCGCACCCGCACCGTGCTCAGGTCCAGCGGCGCGGTGCCGGTGTTGGTGACCTTCAGGAGGTGCTGGATCTGGTTGTTCGTCGGTGACCAGTCGAGGTTGAGGTAGCTGATCGTCGCGCGACCGCTGGCGGTGCGCACGGTGGTGGCGGGCGAGGTGTCGGAGTAGCCGCCGAGCGCGCGGGCGGCAACCGCGATCCGGTACGTCGTGCCGGGCGCGAGGTCGGTCAGCGTGATCGTGGTGTCCGTGGTGGAGCCGAGGAAACGGTACGTGTACGGACCCAGCGGCACCTGCACCTCGTAGTTGATCGGCTGCTCCGCCCCGGGTTCCACCCAGGCGGAGGGCGTCCAGGTGAGCGTGAGTCGATGCGGCTCGTTGACGACCACGGTCGGAGTGCCGGGGGTGCTGATCGCCGGCCCGTCGGCGCGGGCGGCGTTGACGGCGAGCAGGCTCGCCAGCGCGGCAAGGGCGACGGCGGCGGTGACGCGGCGAGCGGGCATGGCCGAATGGTAGCCCCCATCTATCAATGGCAATAAATATCTCGCTCGGAGGTGAACCACCGGGTCGTCACGGGCGTAGTGGTGGCGCGCACGACACCACTCCCACCGAAACAGAAAGGACCCCGCGTAGATGAAGACGCGCGTCAAGAAGATCGCCCTCGGTGCGGTGGCGGGCCTCGCCCTGACCATCGCGCTCCCGGTCAGCCCTGCCCTTGCCATCAACTCGGTCACCTGTGGCACCCGGACGGACTTCCTCAAGCTCGACATCACGCTCGGCACCGTCGGTATGGCCAGGTGCTTCGCCAGTCGGGGCGTCACGGCCGTGAACATCGGCGGCGTCCACCACTACACCTCCGGCAACAACAAGGTGACTGTCAACTACGAGGCCGGCGGCCAGTACCACACGAGCACTGTCGACAAGTGGTACGGAGTGGACTTCGGCCGCACGGTAAGGGTGTACGAGGTGCGGATCTGGTGACCACTGGCCGGCCACACCGGCCGCGTCCGTGATCGAGGGGCGTCCTCACCGCACGTAAGCGCGGCGGAGGGCACCCCTCATGGTCCGTTACGCGACGTAGTCGGCTTGGAGATAATGCCTGGTCAGGTGGCTACCTAGCGTGAACCCGTCATCACGAACGGCCTCGACGTCGGCGTCGCACTGCCGCCCCGTCCGGCCTCAGACGGGAGAAACACATGCGTACTCAGAACACGACCCGCCGGTTCGGCGCTCGCGCGTCCGTACCCGTCCTCATTCTTCTCGCGACCGGGGCGGTGCTCGCCCCGGCGAGCCCGGCGTCCGCCGCGGTCCCCGGTCTGGTGCGGGTCGCCGCGACAAGCGTCAGCAACTCGGCCGACTACCGCAGCGTCACCGCGACGTGCCCGGTCGGGAAGGTGCTCACCGGCACCGGTTACGAACTGAACGGCGTCACCGGCGAAGGTGTGGTCGACGACCTGCGCCCCAACGGCGGTGTCGCCACGGCACCCACAGCGGTCACCGTCGGCGCCTACGAGACCGAGGCGTTCGCGGGAAACTGGTCGGTGACGGCGTACGCGATCTGCGCCAACCCGCTGCCCGGCCTGGTCCGGGTCACCACGACCGGCGTCAGCAACTCGGCCGACTACCGCAGCGTCACCGCGACGTGCCCGGTCGGGAAGGTGCTCACCGGCACCGGTTACGAACTGAACGGCGTCACCGGCGAAGGTGTGGTCGACGACTTCCGCCCCAACGGCGGTGTCGCCACGGCACCCACAGCGGTCACCGTCGGCGCGTACGAGTCGGACGCGACGACCCTGAACTGGTCCGCTACCGCGTACGCCATCTGCGCCAACCCCCTGGCGGGCCTGGTGCGTGCCGCCACGGTGGGTGCCAGCACCTCGGCCGACTTCCGCAGCGTCACGGCGACCTGCCCGGTTGGGAAGGTGCTGACCGGCGCCGGCTACGAACTGAACGGCGTGACCGGCGAGGGCATCGTTGACGACTTCCGCCCCAACGGCGGCCCCGCGACCGCCCCGACGTCCGCCGCGTCCGGGGCGTACGAGGAGGACGCCTTCGCCGGCAACTGGTCTGACACGGCGTACGCCATCTGCGCCACGCCGTAGCGCCGACGTGCGGTGGCCGTCCCGAAGCCAGGGGCGGCCACCGCCGTGTTCGTTCCCCCGATATGGCGTCAGCGGGCTGTCGTGGGTGTGCCTTGGCCATAGCGTCCGGACAAGGACGCGAATCGAGGGAGCACACCATGACTAGTCCTGAGCCGCAGGAGCGAACCCCGGTCATCGTGCGGGTGGATCGCTGGCGGGCGGGACTGCCACCGGATGCGTGGCCCGACGCCTTCCCGGCGAGTGGCGAGGTCTGGCGGCGCGACGTCTTCGCGGTGGCCGAGGCGTGCCGTGCTGGCACCGCGAGTCCACGTCACCTGCTGGCGGCCGTGCTGGCCTGGGCTTACGGCCCCATCGGGTACGGCCCGTGGCGCGCCGCCAGGTCACTCGCCGCCGACCCCGACGGCAAACGCCTGGCGTACGCGCTGGAGGAGGTGTGCCCCCCGACGCCCGACGAGGAGGCGTTGCGCACGGCGTACCGCCGCTTCAGCGACCCCAACCACGCTCGTCTGCCGTGGTTGGGGCCCGGCCTGTTCACAAAGGTTCTCTACTTCGCCGGTTACCGGCGCGGCGCGGGCGGTGTGCAGCCGTTGATCCTCGACCGTGTGGTGGCCAGTCAACTCCCCGCCGAGGCGGGTGTCGGCCGCCGCAACGGGTGGTCGTCCGAGGAGTGGCTCGCCTACCTGCGCTGGGCGGCCGAGGCGGCTCGGGTCAGGGGGGTGCAGCCGGACGCGGTGGAGATGGCGGTCAGGCCCGACCGGTGAGCTGGCTATCGGGCGGCGCGCAGTCGATCGTCGAGGGCGTCCAGGTCCGGCACGAACCAGATCTGCTCGCCCCGGTTCGACTCGTGCACCAGGGCGCGCAGCGCCGAACTTCCCGCGAGCTGCGTCGAGATGTCGCCGACCACGGCGAGCCGCAGCCGGTAATTGACGAACTTCTGCATCACGTCACCGGCGAAGCGGGTGCCGAGCGAGAAGAAACGGTCGTCGAGCCGGTGGGCCGGCACGGCCACCACCTGGGCGCCGAGGAAGGCCGCGCCGATCAGGTCGAGCGCGTCCTGCTCGGTGGCGATCGGCGGCCCGGCCGGGTCGCAGACCAGCACCGGCACTCCGGCGCGCTGCTGCATCTCGTCAGGCATCGGGGACCTCCCGGTCGATCAGGCCGTTGTCGGCGGTGAGGACGGCGTCGAGCAGGTGGAGCAGTTCGGCGGTGCCGGCGGGATCACCGATGATGATGATCTTCAGGCGGTGTCGCTGGTCGTCGTACACGGTCTGCACCCGCAGCGGCCGGGTCGGGTCGTGCCCGGTGTTGGCGCTGGCGAGCACGAGCGTGCCGAGCCGGTCGGCGGCGGCCAGGTCGACACCGTCGACCTGCACGATGCTCGACACCTCGGCCTGACCGACGACGCCGGCGGCGGGCGTCCCGCCGAGGGGTGGTCGTGCGGTGAGCGCGTCGAGGTCGCTGGCGGCGATCCGGTACTGCTTGCCGATCCGCACGGCGCGCAGCCGGCCGGAGCGGATGTAGCCCCGGACGGTGCGTACGTGCAGGCCGAGCCGGTCGGCGACCTGCTCCACCGAGTACATTTCTTCCGTCATCACTCCCTATCCTACTCTCGTAGGGTAGTTTAGGGAGTGGTGGGTCCGGCCGCATATTCGACGCTCACCGTCGGTGGGGTCCAGTACCGTCTGGGAACCATGGACGCGCGGGCCGGCGACGCCATCATCGGGCGGGATCATCCCGCGGGTCTGCTGCGCGCTGAGCTGGACCGGGCCGCCACCAGCCATGGCGGTCTCGTCCTGGTCACCGGCGAGCCGGGCATCGGCAAGACCACCCTCGTCACGGCGGCGGCACGGGAAGCCCGCCAACAGGGCGCGCTCGTGCTCGGCGCGGCCTGCTGGGACTCCGACAGCGCTCCCGGCTACTGGCCGTGGGTGCAGGTGTTGCGCGCCCTGCGGCGTTCCGCCGACGACTGGGCGCTCGCCCGCCCGGCCGCCGAACCCGCCCTTGCGGCCCTGCTGGGCGAGACCGGCACCGGTGACGTTCCCGGCCTCACCGCCGCCTGGTCGGCCCGCGACGGCCAAGACGTGGCCGACCGGGAGGCGTTCGCCCTGTACGACGCCGTGACCGCCGCCCTGGTCGCCGTCTCCGCGCACCGGCCGGTGGTGGTCGTCCTCGACGACCTGCACTGGGCCGACCCGGCCTCGCTGCGGCTGCTCGGGTTCGCCGCCCAGCACACCTGGTTCGAACGCCTGTTGCTGATCGGCACGTACCGCGACGCGGAGGTCGAGGCCGGCGATCACCCGCTGCGCCCGCTACTGCTGCCCCTGGTCGCCAAGGCCACCACGATCACCCTCACCGGCCTGGCCCGTGACGAGGTGGCCGCGCTGATGGCGCGTACCGCCGGTCGGGAGCCCGACCCCGACCTGGCGGACGAGGTGCACCGCCGCACCGGTGGCAACCCGTTCTTCGTCGAGGAGACCGCGCGGCTGTGGCACGCCGACGGCACCACCGGCGCGATCCCGCCCGGCGTACGGGAAGCGGTGCGACAGCGGCTCGCCCGGCTGCCCGCCCCGGTGGTCGAGGCGCTGACCGTCGCCGCCGTACTAGGGCGTGAGTTCCACCGGCAGGTCCTGGCGGCCAGCGCGGCGATACCGGTGGCGTCCGTCGACCGGCTGCTCGACGACGCGGTGAGCGCCCGGCTCGTGGTCGCCCGGGGTGCCGGCCGGTTCACCTTCGCCCACGACCTGGTCCGCGAGACCCTGTACGACGGGCTCACCACCGACGACCGGCAGGCCCGCCACGCGGCGGTGGTCCGGGCGGTGGATCCGCCGACCGCGCTCACCGACCGGCTCATCCCGGCGGATCTGGCCCGCCACGCCTACCTGGCCGGCGCTGCGCTGGACCGGACCCGGGCCGGCGAGCTGCTGGTCGCCGCCGGGCGGGACGCGTTCGCCCGGCTTGCCGCCGACGAGGCGGGGGTGCACTTCCGCCGGGCACTGGAGATTGTCGAGGACCCCGCGCAGCGGATTCGGCTGCTCGTCGACTTCGGCGAGGTGCAGTACCACCACGCCGGCCGATCCGAGGCCGCACGCCTGTTGGCCGAAGCCGCGACGCTCGCCCGTACGCTCGACGACCCGGTGCCACTGGCGCGCGTCGCGCTCACCGTGCACCGCGCCCGTCAGGTGGACACCACAGTCGCGGTTGACACGACGGACCTGGTGCGCGAGGCGTACCAGCGGTTGATCGGCGAGCCCGCCCCCACCGCCTCGACGGGCGCGCTGGTGGCGGACCTGATCACCGCGACGGAGACCATCGCCCGTCGTGGTCGCGACGACGAGGCGCTCACCTTCAGCCTGTGGGCCCGCCACGACACCACCTGGGGGCTGGGCACCGCGGCGGCACGGGCCGCGCTCACCGCCGAGATCCGGGACGTGGCCCGTCGCGCGGGCGACCGGGAGACCGAGCTGTGGGCCACCTCGCTGCGCTGGGTGGCGTTGCTCGAACTGGGCGACCCGCGCTTCATGGAGGAGTTCACCGCCTTCGTCACCGTGGGTCAGCAGGGCGAGTTGGCCCGTCCCCGGATGGCGGCGGCCGTCGACGGCGGGATCATCGCGGCGTTCCGGGGCGACTTCGCCGAGGCGGACGAGCGGTTCACCATCATCGCCGAGCTGTCCGACCCGGGGCACGCCGAGTTCGCCTTCATGGGTCACCACCTGCGCTGGGCCCGGCTGCTGTTGCAGGGGCGCTTCGACGAGATCGACACGCTGCTGCACGAGTGGGCGCCGACCGACTACCCGTACCGGGAACTGCTGTCGGCCATCACGGCGGCCGAGCGTGGCGACGACGAGCAGGCGGTGCGGTTGACCGCCGGCATCGAGGCGGCCGGCATCCACTACCCGCGTCCGGTGTCGCCGCTGTGGCTGCGGCTGCGCGCCCAGGCCGCCGCCGCGTCCCGTGATCCGCAGCGCTGCGACGACGCGCGGGCCGCGCTGATCCCACACCGTGGGCAGTGGGCGGTGGGGCTGTTCGGCTGCGACATCAGCGGGCCCATCGACCACTGGCTCGCCGTGGTCGACGCCGCGCGGGAGCGTTGGGACGACGCGATCACCGGGTTCACGGCGGCCCGCGACGCCGCCGACCGGATGGGCTCCCGACCCTGGTCGCTCATCGCCCGCGCGGGGCTGGTGAACGCCCTCGCCGGCCGCGACCAGCCGGGCGATGCCGCCACGATTGCGGAGCTGCGTGCCACCACCGTCCGGGACGCCGCCGCCCTCGGCATGAGGCAGGTGCTCCTCCGGCTCGCCGACCCGGCACCAGCCCACGTCGAGTTGGACCAAGGCGGGCTGGCTCACGCCGTGTCGGGCCACGCCGTGTCGGGCCCCGACACGGCGTGGCCCGCCGTTGGGCGGGCCGAGGGCAGCATGCTGGGCGATGTCGCGCTCGCTGGCCAGGCCGGCGGGAGAGGCCACGCAGGCGAGGGCGACCAGGTGGTCGGGGGCGGCCCGGCCGTCGGCCGGCGTCAGGTGACGCCGGCCGACCCGACGATCGAGGGGTACGCGTTTCGACGCGACGGGCCGGTCTGGCAGCTCGCCTACGCGGGAGTGGTGGCGCACCTGCCCGACGCCAAGGGCCTGCACGACCTGCACCTGCTGCTGGGCCGCCCCGGCAGCGACGTACCGGCGGTGGAACTGCTCGACCCGACCGCTGGGCCGGTGCTGGTGGCCGCCCGTCGGATGGGCGGCGACCCGGTCCTCGACGACGAGGCGAAGGCCCGCTACCGGCGGCACCTGACTCGCCTCGACGACGAGATCGACCGGGCCGCCGCACGTGGCGACACGGCGAAGGTCGGCGCGCTGGACGCCGAGCGCGGCGCGTTGATCGAGGAATTGCGCTCTGCGGTGGGGCTGGCTGGTCGGAGTCGACGGCTGGGCGACGAAGCCGAACGGGCCCGCAAGACGGTCACCGCGCGAATCCGCGACACCCTGCGCAAGCTCGACGACAACCATCCCGCGCTGGCCGACCACCTGCGCGAGGCGGTCTCCACCGGCGCCACCTGCCGATACCTCCCACAAACCCGCCTCCCCTGGCACCTCTAACCCCCGCCCCGCACTTCCCCGCGCCTTCCCCGCGCCCTCCCCGCGCCTCCGCGCCCTCCCCGCGCCCCCGGCGCCCCTGCGCCTCCCCGCCTCGGCGATCTTGCACTTTCGGTGGTGGATTTGGCCGCTCTCGTGGCCTATGTCGACACAGAATGTGCAAGATCGCGGGGCAGTCGTCGTCAGGTCTCGTCGATCATGAAGTTGTGGTGCCCGGTTTGGGGGTCTTGCAGCGACTTTGTCGCCCACCACAACTTCATGATCGACGGGGCGGGGCGGGGCGGGGCAGGGCTCGACGGGGCGGGGCGGGGCGGGGTTAGCGGCGGTTGTAGCGGTGCATCGTTAGGGTGCCGAAGACGATGACGAAGCCGGCGCTCCACACCAGGAGCCACATGGTGGCGGACGCGTCCGAGTTGCCGGACATGACGGCACGTACCGCGGCCACCAGCTGCGTCACCGGGTTGACCTTCACGAACGCCTGGAGCCAGCCGGGCATGGTGCTCGGCTCGACGAAGACGTTGCTGAGGAACGTCAGCGGGAACAGCACCATCATGCTGACCCCCATCACCGACTTCTCGCTGCGCAGGATCAGGCCGAAGAACGTCCACACCCACGAGAACGCGAACGAGAAGACCACCAGCAGCCCGATCCCGGCGGCCACCCCGGCGACGCCACCGCCGGGCCGGAAGCCGAGCGCCAGCCCGACGCCGAGGATGACCAGGGCGGCGAGGATGTAGCGCAGCACGTCGCCGAAGATCATGCCGACCAGCGCGGCGGGCCGCCAGACGGGCAGCGTCCGGAAGCGGTCGAAGATGCCCTTCTCGATGTCGGTGTTGAGGCCGACCCCGGTGTACATGGTGATCATCACGACGCTGGTCACCATGATGCCGGGCAGGAAGAACTGCAGGTAGTCACGCGGGCTGTCGGCGAGGGCGCCACCGAACAGGTACGTGAACATCAGCACCATGATGATCGGGAACGCGGTCACGTCGAAGAGCTGCTCCGGTACGTGCTTGATCTTCAGCAGGGCCCGCCAGCCGAAGGTGAGCGACGCCCCCAACGCGCTCGGCCGGGCCGGTCGGGTGCCCGGCGCGAGAACGGTCGCCAGCGCCTCGGCGGACGGTACGTAGACCGACGGCGCCCGCCCGGCCGTGCCGGCGGTCGTGGTCGTGTCACTCATCGGGCTGCCTCCAGCTCGTCGTCGCGCTCGTCGGCCGACACGGCCGGATGGTCGGTCAGGGCCAGGAAGACCTCGTCCAGGCTGGGCTGGCCGAGGGAGAAGTCGTCCACGACGATGCCGGCGCGGGCCAGGTCACCGAGCGCGCGCGCCGCCTGTGCGCTGGCGTCCAGGTCGGTGCCGGCCTCGCCGACGCGGGCGGTCAAGGCCACCGGATCGGCGGCGAGCTGCACCGGCACGTTCAGTGCCTCCCGGAGCACCTGTTCGGCCTGGGGCCGCTGGCCGGGATCGCGTAGTCGCAGGTGGACGGTGCCGGAGCCGACCGACGACTTCAGCTCGCCCGGGGTGCCCTCCGCGATCACCCGGCCGTGGTCGACGACCGCGATCCGCCCGGCCAGCTGGTCGGCCTCGTCGAGGTACTGGGTGGTCAGCAGCACGGTCGTACCGTGCGACACCACGGCCCGGACGATCTCCCACACCTGGTTGCGGCTGCGCGGGTCGAGGCCCGTCGTCGGCTCGTCGAGGAAGAGCAGGTCGGGAGTGTTAAGGATGCTCGCGGCGATGTCGATGCGTCGTCGCATGCCACCCGAGTACTTCTTCACCTGGCGTTCGCTCGCCTCGGTCAGACCGAACGCGGCCAGCAGGGCCGCCGCGCGGTCCCGGGCGGCCGGCTTACGCAGGCCCAGCAGGCGGGCCAGCAGCACCAGGTTCTCCGTGCCGGTCAAGTCCTCGTCGACCGAGGCGTACTGGCCGGTGAGGCTGACCCGGCTGCGAACCTTGTCGGCCTCGGTGACCACGTCGTGCCCGAAGACCCGCGCCGTGCCGCCGTCGGGACGCAGCAGCGTCGCGAGCACCCGGACCGCCGTGGTCTTACCCGCCCCGTTCGGGCCGAGCAGGCCGTAGACGGTGCCGGCGGGCACCCGCAGGTCCATGCCGGCCAGCGCCCGGGTCTCCCCGAACGTGCGGGTGAGCCCTTCGGCCTCGATGGCCAGGCCGGTGGCGCGTCTGTTCATCATTCATACCTCTCGTCCGATGGCCGGCGACGTCGTGGTCGGTGTGACCAACGACCCCGCCGCCCTACAGGCGCGAGGTGGCGACCGCCGGCCCGCTAGATCGGAACTAGCGAGTGCCGTTTCGGGACGGAATGTCGGTGGGGCCGGCTTGACTGGAGCCGACGAGGGGGACGGAATGACGCAGGTACGCATCGAGCCGTGGCACGAGGATGATCTCGATCTGCTGCGGCAGCTCAACTCACCGGAAACCCGCCGACACACCGGCGGCCCGGAGACCGACGAGCAGGTGCTCGCCCGGCACGACCGGTACGTGCACTTCGCCGAGGGCGGGCCGGGGTGCATGTTCACCGTGGTGCTGCCGGACGGCACGCGGGTGGGCAGCGTCGGCTACTGGCCTCGCGAGTGGCGCGACCAGCCGGTGTACGAGTTGGGCTGGGCGGTGCTGCCCGCGTACCGGGGGAAAGGGCTGGCCACCGTCGCGGTGCGCGCGGCTCTCGACGTGGCGCGCGCCCGACGGGACCGGCGCTACGCGCACGCGTACCCGTCCGTCGACAATCCCGCCTCGAACGCGGTCTGCCGCAAGGCGGGCTTCACCCTGCGGGGCGAGACGGATTTCGAGTACCCGCCCGGGCACCTGATGCGGGCCAACGACTGGCAGCTCGACCTGACCGCCCCGCCGGCCGACGAGTGAGGCCGACGGGTGAGGTCGGCGGGACGGCCGTCGCAGGTCACCAGGTGGTGTCGAGACGGTGCCGCTGCTCGGCGGTCAACTCCAGCTCCACGGCGGCCAGGCTCTCCTCGAGCTGGGCCACCGAGGAGGCGCCCACCAGCGGAATCGACGGCAGGTCGCCGCCCAGCAACCAGGCGAGCACCACCTGGTTCACCGTCGCGCCGGCCTGCCCGGCGACCTCCCGCAGGGCGGCCAGCCGCCGGGGCGTGCTCGGCAGGTCGTACGCGGCGTCCAGCGGCACGTCCGGCCGGCTGTACGCCCCCCTGAGCAGCGGCGAGTACGCCACCAGGGTCAGCTCCGGCTCGGCGCGCAGATAGCTGAGCAGGTCGCCGCCAACACCGCCCAGGTCGCCGTCCGGGTCCAGCTCGCTGGCCACGTCGAAGCGCCGGGCCAGATAGCTGTGGCGGTACTGGAGTACCTCGTACCCCGGGAGGCCGGCGGCCGCGGCGAGCGCGCGGGCCCGTTCCACCCGCCAGGCGCGGTGGTTGCTCGCGCCCAACAGGCCCACCGTCCCCTCGGCGACCAGCTCGGCGAAGCCCTCCACGGTCTCCGTGAGCGACACCGTCCGGTCCTCGATGTGTGCGTAGAGCAGGTCCAGCCGTTCCACGCCGAGCCGGTCACGGCTGCGCTCCGCCGACTCGCGGATGACCTTCGCCGACAGGCCCTCGGCGTTGTCCAGGTAGCTGGTGCCGGGAGCCAGTGGGCGGGCGCCCAGCTTGGTGGCGATGACGATCTCGGTGCCGATGCCCCGGCTGCGCCGCCACCGCCCCAGCAACTCCTCACTCTGGCCGCCCTGTGAACCATCGACCCAGAACGCGTAGTTGTCCGACGTGTCGATGAAGGTGCCGCCCGCCTCGACGTACCGGTCGAGGATCGCGTACGAAGTGGCCTCGTCGGTGGCGCTGCCGAACAGCATGGCCCCGAGGCTGAGCACGCTGACCTCGCGCCGGGTCGCCGGGTCGGCGCCGATGGTGCGGTACCGCATGGGATCTCCTTCCGGACGCCCTGCCGACGGGCGCCCGAGGACCACCCTCGTACCTGGAGCGCGCTCCAGGTCAAGCGTCCGTCTCACCAGGGGAGCACCCCGTACCCGCCGCCGGCGTCCATCTGGAAGCCCCAGAGCAGTCCGCTCGGCCCGTCCGCCGGCAGGGTCGCCAGGTGCACGCTCACCTCGGCGCCCTGCTCCGGCGTACGGAAGCCGCTGTTGCCGTTCAGGTCGGTGGCGCAGTAGCCGGGGTTCGCCGCGTTCACCTTGATCGGGGTGTCCCGGAGTTCCTTGGCGTACATGGCGGTGAGCATGTTCAGCGCCGCCTTCGACGACGGGTACGGCACGGAGGTCAGCGCGAAGAGCGCGCCGTCCGGGTCGGTCATCACGGCGATCGAGCCGACCTCGCTGGAGACGTTGACGATCCGCGCCGCCGGTGCCCGGCGCAGCAGGGGGAGCAGCGCGTTGGTGACCGCCACCGGGCCGAAGACGTTCGTCTCGTACAGCCGGCGCATCGTCGCCACGGTCGTCTCGCTGGGCAGCCCCCGCGTACCGTCGGCGAGCACGATGCCGGCGTTGTTGACCAGCACGTCGAGCCGGTCGTACTCGGCTTCGACGAATTTCGCGGCGTCGGCCACCGACGTCGGGTCGGTGACGTCCAGCGGCACGAACACCGCGTCCATGCCGCCGTCGCGCAGCTCCCGCTCCGCGGCGCGGCCCCGCTCGGCGTCCCGCGCGCCCAGCAGGACGGTCATCCCGAGGGCCCCGAGCTGCCGGGCGGTGGCGAGGCCGATTCCCTTGTTGGCCCCGGTGACCAGGGCGATCATGTTCGTCATGCCGTCGAGCCTGTGCCCGACAGCGGCCGGTGGGGAGAGACGCCGCGAGGCTGGGACCGGCGGTACCACCCTGGCCGACCCGGTAGACGGCATGCTGGGGTCATGACGAGCAGCGGCCTGCGACGTGACGAACTGGCGGCGTTCCTGCGCGCCCGCCGCGCCCGCCTGCGGCCCGCCGAGGTCGGCCTCCCCGACGGGGTACGGCGGCGTACGCCCGGGCTGCGTCGGCAGGAGGTCGCCCAGCTCGCCGGCATGTCGATCGACTACTACATCCGGTTGGAGCAGGGCCGGGGCCCGCACCCGTCCCGGCAGGTGCTCGCCGCCCTGGCGCGGGCGCTGCTGCTGAACCGCGACGAGCGGGAGTACCTGTTCCGGATCGCCGGGGAGAACCCGCCCTCGGCCGTCGGCCCGAGCCGCGAGGTGCCGCCCGGGCTGCGGCACCTGCTCGACGCCATGACCGAGACCCCGGCGTACCTCGTCGACGCCGCGTACCACGTGCTGGCCTGGAACCGGCTGGCCACGCACTTCGTGGGGGATCTCGCTGCCGTGCCGCACGCCGAGCGCAACATGATCCGCTGGACCTTCCGGCAGCCGATGACCGACGCGCACTGGTCCGACGCCGACGCGCGTCGGTTCGTGCACACCACGGTCGCGGACCTGCGGGCCGCCTACGGCCGCTACCCGGCCGACCCGGCCATCCGCGAGCTGGTCACCGAACTGCTCGGCGCCTCGCCGCGCTTCGCCCAACTGTGGGCCGAGCACGAGGTCGGGGAGCGCCGTCCCGTCGTGAAACGGGTGGCGCATCCCGAGCTGGGGTCGCTGGAGTTCGAGTGCCGGGTGCTGCTGGTGCCGGAGACCGAGCAGCGGTTGATCGTCTACGTCGCCACGCCCGACTCGCCGACCCAGGCGGTGTTCCGCCGACTCGCCGAGCGTGTCGACAGCTGACCCGCCCGCGAACAGCGCGCTGCCCCGGAGTCAGCACCCCGGGGCAGCGCTGTCCGCGGGTCAGCGGGGCACGTAGGCGAAGGTGTCCGGGTTCGGGCCCTGCCGCCCGGCCTCGCCCTTGTCCAGTCCGGTGATCCGCTCCATCGCCGTGTCGTCCAGCTCGAAGTCGAAGATCCCGGTGTTCTCCTCGATCCGCTTCGGCGTGGTCGACTTCGGGAAGATGATGTCGCCGCGTTGCACGTGCCACCGCAGCACCACCTGCGCCGGGGTGCGGCCCACCTGCTCGGCGATGTCGACCACCGTCGGGTCGTCCAGCACCTTGCCCTGCGCGATCGGCGACCACGCCTCGGTGAGGATGTTGTGTTCGCGGCCGTACGCGCGGACCTCGTCGTTGCCGAAGTACGGGTGCGCCTCGATCTGGTTGACCGCCGGCACCACGCTCGCCTCGTCGGCCAGCCGCCGCAGGTGCGACACCTGGAAGTTCGACACGCCGATCGACCGGGCGCGGCCGTCGCGCTGGAACTCCTCCAACACCTTCCAGGTCGAGACGTAGTCGCCGTCGTACAGGGTCGGCAGCGGCCAGTGGATCAGGAACAGGTCGATGTAGTCCATCTTCAAGGCCGACAGCGTCGAGTCGAACGCCTTGCGGGCGTCGTCCGGGCGGTGGAAGCCGTTGTTCAACTTGCTGGTGATGTACACCGAGCCGCGGTCGAGGCCGGACGTGCGGACGGCCTCGCCGACCTCGGCCTCGTTGCCGTACATCTCGGCGGTGTCGATGTGCCGGTAGCCCACCTCAAGCGCCGTGGTCACCGCCGCGACGGTGTCCTTCGGCTCGATCTGGAACACCCCGAAGCCGAGCTGCGGAATGGTCGTGCCGTCGTTCAGGCTGATGTCAGGAATCGTGAGTGCCACTGCGGCTCCTTCGCGTCTTCGTTATCCGTCATCCATACCCGGGCAGGTGGACGATTCACCGCCCAAAGCGAGGTGACGAGCGCAACGGCGATCCGGTTCACCCGGTCGTGTCGAACAACACCGGCCAGGGCCGTGCCGCCGGCGCCGGGGGCGACGTGGGTGGCGCCGGCTCGGCGGCGGCCAGCACCTCGGCGGCGAGCTGCCCGACCATTGCCGCCGCCGGATGCGCCGACCGCTGCGGCCAGGCCGCCGACGTGCGCTTGGTCAGCGGCGTGTCGGCGAGCGGTCGCCAGGCGATCCGGGGTTCCCGGCGGGCCAGGGCCGCCGGCTCCACGGCGACGCCGCCGCCGGCCAGCACCAACCCGAACAGGAACTCCGGGTTGCGCGCCGGCCGCACCCGCGCCGGCCGCCACCCGTGCTGTCGGCACACCCCGAGCAGGTGGTCGTGCCAGCCCGGCGCGGTGGCCCGGGGAGCGGTCACCAGGTCCAGGCCGGCGAGCGCGGCGAGCGGCACCTCCCGGCCGCGTGCCAGCGGCGAGGTCCGCGGCAGCAACACCCCCAGGGGTACGTCGACCGGGGCACCGAAGCGCAGCCCGTCCGCCTCGACCGGATGGTGTACGAGCCCCACGTCGAGGCTCCGCTCGGTGAGCATCCGCACCTGCTCGGCGGTGGTCAGCTCGTGCAGCTCCACGTCGAGGCCGGGCGTACGGGCCGCGAGCTGGTCCAGCAGCGCCCGCAGCGTCACCGCCGGCGTCTCCGGCGGCACCCCGGCGCGCAGCACGCCCAGCTCGCCCGCGCGGACCTGACCCATGAGGTTGCGCAGCCGACCCTCGCCGGCGAGCAGCTCCTCGGCCTCGGCGAGCAGCAGACCGCCGGCCGTGGTGAGCCGCACCTGGCGACGGGAACGGTCGAACAGCTCGACGGCCAGCTCCCGCTCCAACCGCTGGATCGACTGGCTCAACGGCGGCTGGGCCATTCCGAGCAGCTCGGCCGCCCGCCCGTAGTGCAGCTCGTGGGCGACCACCACGAAGTGCCGCAGATGTCGGAGCAGGTCCACGGCCGGACCCTACGGCAGCGACGGAGAGTCACTGGATACCGTGCCGGGGTGGACGTGGGGGAGCGGATCGAGGCCATCTTCGCCGACGCGGGGGTGACCGGCAGCCTGCACGTCGTGGACCTGGACGCGGCGGGCCGGGAGGTCGGGCTGCGGGCCGACGAGCAGGTGGTGATCGCGTCGATCTTCAAGATCCTGCTGGTGCTGGAGTTCGCCCGGCAGGTCGCGGCGGGCCAGGTCGACCCGACCGAACGGGTGCTGGTCACCGCCGCCGACCGGCTCGGCGGGTGGGGGTTGGCCGGCTGTGCCGACGACGCCGAGGTGTCGTTGCGGGACCTCGCGTACTTCGCCATGTCGGTCAGCGACAACACGGCCGCCGACCTGCTGCTGCGTCGGGTCGGTCCGGACCTGCTGCCGATGCTCGCCGCCGAGCTGGGCCTCGGCCGAACCCGCGTTCTCGGCGGCCCCCGGGAGCTGGTCGAGATGATGCTCGCCGACGTGGGGGCGCGTACCGAGGCGGAGTTCGCGCGGATCTTCCCGACCCTGCCGGCGGACCAGGTCCGGGCCATGCGGGTCTTCGACCCGCAACGCACCACGTCCAGTACGGCGCGGGACATCACCCGGCTGCTCACCCTGATCTGGCGGGACGAGGCCGGGCCGGCGTCGGCGTGCGCGATGGTTCGCGCCTGGATGGCCCGGCAGCTCTTCTGGACCCGCCTGGCCGCCGGTTTCCCGCCCGCCGTGCGGGTGTCCGGCAAGACCGGCAGCCTGCCCGGACTGCACCTGGAGGCCGGGGTCGCCGAATACCCCGACGGCGGCCGGTACGCGATCGCCGTCTTCGCCCGCGCCGAGGATCTCGCCCCGCGCCGGATCGACGTGGACCTGGCCGTCGGGCGGGCCGCCCGTACGGCGGTGGAGGCGTTGCGCGGCGACTGAATTTCGGCGGTGTCGAGCGACGGGACACCACCGTCGAGCAGGCCCGATATGCGGTGACGTATCGGAGGCGACAGCGTTCGATCTTGGACCTGGGCCCGATGGCGCTGGTTGGCTCGGGTCGACCGATCAACCGACACGGGGAGATCCACATGTCCCACCTCGACCGTCGTCGCTTCCTCCGCGACGCCGCAGCCACCACCGCCCTGGTCTCGGCCGGCGGACTCGCCGCCTCGACCACCCCGGCCCAGGCCGCGCCCCCGGCCGCCGCACCCACGCCGACCACCCGTGCGAAGGGCGCGATCAGCTTCCGCTGGTGGGGTACGGCCGGCTGGCGCATCGACATCGCCGACCGGACCATCCTGGTCGACCCGTTCCTCAGCCGGATCGACACCGGCCTGTTCGCTGGCGCGTTCAAGACGGAGACCCCGTTGACCGTGCGCACCGACGTGATCGACCAGCGCGTCGAGAAGGCCACGACCGTGCTGGTCACGCACACGCACTGGGACCACTACATGGACGTGCCGTACATCGCCGGGCGGACCGGCGCGCGGGTGTTCGGCACGCTCACCGCGTACCACCTCGGGTTGGCCTACGGGGTGCCGTCGGCGCAGCTCAGCGCCGTCAAGGGCGGGGAGGTGCTCGACTTCGGCGACCACACCGTCGAGGTGGTCGGCTCGCTGCACAGCCGCAACGCGTCGTACTCGGTGGCCTTTCCCGGGGTGCGGGTCAGCCAGCCGGCGCGGCCGGCGACCATCGCGGACCTGCCGGAGGGCGACACGTTGGGGTACCTGCTGCGGGTCGCGGGCGGCCCGTCGGTCTACTTCACCGGGGCCAGCGACGTCGCCGAGCGCAACCTCAGCGGCCTGACGCCGGACGTGGCGATGGTGGCCATGCAGAGCGCCACCACCACCGCCGACTACCTGCCCCGGCTGCTGGCCGGTCTGGACTACCCGAAGGTCGTGGTGCCGGTGCACTGGGACAACTTCGAGACGCCGTTGCGGAACCCGCCGGTCGTCGCACCCGCCGACCGGGCCCGGCTCGACGACATGATCGCGGCGGTGCGTCGGATCTCGCCGCGCAGCCGGGTGCTGGTCCCCGAGTACGAGACCGCGTACCACTTCTGACCGGTCCCGGGCGGGCGTCCGCGCCCGCCCGGTCGCGTCAGCCGGCGGCCAGCTCCGCCAGTGTGCGCACCGACTTCCAGTTGCGGGTGGTGCCCACCACGCCGAGCTGCTTCTCCAGGTACGCGTTGGTGAACTTCGTCCGCCCGTAGCCGCCGTCGGGGAAGTGCAGGAAGACCTCGCGGCCGGTCACCGTGAACGCCACGTTCTCGCCACCGGGCACGGTGAGCGCGTCGACAAGCGACTTCTTCGGAGCGGTCGCGAGGAAGGCGACCAGCAGCCGCTTCGGGTCGTCGTCGATCTCGGCGTACGGGTTTCCGCCGGCCACCGCCGCCAACTCCCGGCCGCTGCGCACCAGCACCGGCACGGTGAGCCCCAGCTCGTCGGTGAGCGCCCGCTCGATGCCGGCGGCGAGCTTCTCCGCGTCGCGCACCGTGCTGCCGAAGACCACGTTGCCGCTCTGCAGGTACGTCGTGACGTCGTCGTGGCCGAGGTCGGTGACGATCCGGCGCAGGTCGGCCATCGCGAGGCGGGTGCTGCCGACGTTGACTCCGCGCAGCAGCGCGACGTACCGGGTCATGGCTCCTCCTGGGTCCGCACGGCCGACCGGCTCAGCGTAGGCCGCCTGGCCCCACCAGACCCGTCTCGTACGCCACGATGACCAGTTGCGCCCGGTCGCGGACCGCGAGCTTGGTCAGCAGCCGCCCGACGTGCGTCTTGACGGTGGCCTGGCTGAGGTTGAGATGCGCGGCCAGTTCCGTGTTGGACAGGCCTCGGGCGATCAGCGCCAGCACCTCCCGTTCCCGGTCGGTCACCCCGTCGAGCCGTCGGGGCACCGGCCGGCTCGGCTCCGGACGTCGGGCGAACTCGTCGATCAGCCGGCGGGTCACCGTCGGCGCGAGCAGCCCCTCACCGGCGGCGACCACCCGGATCCCGGCCAGCAGGTCCGCCGGCGGGGTGTCCTTGAGCAGGAACCCGCTGGCCCCGGCGCGCAGCGCCCCGTAGACGTACTCGTCCAGGTCGAACGTGGTCAGGATGATGACCCGGCAGTCGGCCGTCGCCGGGTCGGCGCAGATCCGACGGGTCGCCTCGATGCCGTCCATCTCCGGCATCCGGACGTCCATCAGCACCACGTCCGGCCGGTGCCGCCCGGTCAACGCCACGGCCTCGACCCCGTTGCCCGCCTCGGCGACGGTGGTGCAGTCCCCGCTGAGGTCCACCAGCAACCGGAAGCTGCCACGCAGCAGCGCCTGGTCGTCGGCGATCAGTACGCGGATCACGCGGCGACCCGGTAGGGCAGGCTGGCGGTCACCGCGAAGCCGCCGTCGGAGCGGGGACCGGCCCGGAACTCCCCGCCGTGCAGCGCCACTCGTTCCCGCATGCCGATCAACCCGTGCCCCCCGCCGACCGTCGACACCGGGCGCCGGCCGTCGTCGGTCACCTCCACCCGCACCTCGGTCGGCAGGACTGTCACCGTGGCCCGACATGCGGCCGGAGCAGCGTGTTTCACCACGTTGGTCACCGCCTCCTGCACGATCCGGTAGACCGCGAGGCCCACCGACTCCGGCACCGCTGCGGCCGGCTCCTCCCGCCGTACGTCGAGACGCACGTCGACACCCCCGATCGCCGCCTGCTCGGCGAGCACGGGCAGCTCGTCGAGGCCGGGTGTCGGGGCGTACGGGGTTCCCTCGCGCAGGACGCCGAGGACCCGACGTACGTCCGTCAACGCGCTGCGGCCGGTCTCCTCGATCACCCGCAGGGCGGCGCCCGCCTGTCGGGGGTCCGCCTCGGCGACGTGGTTGGCGACCGAGGCCTGCACCACGATGAGGCTCAGCGTGTGCGCCACCACGTCGTGCAGCTCGCGGGCCACGCGCAGGCGCTCCTCGGTGGCGGCCTGCCGGACCAGGTGGTCGCTCTGCCGGCTGGCCAGGGCGCGGCGCTCCCGGACCAGCCAGCCGATCAGCCAGGCCGGCGCGATCATCACGAGGGCATAGCCGACCGCACCGGTCCGGGACCAGAGGTCGCCCGCCGTGCACACCAGCGCCACGCTCACCAGGGCGAGGCAGGCGGCGGCGCTGAGCATCGATCGGCGCGCGGTCGTCGACACCGCCACCGTGTAGAAGGACAGGCCGATGGCGAGGGCCGGCGCGGCAGCGGCGAAGTTGGGGATCACACCGGTGATCAGGGCGGCCGTGGCGACCGCGCTGATCACTGCCGCGACGGTGACCGGCCAGCGTCGCCGGACCGCCAACGGCAGCCCGAGGGCCATCCCGACCAGCACGGACACCCAGAGCGGCTCGCGGACGCCACCGTGCAGCGGCGACTCCAACGCCGCGTACGGGCAGAGCAGGCCGCCGACCGCCACGGCCAGTACGGCGTCCACGATGTACAGGTCCGCCGGCCGTAGTCGCCGGGACAGCAGGTGAGCGAGCACGGTACGAACGGTATCGACCGGCGCTGGCGGGCGCGTCCACCCGTGGGCCGTCATCCTCGGGGAGGACGTCGGGTCGCCGTTCGCGCCCGAGGTCCACCCAGGGGCGGGTCGGAAAGTGTCCGCGCTGGCACGACGCGTACCACCCGCCGGAATTGGCACCGTGTCGGCCATGACGACAGACACGGTGACCCTGACGGGGCTGCGCGCGGTGTACGGCACGTCGAAATGGCCGGTGACGGCGCTGGACGGCGTGACGACCAGCTTCGCGAGCGGCACCTTCACGGCGGTGATGGGCCCCTCCGGCTCGGGAAAGTCCACCCTGCTGCACTGCGCGGCGGGGCTGGACAGCCCGACCGAGGGGACCGTCACGATCGACGGCGTACGCCTCGATGACCTCGGCGAGGACGAGCTGACCCGACTGCGGCGGGACCGGATCGGCTTCGTGTTCCAGGCGTTCAACCTGGTGTCCACGCTGACCGCCGCGCAGAACGTCGAGTTGCCGTCGCGCCTGGCCGGTCGCCGCCCGCCAGCCCGGGACATCGCCGCCGCGCTCGACGCCGTCGGACTGGCCGACCGGGCCGGGCACCGGCCGAGCGAGCTGTCCGGTGGCGAGCAGCAGCGTGTCGCCGTGGCCCGCGCGTTGCTCACCCGTCCGGCGGTGCTCTTCGCCGACGAGCCGACCGGCGCGCTGGACAGCGGGGCGTCGCGTCAGGTGCTCCGGCTGCTGCGCGCACTCGTCGACGACCACGGGCAGACCATGGTGATGGTGACCCACGATCCCGCCGCCGCGGCGTACGCCGACCGGGTTCTCCTGCTCGCCGACGGGCGCGTGGTCGACGAGTTGACCGGCGGGATCACCGCCGCCGTTGTCGCCGCCCGGATCGCCGAGCGGGAGACCGTCGGGGAGCCGTCGTGGTGAGCGTCCGGCGTTCGGCCAGCGCGTTCGTGGCCGTCGCTCTCGGGGTCGCGCTGGTCGCGGCGGCGACCCTGCTGCTCGCCTCCGGACGTCCGCAGGTGCCGGACCGGCTGGCGCGGGCGGCGGTGGTGGTGCAGAGCCCGGAGGCGGGAGCCTCGGCCGACTCGTTCGTGCCGACCCGCCCCTGGTCCGCCGACGTGGCGGCGACGCTCGTGGGTCGACTCGGCGCACTGCCCGGCGTCGCGGCGGCCGTTCCGGACCGGACCTTCTACGCCCAGCCGATCGTGGACGGTCACCCCGTGGCCGCCGACAGTCGGCGCGAGGACGCCCACCAGGGGCACGGGTGGTCCAGCGCCCAGCTCGGTGGAGTGCGTACCACGGCCGGCGGTCCGCCCAGCAGGGCCGGCGAGGTGGTCGTCGACAGTGCGCTCGGGCTGCCGATCGGCAGGCCGGTCACCCTTCTCACCGCCTCGGGTCTGGAGCCGTACACCGTGAGCGGTCTGGTCGACGCGCCCGGCGTCCACGTCGCGGACGAGGTGGCCGCCGCGCTGGCGCCCGGTGTCCGGACGATCGGGCTGCTGCTCGCGCCCGACGCCGACCCGGAGCGGGTCGCGCTCGCGGCGCGTGCTGTCGTCGGCGGCGACGGGCGGGTGCTGGCCGGCGAGGACCGGGGCGCCCTGGAGCCTCGCGGTGACGCCCGCACCCGGTGGATCGGCATGCAGGTGCTCACCGCCACGGCGGCCCTCGCCGGCTTCGTCACGGTGTTCGTGGTCGCCTCCACCTTCGCGTTCACCGTCGCGCAGCGCCGCCGCGAGCTGGGTCTGCTGCGCGCCGTGGGCGCCACCGGGCGTCAGGTCCGCCGCCTGGTGTACGCCGAGGCGCTCGCCGTCGGGGCCGGCGGTGGAGTCGTCGGCCTGCTGGTCGGTGCGGCGCTCGCCCCGGCGGTGGGGCGGCTGCTGGTCGACGGCGGTCTGGAACCGGTGACCTTCGCGGTCCGCTACCACCTCTGGCCGGTCGCGGTCTCGCTCGCCGCCGGGCCGGTGATCGCGCTGCTGGCGGTCTGGTCGGCGTCCCGACGGGCGGCGCGGGTCCGCCCGCTGGAGGCGTTGCGTGAGGCGGCGGTGGAGCAGCGGCCGATCGGGCGGGTACGGGTCGCCATCGGCGTGCTCCTGGTGGCGGTCGGGATGGCGCTCAGCGTCGGAACGGCGACGGCCGACGAGGCCCGGATCGCCGCGCAGTACGCCCTCTACGCGGTGATGGCCCTGGTGGCCGGCGCCACCGTGCTCGCGCCGGCGGTGGTCGGACCGGTCGTACGGCTCCTGCGCGCACCGGTGCGACGAGGCGGGGGAGCCATCGGGATGCTGGTCCGGGGCAGCGCGTTGACCGCGACCCGACGGACCGCCGCCATCGCCGCGCCGGTGCTGCTCACGGTCGCGTTCGCGGTGCTGGTGTCCGGGATGGTGCGCACCACCAGCGCCGCGTACGCGGCCGGTCGGGCGGACAACGTCAACGCCGGCTGGATCGTCGTGCCCGACTCCGGGCCCGGTCTGTCGGACGCGGCGGTCGCCGAGACCGGCGGCATCGCCCTCCTGCCTACCACGGTCTACCGCACCGACCCAGGAAAGCTGCCGGCGAACCGTCCACTCACCGCCCTCGGGGTGGACCCGGCGGGCTTCGCCGCCGCGAACCGTGTGCTCACCGTCGTCGCCGGCTCGCTGGACGACCTGCAGGGCGACGACACGGTGGTGGTCACCGCCGCGACGAACCTGCGCCCGTCCGCGCCGTACGACGTGGTCTTCGCCGACGGAACGACGGTGTCGTTGCGCGTCGTCGCCGTGGTCACCGACGACTCCCTCCCCGGTGACCTGCTGGTGCCCCGGGCGGTGGTGCGGGCGCACGACCCGTCGGCCCAGACGTCCACGGTGTACGTCCGAAACCGGATCGCACCGCCCGTCGGTGGGCGGGTCGTCGACGTCGCCACCTGGGCGGCCGAGGCGGACGCCGCCGAGGACCGCCTGGTCTGGCTGTTCACGGTGCTGCTGATCGGGGTGTCCGCCGGCTACGGCGCGATCGCGGTCGCCAACACGTTGCTGCTGGCCGCCGCCGGTCGGGCCGCGGACCTGCGGCTGATTCGACTGGCCGGGGCGACCCGGCGGCAGGTCGTCTGGCTGGTCACGGCGGAGTCCGCCCTGGTGGTGCTGATCGGCGCGCTGCTCGGTGGCACGGTCGCGTTCGTCGGTCTGCTCAGCATCCGCGCCGGTCTCGCCGAGCAGGTCGGCGCCCCGGTCGACCTGGTGGTGCCGTGGACGGTCGTCGGTGCGGTGGTGGGGCTGTGCCTGCTGCTGGCCGTACTCGCCAGCGTGCTGCCGACGTGGCGGGCACTGCGTCACCGTCCCGGTCGGTCCCCGCTCGGCTCGGTCGGATGACCGCCCGCCGGACCGCCGCCCGGTCACTCCACGACCGGCAGCACGACCTCGTTGCGGCGCAGGAACCACGGCTTCCACGGCGGATCAAAACGCGCGTACCGGATGGCACCGGTGGGTTGCAGCCCGGCGGCGGTCACCGACCGGCCCAGCATGGTGGCCCGCTGGCTGAACGCCCGCTCCGTCCACCGGCCGGAGAACCGCATCGCCGCCGCCAGCTGGGCCGGTACCTCGTGGATCCGTACCCGGGCGTCCACCGGCTCGGGCACCGTCGCGGCGGTCACGGTGGCCGGCAGAACGAACTGGATCAGGTACGCGCCCGGCCGCTCACCCTCGACCTGGACGACCGGCAGCGTCATCGGGATCTTCGCCGCGCCGTCGGCCGTGGAGGTCGCCGGCACGGCCGATCCGACCGGCTGCCGGGCCCGGTTGGCGCCCCCGACGTACGCGGCCAGCGGCCGGAACGCTTCCATCGGCGCCCGGGTGAACGACGCCTGGATGCGCATCTCGGCCACCAGGTGGGCCGGATAGCGGCGCAGCTCGAAGCCGGGGTGTCGGGACACCACCCGGTACGGCTGCTGCTCGGTCATCGCGCGCTCCCAGGATCTCCTGGGACTGACGCTACCGCCCCTCGGGCTCCCGCTCGGCCGAAGTCGGCCGTCCTGCCCCGGGGGCAACGGTCCGCCAGTACTGGCGTCTGCCCTCGTCGCGCAGCACCACCCCGAGCCGACCGAGTTCGCGGCGCAGTTCCCGTACGTCGTCGCGACGGTCCCGTTCGAGAGCCCGCTCGCGGGCGTACAGCAGGGCGTCCGCGCCGACCGGGAGCCCCGGCAGGTCGGGCACCCACAGTCGGTACGCCGAGCGGTGCGGGTCGTCGTCCGTCCAGGCCCAGCCGTGCGCGCGGAACGCCGCCGCCAGGTGGGCCGCCGGGAGGTCCGTCGACTCCCGGACGAGTTCCGCGCCGTCGCCGTCGAGCAGCACCACGTGCTTGTCGGCCAGGAAGGCGACCCGGGTGTCGGCTCGCGCGACGCCGCGGGACTGGTCGGCGCGGCGGAACCGGACCTGCGTGGAGTCCACGGTGACGATCAGCCGCTCGGCGGTGCCGACCCCGGCGACGACCAGGCCGGCCAGGACGCCGACGGCCACCGCGCCGAGGGTCGCCGGCGGCTCGGGCAGCCGGTCCAACCACCTGATGAGGTCGCCGAAGGGCACCCACGACAACCGGGCCAGCCACCCCGTCGACGCGGCGAGGAGCCAGCCGGCGCCCGCGCCGAGCAGTGGAAAGCCACCCCACAGGACGACCAGTTCCAGCGGACCACCGGTGACCACTGTGCGGGGGCGGTAGTCGGCCGCGTCCATGGTCAGGACACCTCGCGGCGCAGCGTCCGGACCAGGCCGGCGGCCAACGGAACGACCATCCAGACGAGCAGGGACACCACCAGCCGCCCCCACTGGTCGCCGGTGAGCGCATCGCTGCTGAATAACGGCTCCATGGTCCGGCTGGTGTCCAGCCATCCGGCCGGACCGCGCAGGGGCCGGACCATCCCGCCGAGCACCGACCAGAGCGTCGGCAGCAGCAGGTAGCCGACGATCGCCAACGGCGTGTTGAGCAGCAGCAGGCCGAAGGCGGCACCCATCAGCACCACGGCCACCTGGGCGATCACCCCGTTGACGATCAGCGTCGCGCCCACCTGCCAGGTGCCCGCACCGCCCGTGGCCGACGCCACGAGCGTCCCGATGCTGGCGACGGCGAGGGCGACAAGCACGGAGGCGACTGCGGCCAGCACCACCGCGATCAGCTTCGCGGTCACCACCCGTTCCCGTCGGGGGACCAGCGCGTACGTGGTGAGGGCGGTCCGCTGCGACCACTCACTGGTGATCGACAGGATGCCCAGCACCGGCAGGAGCACGTTGGCGGGCAGCAGCGAGGTCACGAAGAAGGTGCCGAAGGTCTGTTCGGCGTCCTCCGCGTAGATCAGCAGGAGGGTGACGACCGCGACGACCACGAGGCCGATGGTGATCAGCAACCAGCGGCCGGCCCGGGTGTCGACGAGTTTGCGCAGTTCGACGGCGGTGAGCCGGAGCAGTGACGGTCGGCGTACCGGGGAATGGTGCCGGGGCGCGACGGCGTCGGCGGTGGGCGCGGTGGTGGTGGTCATCGGACGGCCTCCCGGGTGGATTCGCCGGCGGTCAGGGTGAGGAAGAGCTGTTCGAGGCCGCCGCTGCCGGCCGGGCGCAGCTCGGCCAGCGCGACGCCGGCGTCGGCCGCGGCCTGGCCGACGGTCTCGGCGTCGGCCTGCACGAGCAGGCCGTCGGCGCTGTCGGTGGCGGTCAGGTCGGCCGCGTCCAGTGCCCGACGTAGCGCCACGTCGTCACGCGCCCGCACCACCGTGCCGCCGCCGGCCAGCAGCTCGTCCTTGCCGCCCTGGGCCACGATCCGGCCACCCCCGATCACCACCAGCCGGTCCGCGACCGCCTCCACCTCGCGCAGCAGGTGGGAGGAGAGCAGCACCGTGCCGCCCCGGTCGGCGAAGTCGCGCAGCAGACCCCGCATCCAGAAGATCCCCTCCGGGTCCAGGCCGTTCGCCGGCTCGTCGAGGATCAACACCCGGGGGTCGCCGAGCAGCGCCTGCGCCAGGCCGAGCCGCTGACGCATGCCCAGCGAGTACGCCCGTACCCGACGCTTCGCCGCCACGGCGTTCAACCCGACCAGGTCGAGCTTCGCGGCGACCTCGCGCCTGTCCAAACCCATGGTGTACGCGGACAGCGTCAACGCCTCGCGGCCCGTGCGGCCCGCGTGCTGGGCGGAGGCGTCCAGCAGCACACCGACCTCCCGCCCCGGGTTGGGCAGCTCCCGGTAGAGGTGCCCGGCGACGGTGGCGCGGCCCGCGGTCGGCGTGGTCAGCCCGCAGATCATGCGCATGGTGGTCGACTTGCCGGCCCCGTTGGGACCGAGGAAGCCGGTGACGGTGCCGGGCTCGCACCGGAACGACACGTCGTCCACCGCCGGGTGCGGCCCGTACCGCTTGGTGAGGTTCTCCACGGTGATCATGCGGTCGAGCCTGCCGCCGCCGCCCGGCCATCCGCTGCGGCCGCCGGTCGGTGCCGCAGCTACCTTGGTCGACGCCCGGGTCGAGACTTTGGTAGCTGGTTGTCCGGACCGGTAGCTGCCTAGCATGGGCGCGTGACCAGCATCGCCGTCCCCGAGCACCCCTGGCTGTTGCCCGGGGAGCTGGTGGTGCCGGCGGAGCCCGAGCGCGCCCGTCCGCGTCGCACCACCCGCGACTGGGTGGTGGACAGCCTGGCCTTCCTCATCAGCCTGCTCTGGGTGCTGTTCGTCACCGTCGACAGCCTTTCGCCCAATCCCGAGGCGGCCGTGCCGCTTCCGCACGACTGGATGGTGGGTGCCGACGCCCTGATCGGGCTGGTCTGCTGCGGTCTGCTCTGGCTGCGCCGCCGGTGGCCGCTCGGACTGGCGCTGGCCACTCTGCCGTTGAGCACGTTCTCGATGGCCTCCGCGATCCCGCTGCTGATCGTGTACTTCACCGTCGTGGTGCACCGCCGTACCGCCGTCGCGGTGGCGGTGACCGGTGTCGGCCTGCTCACCAACCTGCTGTTCAGCTGGGCGCGTCCCGATCCGGCCATGCCGTACTGGCTCACCGTGTCCTGGGGCGCGGTGATCACCCTGGCCGTGCTGGCCTGGGGGATGTTCGTGCGGGCCCGGCGGCAGTTGATCGTCTCGCTGCGCGAACGCGCCGAGCGGGCCGAGGCCGAACAGCAGTTGCGGGTCGCCCAGGCCCGCCACCTCGAACGCACCCGCATCGCCCGCGAGATGCACGACGTGCTGGCCCACCGGATCTCCCTGCTCAGCCTGCACGCGGGAGCGCTGGAGTTCCGCCCCGACGCACCCGCCGACGAGGTGGCCCGCGCCGCCGGGGTGATCCGGGGCAGCGCCCACGCGGCCCTGCAGGACCTGCGGGAGGTCATCGGGGTGCTCCGGGCCGAGGACGACGGCGCCGGCGACGCGCCCGAGCCGCCCCAGCCCACCCTCGCCGACCTGCCGGCCCTGATCGACGAGTCGCGGACGGCCGGAGTGCGGGTCAACGTCAGCGACAGCGTGGGCCGGTCGGCGGAGGTGCCGGCGGCGCTGGGCCGGGCCGCCTACCGGATCGTGCAGGAGGGTCTGACCAACGCCCGCAAGCACGCGGCCGGCGCGGCCGTCACCGTGGACGTGACCGGTGGCCCGGGCGCCGGGCTGACCGTGGCGATCGCCAACCGGTGGCCGGTGGGCACTCCGGTCGGCGGCACGCTCCCGGGCGCGGGCACCGGCCTGGTCGGCATCAGCGAACGGGTCGCCCTGGCCGGCGGCCGGCTCGCCTACGGGCGGGACGACACCGGTGACTTCCGGCTGGCGGCCTGGCTGCCGTGGCCGGCGTGACCGCGCCGCCCAGCGGGCCTGGCTCTCCGGACGTGCCCAGCGCCCACGGCAGCCTCGGTTCGACCGGCGGGGCGGGGCCGGTGCGGGTGCTGATCGTGGACGACGACGCGCTGGTCCGGGCGGGGCTCTCGATGATCCTCGGCGGCCTGCCGGACCTGCGGGTGGTGGGCGAGGCGGCCGACGGCGGAGAGGTTCCCGCAGCGGTCGCCGCGTACGCCCCGGACGTGGTGCTGATGGACATCCGGATGCCCCGGGTGGACGGGCTGGCCGCCACCGAGGCGCTGCGCGGGCAACCGAACCCGCCCGAGGTGCTGGTGCTGACCACCTTCGACGCCGACGAGCAGGTGCTCCGGGCGTTGCGCGCCGGAGCGGCCGGTTTCCTGCTCAAGGACACCCCGCCGGTGGACATCGTGCACGCGATACGCCGGGTCGCCGGAGGCGAGGCGATGCTCTCCCCGTCGGTGACGCGCACGTTGATCAACCACGTGACCGCCGCCAACCCGGGCCCGCCCGGCCCCGATCCGCGACGCGAACGGGCGCTGCGCCTGCTCGCCGCGCTCAGCGAGCGGGAACGGCAGGTCGCCATCGCCCTGGGTCGGGGCTACACCAACGCCGAGATCGCGGGGGAGTTGTTCATGAGCGTGGCGACGGTGAAGGCCTACGTCTCCCGGCTGCTGACCCGACTCGACCTCAACAACCGGGTCCAGGTGGCCCTGCTCGTGCACGACGCCGACCTCGTCTGACCTTTCGACCTGGCTCGCACCACTGTCATTGATACACTCATTCTTGAGTGTTCCAAAAATGACAGCATCAAGGGTGGTTGCATGGACGGCTTCGTGGGACGAGAGCGTGAGCTGGCCCTGCTCGACGGAATGCTCGCCCGGGTAGCTCGCGGTGGCCGTGCTGGCCGGCCGGGGCGCGCGCTGCTCATGCGCGGTCGCCGCCGAGTCGGCAAGTCCCGGCTCGTGGAGGAGTTCGTCGAGCGGGCTGAGGTCCCGCACCTCTTCTTCACCGCCTCCGCGCAGCCCTCCGCCGCCGCCGACCTCGCCCTCTTCGTGGAAGCGGCGGCCGCCTCCACGTTGCCCGAAGCCCAACTGCTGAGCGAGCAGCAACCACGGACCTGGGACGCCGCGCTCACCCTGCTCGCCGCCGCGCTGCCGACCGATCGGCCGAGCGTCGTTGTCCTGGACGAGATGCCGTACCTCATCGCGAGCGATCCGGGTTTCGAGGGCACGCTGCAGAAGGTCTTCGACCGCGAGCTGTCCCGGCGGCCGGTCCTGCTGATCTGCGTCGGCTCGGACCTGGCCATGATGGAAGCCCTGAACGACTATGGTCGGCCGTTCCACCAGCGGGCCACCGAGATGGTCGTCCCTCCGCTGAGCCCGGCCGATGTCCGCGACATGCTCGACCTCTCCGCCGCCGACGCGTTCGACGCCTACCTGGTGTCCGGGGGTCTGCCGCTGATCCTCGACGAGTGGCCGACCGGTGCGTCGGTGCACGACTATCTGGCCGACGCGGTACGCGATCCGACCTCGGCCCTGCTGGTCAGCGGCGAACGCGCGCTCGCGGCGGAGTTTCCACCGCAGTCCCAGGCGGGTCTGGTGCTGCGGGCCATCGGCTCCGGTGAGCGGACCTTCACGCTGATCTCCCGTGCGGCGGGGGACCTACCGCAGGCGTCCCTGAACCGTGCCCTGGGTCTGCTGACCCAGAAGCGGGCCGTGGAGGTCACCGTCCCGCTGTCGACCAAGCCGTCACGGGAGACGCGGTATGCGGTGGCTGACCCGTATCTGCGTTTCTGGCTGTCGTTCCTGGGACCCCACCTGGCCGAGATCGAGCGTGGGCGAGGTGATCTGACCCTGCAGCGGATCCTGCGATCGTGGACGTCTTGGCGGGGCCGGGCGATCGAGCCTGTCGTCCGCGAGACGATGCGCCGGCTGCCCGGAGACACGCTGCCGGCCGAAGCGTCGGTGATCGGCGGCTACTGGACGCGTACGAACGACCCGGAGATCGACATCGTCGGTGCCGATCGGGGGCCCGTCGCAGAGCGGATCTGCTTCGTCGGCTCGGTGAAGTGGCAGGAGAACCGCCCCTTCGATGCCCATGACCTGGGCCGACTGCTCCTGCACCGGTCCCGGCTGCCCGGAGCGGACGAATCGGTACCGACCGTTGCCGTGTCGCGCAGCGGCACCGCCGTCGATGGGCTTCGTGTGCTGTCGCCGGAGGATCTGCTTACCGCGTATCGGAATTGAACCTTCGTCCGATGCCGGCCGTACCACTGCCCGAGGATGTCGGTGCGGTCAGTCCGCCGTACCGCTGCCGAGCTGCGGGAGGCCTGCCGTGCGTGTTGGTGAGCAGTCGACGGATCCCATCGACCAGGTGCTGGGTGAGGTGCCGATGCCGGCGCCACTGACCCCCGAGGATGTCCGGCTGGCGGTCCGGGCGGTGGTCGTACACACCGCCGAGGAGTGGCCGACCGGACCGTTGTGCCGCAACGACGGCGCGTCCTACCCGTGCCGCCTGCACCGCTGGGGGCGTCGGGTCCTGGAGGCGCACGGGCTCAACGAGCGGCAGATCGAGGCGCTGATCCGGCACGGCAACCCGTTCGTGCACGTGCCGTTCCCGTTCACCGCGACCGGGCCGTCGTCCGCGCGTCCCGCCGGCGTCCGGCCGGCCACGCCCGCCGGCTATCCGGCGCCGCCGCCCGGTCGGGCCGGACTGCCCTCGCGACACCAGGCCGCGCGGGCCACCCCCACGGGGGTACGACCCGCGCCTGCCAGCCGCCCGGTGAGTCCCGGTGTCACCGCGCCGCGCTGGCCCCGGGCGAGCTGAGCGGCGTCACCCCACGGCCCGCTCGGCCCGCTCTGCCCGGGGCGACAGGGCGTCGGCCCGGCGCGGAGGTTTCCCCACCGCGCCGGGCCGACGTCACGCCGACCGTCTGGTTCAGTCGTTGCCAGCGCCGATCCCGCAGTCCGGCGCGGACCAGTTCGTCGTGTTCGAACTGCTGTCGCTGTTGTTCTCGCGCCGCGAGTCGACGTGCACGTGGTCGTCGTGGTCCGGGTAGCCGGGCCCGTAGATCCCGCTGAAGCCGTGGTTACGGGCGTCCCGCGCGACGGTGCACAGGGACGATGTCCGTGAGGTGACGTCGGCCGCGTGGCCGTACAGGTGCTGGCTGTCCGACGCGCCGCCGACCTGGTTGTTGCAGGCACGGCTGCGGAAACCGCTGGTCACGTTCAGCGGCTTGTCGCCGAGGCTCTTGCGCAACGCCTCCAACTTCCACATGGTGCGCAGCGCGTTCTGCTTGGTCTGGGCCGCCGACAACGGACCGCCGCTCCACCCGCTGCCCCCGCACCCGTTGTCCAACTCGTTGTAGCTGAAGTGCGCGGGCGTGCAGTCGTTGTCCTGGAGTTGGTACAGCTTCGCGTACGTCTGCGGGCCGGCGATCCCGTCGGCGCGCAACCCGTACGCCTGCTGGAACCGCTTCACCGCGGCGGCGGTCTTCGGTCCGTAGCGGCCGTCGTTCTCGACGATGTCCCGGTAGCCGGCCCAACCGGCGACCCGGATCTGCAGCTGACGGACGTCGTCGCCCGAGCGCCCCTGGTAGAGGTTGCGGTTCCAGGTGTAACAGCCGTCCGCGTACGCTGCCGGCGCGGCGACCACCGAGGCGATCGCTGCCCCGGGCAACGCCAGGGCGAAAGCGACAGCAACTCGCTTCAAGGTGTTTACGCGCACAGAAGTCCTCCCGATAGGAGAGCGAATGGGGTGGCTCGGGGACATCGACCGGGACGTCCCGCGATTTCCACCATCGCACTGATCAGTGCGGTTGGCGGCAATAACGAGAATTGTCCTCACGATTGGCCCGTTCCTGGGCGCCGCCTGTGAATTCGGCTGATTTGCGAAACAGCCATTTCCCCCGATCGGCCCGGGAAAGCGGGAACGGCACCGAACGTCGCATTCTGGCGCACCCAGGGTGATGTTCCTCCTCCCTGGGAGGGCGGTAACGTCAGGCTCGGGCGGCGAACTGGCGGAGGTGCACGTGGCACGCGGTGGCGTCTTCTGTGTCGAGGGTCAGTGGCACCGTGACCTCAACGAACGCGGTTCCGTGCTGCCCACGCTCGAACTGCTGGAACGACTCGGCAAGATCCGCTTCATCCACAAGGACGCCGCCACCCGCGACGAATTGTTCTACTTCCTGGACCGCTGGCTGCTCAAGCAGTACGCCGACCACCGCGTCGGCTTCTTCGCCATGCACGGTGAGCCGAGCCGGCTCTGCCTCACCGACTGGCAGTCGGTGGAGCTGAACGAGGTGGCCGAGTTGATGGCCGGCCGCTGCGAGGGGCGGCGGCTCTACTTCGGCAGCTGCTCGGTGCTGCGCGCGTCGGACGCGGTGCTGCGCGAGTTCCTGGAGGTCACCGGCGCCGCCCTGATCTGCGGTTTCACCCGGGACGTCGACTGGGTTGAATCGGCCGCCTTCGAAACCGTCCTGCTCGACGTGCTGGCCAACGGGCAACGGCACAACGCCGCCGAACTGCGGATGGGCTCGGCGCACTGGGCGCCACTCGCCTCGTACCTCGGCTTTCGGGTGATCTATGCCAACGGCCGGGCGTGGCGCCCGGCCGGCCGGCCCCGCGTGCCCACCCAGGCGGTGCACCGGGCGGCCGCCGACCCCCGCTGACCCCCACCGCCCGCGGACCCGCCGCCGGCCTGGTAGGAACGAGTGATGGCACGCAGCATCGCGAAGAACACCCGGGTCGACCGGGACACCCTGCTCGATTTCCTCCGGCCGCGACACCGTGTCGTGCTGATGACCACCCGGGCCGACGGCCGGCCGCAGTCCTCCCCGGTCTCCGCCGGCATCGACGGCGAGGGTCGGCTGGTGGTGTCCACGTACCCCGAGCGGGCGAAGGTGACGAACATCCGCTGCGACCCCCGGGTCACGGCGTGCGTCCTCTCCGACGACTGGAACGGCCCGTGGGTGCAGATCGACGGCACGGCCGAGGTGCTGGACCTGCCCGAGGCGCTGGAGCCGTTGGTCGAGTACTTCCGCAGCATCTCCGGCGAGCACCCGGACTGGGACGACTACCGGGCGGCGATGGTGCGCCAGGGCAAGTCGCTGATCCGGGTGACCATCGACGCCTGGGGTCCGATCGCCACCGGCGGTTTCCCGGCCCGCCTCGCCGACTGACCGCCCGCTTCGAACCGACCGCTGAGGGCCGAGCCGTCCGCCGATCGTCGCGCTGATCAGTACGCGGCGGTGAAGCGCGTGTCCAGGTACCGGGGCTGCTCGATCTCGTCGACGATCGCGACCGCGAGGTCCTCGTAGGTCAGCACCGACCGGCCCTGGTCATCGGTGACCGGCTCGTCGGTGCCCGTGCGGTAGTGCCCGGTGCGGTCGCCGGGATGGAACTCCAGCGGCGGCGGCGAGACGTAGGTCCAGCGCACCCCGTCGGCGGAGCTGCGGTAGTAGTCGAGAGCGTCGGCCTGGCCCATCGCCGAGTCCCGGTACTGCTCGGGGAAGTCCGGCTCGTCGAGGAAGCGGGTGCCGCGCGGGGTGAGCAGGGTGGACCCGCCACCCAGATGGATGATCCGGGGCGCGGCCGGCATGGGCCGCAGGGTGGTCACCAGGGTCTCGGCGGCCGTGCGCCAGAGCCCGCGCTCGCCGCCGCCGATGGCCACCACCAGCGCGTCCGCGTCCGGCGCCAACTCCCGGACACTGCGTTCGCTGGTGGCGTCGCCGGTGACCGTCCGCACCCCGTCCGGGAGGTACGAGGTCGCCTCCGGGCGACGGACCGCGGCGATCACCCGGTGTCCCCGGTCGACGGCCTCGGCGGCGATCCGCGACCCGGCGGTGCCGCCCGCGCCAAACACGACGATGGTGCTCACCAGCCCAGGCTAGGGCCGGCCCGCCCCGGAGATGCCGTTATGACGAACCCGGTCGGGCGGCGACGGGACCGGCGCGCTCGCCTACAGCCAGTACCGGCTCGCCTCGGGCTGGAACACCGGCGTGGCGATCAGCAGCCTCGTCGCCGCCGACATGAACGCCGACGGTGTGGCCGACCTGTGGGCCGTGTTCCCCGACGGCAGCGTGCCGGCGTACCTGATTTCGAACCTCTCCGTCAGCAAGCCGGCGAAGATCCGCGCGATCCAGCCGCAGCAGCTCGGCTGAGCTGCGGTGCGGGGTCCGTCAGCCGTGGGCGACGGACCCCGCGCCCTCAGTCGACGAGTGCGGCGTAGACGAGTTGGCGCAGCTGGGAGCGGAGGGGATGGGTGCTCGACGGCAGGAGCTGGGTGAAGAGCATCGCGGTGATCTCCTCGGTCGGGTCCACCCAGAAGGCGGTGCTGGCGACCCCGCCCCAGTAGTACTCGCCGACGCTGCTCGGCACCCGGCTCGGAATCGGGTCCTCGACGACCGCGAAGCCGAGGCCGAAGCCGACCCCGTCCAGGGTGCTCTCGGCGAAGCCGCCGGTGGACAGGGTGCCCAGGTCCTGCCCGCCGGGCAGGTGGTTGCGGGCCATGAAACGCACCGTGCGCGGCCCGAGGAGACGTACGCCGTCCAACTCGCCGCCGCGCAGCAGCATCTGGGTGAAGCGGTGGTAGTCGGCGGCGCTGGAGATGAGGCCGCCGCCACCGGAGAGCAGGTCGGGCTTGTGGTGCGCCAGAGCGCCGAGCCGGTCGTAGCGGAACGCCTGCCCGGTGCGCGGATCCGGCGCGTAGAGCGCGGCCAGCCGCTCGGCCTCGTCGCCCTCCACCCACCACCGGGTGTCCGTCATGCCCAGCGGGGCGAAGATCCGGTCGGCGAAGAAGGCGTCGAGGCTCTGCCCGGAGACCACCTCGACCAGCCGACCGAGCACGTCGGTGGCGACCGAGTAACCCCAGGCCGTGCCGGGCTCGAAGAGCAGGGGGAACTCGGCGAAGGCCGCGCAGGCCGTGGCCAGGTCGACGCCCGCCGGCGGGTACATGTCGTAGCCGGCGGCCCGGTAGAGCCCGTCGACCACCGACGTCTGCATGAAGCCGTACGTCAGGCCGGACGTGTGGGTGAGCAGGTGCCAGACCCGGATCGGCTCGGTCGCCGGCACCGTGTACGGCTTGAGCGTCGAACCCTTCGAGTAGACCCGCAGGTCGGCGAACTCGGGCAGCCAGCGGCTGATCTCGTCGGTCAGCTCGAAGCGGCCCTCCTCCCACAGCATCATCGCCGCGACCGAGGTGATCGGCTTGGTCATCGAGTAGATGCGCCAGAGCGTGTCCGCCCCGACCGGCGCACCCGACTCGCGGTCCCGCAGGCCGTACGTCGAGGAGTGCGCCACCTCGCCGCGGCGGGTGACCACCACCTGCCAGCCGGCGAGCCGGCCGTCGTCGACGTACCTGCCGAAGTGTTCGTCGATCCGGGCCAGCCGTTCCGGGTCGAAGCCGATCTCATCCGGGTCCTTGCTCCGCGCCACACTCACGCCGCCGAAACTACTCGCCGGTACGCCGCTACCGGAAGGGGCGGCTCCCCGGTGGTGTCGGTCGGCGGCACTAGCCTGGCCGAATGCCGGAGTTGACCGAGGACGTGACCTTCCGCAACGAGGACTGGTACGGCGAGGAGTTGGCCGACCGCCACTTCGTTGCCTGCGAGTTCTTCGACGTGGACCTGACCGAGGCGGTCACCCGGGGCGCGGTCTTCACGGGATGCACGTTCGGCAACGTGCGGTTCAACGCGTCCCGGCACCTCGACTCCGCGTTCACCCGCTGCGTCTTCAAGCGCTGCAACTTCTTCGAGGCCGAGTTCACCGGCTGCAAGCTGGTGGGCAGCACCTTCGTTCAGTGCGAGCTGCGCCCGTTGCGCGTCGACGGCGGCGACTGGTCGTTCGTCGCGCTACCCGGCGCGGACCTGCGCGCCGTCCGGTTGAGCGACGTGCGGATGCGCGAGGCCGACCTGACCGGCGCGAACCTCACCGGGGCCACCGTGACCGGCGTCGACCTCTCCGGAGCGCAACTTCAGCGCTGCCGCCTCGGCGGCGCCGACCTGCGGCGCAGCGATCTCACCGCGCTCGACCCGACCTCGGTCGAGCGGGCCGGCGCGCTCGTGGACGCCGAGCAGGCTCTCGTCATCGCGCAGGCGCTCGGCTTCCGCATCGGCTGACCCGGGGTGACCGCCGGACGGTGAGACGGCCGTCCCATACCGTCCCGATCCGGACTGGACACGTCATGCTGTCCCGATTTAGCGTGTCGACCACGCCGGTGCAATCGTGAACGACCCACAGTGGACGGTCGATCCGTCACGTGCGGTGGCGGTCGGGCGGCAACGTGGAGGAGTCGGTGGCGGACGAGGACCGTACGCGGGATGGTTCGCGGGCCGGGGACGAGCCGGCCGCGCGACCCGCGTCGCACCGGCCACGATCCGCTGCGGCCGGACTGGGTCACCGAGCGCTGCGTCGGCTCGCTCGCGCCCGGCAGCGGCGGCGTTGGGCCCTGGAAGGGGTCGGCGCGGTCGTCTGTCTCGTGGTGCTCGTGGCGTACCTCGGTTCGCGGTCCGGCCCGGATTCGGGCGACGCGACGGTCGGCGGCCCGGGCGGTGTGCCCGCCGGCGCCGCCCGTCCGACGGGACTGCCGGGCGCGGACGGACGTACCGGCGAGGCCGGCCCGGCGCTGCCGGGTCTGCGGCCCCGGCAGCGGCCACCCTCACCCGAGCCGACGCCGTCGACCAGCCCACCCGCCCCCGAGTCGGAGAAGCCGGCCGCGTCGCTGCTGTCGGTGACCCGCGCCGAGGTGCCCGCCGAGGTCGACCTGACCGCCGTGGGCACCCGGGACTGGATGCACTGGGGGCCGGGCGGCGGCAACTCGACGGTCCGCAAGCAGTCCGGCTCCGGGGAGATCGTCGACGGGGGCGGAAAGGGTCGCCGGATCGGCTGGGACGGCAACCAGGAGGTCGTCCGCTGGTCCGACGGCGTGCCCGACCGTTGGGACCGGGGCAGCTCGGACGGTGTCTACACCTGTGGCGTGGGCAATGGGTTCAGCCTGACGGTCGTCGGCAGCGGTGCGCCGCGCACGGTCCAGGTGTACGCCGGAATCTGGATGGCGCGCGGTCGGCTCGACGTGCGGTTGTCGACGGGCGGGCCGGTCAGCACCCTCCGCCTGGAGGACCCGTACACCAGTCAGAGCGCCCAGTTCGTCATCCGGTTCGCGGCGCCGAAGGACGCCCGGCTGGTGGTGAGCTGGACGGTCGAGAAGGTCTACACCGAGCACTGCGGGAACGTCGGCCTCCAAGCCGTCGCGCTGCGCTGAGCGGGACAGTTTGTCCGTCGCCCTCCGTCGGTGACGACGTAACTTTCTGCTGTCCCCGTCCACCTTCCACTGTGGAGGCAGCGCAGATGAGCAGCAGTACCGCCCACCGCGTCCGTCCTGCCGTTTCTCCCGGCGTCGACGAGCCGGAGGTGCTCCGCGACATCCCCCTGCCGCCGTACGTGACGGGCGAGGATGCCCAGTTCGCGGTACGCGCGGTGGTCGTACACGCGCCCCGGCGCTGGTCCGGTGGGGTGGTCTGTCGCAACGACGCCAGCCCCCACCCGTGCCGGCTGCACCGGTGGGGCACCCGGGTGTTGACGCTCCGCGGCCTGCACGCCGCCGAGATCGCCGCGCTCATCGAGCGCGGCGACCCCGCGGCGGTACCCCCCACACCGAAGCGACCCGCCTGACCCACGTGCTGATCAGCAGGTGATCGGCTTCACCCAGGAGCACTCCACGCCCTCCGGCGTACGCGGAGCCTGGGGCACCTCGGGCGCTGCGACCCGGGCCGCGCTCGCGCCGTCCTCGCGATGGCTGGCCAACGTCACCGCGATCTGGTCCTCCAGCGCCTTCACCGACGCCGTCAGGTAGTTGTTGAGCAGGATGGAGAACGCGAGCAGGTGGCCGTCGGCGCTGGTGACGTAGCCGGACAGCGCCGATACACCGGTCAGGCTGCCGGTCTTGGCGTGGACGTTGCCCGCCGCCGGGGTACCGGCCATCCGGCTGCGCAGCGTGCCGCCGACGAACCGCTCCGGTTGCCCCGCGATGGGCAGCGCCGCGTACCAGGTGGGGAACCAGGGCTGGGCTCGCACGGCGGCCAGGAGGTCGACGAACTCCGCCGCCGGCACCAGGTCGCGGCGGGACAGGCCCGAGCCGTCGCGCTGGCGCAGCGTCCCGGTGTCCATTCCGGTGTCGGCGACGTACTCGCTGATCCCGGTGAGACCGGCGGACCAGGTGCCGGTGCCGGAGAGCACCCGGCCGATCTCCTTGGTCAGCACCTCGGCGTGCCCGTTGTTGGAGAGCTTGAGGAAGGGTGTCATCAGCTCACCCAGGCTCATCGAGTCGTGTCTGGCCACCGGGTTGGCCGTCTCCGGCGTGGGCTCGCCGAGTACGGTCCGGCCGAGCACCCGCACGCCGTGCCGGCGCAGTGCCGCCCGGAAGACCTCGGCCGCGAGCCCGGTGGGCTCCCAGACGGTCACCCAGTCGCTGGTGGGCTCGTCGCCGACGGCGATCTGGCCGGTCACCACGACCGTGTTGCCGCCGTGCGCACGCTCGATGGAGATCGAGGTCTCGCCCTCGCTGACCGTCTCGGCCCGGTTGTCGATGCGGACGTAGCTGGTGGGTGGTGTGGTGGTGACCACCGGCCGGGCGCCGGCCCGGTCGGCGGGCGCGGCGTGCACGATCACGGTGCCCGCGTCGTAGTCGGTGTCCGGGGCGACGGTCAGCGCGGAGACCTGCGCGGCGTAGTAGTAGGGCTCGTCGTCCCACGTCCAGTCCGGGCCCAACCGGGCGCGGTCGTAGCGGGTGTCGTCGGCCACCAGGTTGCCGGTGACGACCCGGACACCGGCGGCGGCGACCTGCGCGGCGAGCGCGTCGTAGTCGGCCGCCAGCATGGTCGGATCGCCGCCGCCGCGTAGGTAGAGATCGCCGGAGAGCAGCCCGCCGCGGCGCGGGCCGGTGGTCTGCACGTCGGTGCGGAAGTGGTGGCCGGGACCGAGCAGCCCCAGAGCGGCGGTCGAGGTCAGCAGTTTGGTGTTGGAGGCCGGGATCAGCCGCCGGTCACCGTTGCGGTCGTAGAGGGTCTGCCCGGTGCTGGTGTCGACGACGACCACCGACGTCTGCGCGCCGGCCAAGCGGCTGTCGGCGAGGATCGCGTCGATGGCGGCGCGCAGTCGGGTCGTCGCGGGGGTGGGCGACTCGGCGGTGGCGCCGGACGCGCCCACGGTGGCCACGGTGGCGACCAGCGCGAGCAGGGCGACGGCGCGCGGAAAGAGACGACGGTGCATGCGCCGATGCTGCCATGAAGGTTATCGCCGGAGAAGACTCTCCTACGAAGCTTATTGCCCTTCGCGGTGTCCCGGTCGGCCGAGCCCTCGTTCGTGGCCGCCCCAGTAGTGCCGTTGCCCGCCCATCACCAGCGGGGCCACCAACGCGGCGAGCGCCCCGCCGAGCAGCGGAAAGACGATGAACACCCAGAGTTGGCGGAGCGCCACCCCGCCCTCGAAGACGGCCGGGCCGAAGGCGCGGGCCGGGTTGACCGCCGCGCCGGTCAGCGTCACGCCGACGAGTTGGGTCGCGGCCAGGGCCAGACCGATGGCAACCCCCGCGATGCCGGGGTTCTCGCTGCGACTGGTCACGACGAGCACGACCAGGACGAAGAGGAAGGTCAGCACGATCTCCAGTACGGCGGCACCACCCCGGTTGATGTGCGCGCCGTACCCGTTCGAGCCCAGCGCCCCGGTCTGGTCCGCGACGTCACCCCACCGGGTCAGTGCCCAGAGCAGGAAGCCGGCCACGGTCGCCCCGACGAACTGCGCGATCCAGTAGGCGACAGCGCCGATCACCGAAATCTTGCCGGAGAGCAGGACGCCGAGCGTAACCGCCGGATTGACGTGACTGCCGGAGAGCGGGCCGATCGTGTAGACGAGGGCCAGCATGACGAACCCGAAGGCCAGCGCGACGACCACCACGCCGCCCTGGACCCGCGCGGCGACGGCCGCACCCACGCCGAAGAAGACCAGGAGCAGCGTGCCGAGGAATTCGGCGGCCGCACGGCGGGCGTCATCCATCATTTACTCAGCGTAAGGATAGTTCCGCTCGCTGGTGGGCAAATCAGCGTCGTGACCAGCGCGGAAGCGAGAGCGGGACTGATCCGGCTCTATTTGACGTATCGCTCGGTAGCGGGCACCGTGGGCTGGGAAGGGGCCCGTCAGCCGCCCCGATTCGACGCGACGGCGATGACCGTCCGTATCTCCCGTCGCCTCCCACGCGTGCTCGTACGCGGGTCGATTGTCCGCCTCTGCACGAGAAGCGACCGCGAGCCGAGAAACCACGAGGAGTTCCACCAATGCTCACCATGACCGACAACGCCGTGCTCGTCATCCGTGACCTCGCCAACCAGCAGGACGTGGCTCAGGACGGTGGCGTGCGGATCGCCGCCGACACCGACGCCGGATCGCTCACCGTGGAGCTGGTGCCCGAGCCGGAGCAGGGTGACCAGGTCGTCGACAACCAGGGCGCGCGGATCTTCCTCGACCCGGACGCCGCCGAACTGCTCGGCGACGCCTCGGTGGACGCCACCGTCGACGACGAGGGCATCATCCAGTTCGGCTTCACCGAGAAGCAGTAGGGGCTCTCACCGGGGCGATCGCCCCCGCTGCGGAGGCCCCGGCCGGGAGTCCCAACCCGATTGGCCGGGGTCGTCGGGTCGCAGCAGTGCGGCGAGGACGTGCGCCACATGGTGCGACGTGCTCCACGCCGTCCAGTTGGCGGCGGAGCCGGCCCCGGCCCCTCGCCGTGCGCGGCGGAGCAGCTCGTGGTCGCCCCAGGAGAATGTGGCGCCGACGCCCGACCAGTGCGGTGCCGTCACCAGCGTTCGGCACAGGTCGGCGAAGCGGTCGTCGCCCCGGCCGCCCCGGCGCGACCAGCGGTAGACCCACCAGCCGTCGTCGGCGGTGTACCGCACGGTGGGTAGCCGGTCGCCGGGGTCTCCCGAATCGGGCAGCGCCGAACCGACCCCGTAGTCGCCGTAGTCGACTCCGACGTCGGCCAGCCGCTGCCAGAGCTGCCAGTCCCAGCGTTCCAGCCGAACCGGCTCGTCGATGGGCAGCCGGGACAGCGTCGGCGGCATGCCGCCCGCCGCCACCGTCGCCGAGCGCCAGGCGTGGCGACGGGCCCAGTCCAGCAGCCGCCTCACCCGGGGCTCCGCCACCCGTACGTCCGCCGGGCAGCAGACGTCACCCGCGTCCACCAGCAGGTCGCACTCCTCCGGCGCGAGGCCGGTGTGCCGCCAGATCCGCTCGACGGCGGTCGTGTCCGCGTCCGGGCCCGCCCGGTCGTGCGCGGCTCGCACCCGGACCAGCGCCCGCCGGGCGTACGCCCGGGCCGCCGCGCCGTGCGCGACGAGCCGCCGCTCACTCTCCGCGAGGCCGATGACGGGCATCAACGGTACGCCCCACCGGACCAGCTCGGTGTCGACCGAGTCGGGCTGTGCGGTCACGTCGACGGCCGGCAGCAGGCCGACCGGTAGTCGGCGCAGGCCGTCCCTCGTGGAACGGTCGACGGCCTCGACCTCCAGGATCGGCGCGATCAACGGGACGGCCGCGGGATCGAGGTGGGTCAGGGCTTCCAGCTCGCCGCGTCGGCGGCTGGCGAGGATGGGGCGGTAGACCGGCGCCACTGCCCGGCCCCCGTGGGCGGGCACCATACTTCAATCTAGTCAGGCATTCGCATGCCTCCACACTTTCTGGTACCGAAAATCGGCTGTCCGGCTGTCGGTTCGGCGACTACGCTCGCCCGATGTCCGCGTCGCCGTACCGTTACCGCTCCACCGACGAGGACAGCGCCCGCTGGGTCGGTTTCCCGTTCCGCGATGGCGACATCGTGATCAGCACCCGCTCCAAGAGCGGCACCACCTGGATGCAGATGATCTGCGCGCTGCTGGTGCTGGGCACTCCGGAGCTTCCGGCGCCGCTGTCCGAGTTGTCGCCCTGGCTGGACTGGTTGGGCGAGCCGCGGGAGGTGGTGTACGAGCGGTTGGCCGCGCAGCCGCACCGCCGGTTCATCAAGACGCACACCCCGCTGGACGGGGTACCGCTCGATCCCCGGGCGCACTACGTGGTGGTGGCGCGGTATCCGCTGGACATGGCCGTCTCCCTCTACCACCAGGCGGGAAACCTGGACCGGACCCGACTCGCGGAGCTCACCGGTCAACCCGCGCCGGCGGGACCGCCGCGTGACCGACCATCGCTCGGGCAGTGGCTGCCGAGCTGGATCGACCAGGAGGTCGACCCGCGCGTCGAGCTGGACTCGCTGCCCGGGGTGTTCTGGCACCTGCGCGACGCCTGGGCCCGCCGGCACGAGCCGAACGTCGCGCTGGTGCACTACGACGACCTCCGCGCCGACCTGGGCGCACAGATGCGACTGCTGGCCGACCGCTGGGGTGTCGAGGTGCCCGCCGGACGGTGGCCCGCGTTGGTCGAGGCGGCCACGTTCGACCGGATGCGCGAGCGCGCCGACCAACTCGCCCCGGACACGCTCGGCGTGTTGCGGAACCGCCAGGCCTTCTTCCGTCGCGGCGGCTCGGGGCAGGGGCGTGACCTGCTCGACTCGGCCGCGCTGGCCCGCTACGAGCGGCGGGCGCAGGAGCTGACCCCGCCCGACCTGCTCGCCTGGCTGCACCGCGACACCTGAGACGTACGGGAACGAGCGCGCGGCGCCGCTGCGTTCGTGGTCGCAACGTCGCCGCGCTCTGGCCGTCTCCCACCACCGCAGCCGTTCGGCGGTACGCCAGCGGGGACCTGGCTCGACCGGCCGTTCGCGCCGGTCAGCGTTGTCGATCCCCGGTCGGCACGGATCCAAACCTGCCGACCGTGGGGAATTCCACCATCTGCCAGTCCCGGCGTGACGCGTGATCGAACGGGGTATGAGCGGGCCATGGAGCATTTCACGATCGCGACCGTCGCCGAGAAGAGCCCGGACTTCCGGCGGGTGCTGTGGACCGGCGAGCACACCCAGTTGGTGATCATGACCATTCCGCCGGGCGGGGAGATCGGTGAGGAGGTGCACGAGGGCATCGACCAGATCCTGACGTTCGTCAGCGGGACGGGCGAGGCCCGGGTCGCCGGCGAGAAGCGGGAGGTCGTCGCGGGTGACCTGGTCGTCGTCCCGTCCGGCACGAAGCACAACTTCGTCAACACCGGTCCGAATCCGCTGGTGCTCTACACCGTCTACGGCCCTCCGGAGCACGCCGACCAGGCGGTGCACCACACCAAGGAGGAGGCGGACCGGGCCGAGGAGGCCGGCGAGGACGAACCGCCGACCGCGTGACGGCGTTGGCCTGAATCGGGCCGATCCGGGTACGCGCGGCTGGTGACTCAGCCGCCGATCTCCGACTACGGGTTCCTCTCGGACTCCCGTTCCGGAGCGCTGGTCGGTGTCGACGGCTCGATCGACTGGTGGTGTCCGCACCGGTTCGACGGCGCCTCGGTCTTCGGCCGGCTGCTCGACCCGGACGGTGGGCACTTCCGGTTGGCGCCGGTCGACGCCGGTGGCCCCGGTTACCGGGTCGAGCGCGCCTACCGGCCCGACACGCTCATCCTGCGGACGGTGCACCACACGCCGCACGGCAGCGTGTCGGTGACGGACGCGCTCGCCGCCGAGCCCGGGGCCCGCGCGCACGAGTTGGGTGTGAACTCGCCCGCCGTACTCGTCCGCGTGGTCGAGGGCCTGTCCGGGCGGGTCCGGATGGCGCTGGACTTCGCTCCCCGCCCGGAGTACGGCCTGCTCACGCCGTACCTGCACGAGCAGCCCGACGGCGCGGTGGTGGCCGACGCCGGGCCGGTGGTCCTGGTGCTGCGGGCCGGGGGCATGCCGCTGCGGGCGAGCCGGGACCGGGTGACCCACGAGTTCGAGGTCTCCTCCGGCCAGGTGGTGGGGATCGACGTGGCGTTCGGGCAGACGTACGGCGAACCACCGGTCCAGGTGGACCCGCTGGCCGCCCTCGCCGACACGACCCGGGCCTGGGAGGCGTTCCGGGACACGCACACGTACTCGGGCCGGTACCCGGAGCTGGTGCGGCACAGCGCGACCGTGTTGACCGGCCTCACGTACGCCCGCAGCGGCGCGGTGGCGGCGGCGTTGACCAGTTCGCTGCCGGAGCAGATTGGCGGCGACCGCAACTACGACTACCGGTACTCCTGGTTGCGGGACTTCTCGCTGACGATGCGGGCGCTCTGGGTGGCCGCCTGTCCGGAGGAGACGTCGCGGTTGTTCGCCTGGGCGGCCCGGTCGATCGGGCAGTTTGGCGACGAGCCGGTGCCGGTGCTCTTCGGGTTGGAGGGCGAGCGTGACCTCTCCGAGCACCACTGCAATCACCTGCGCGGATACCACGACAGTCGCCCGGTGCGCGTCGGCAACGACGCCTGGAAGCAACGGCAGCTCGACGTGCCGGGTGAGGTGCTGTCGGCGGTGTGGCGGCTGCGCGACTACCTGGGCACGACGTTCGAGTCGGAGCTGCGGGAGATGGTCCTCGGCCTGACCGAGCAGGTGGCCGCGACCTGGCACCTGCCGGACCGGGGCATCTGGGAGACCCGGGACGAGGAACGGCACTACCTCTCCTCGAAGGTCTCCTGCTGGTTGGCCATGGATCGGGCGGTGGGGCTCGCCGACCGGCTCGGTGAGCGGGCCGACCCACGCCGGTGGACCGGCATCCGCGACGAGATCCGTGAGACGGTGCTGCGCGAAGGCTGGAACGACCGGATCGGCGCGTTCACCGGCTCGTTCGGCTCGGCCGAGCTGGATGCCTCGGTGCTCGCCCTGCCGGTGGCGCACTTCCTGCCGGCGACCGATCCCCGGATGCGCTCGACCATCGCCATGGTGGAGCGTGAGTTGGGCACGGAGGACGGCCTCGTCCGGCGCTGGACGACCGACCCGGCCGGCTTCCTGCTGTGCTCGTTCTGGCTGGTGGAGTGCCTGGTGATGGCGGGTGAGCCGCGGCGGGCCGAGGAGCTGTTCGAGCGCGTGGTGGGCCGCGCCAACGACGTGGGCCTGTTCAGCGAGCAGATCGACCTGACAACCGGGGCGCAGCTCGGCAACATGCCGCAGGCGCTCTCCCACATCGGGCTGATCAACGCGGCCTGGCGGTTGACCGAGCCGAACAGCTTCTGATTCCGCGGCGCCGAAATCCTGCAACAGACCTGCAAGCGTCAGGCATTGACGCTGATATCTGCGTGGTCCTAGCCTCGGAGAGACGGGAAAGCCCTTTCCCACGGCTTTCATCCCGCTTCACCCGCTGTCGGATCCGGGCGGGGCACACCGATCCCGCTCTCGCGTCAGCGCGCCGTACCGGCACGTCTCCGCGTGTCCGCGTCCCGGGATCACCACCACCCGCGTCAAGGAGGACAACCGTGCACAGGAGACGACGACCACTGGTGCTGGCGGTGTGCGCCGGCGTGACCGTGGCGGCCCTCGCCGCCAGCATGACCTCGGCCTTCGCGGCCACCATCTTCACCGACACCTTCAGCGACGGCGACGCCTCCGGCTGGTCCAAGTCCGGTGGCACCTGGGCGGTCGACGGTGCGGGGGTGTTCCAGCAGTCCAACGCGGGCAGCGAACTGGCCCGGCAGTTCGCCGGCGACACCGGGTGGACCGACTACGCCGTGCAGGCCCGCGTCCGGCCGGGGAGCTTCGGCTCGTCCAGCGCCCTGGTCGGGCTCGCCGCCCGCTCCACCAGCAGCACCAGGATGTATCGCCTCGCCCTGCTCGGCTCCGGCCGGGCCGAACTCCAGGCCGTCAACGGCGGCAGCGTCACGGCGATCGGCTCGGCCCCGCTCGGCGTCACCACCGGCACCTGGTACACCCTGCGCGTCGAGGTCAACGGCAGCACCGTCCGGGGCTTCGTCAACGGCGCGCAGATCGCCTCCGGCAGCAACAGCCTGGCCGGCGCCGGGCGGATCGGCCTGGTCACCGCGTACGCCAGCGGCGGCTTCGACGACGTGGTCGTCGACTCCTCCGGCGGCGGCACCCCGACCACACCGCCGGCCACCAGCACGCCGCCGCCCACGACGTCGAGCCCGACCGCCCCGCCACCCTCCGGGTGGCCGACGCCGACCAACAGCCAGAAGGTGGACGCGACGATCCCGGTGTCCGGCACCTTCGACGGAGGGCTGAGGCGCTACTACGGCATCGGCGACGGTGGGCAGAGCGAGAGCCAGGACCCGATGTTCGAGCTGGCCGCCGGCGCCACCCTGCGGAACGTGATCATCGGTGCGCCGGCCGGTGACGGCGTGCACTGCGAGGGCGACTGCACCCTGGTCAACGTCTGGTGGGAGGACGTGGGCGAGGACGCGGCCACCTTCCGGGGCGGCACCACGTACACCGTCGACGGCGGCGGCGCGCGGTCCGCCAGCGACAAGGTCTTCCAGCACAACGGCCCGGGCACCGTCTACATCCGGAACTTCCAAGTGGAGAACGCCGGGAAGCTCTACCGCGCCTGCGGCAACTGCTCCACCTCGTACCAGCGCCACGTGGTGATCGACAACGTGGTCGTCCGCGACACCGACACGATCGCCGGCATCAACACCAACTGGGGCGACACCGCCCGCTTCAGCCGTGTCACCATCGTCGGCGACCCGGACCGGGAGACCTCGATCTGCGTCAAGTACAAGGGCGTACCCAAGGGCAGCGAACCGACCAAGATCGGCGAAGGCGCCGACGGCGTCAACTGCCTCTACACGCCCTCCGACATCACCTACCGGTAGGCGCGGCACGCCGGCATCCCGCGCCGCGCGGGATGCCGGCTCAGGCCAGCACGGGTACGCCGGAGACGTCGACCGTCTCCGGATACTTCAGCCCCGCGCCGGTGTTGAGCACCACCACCCGTTCCCCGGCCCGGATCCAGCCACCGGCGCGTAGCTGGCGTGCCGCCGTCAGGCAGGCCGCGCCCTCCGGGCAGAGCAGCAGCCCCTCCCGGGCCGCGAAGTCCCGCAAGTCGGTCAGGATCTCCGCGTCGTCGACCGCGACGGCGGTGCCGGCGGACGCCCGCAACGCCGCCAGGATCAGCTCGTCACCCAGCGGCGACGGCACGGTGATGCCGAACGCCACCGTGTGCGCGTCCTCCCACGGGCGGGCCCGGGACTCGCCGGCGGCGAAGGCCCGCACGATCGGCGCGCAGCCGGTCGACTGCACCGCCACCAGCCGGGGCAGCTTGTCGCCGACCCAGCCCAGCTCGCGCATCTCGTGCAGCGCCTTGTGGATGCCGATCAGGCCGACCCCGCCACCCGTCGGATAGATGATCACGTCCGGCGCCTGCCAGCCGAGCTGCTCGACGATCTCGTACCCCATCGTCTTCTTGCCCTCCAGGCGGTAGGGCTCGCGCAGCGTGCCGGCGTCGAAGATCGCGCCGTCCGACTCGGCGACCAGCTCGGCCACCCGCCGGCCCGCGTCGCCGATCAGCCCGTCCACCAGGCGCAGATCGGCGCCGGCGGCCACGCACTCGCGCCGGCAGATGGTCGGCGCCGCCAACGGCATGACGATCGTGGCCCCCATTCCGGCGCGCGCCGCGTAGGTGGCCCACGCCGACCCGGCGTTGCCGTTGGTGGGCATCGCGATCCGCTTGACACCCAGCTCGCGGGCGCGGCTCACGCCGACCGCCGCGCCGCGCGCCTTGAACGAGCCGGTGGGGATCAACCCCTCGTCCTTGACCATGAGGTCCGCGATGCCGATCTCGCCGCCGTACGCCGGAGCGCGCAGCAGCGGTGTCCAGCCCTCACCGAGCGTGGTGACGTGCCGGGGGTCGGCGACGGGCAGCAGCTCCCGGTACCGCCACAGGTCCGCTGGGCGCAGGCCGAAGCGCTCCGGGGTGACCGCCTTCGCGACCGCCGGCAGGTCGTACCGGGCCAGCAGCGGGGAACCGCAGTCGCAGAGGTTCTGCACCTCGTCGGCGGCGTACTCGAGGCCGCAGCGCGGGCAGTCCAGGTGGGTCAGGTACACGTCGCTCCTCGCCGTCAGGCCGCGTCGACACTCAGCCAGCGCCGACTGCGTACGCCCGGCTCGTAGACCGAGTCGAGCCGCTTGGCGACGACACCGGGCAGCCCCTGCTCCCGCCCGGTGCGCAGGGCCTCGTCGCCGGCACCGGAGAACCACGGCGGAGTCTGCCAGTGCGTACCGGCCAACGCCAGCCCATCGAGCAGTTCGCGGCGTTGCGCGTACGGGACGTCGATGCTGCTCACGCCCTCCAACCACAGCAGGTCGACGAGCAGGAACTGCGCGCCGGTCGGCACCCGGCCCCCGCTGGTCGGGCGGGCCGGACGCACCCGGCCCGAGCCGTCGATGCGCACCAGTACACCGTCGAGCACCGCCTCGGTCGGCGCCAGGGCCTCGGCCATCGCGCGCAGCCACGGGTACCCGCCGGTGATCTCCTCGTCGGTCTCGGAGAGCAGCCGTAACCGCCCGCCGGAGACGTACGCCACCGCGCGGACCCCGTCCCAACGCAGCTCGTACCCCCATTCGCCGGCGTCGCGCGGCAGCCCGGCGGCGGGCGTGGCGTGCATCGGGCGGACCAGCTCGGGCATCGGCGTCCAGCCCGGCGGCGCGGGATCCGTGCGGCGGATCATCCAGTCCCGACCGCCGGTGGCGAACAGCGCGTACCGGCCCTCGGTGCGCGCGCCGGAGAGCGTCACGATGACCTCGTCGTCGCGCCACTTCTCGCAGCGGTACGTGCCCCGGTCGTGGATGATCATCCGGCCGCCCCCGTACTCGCCGGCCGGGATCTCGCCGGCGAAGTCGAGGTACTCCATCGGGTGGTCCTCGGTATGGACGGCGAGGTGGTTGCGGCCCGGGTCGCGGGGCAGGCCGCGCGGCACCGCCCAGGACGCGAGCACGCCCTCGTGCTCCAACCGCAGGTCCCAGTGCAGGCTGCGGGCGTGGTGCTGCTGGATGACGAAGCGGGCGCGGTCGCCGTCGTCGCCGGCCGGTCGGGGCGTCGCCCGCGGCACGGGCTCCGGCGTGCGGGCCGCGTCGCGCCGGCGTCGGTACTCGTCCAGCCGGTCCGTCACACCCGCATTCTCCGGCAAAGCGGGCCCTCGCGCTGGCCGCCGGAGTGTCCGATTCGCTCGGCGGCCGGGCATGAGGCGGGGTAGAACGGACTCCATGGACCTCCGCGACCAGCCCACCGCCCTGCTTCCGGGTGACGTGCGAATGCCCCTGCTCGGCTTCGGCACCTGGCAGGCCACCGGCCAGGCGGGCTACGACGCCGTGCTGGCCGCGCTCGACACCGGCTACCGGCACCTCGACACCGCCACCGTGTACGGCAACGAGCGGGAGGTGGGTCGGGCGGTCCGGGAGAGCGGGCTGCGTCGGGAGGATATCTTCCTCACCACGAAGCTGCCGCCGGACCGGATCGGCCGGGAGCGCGAGACCCTGGAGGCCAGCCTCGAGGCGCTCGGCGTCGACCAGGTGGACCTCTGGTTGATCCACTGGCCGCCGTCGTCGGCGGCGGACAGCATCCCGCTGTGGCGTGAGTTGCTGGCCGCCCGGGACGAGAACCTGACCCGGGCCGTCGGGGTCAGCAACTACAGCACGAGCGAGATCGACGAGCTCATCCAGTCGACCGAGGAGAACCCGGCGGTCAACCAGATCCGGTGGAGTCCCGCGCTCTACGACCGGCAGCGGCACGCCGAGCACCGGGACCGGGGCGTCGTGCTGGAGGGGTACAGCCCGTTCAAGACCAGCGATCTCAGCGATCCGGTGCTGACCAGGATCGCCGCGGCGCACGGCGTCTCCCCGGCGCAGGTGGTGCTGCGCTGGCACATCGACCACGAGATCGTGGTGATCCCCAAGTCGGTGACGCCGGAGCGGATCACCGCCAACTTCGACGTCTTCCACTTCTCGCTGACGGCGGAGGAGATGCGCGACATCGACGCGCTCGGCGACGCCTGAGGCGGCGAATTCCTTCAGGCCCCGGGTGGCAGGTGAAGGGTATCGACATCGACGCATGTGACGGTATAGCGTGCCGTCATCACGTCCGTCGATCCGTTCCCCACCCGCCTCAGCTGGAGGATCGCCATGGCCCGACCACCGTCCATCCGCCTGCGCCGTCGTGGGGTGCTCGGCATCCCCGCCCTGGTGGCCGCCGCTCTGATCGTCGTGGTCCGGCCCGCCCCGGCGAGCGCCGCGCCGAAGGCTCCGGAGTGCCTCGCCGACCTGCTCGGGGAATCCTGATGGCCACCATTCCCTGGCTGGTGGACGTGCTGCGCGCCGCCGGGGTGCAGGTCGTCGTCGAGGGTGACTGGCTCAACCGGATGCGGCCCGGCTCCTTCGACCCGATCGGGGTGCTCTGGCACCACACGGCCTCGACCTCCAGCGCCAGCAACCCGCACCCCGCGCTCGGCATCTGCATCAACGGCCGCTCCGACCTGGCCGGCCCGCTCTGCCAGGCCCTCGTCGACTACAACGGGGTCTTCCACGTCATCTCCGCCGGCCGCTGCAACCACGCCGGGGTCAGCGGCGGCAGCGGACCCATCCCGGCAGGCGACGGCAACACCCTGATGATCGGGTGGGAGATCGACTACAACGGCGTCGACCAGCAGATGACGACCGCGCAGTACAACGCCTCGATCGCCGCCACGGCCGCCGTGCTCACCCGGCTGGGTCGAGACAGCAGCTACGCGCGCGGTCACCGGGAGACCAGCACCACCGGCAAGATCGACCCGTCCTTCATCGACCTGAACGTGATGCGGGCCGACGTCGCCGCGAAGATGGCCGGCGGCAGTACGGCCTGGTCGTCGATCGTGGACAACACGACCTCCGGGCGCTTCACCGCCAGCGCCAACTGGGGTGTGTCGACGTTCTCCACCCAGCGGTACGGCGCCGACTACCGCTACGCCGACCCCGTCGCGGCCAGCGACCCGGCCTGGTACCGGTTCAACGTCCCGGCGACCGGCAACTACCGGGTGGACGCGTGGTGGCCGACGAACAGCGGCTACAACAGCGCCGCCCCGTACATCGTCGCCACCACCACCGGCAACCGGACGGTGTACGTCGACCAGCGCGCGACCGGCGGGCAGTGGCGCGTCCTCGGCACGTTCACCCTGCCGGCCGGGGACGCCAACCGGGTGGCGGTGAGCCGGTGGAGCAACGCGACGGGCCTGGTCATCGCCGACGCCGTACGCCTCACCCGCGTCTGACCCGCCAGCTTCGGGGCGGTCGGGGTGTCCCCGGTACGGGGATGCCCCGACCTTCCGGAGCCTGAGGGGTCACGCACGGTGCGGTGCGTTTGCCGGTGCCGAGCCCGTCGGTGCCCGCCCGATGCAGCCACGAGCCGTGCACCTCGCTGACCTGCGCGCTGCCACCGGACCGCGTGTAGGACCTCTGCCAGTCGCGGATGGTCTCGTAGGCGCCGTGGTCGAGATAGTCGAGGTGCAGCTCGACGTCGACGTGCTGCCCCGGGGGCAGGGCGGCGAGTCGGCGGGTGAGCCGTCCGCAGGCGACGAAGGCGAGCGTTCCGGTGATCGACACGTGCCAGGCGCCGGGCTCCGGCTCGGTGACGTGGATGTCGCAGCGGGCCAACCGCCACAACATGAACAGCGCCGCTGTCGCCATGCCCAGCCCGACCCCGATCAGCAGGTCCGTCGCGGCCACGCCGACCGCGGTGACCACGTAGATGGGCAGCTCCCGGTGCCGGGCGTAGGTGCGGATCTGGGCGAGGCTCACCAGCCGCAGGCCGACCACCACGAGAACGGCGGCGAGGGCGGCCATCGGGATCATCTCCAGCAGCACGGAGCCGGCCAGCACGAACCCGGCGATCCAGACGCCGTGCAGGATGGCCGACGCCCGGGTGCGTGCTCCGGCGGCGACGTTGGCCGAGCTGCGCACGATGACGCCGGTCACCGGAAGGCCGCCGAGCGTTCCGGACACGGCGTTCGCCGCGCCCTGGGCGATGAGCTCGCGATCGAGGTTCGCGCGTGGGCCGTGGTGCATGCGGTCGACGGCCACCGCCGAGAGAAGAGATTCCACGCTCGCCACCAGGGCGATGGTGACGACTGCCGGGAGGACTTCCCACGGCGGCGAGTCGGGCCAGCGGGGGAGGGCGAGCGCGCTCAAGGGGTTGGCGGGCAGATTCACCCGCTCCACGTCGGCGTCGAGGACCGTCGCCACCACGGTGGTGACCACCACCGCCACCAGGGTCGCCGGCAGCATGGTGGTCTTGACCAGGCGTGACCAGACCAGCAACAGCGTGATGGTCAGCGCGCCGAGCAGCACGGACACGCTGTGGTGGTCGGCGACCTGGCCGGGCAGGTCACGCAGGTTCGCCCACGCGGAGCTCTGGGGCTCGCCGCCGAGCGCGACGTGCACCTGGCTCAGCGCGATGACCAGGCCGATGCCGGCCAGCATTCCGTGTACGACCGTTGGCGACAGCGCGAGCGCGGCCCGCCCGAGGCGGGTGACGCCCAGCACGATCTGCAGCAGCCCGGCGACGGTCACGATCGCGGCGGCGCCGGCGAAACCGAACTCGGCGATGGTGCCCGCGACGATCACGGTGAGCCCGGCCGCTGGTCCGCTGACCTGAAGCGGCGCGCCGCTCAGCGCGCCGGCGATCACCCCGCCCACGACGGCGGCGATCAGCCCGGCCAGCAGCGGTGCTCCGGAGGCGGCGGCGATGCCCAGGGACAACGGGATGGCGATCAGGAAGACCACGATGGACGAGGGGATATCGTGCCGAAATGACGCTAAAGCCGACATCTCTGGAAAGCTACCGAGATAATATTAATGCATAGTTAAGCGTGATTCTTTCACCCGCAATACGAGCGGGGCGCGACCGCTTGGTCGCGCCCCGCCGGTGTGGTGTCGGATCAGTTACGCGAACAAGTCGTCCCGTTCAGCGAGAAGTTGGTCGGGGACGAGTACGACCCGTTCAGCGTCCCCTGGTAGCCGAAGCTGGCCGTACCCCGGGGAGCGATGGAGCCGTTGTGGCTCACGTTCCGGGCGGTCACCGCGGAGCCGCTCTGGCTGACCGTCGCGTTCCAGGCGTTGGTGACCGTCTGCCCGCCGGGCAGGTTGTAGGTGAGCGTCCAGCCGTTGATGGTGCTGGACCCGTTGTTGGTGATCTGCACGTCGGCGGTGAAGCCGTTGTTCCACGAGTTGGCCGTGTACTTCACCGCGCAGCCCGAGGTGCCGCCCGGCGGCGGGGTGGTCGGCGGCGGGTTTGTGGGGTTGCCGCCGCCGTTGACGTTGGCCGAGAACGAGGTCACCGCGAGCCCGACGCCGCCCTGCCACGGCTCGAAGCCGGCCTGGATGCTCGTCAGGTACCAGGAGTTCGTGATCGCGCCCCGGTTGCGGGTGTCGTTGATGAAGTCCATGACGCTGAAGTTCAGGCTGGAGACGGCCGACGACGCGACGTACGAGATGACGTTGTTCGAGCCGTTGCTGCCGCGCCAGACCTCCCAGGTACGGCCGGCCAGGTTCGTCGTGCCGACCACCGAGCCGATGGGCTGGATCGGGCCCTGGCGGTTGAGCCAGATCATGATCTCCATCTGGTTGACGCCGTCCCGCTTGGGCGACGGGTCCAGCCAGATGTCGTACGAGGCGTTGTAGGTCGCGCCGCTCACGTACCGGTAGCTGATGCTGCTGGTGGCGCTGCTGATCTGCGACACCTGGATCGGCAGGTTCGTGCCGGGGGAGCAGTTGGTGTAGTGGCAGCCGAAGAAGATCGAGGGGTACGCCGTGGGCGCGCCGTTGGTGGGGCTGCTGCCGTTCAGCGTGGTGATCTCGAAGCCGTTGCTGGTGGCGTTGATGCACTGCTGGGCGGTCGTGCCCCACCGGTTGTTCTGCACCACGTAGCGGCCCTGGATGACGGTGGAGCCGTACTGCTCGCAGATGAGGGTGTCGGCGGAGGCGCTGCCGCCGAGGGCCACGGCCACGAGGGAACTGGTGAGCAACAGCCCGGCGGCGGCCAGGGCTCGAAGGTGACGCTTCATGACGCTCCTTGACTCGGCGCAAGCTGGGCGCCGGCTGTGGTGGGGTGGCGCGGGAGCGCTCCCACGCTCAACGACACATTTACATGTCTGAAACTGTGGCGCAACCGCGTACGTCAAACTGGCGAATTGTGAGGATTGCCACGCCCGCTCCGGACGGCTGTCAGCTCACATCCCGGTCAGTGGCGGCGGCCGCCGGCAAGCGGTTCGCGCCGGGCCGATCGGCTCTGGTGTGCGTCGATCGCTCCGAGTAGCGTGTTGCCTCCAACGCGTGCCGTTCCCCTCCGGAGGCGTACACCACCATGCGTAGCTCCCCCCTGCGCATCCTCATCGTCGGTGCGGGCATCGCCGGCCTGGCCGTGGCCCGGGCCCTGCGCCTGGCGGGCTTTCGGCCGGATGTGACCGACAAGCTGCCGGCGGGAGAGTCGACCGATGTCGGCCTCTACCTGCCCGGCAACGCCGCCCGCGCGCTGCACCGACTGGACCTGCACGATCCCGTCCGTCCTCTCGGGCAGGTGATCCACCGGCAGCGCTTCTTCGACGCCTCCGGGGCCCCGCTCTGCCAGGTCGACCTGGACGCGCTCTGGGCCGGCGTCGGGGAGTGCCGGGCGCTGCCGGGGAGCGACCTGCACCGGGTCCTGCTCAGCGGCGCCGGCGGCGCCGTCCGCCACGGCGCCGAGGTCCGCACCCTCGAGCTGCTGCCGGGCGCCGTCGGCGTCACCTTCACAGACGGCACCCGCACCGAGTACGACCTGGTCATCGGCGCCGACGGACCACGTTCGTCGGTCCGGACCCTGGCCGCGCTCGGTGGGCCGCCCCGCCCGGCCGGGCACGTCGTCTACCGGGCCGTCCTGCGCGACGGGCCGACCCTCACCGACTGGACCGCGCTGCTCGGGCAGCGCTGCGGCCTGCTGCTCGTGCCGATCGGGGAGGGCCGGCTGCACTGCTACGCCGACGAGGCGGGCACCGAACCGCCCGCCGACCCGCTGGCCCGACTGCGGGAACTCTTCGCCGACTACCGGGGCCCGGTGCCCGAGGTGCTCGACACACTCGACCGGGTGGACGTCGGGATCACCGACGAGGTCGAGCTGGGCCGCTGGCACCGGGGGAGGGTGCTGCTGGTCGGCGACGCCGCCCACGCCACCGCGCCCACCCTGTCGCAGGGAGCGGCGATGGCCCTTGAGGACGCCGTGGTGCTGGCCGAATCATTGCGCGCGGCCGGCAGCGTCGAGGCGGCGCTGATGGCGTACGAGAGTCGTCGTCGCCCCCGTACCCGATGGGTGGCCGACCGGACCCGGGACCGCAACCGGACCAGGGACGTCCCGCCGGCGCTGCGCGACCCGCTGTTGCGCGGACGCGGCGGCCGGATCTTCGGGGAGCACTACCGGCTACTGGTCGGCCCGCTGTAGGCCCGTTGTAGATCGTGTCACGCCACCCCACGCGGCGCTGCGACCTGCCGGGGACTATCCTCCTTGCGGATGACGGCCCGCCGATAACCAGCGTGAGCCGAGCGGGACAACCGAGAACCGGAGGCCACTCGTGACCACCGTCGCACCCAAGCCGGTCGTGACCCGGCCCTGGCCGGTCCGGGAGCCGGTCAAGGGGTCGGCCATCGCGCGGCTGCTGCGAACCACGGACGCGAAGCAGATCGGGATCATGTACATGATCACCGCATTCGCGTTCTTCCTGATCGGTGGCGTGATGGCCCTGATCATGCGGGCCGAGCTGGCCCGGCCCGGGCTGCAGTTCCTGTCGCCCGAGCAGTACAACCAGCTCTTCACGATGCACGGCACGATCATGCTGCTGTTCTTCGCGACGCCGATCGTGTTCGCCTTCGCGAACTACATCGTGCCGATCCAGATCGGCGCGCCCGACGTCTCCTTCCCCCGCCTGAACAGCTTCGCCTACTGGCTGTACCTGTTCGGCGGCACGATCGCGACCGCCGGCTTCCTCACCCCGGGCGGCGCCGCCGACTTCGGCTGGTTCGCGTACGCGCCGCTGAGCAGCGTCGAGCACTCGCCCGGCGTCGGCGCCAACATGTGGATCATGGGCCTGGCCATCTCCGGTCTGGGCACGATCCTCGGCGCGGTGAACATGATCACCACGGTGCTCACCCTGCGCGCGCCCGGCATGACCATGTTCCGGATGCCGATCTTCACCTGGAACATCCTGGTCACCAGCCTCCTGGTGATCCTGGTCTTCCCGCTGCTGGCCGCCGCGCTGTTCGCGCTCGCCGCGGACCGCATCCTCGGCGCACACGTGTACGACCCCGCCACCGGCGGACCGATGCTCTGGCAGCACCTGTTCTGGTTCTTCGGGCACCCCGAGGTGTACATCGTCGCGCTGCCGTTCTTCGGCATCATCAGCGAGATCATCCCGGTGTTCTCCCGCAAGCCGATCTTCGGCTACAAGGGCCTGGTCGCCGCGACCGTCGCCATCGCCGCGCTGTCGATGAGCGTGTGGGCGCACCACATGTTCGCCACCGGCCAGGTGCTGCTGCCGTTCTTCAGCTTCCTGAGCTACCTGATCGCGGTGCCCACCGGCATGAAGTTCTTCAACTGGATCGGCACCATGTGGCGGGGCCAGATCAGCTTCGAGACGCCCATGCTCTGGGCGGTCGGCTTCCTGGTCACCTTCCTCTTCGGTGGTCTCACCGGCGTGCTGCTGGCCAGCCCGCCGCTCGACTTCCACGTGTCGGACTCGTACTTCGTGGTGGCGCACTTCCACTACGTGCTCTTCGGCACCATCGTGTTCGCGGTCTTCGCCGGCATCTACTTCTGGTTCCCGAAGATGTTCGGCCGGATGCTCGACGAGCGCCTGGGCAAGGTGCACTTCTGGCTCACCATGATCGGCTTCCACACCACCTTCCTGGTGCAGCACTGGCTCGGCGCCGAGGGCATGCCCCGTCGGTACGCCGACTACCTGCCCGGCGACGGGTTCACCACGCTGAACACGATCTCCACGGTCGGTGCGTTCATCACCGGTATCTCCACGCTGCCGTTCATCTACAACTGCTGGAAGTCGTACAAGACCGGTCCCGTGGTCGAGGTGAACGACCCCTGGGGTCACGGCAACTCGCTGGAGTGGGCGACCAGCAGCCCGCCGCCGCTGCGCAACTTCGACCGGATGCCGCGCATCCGCTCCGAGCGGCCGGCGTTCGACGCGAAGTTCCCGGAGCTGGCCGCCGGCCAGAGCGTGGCCGGCCCGCCGGAGGGTGGCGCCAAGCCGCTCACCAGCGAGTCGGACGGCGGTGCCACCTACACCGAGGACACCGCCAGCAACCTCGACCGGCACTGACGCTCGGCCAAGCTCGTACGACGGGCGCCGCCCCCGGGTCCACCGGGAGCGGCGCCCGCCGCGTTACATGCCCCTCCCGCACCCGCACGCGTCGCGCTCGTCGCGCTCCCCGCGCCCGCCGTGCTCCCCGCGCCCGCCGCGCTCCCCGCGCCCGCCGCGTCGATCTGTGAGTGGGGTTGTCAAGTGGCGGTGCGGTGGTGGGTGGTGATGATGCGGTAGAGCTGTCGGGCGATGTAGCGCTTGAGGCAGCGGTTG
>NZ_JBEXUR010000013.1:0-207515 GCF_040614415.1 Micromonospora sp. NPDC005979 | reverse complement strand
CAACCAAGGCCTCACCAGCCTCGGCCGCTGGTACACCTCCGGCCCCTACAACATCACCCCCACGGCCGGACGCCTCGTCCTCGGCAACTGGTGACCTGACCTGGTCGTACACGCACAGGAATCGGGGGTCACCGGCTGCGCCGGTGACCCCCGATTCGCGTCCGGTCAGACGGCGGGGGTCACCTCGGCCTCGACCTGACGGTTCATCTTGTGTAGGTGGGGAGACGCTGCTGGCGATGTTCGGCATGCTGTGGGCATGACCGAGGAACCGAAGAACCGATCCGCCTCACCCAGCGACACGGTGCTCGCTGCATCGCCTGTGATCTCGGTGATGTTGATCGTCTCCGACGCAGATGCCGCAGTCGCCTGGTACAGGACCGCACTCGGCGCGACGGAGTTGTGGAACCTTGGAGGCGTGGCCGGCCTTGCGATCAGCGGCGCTCCCTTCTTCCTCCACCAGGTCAATCCCGAGAACCCTACTGAAACCAGTCCCGGACAGGTCGGGATCACCAGCACCCGTATCGAAGTGTTCGTCGAAGATCCTGACACCTTCATCGAGCGCGCCGTCGCGGCTGGCGCAGTCGCCGGAGCAGCGATCGAGGATCACCGCGTGCCCTGGGGGACGCACCGTCAAGGTGGCTTCACGGACCCGTTCGGTCACAACTGGTCCGTGGGCGACACGTCACCCCTGCGCCCGTTCCCACGTTGATCGAGCGAGCCTGATCAACGTGGCGCTGACCAAGAAGGGCTCTCGGCTCATCACGGTCGACAGCGTGGTCTACAGGTGGCGGGTGCGCGGAAGGCCAACCTACGCCCAAGCGCTCGGTGATCGACCACTCACCCTCGCCGTCGAGCAAGCCGACTGCAAGGGCGGCGTACTGCTGGTCGACCTGCCCCAGGACCACCCGAGCAACTGGATCAGCGGCCCGCCGGTCCCTCTTCGTCCATCGATGGTCGCCACAATTACCCGCAAGGCGCTCAGCGAGGGACGGCGGCCTGGGGAGCCGGCGACGGCCTTTCGCACGACAGCGCCCGACGTACCGCAAGAGCCGCCGACTCCTTGACCCCCCGGCAACCAACACGGGCCTCTGGCCTGGCCTTTCATGGGCGTTGAACTGCTGAAACCGTCCATCACGGTCGCTGCTCGTCTGCTCATGTCCTTCACTAGGTCCCTGCGTTAGTCGTCCTCGGTGACGGTGAAGGGCGCATAGCCCTCCCCCACCTCGGTCACCTCAAGGTCGCCAAAGACGAGAGTGATGGCGTGAGCGTTCATCCTGAAGCGGACCTCGTGAAAGGGGATGCCGATCTTGTCAGCCCACGATCGTGCACGCTCGGAGTCCGCCACCACCTCCGCACCTGGGTAGAGCGGCTGCCAGCGCACTGCCCACACGAAGCCGTCCAGATCAGGACCGATCTCCCGGTCAATCAGTCGCTCGTCCAGCGAGCAACGCCAGGTATCGGGGCTCACCGCCGTCTGCACCTCAGCCGCGACGCAGTACTTGAAGAGGTAGCGGAGGTGGACAGGTGGGATGTCGGTACGCGGATCTGCGGTGACGTGGACGATGACCTGGTAATCGCGCATGTAGTCGGTGTACCCGTGGTGCACGATCGCGCCGTCGAAGATGTCATCCAACGCCTGGCTGAGCTGGCCGATCTCCACGCCTCGTTCTACCACCCGCCGGAGCCCTCGGCGGGGCGGGCATGCTCGCCTTGTTCCCAACCTGCCGGCCACCCTTCGAAGGGGCGTACTTCGACCAGGCCGCCACGGTCTAGGGACACGATTGCTTTCGCGAGGTCTGGTACGGCCTCTGCAAGCACGGGCACCGATCACCGTTGTTCATCCAGGTCCCAAGGATCCCAGGTAGCGGAGCACAGCCATCGGACTCATGGAGTACGAAGTACTCCGCTGGCGTCAGTCCCTTGGTCCCGGTCGCGGACGAATTCTTGCGGGCGCTGCGGGCAGGTCAAGGCAGGGCGGTCAGTATCGGCCGAGGTTCTGGCTGGGTGCCATCACGATGCGTGGAGAGGCGTCCGGAGCCAGCCACTGCAGTACCCGGAGCAGGTCGGGCTGCGTCAACGAGACACAACCGGCGGTACCGCCGCTCCCCATGACGTGCAGGAAGATGCCGCTGCCGCGGGCCGGGGTGGCTGCTCTCACCGGGATGTTGTAGTTGATGACCGCGAAGTAGTTGTACTGCGGCACGGTCTGCCACAGCGCCTCGCTGTACCCGCCCGGGTTCGTGCCATGGACAAAGCTGTTGTACGTGGGCGAGCCGGGATTCTCATCCCAGTAGTCGTTTGCCACAAGCCGGTGGTAGCTGTACTTGACGCCAGGGTTGCCGTTCACGCCGTACATGGTGGAGCCGATGCCATAGACGCCCGTGGGCGTGGTGGAGACACCCTCCACATGGCTGTCGCTGAACCCCTTGGTGCCGATCCGCGCGCTCATCACGCCGAACTTCGACCGCCACACGCCGTTCACCTTCTCGAACGTCTCAAGCGACGCGACGCTCGTACCGTAGCCGCTGCTGTAGACGACGATGAGCTGGCGGGTGCTGGCCGGAATCGTGTGTAGCCGGGAGGCGATGTTGCTCTCCGCGGCCGGCGTCGCGGCCTTGCTCGTCGGGGCGCGCGACGGCGACCGGCTGAGAGACGGCTTCGCGGACCGGCTCGCCGACGGCGACGGGGACCGGCTAGCCGAAGGCGATGGGGAGGGACTTGCGGGGGCAGTCGGTCCGGGAGCGACGGTCACCGAGGTATCGACCGGAGCCAACCCGGCGTCCACGGTGTCGGTCCGGCGCGGATCCGCGCAGGACGTGAGCCCGAGCCCGCCGAGCAGTGCCACCGCGATGGCACCGAACACAGCCCGCCTGATCGGCGATCGCATTCCTACTCCCTCAATGGTTCTTGATGTCAGCCAGTCGCCTAGCCGGAAGGCGACCGCGAGCCCGAAGACTCTTGCGGCGTGGTTGGTCTGAGTTCGCAGGTGCGACTCTCGCACACGGCGAGGGGTCGCGCTGTAGATCAACTGAAGCCACTCGTACGGCGTCGTCGGTCTGGCCGGCGTTACACCTCACCGAAGCCAGCCGAGGAAGCGTCTGTGCAGCGCACCCGCTGGCACCCAGGTCAGGTCCTGGGAGGCCCTCACCAGTTGGGCGCCCAAGTAGAGAGCCAGGGAGAGCGGAGCGCCGTCGAACTCGGCGCGTAGCTCGCGCTGCCGCGTGCGGCAGGGCCAGGGCGCATCGCAGCCACCGCAACTCCAGATCGGCAGCACCGGGCCGTGCGCGGTCATGCGCGGCCGCCGAGCAGCGCCGCCGCCATCGACCGCGCCCGCCGACTGGTCCCCGAGGCCACCTGCCAGCATGGGTACGTCCTCACGGCCGCTGCCCCGCGACGGTGGCGGCCAGGACGTCGACGCTGACCAGCACCTCGAAGCACCACGGGACGGCACAGTCCACCGTGGGCCAACTGCAGTCCGGGCCGTGGCCGTACACCCACGCGAACCGCGGGTCGTGGGACTCGTGGACCTTGACGATGACGATGTCGTGGCCGGTCTGGCCCTCGATACCGGGGCTGGGCTGCCACTGGCCGGGCCGCACCGAGACTCGCGTGCCGGGCTCGGGCATCTGCCGGCCGCTCACTGGACCGGCCCGTCGGGGCGGTGCCCCTGCGTCATGGTCCGGGCGCTGCCCAGGAGCCGCCGCTTGGCCGCTTCCTGCTCGGCGGCCTGGATGCGCTGGCCGGTGCCGGGCGGTACGGGCGGCAGGGCGGGCGTGAGCAGCCGCCGCAGCCTCTGGACGATGTTCACGGTGTCGCCTCCCCAGGTCAGGGGCGCGACGATCTTCGCGACGACGCTGCAGTTGATCCGCGCCCGACTCACTAACCAGGGACGCTATGTACGACCACGCAACGCAATGGGGACAGACCGTCCCCCTGGCACGGTTACCCCTCGACGCCGATGGCGAGCGCCAGCTCGCGCGCGTCCTCTCCGACAGTCCCGGGACGCGAGGACAGCTCGAATGCGGCGCTCCGCGAATACGGGTTGTGCCGGACCGTGTCGACGCTCTCGCGTAGCGCGCGGCCGAGCAGGTGCACAGCGGCTACTTCCTCGCGGCGCAGCAGGTGCGCGCGGGCCGCGTCGATCAGGTGACCAGCGCGGCGGGTACGCGAGGGAAGCGCGCTGTAGTTCGTCGAGTCGGCTCGCCGAACGGCCTCCCCCGCGTGGCACAGGTCCGTCTCCAACGTCACCGCGTACGCAGCGCAGGCGGCCGGACCGAACATGAGCCACGGGTGGGCGTAGCGGGCTCCAAGGCGCCCAGCGGCGGCGTCAGCGGCGTCCCACGCGCGCCACGCCTGCCCGGCGCGGCCGGCCTTCGCGTGACCGAGCGCGCGCCCCAGTTGAAGCTGGGCCCACCGCGCGTACGGCTCTGCTCCCGCTTCCCTGTTGACGAGCCGCTCGGCGTCGACGAGCACCAGCTCGGCCGCGTCGACTTGGTTCGCCGACCGGTAGACGTGCGCGTAGTACCACGCCGCCGCAGCGATCGCGTTCGGGTCGTCGGCATCCTGCGCGGCGCCCATGGCGCGGTCGGCGGCCAGCCACACCAGTTCCGGGTAAGGCTGGTGAGCGACGTACAACTGCGCCAGGTGGTAGACGCGTGCCAGCTCGGCCAGCGCCGCCCGCCGGTCGGTGTCTTCGAGTCGTCTCACCGAGCGGCGGGCGTCGTCGAGCAGGTCGGGCAACACCACGCCCACGGCGGTCCGTTCGGTGCTGGACCGGTGCCACAGTGTCCACGCCTGGTCGACCAAACCGCGCAGGACGCCTACCGGCGTCGGCTCCCCGGCGGGCACGGTGGTGCGCTGCATGGCGGCGGCGACGTTGTCGACGGCCGGGTGCCCGGCCCGGGTCACCGACGCGACCGGCAGGGGCTGGTCGCCGGTCAGCTCGGCCAGGTCCGAGATGTCGAGGACCTCGGCCAGGCGCAGCAGCATGGGCAGGCGCGGCGTGAGCAGCCGCCCGGACTCCAACGCCTTGACCCAGTCGGCGCTTCGACCGACCAGGCCACCGAGGACAACGTGCGTCTTCCCCGCTCGTTCGCGGTGGGCGCGTAGGCGGGCACCGAATGACGTTGGCTCGGTCATGGCCGCTCCCAGGTAGAGGACTGGGCGGCGGCACCGCCGGCCTCTACACCAGCGGGGCCGCCATGTCCGACGGTACTCCAGCAGTGGCAGCCTGGGGTTACCTGCGGTACTCAGGCACCGGGGCACCCACTGTGGGCGACCGCTTAGCCTGCGGCGGTGATCTATCTGGGACAGAAGTTGGGTCGGCCGAGAGCTGGCCGACCTGTTGCGTGCCCAGGTCACGTCCGGGCAGCTCAAGGCCGGCGGCCGGCTATTGTCTGACCCTGGCCGCTCAACTACGTTCCGCCAGAGCCGTCCGCGCTCCAGCTTTGTCGTGCGCTGCTGAGCGAGACAGCGCGCACGGTCGGCGGCGTGAGCGGACGATGGCGGAGCCGGGACGGTCAGGCGAGAAATTCGAGCAGCGCTGCGGCCAGGTCGTCGGGATTCTCCTCGGCGACGTGGTGTCCGGACTCGATCGGGTGGCCACGGAGATCGTCGGCCCATGCCGCCCAGACCGCGAGCGGGTCACCGTACAGGTTCTCCATGTCGTCCCGCGTTGACCAGAGGAAGAGCGTTGGGCAGCCTACGGTGCGACCGGCGCGCTGGTCGGCTTCCTCGTGCTCCCGGTCCACTCCGAGGCCAGCGCGGTAGTCCTCCAGCATTGCCCGGACAGTGGCGGGATTGTGAATGGCCTGCCGGAACTCCTGGTAGTTCTCGGCTCCCATGCTCTCGGGCCGCGCCTTGCTCACGTACCACGCGTCGGGATCGACAGTGATCACCCGCTCTGGCGTGTCGGGCTGGGCGAAGAAGAACCAGTGGTACCAGTCACGGGCGAACGTGGCGTCGCACCGGGCGAGGGCCTCACTGATCGGCACACCGTCGATAACGACCAGGTGGCTGACCGCGTCGGGATGGTCCAGTGCCAGGCGTAGCCCGACGTAGGAACCGCGGTCATGCCCGACTGCGGCAAACCTCGGGTGGCCCAGAGCGTTCATCAGCCGAACCAGGTCCGCTGCCACGGCTCGCTTGGACTGCTGGGAGTGGTCGGGGAGGATGCGCGCCGTCCCCGACTGCCCGTAGCCGCGCATGTCCGGACAGACGACGGTGAACCCCCGTTCGACCAGCTGCGGTGCCACCCGATGCCACGTCGACCCGGTACGCGGATGTCCGTGTATGAGCAGAACCGGACGGCCTTGCCCGGCATGCCGAACTCGGAGTTCCACCTCCCCGACCTCGATCCGCTCGTCCGCGAAGTCATCGAACATGAGAGGCAGATGTCCAGACGGCCCATCGGGCAAACGTCCCCTCGTCGGCATGAGCGCACGGGCTGACCTGCAAACCCGGCCCTGCCCGCACCACCATGCGATGATCTGCGCGCTCAACCGTGACCGGTCATCGCCCTGGGCTCGGGAGATCATTCGTGGGGTTCCTCGGCACCTACCTTTTCAACGAAACCGAACGCAAGGCCAAGGAAGCCGAGCTGGCCGCCTACCTTGCCGAAGACCTCGACCCAGCAGACATCGATCTCGACCACGAGGACGATGACGAAGACTTGGACGACGCCGAAATCTTCGTGGAGGTCAAGACAGCACGGTTCCTCGCGGCACTTGACCTGCCTGTGCCCGACGACCTACCCCGCTGATCACACGCCACCAGCGACACAACGGCGTCGAAGAATGCCACGAGCTGAACGGCGGCGCGCGGCGCCGATGCTGCCACCGTGGTGAAGGCGCGCCCTCATGACACAGGCTATCGATCCGTCGCACAATCCTGGCATGAGTGCCGACGAAGTGCAGCCGCCGGTAATCCTGCGGGTACAGCAGCCCACCGACCCAGTCGGCGCGGTCACCGAGGACGACGCGGCGCGGCGAACGGCGGCCTACCCGAAGATCCGCATTGGTGCCCCACTGTTCGGTCACGCCGTACAGGTAGATCGCGGGCGGTGGCAGGTGTACGCCGTCGTGTCGGACACGCCGCAGGCCGCGCGGGACGAGCTTGCGCACCACCTCATGGAGCAGCTCGACGAGACCACTGACCCCCCGCTGGCTGCGGAGTTGACCACCGCGCTCGGCGTCCTGGACCGGGAGAAGGTGAACGAGGTGGTGATCAGCGGTCGCGTGCATCGCGTCGTGCGGGTGGATACGTTCGCGCGGTTCGGCCCGGACGGGCCTGAACCGCCCCGCCCCACCGACCGCGACCCCCGCGACGCCGAGGACCACGACAGTTTCCTCACCCCGGAAATCGTCATCGACCCAGGTGAGGCGACCGGGCCGAGTGAGGCGATGCTGCGGGCAGAGCTGGCAACCGCGCACTACCCCCGCGCCCAGGTGCCCGCCACCGTATATGCCGAGAGCGTCGACGCCGTCGCCTCTCACCCGGTCGGGGTCATCCTGCCGACCCGCTACGCCGCAGCCGAATCTGTAGCAGGGTCGTGGCGGCCCTACAGTCGTGCGGTGGCCGCACCGCAGCTGGCCCGCGACGAGATCGCCTTCGGCCTGCGCTACATCGAACCGCGTCTGCTGAGGCTGACCGACGACCAGGCAGCCGCCTATCAGCAAACCGCCGATGCCCTCGATGGCAATCCCGTCGACGACGTCACCGCGCTGGGGCGCCATTTCCGGGTCACCCGCATCGAGACGCTGCTGCGCATGAGCGCCAGCGGCCCGGAGATGCCCCGACCATCGGACCCCGATCCAGACCAGCCCCCGGGCGCGGGCCGCCAACGCTAAGACCGCAACGGCACCACCTTAAGGGCCTGGTCAACGTTCAACAGGCCGTCGCCGAGAGGCACTTCGACCCCTCGACGTCGACAGCGCTGCGGCTGCTGACATGCCCCGCAGGGCGACTGACGACACGGCGCCGAACTGGTGTAGGCATGATCCAAGAGCACATGACTGGGGAGGTGGCATGCCGAAGGAACCCGCGATCGTCGGGTTGCCTGGGCAGGTCTGCGGCCTGGCGGCCGCGGACCGAGACGGGCCGATGTATCTGACCAGTTATGCGGGCCGCAGCCCGAGCACCCGCAACCTGTACACCACCGTCCTCACCGCGGTCGCTTTGAACGGAGCCATGCTCTGGCAACGCACATTCCCAGGCCATCCGGTCCCACCCCGCGCCGACGCGGACGGGACCGTGTGGGTAACCCACCATGACGGCGCCAGCCCACCCACGTTCACCCTCACCGGCCTCGGCGCCGAGGGCTCGGTGCTGCACGAGGTGACCCCGCAGCAGGAACCGGGCGAGTACCTGGGAGCTGTCGTTCGGATGCCCGACGGCTTCTGCGTCCTGTGGCTACCGACCGCGCCACGCCAGCGGCTTCCCCAAGGGCGCACTGCGCGCCTGGCTCGCCACAGCGACACCGGCAGCACCATGTGGTCCATGCCCCTGCCGCCCGAGACGGTCTCCTTCTCCGGCGTCGTCGAAGCCGGCGTAGCGACCGGATGGCACGTCCAACCCAAAAAAGAATGGAGGCCATCCACCCTCAAGGCGGATCACTGGCAACCGCTGCTCGTGGCCGGCGACCGCATCCTCGCCGCGATCAGTGACGGAGGCAGCGGCATCGGGAGGTGCACCATCCTCGACACCGAGACCGGAAACATCATCTCCACCACAGAGCCCGGCCCCTACCACCACAAGGCCATCGCCGGCCATGGCCGTTTCCTCGTCGGCGCCCAGGGCTACGGGGCGTTCTCCAGCACCCTCTACGGCCCTGACGGCCAGCCAACCCACACGTGGCCCAGCCACGGCCAGATGCTCATCGACCAGCACGGCACGATCCGCGGGCCGGAATCGGAGAACATACTGCCGTCCCGGTCACGGTTCCGGCTCCTCAACCCCGACGGATCAATGCGCGACGGCCCGCCTCTGTCCGGCTACTACACCGGCTATCCCGCGCTCGACGCCAACGGCACCGCAGTGTTCTGGCGCGACGGCAAACTCCTGGCCGTCGACGCGAAACTGGACCAGCACGAACTGTTCCGCCGCACCGGTGACGACCGAACCGTCATGAGCAGAACCCTTCTCCTCCAGGACGCAACCATCGCTTTCGCACTCGACAACGAGCTGCTCATCTTCCACGACACCGGCCTGGCACCGCTCGCCGCCGGCCCATGGCCCTGCGCCGACGGCAACATCCACGGAAACCCCGTCATCCCAACGGCGGCACCCTCCACCATTTGGCCATGAGCCACGAGCACCACACCTTCCACAACCCTCCGTCGGCAACGCCCGACGATGTGCGGAAGGCTCTCGACCGCAACGACATCGCCGGGGCCACGGATGCCAAGGTCGGATCCGCGTTGTACGGCGACGGCGACCGGAGAGCGTCGCCGGAGCTCTACCTGACTCTGCTCGATCACCCTGACCACCAGGTGCAGGCGCTCGCAGCCACCTGCCTCGGGCACCTCGCGAGGGTCTACGGTCAACTCGACGAAGACCCTGTAGTCCCCGCACTCCGCCACGTACGTGCCAGACCTCACGCTCGGGGGACCGCCGGTAACGCACTGGAGGACATCGAGACCTTCTTGCATCCTCGGCGCGCGCGCTGGCGTGGGCGTCTCTGGCGACTTGTACGACCGGGGACCTGGTTCTGACGCAGTTCGGCGCAGCAGTCTTCGGCGGTCACGGGCCCGGTGTGGGCAGGACGGCTCAAGCTCACTGGTTTGCCGCCGATCGGTTCGGCCGCGCATCGCTCGCTATCCACAGTGAATGGCAGTCGAGGCCGTGCGGGGAATCGAACCCCGGTGCGCGGTTTTGCAGACCGCTCCCTGACCACTCGGGCACACGACCAGGATGCCCACGGAAGGATTCGAACCTCCGCCAACCCGGCTCCGGAAGCCGGTGCTCTATCCGCTGAGCTACGTGGGCATGCGTGGGAGTGGAGAGATTCGAACTCCCTGAGCGCGAACGCACCGGGGTTACAGCCCGGCCCACCTCACCATCGGTGGCGCACTCCCTTGGGGTGACTGAGCGGAATCGAACCGCCATCACCGGGACCACAACCCGGCGCTCTACCGTTGAGCTACAGCCACAACTGCGGCCCGAAGGCCAGTGCCCGTACCTGGACTCGAACCAGGGCGACCCGGTGTGTGGGACCGGTGCTCTGCCGCTGAGCTACACGGGCTTGGCTCCCCTGCCTGGACTCGAACCAAGATCAGCCGATTAACAGCCGGCCGCTCTACCTTTGAGCTACAGGGGAATGGCAGCGCGGACGGGACTCGAACCCGCAACGTGTCCCGGGTGAAAGCCGGGCGACTCTTCCATTCGTCCACCGCGCCAGGTGGGTTGCGTGCCGCGAGCTGGGATCGAACCAGCGACCTACGCCTTGTCGAGGCGTTGCTCTCCCGCTGAGCTACCGCGGCATGATGGCGAGTGTCCGATTCGAACGGCGTCTCCGGGTTATGAGCCCAGCGTGGTTCCCCTCCACCGCACCCGCACGTCAAGTCGGGCGGACTGCAAACCGCCCGTTCTCGCGGTACTGCACCGGACGGTCCGCCAGGTCGCTGAGAACGCTCAACGCCTCGGCAGCACGCTCGGCCTTCAGTACCAGCAGGGGTCCCACCTGCTCCAGGATTCGTCGAACATCGGCCTGCCGAAAGATCTGAAGCTGATGCCCGTTGCGCCTTGGTCCCTGGTTGCCGTAGACGGCGCCGCACTCGGCGTACTCCGCTGCTCGATCCAACAGCCGACGATCGTTCTGCGCGATGGTGATGCACACGAACTTTCCGGGGCGTCCGCTGCGCTTGCGAACGATGATGGACCCCTCGCCGTCGATAAGTGCCGCGAGCCAATAGGCGTATCGTTCATCCATGGGTCTCATACTAGTTGAGGCCGGCGAGGACGACCGAACTCCTCTACCCCGCAGTGCCGCCCGAGGGAATCGAACCCCCGCAGTCCGGAGTAAAAGTCCGGAGCCCGGCCATCAGGCGCGAGCGGCTTGTGTAGGTGCCCAGGGCTGGCTTCGAACCAGCGGCCGACCGTTTAGGAAACGGGCGCTCTATCGGCTGAGCTACCGGGGCGAGGCGCGGCACCCGGGAATCGAACCCGGCGCACACGGCTTAGAAGGCCGAGAAGCGCGTCCAGCGCACGTACCGCGAAGTGCCTCCGGGGAATTTCGAAATCCCGACCCGCCGGTTAAGAGCCGGCTGCTCTCCCTCTGAGCTACGAAGGCTTGGCGGAAGGTATGCTGACTGCACGCCTTCCAATGTAGAGCGAGCGTGGGTTGCCGGCATAATCGACGGTGACGGCTGTGTGACCCTGATGGCCTCGTACAACGCGTCTTCCTTCCGTAAACCCCTGATCGCGGTAGACAACACCGACGTCGAGATCCTGAACGAGCTAAGCCGTCACTACGGCGGCAGGGTCGTCGCCAAGAAGGAGGCGGCTGCGCACCACCGCCAAGCATGGACCTGGCGGGTGTACGGTGCTGACAACGTCCTCACCATGCTGCGCGAGATCGTTCCCCACATGCGCTGCGCTGCCAAACTGGACCGCGCATGGCTCCTCATAGACGAATACAAGCGACTCACACCGCGCAACGGTTGGTACACCGATGAGGCTCATCAGGCGAAGCTCGATTTCGAACGTCGGTTCATGGCGATCGGTGCAGGGCGAGGCAGCCAATGCCGCCCGACGCTCGCACCCGAGCCAGCGGAGGAGAGCGGGGTCGAACCGCTACAGGTCTGAACCTCAACCGTTTTCGAGACGGTGGCCGGCGCCGGCTATCGGCTGGCTCCTCCAAGTTGTGTGATCCGTCGGCTGGCCCCGCCGCACATCTGCTAGACGCGCCCGGGGAGTCGAACCCCGGCAACACCCACCGCCCCCGGGTGTCCCCGGACCGGCGACATACCCGGTGGCGATCCGGGCCTTGCGAATCAACGTCGGGCTGACAGGATTTGAACTTGCGTCCTCTTGCTCCCGAAGCAAGCGCGCGACCAAGCTGCGCTACAACCCGTTGAGTCGGGATAGCCGGATTTGAACCGGTGACTTCCGGTCCCCCAGACCGGAGCGCTACCTGACTGCGCCATATCCCGAAAGAGCCCCCGACTGGAATCGAACCAGCGACCTTGACGTTCGTAGCGTCACGCTCTATCCACCTGAGCTACGGGGGCATTGCGTACTGCGTGCCGACGGGAGGAATCGAACCTCCGGCCCCCGAGTTATCAGCTCGGTGCTCTAACCGCTGAGCTACGACGGCTTGGCGAAGGGTGAGGGATTCGAACCCCCGGCGGTGTGGCCCGCTCCGCGCTAGCAACGCGGCGCCATCGACCAGACTCGGCCAACCCTTCATGCGCGCCAACGACGGGGATCGAACCCGCGGCCCCCCGATCGACAGTCGGGTGCTCTAACCACTGAGCTACGTCGGCATGGTGGACCCGACAGGACTCGAACCTGCCACCTCCGCTGTGCGAGAGCGGCGCTCTACCAGATGAGCTACGAGCCCATGCGTACCCGGGGCGGGAGTCGAACCCGCAGAATCTCCGCAGTCTGAGTGCGGCGGCTTTGCCATTTTGCCCACCCGGGCAGGTGGTGCTGCGTGCCGACGCCCGGTGTCGATCCGGGTGCCTTCCCGTTATGAGCGGGACGCTCTGCCGTTGAGCTACGTCGGCGTGAAGAGAGCCCGCGACGGGAGTCGAACCCGCATCCTCGCCCTTACGAGGGGCGCGCTCTGCCCTGGTGAGCTTCGCTGGCGTGGAGCGGGCGACCGGGATCGAACCGGCCCGCTCGCGCTTACAAGGCGCGTGCTCTGCCAACTGAGCTACGCCGGCTTGGTGCTCTCGGCGCGAGTCGAACGCGCACATGACTGCCATCTCGGGACAGCGCCTCTGCCGTTGGGCTACGAGAGCATCGGTGGTGGGGGCCGGTGTGGCATTCAGCAGCGCTACTGGCTGCCGGATCCGCCCTCACCCAGAACCCGGCCCGACTGGTCGGTACGGGCCGCACGCAGGTCCGTTAGCGTGACGGGTTCCTTCTGCTGCGGGCGGAGGACTCGAACCTCCAACCTCCCGGGTCAGAACCGGATGTGCTGCCAGATTGCACCAGCTCCCATCGCGGCCGGCGGGGTGATGGCCCGCCGGCCGGGTCAGCGCTGCGCCAGCGACCCCCACGCGGGCACGAGCGGGCTGATGCGAAGCACCATGCCGGCCTCGGCCGGGGTCCGGACACCCTTGCGCTGGTTGCAGGGCGCGCACGCGCTGACGGTGTTCCGCCAGGTGTTCAGCCCGCCCCGCGAGCGGGGCAGGATGTGGTCGACCGTCGCGGCCGGACCGGAGCAGTAGCCGCACTGTCGGTTGTCGCGGGCCAGGACGCCACCCTTGGACCAGGCGGGGCCCTTTGTGTACCGCCAACGGGTGACGACGTACCGGACCAATCGGACGACCTTCGGCATGGGGAACACGCCCAGGTGCCGATCCGGTTCGGCCTCGTGGATCTCGGCGACCCGCCGGCACAGCATCCGGATCGCGTGGGCGACCGTGACCCGGTGGAGCGGGCCTAGGTCGGCGTTGATGACGAGAACAGCGTCCACCAGGTCCCCTCCTCTCGGGTGTCGTGGGCGGTTGGACGGATCGACAGATGATCTGTCGATCGAGAGCGGCTGACCCGGATCGAACGGGCGACCTCCACCTTGGCGAGGTGGCGCGCTACCAACTGCGCTACAACCGCGTGGAGCCACCGGCGCGAATTGAACGCGCGGCCTTCCCCGTACCAGGGGGACGCTCTCCCAATCTGAGCTACGGCGGCATGGGTGCCTCTCCCACTGGGCGGGAACGTACCTTTCGCCCCGGAGGCGATTCATCCCGCTGCGCCGGGTCGGCCGGCCGTACGGTTTCACCGTGGTCACAACGAGGCGTTGCGTACGTGCCCTGCGACGGACTCGAACCGCCATCACACCGGGTTTGAGCCGGCGCCCTCGTGCCAGTTGGGGTAGCAGGGCATCGAGCTGGGGGCGCAAGATTCGAACCCGCACCAACCTGAACCAAAATCAGGTGTCCTGCCAGTTAGACCAGCCCCAAAGGGTCGGGGCAGGGGACAGGGGCGGTGACCTTCCACGCTGACTCGGGGAGCTACCCCACGCCGGCCGTCGACCAGGCTGCGCAACCTCGCCTCTGGTTTCGCGACGTCCGCCGCCCCTGTTTCCCTGCCCCGTCGAGCGGTACCGGGGACTCGAACCCCGCACGGCCTGCTTGGAAGGTACCCAGACCGATGCTCTACCAACTGAGCTACAACCCCATGGTCCGGGACCGGGGTGTCGAACCCCGTGTCTCTCGCTCCCAAAGCGAGCGGGTCAGCCGTCTCCCTCGTCCCGGAGGTGATGCTCCCCGGCCGGCCCGTACAGGCACCGGCCGGGGATCTTGCTCATGCCATTCACTGTGGAATTAAGAATCAACAACGCCACCGACCGAAGCCGGGACGAAAAGCAGGGGCGACAGGACTCGAACCTGCGACCTTCGGTTTTGGAGACCGGTGCTCTACCAGTTGAGCTACGCCCCTATGAAGTTGTTCCAGTAACGAAAAAGCCGCCCTGTCCCTGTCGGGGTGGGCGGCTTCGCAGCTTGCGCTGGCGCTATTCGCGCCGCCACCCCGGCTTCCAGTTCTGCTCACTCGCGCACAGATCGTGGGCCCGCCCGATCGGGGGCAGCACGACACCGCCGCGCGGCATGAGCCGCGTGGTTTCGGTGTAGGCGTACTGCGACACGGGGAGCTCCTCTGGTGGATCGGTTTGACCTTGCTCATTCAAGGTAGGCGCGCCGCCCGTGGTTGGCAACGGATATTCCGAAGCCGCATTCACATACCCCACGGCCGACGGTGATCAGTCGCTCGGGTAAGCGTCCGATGGGGACGACGTGTACGTGACCGGCAACGCAGGCCGACACCGGTGGCAGCGGCGGTAGTTCGGGCCACCCTGCGGGCCACGTACCGTCCGGATCCAGTCAGCGAGCTCAGCCACCTTGCCGTGAGTCCACTCGACGAGAGTGTTGCCCGGATGGTTCAGATCCTGGACAACCTCGCGGACATCGAACCCGAACTGACCATCAATGCCGAGGACGACCGCCTCGTCGAGGGCCGGGATCTTCGGCTTCGGCAGCACGTCTCGGACCGCCCGTCGCCGTCATCCGACGCCGGCGGGCGATCCGAACGCTCAGTATCGAGGGAACGGACCCCACCGCCTGACGGCGTACGACTCGCCCCGCCGCTCGACCTCAAGGGCCGAGTGCCCGCTGAAGTGCGCCGGCAGCACCATCGCCCGAGTGTCGGCCGCCCAGCCGAGCAGGCGACGGCGAGTGATCGCAGCCTGGATCGGATCCTCGCAGAAGCAACTGCTGTGCTCGTGGTGGAGTAACTGAAGTGGGGTGTGCAGGATGTCACCGGCGAACAGTGCCCGCTCGCCGGCCGACTCCATCTTGATCACGGCGTGGCCCGGCGTGTGCCCGGGCGCGGCCTCCAGCCGCAGGTTGCTGTCGATCACATACGTGTCCTCCCACAGCTGGACCTGCCCGTTGACGTGCACGGGGGCGATGCTGTCGTCGTACGCGTTCTCATTGACACTGCCGGCGATGCCGGGATTGTTCCTGGGGTTCCAGTACCGGAAGTCGGCGGCGGGCATCAGATAGGTGGCGTTCGGGAACGTCGGCAGCCACTGATCGTCGACGAGCCGGGTGTTCCAGCCGACGTGGTCGACGTGCAGGTGTGTGTTGATGACCAGATCGACGTCCTCGGGCTTGATCCCCGCCTCGGCCAGCCGGTCCAGGTAGTTGACCTGCTGCCGATGCCAGGGCTCGACCGCGGGGCGATTCTTGTCGTTGCCGACGGCGGTGTCGACCAGGATGGTGCGGCCCTCGCTGCGCAGCAGCCAGGTCTGCATGGCGACGTGCACCATGTCGTCGTCCGCCCCGAGGTGATCCGGGGTCAGCAGCTCGGGGCCCGTACGCCAGGCGTGAGCCGCAATGGTGGGAAAGAAGGCACCGGTCGGCATGATCGGGCCGTGCGTCTCCTCGACGCGGGTGACGCTCACGTCACCGAGCTGGATCTCGTGCATGGGTTTCTCCGATATGAGGCGGGTCAGCGCAGCGGCAGGGTGGCGAGCGTCAGGTTGGGGTCAACGCCGGTGGTGTAGGCGGCGCTGAGCACGTAGGCGGTGCGACCGCGCACGGCCACCGAGGTCGGGTTCTGCAGCCCATCGGCGGCGGTCAGCAGCGTCCGTGAACGACCGGCCGCGTCGATGCTCACCACCGTGTTGGGGCCGTTCAGCGTGGCGATCACGCGGTGATCATCCGCACCGACGAACGTGAAGTCGTCGATACCGACCAGGCCGGTCGCCGCCACCCGGACAGGTCCGGGCCTGCCGTGCCGCAACGGAATCCTCAGCAGCGTGCCCTGGTCGAGGTTGGTCGCCCACACCGCGTCGGCGCGTACCTTGATGCCGTTGGCGCCGAGGAAGCCCGCCGCGGCAAGCTCGGGTGCCGAGGACCACACCTCGGCGCGGCCGCCTTCCAGGGGTACGGTCGAGATCGTGCCGAGCACCGAGTCGGTGAGGTAGAACCGCTTCGCCTCCGCGTCGTACGCCAAGCCGTTGGGGAGCCCGTCGGCCGGTAGCGCCGCGATGCGGCGCGGGGCCTGACCGGGACGCAGTCGGTACAGCCCCGTGGTGGCGGCATCGCCGCTCGCGTAGAGAAAGTAGAGGGTGCCGTCGGGCATCCGGACGATGCCGGTGGTCAGTGCGAACGCGAGCACCGGCGTGTTGACGCCGCCATCGCTGGGCGCCGGCAGGGTCGCCAGGATTCGCGTCCCGCCGGACGGGCTCACCGCGGCGACCTGTCGGGCCGCCGCGAAGGTGACGTAGGCGGTGCCGTCCGGGCCGAGCGCGACGTTCTCCGGCAGCTGTCCCTTCGCCAGGTCGAAGTGGACCGCGATCCGCGAGGGTGCCGGCGCGGCCGACGCTCGGGTCGGCCCGACGGCGCGGGCCCCGGTGGTCGCGGCCGGTGCGGCGCTTGACGGTACGACCGGCACGACAGCGAACCCCGCTGCGGCGACAGCGACTGCGACGGTCATCGTTCTCTTGCGCATTGTTGTCCTTACTGAGGCTGTTGATGGGCTGGAATGGGCGCGACGGGTCCGGCGCTCCTTGCGGAGCACCTGTTGTCGAGCCGGTGGGAACGGCGCTATTCGCGCCTGACGAGCGGCTGCGCGGCACGGGTGGTGGCGGTGCCGTGCACGAGCATCGTCATCGCGGCGTGCGATGCCGAGCGAGGTTCGGTGGTGGCGACTACCACGGTCTGGCCGTCCTCGGTACGAAGAGTCTGCTGAGTCACGCGCCCTTCGGGCTCAGCGGGGAGCGCCAGGCCTGGAGAAAGTCGCCGAGCTGTCCTCTCGCGTTCATGACTCGAAGTATTGCGAGCCCTGCCGGCCCCAACCACTCCCCGACAGGGGTAGGCACCGCACGGCGAGGCAGCGCCCGCACCGACCGAACGGCGAGGGCGCGCCTCCGCCGCACCGGTGCTCTGATCCGGTACGCACAGGACGGCGGTCAGGACGTGCAGAACGACGCCGGCTCGGTCAGGCCGAGCTCCGTGCAGTCCCATCCGTTGCCCTGGTCCTGGAATCGCCAGCCGGTGCCGGCGGTGTAGTGGAACAGGTAGATGAGGCCGCCAGCGCCCGGACGCTCCACGTCCACCGCCGCCCACGTCTGCGCGCACTCCACCGGCCTGGACGAGAAAGACCACCCCGCCGGCAGCTCGACCAGGGTTCCGAGGACCTGCGTCGACGGACAGTCGAGAGTCTGGGCACCGTCACCGGTGCCGGAAGCTGCGGGTGGCAGTGGTGGATCGGCCCGGTCACGAGTGGCGAGGGCGACCGTCCCGCCGATGGCGACGACCACCGCCACGGCCGCGGCCCCGGTGGCGAACGCGACCCGCCGTTGCGACTGACGCGACTTGCGCAGGGTTCGCTCGTACATGTCGGCGGCGCCGCCGTACTCACTCAGATCGGACATGGCCTGACGCAGCGGCCCGAGGTCGTCGGTCATCAGGCCTCCTCCATCACGGCCGAGAGCAACTCGGGTGCGATCTCCCGCATCCGGGCCAGCGCCTTGCTGGTCTGACTCTTGACCGTTCCGACCGAGCACTGCAGCAGGTCCGCGGTCTCGGCTTCGCTGCGGTCCTCGAAGAATCGTGCCACCAGCACGGCCCGTTGCCGCTGGGTGAGTTGGGCGAGAGCCTGGTGCAGGGCAATTTTGAGATCGGTACGGCGAGCATGGTCACTGCCGGGCTGCGCCACGTCGGCCAGTTCCCCGGGTAGGGACTCGGCGACCTTGCGGCGCCGCCACCAGCTCACATGCTGGTGGTACATGGCTGTGCGGGTGTATGCCTCGAAGTGTCCGGGATCATTGAGCCGCCGCCGACCTCGGTGAGTGCGGGCCAGGGCATCCTGCACCAGGTCCTCGGCGAGGTGCCGGTCACCGGTCAGCAGGAACGCCGTCCGTAGCAACGCCGGCGAGCGGGTCCGAACGAACTCACAGAAAAGATCGTCGATGGACTCGGCCATGCCCCCGCTCGTTCCCGCGTACCCCTAGGTCCGTCGGCAGCGGCGGCGATGCGGCCGATTGCCCGTGGCGCACACCATAGCCGGTGTGCCCCACGGGCAAGCGATCGCGCCCAACTCGGTCAGGAGATGCAGAACGGCGCCGGCTCCTTGAGGCCGAGATCCGCGCAGTCGTACCCGCTGCCCTCGCCGTAGTACTTCCAACCCGTGGCGGCGACGTAGTGGAACAGGTAGACCCCGTCGCCAGCCTTCGAGCCCTGCGGGTCGGCTCCCGCCCAATCCTTGACGCACTGCACACTGCCGAAGGACACGCCCTTCGGCAGCTCGACCAGAGTCTGAAGAGTCTTCGCCGAAGGGCACTTGGCACTCTGGGCCGTACCGCCGGCCGGCTTCGCCGTCGCCGCAGGGTCCGAGATGCAGAACGGCGCCGGCTCGCTGAGGCCGAGGTCCTTGCAGTCCCATCCACTGCCCTGGTCGTAGTACTTCCAGCCGGTGTCGGCCACGTAGCGGAACAGGTAGACCCCGTCACCGGCGGTCGGTCCCTGCGGATCTGCCGCCGCCCAGCCCTTGACGCACCTCACCGTCGCCAGAGACCAGCCCTTCGGCAGCTCGACCAGCTTCTCCAGGGCCGCCACCGACGGGCAGTCGGCAGGACCGGCCGCCGGGGTGGTCACGGGCGACGCACTGGGGGCGCCCGTGACCGTGGCCGCCGGCGTCGGAGCGGATGCGGTCGGCTTCGAGTCGGAGGACGCGCCGGAGTCGCAAGCAGACAGTCCAATCAGGACGGTGACGACGGGCAGCAACAGGAGGTGACGTGCAGACATTCCGAGCCCCTAGAGGTCGTGGCGATCGTCGCTTACAACCGGGTACATGTGATCCGTGGCTCCCAGGTTGCCGCTCGCCGGAATTTTTCTCGAAACCTTCTGGCGGCACTCGGCTCACCATGATCGAGGGGCGTTTTGGGTCGCCGCTATCTTGTGGCCATGGGCGCGGATAGAGCTTCGACCTACACGGTTCGACAGAGCCGGATCCGGACCGCGGGCATCGTGGTGTTGTGCAGCCTGCTGCCGGTCACGGCCATAGTGATCGGCCTACAGGACCTGTCCGTCCGCTACATGTTCTTCATCATCGGGCTGGGGTTCGAGGCCACCATCCTCGCCCTGTTCCGTCGTCGCGTGGGTAGCGCGGTGCGGCGGGAACTGCTCTTCGCCATCGACGAGCAGGGCGTCTACCTTGGCCCGGACAAGTACGGCCGGCCGGCGATGCGCGAGTCGTGGTCCACCATCGACTCCATCGTGCACTTCAAGGGCTGCGTCTGGACGACCAGCTCCAGGCCAAATCCCGACCGTCACGTAGGCATCGTCCAGGGCAGCAGTATCGTCATGTCCCGGGCGATCGACGGCTGGTGGTTCAGCGTCCGGCGGGCCGCCGCAGCCGCCGACCACTTCGGCGGAGGAACGCCTGTGCTCAGAGCGCCATACTTCGATCAGGTGCCGCGCGAGTGGTTCCACACCATCCGCCTGCCGCGAGGGTGGCTAGCCACCAATTCCGGATCTCGCGCGGACTGATGATGCTGCCCGGCGCGACGACGGGCTCGTCGTCGCGCGGGCCCGCACCGCCCCCTCGGTCAACAGGATCCACCGGCGTTCGCGGTGACCAGAACCGTTCGGCGTGCCGGCCCGCCGTCGGGTCCCCGGCGGGCCGGCACATGCCGGTGTCAGTTCATCATCGCTCGGAGCCCTCACGTTCGACGGGTGGGCGCTCCTTGGCCCGGTGCGCCCCGGGTTTGCACCCCGCGAAGGGACCCGAAGGGTTGCGGAGCGCTGTCATGGTCGGGCCGAGGTGGTCCCGGTGCCATTCGGAGGGGCCGGTCAGGCTGGCCTTCGGGCCGGTCTTGTCCTGCCAGGCCAGCCAGAGCCCGTGGAAATAGGCGATGGCCTCGGTGTGCTCGATCCAGCGCGGGCACCACGGCGCACCGGATGTCACCTCCTCCCCGTACACCGGGATCAGGAGCCTCTCCACCCACATCGACAACCGGCGCAGCTCTTCCACGTAGTCGGGGCCACTGTGGTAGAGGATGAAGAACGGCTCGCTCTTCGCCTCGGCAGCAGGCGCCTCCCGCTGCGGCTCTGCGCCGGCACCGTCATCCCTGGCCGACTCGGCCTGCTGATTCTCACCCGCCACGGATACCGCCCTCACATCCTGCGACAACAGCCGGGCCGACCATCAGGATCCGGGCGCGGCGGCCCTGGCCTTGCCCTTGCCCTTGCCCTTGTGCCGGTGGTGACTCGGGGCGTCTTCCTGCCCCCGCTCCCGGCCCTCCGTACCCCTGGATTCGAGGCCGGCGGCACCGTGATGCTGATTGGTGCGAGCCTCCTTCTCCATCTGGGCCCGCGCCCGCTTGTCGAACACGAAGGACGCGAAGGCCCCTGCCGCGCTGATACCCGCGGGGAGAGCCGCCATCCGCATCGCGTTCCGGTCGAACACCACCTGACCGGGGTCCCCAGCATCCGGTTGATAAGCGCGATACACCTGAGCGGGGATGCCGGCGACCGCCCCGTACGCGATGGCCTTCGAGAGGCCACTCAACGCCCTGTCCCAGTTGGGCTTCTCTCCTCTCTGCAACTTCATGAGTTCACCTCTGGCGTCCCACAGCCCGTTCACGACATCGGGGGCGTTCGCGACGGCGACAGCACCGACAATGCCCGCGGGGGCGACGAATGCCCTCGCCAGAGCCTCCCCGGTATTCCCCACGGCAGCCCCGAGCATGGCCGCCTGCTCCCAGGTCGCCCAATGCCTCGTGCCCGCCGCGTCGATCCGCACCACACTGGTCTGATCCTGACTGCGGCGGTCCGGGCTGGCCGCGAGCTCATACTGATCAGAGGGCGCCAACCCGAAGACGCTGGCATTGGAATCCGCGCCCCCCACCGAAGGATAATAAGAGCCAGACGGCGAAGCGATGTCTACGCCCAGGCTCGATCCGCCGCTCTGCAGCGAAGGCGGATAGGAACCCGGCTCCGGGGCGACGACCACACCCAGTTTGCCATCGTCAGTCGACACGATACTGACCGGTTTTCCTTCGAGCGCGGCATGAAATCCGGCTTCGAGCCCACTGTAGTAGCTGCTGTGCTTTCGATCGACGTCGAGCCCCGGCCGCTCATCCACCGGCGAAGCCGGGGAGTTCCCCTCTCCCATGAGCCGATAGTCGTTGTCGATACGCGGGTAGAAATCCTGGACCGTCCGCCCGTCCGTCGGCGAGTACAGCAGCTGGGTCCGGGGGTCTGGGTAGCGTTCGGGATGCGGCGGCGGCGCGGCGGCGTACTGTGCGTAGTCCTGCGTGCCGGTGTAGGAGTAACCGTTGTAGTTCTCTGCGGTCTGGCCGGCGTATCCGACGTCACCCGGCCCGTAGGCCGCCTGCGACTGGTCACGTCCGGCAGAACTGCTCGGCCCCGCGTACGGCTGCGAGTTCTGCCGGTCGTAGGCGCCGGGATAATTGCCATCCCGTTCGAGGTAGTCCCACTCGTTGTAACGATCCGCCATCTCTACTCCTCCTGCCAGGTCTGGAATTGGGTACCCGACCTACGCGGCCCAACGGGCCATGGTTCATGAGCATCTGAAGATTTTCTGACGCTGATAAGTCACCGATACGGCGCCGGGGCGGGCGGTGCCGGGAACGGAGCGGAAGTCGGCGGACGACCACCGAACGCCTTCCGGGCGGCCCGCTCGGTGATGGCGGCGACCTCCCGTTTCGCGGCGGCCGAGATGCGGGCGGCGTCGGGCTCCTTGTACCAGGGACGCAGTCGGATGACCGCCGGGCGGATGCCGGTGGCCAGCAGCAACGCGGTCCCCTTCGGCAGCGCGCGGATCTTGTCCGCCGGCAGGACGTTCTCCTGCCGGTACGACGTGGAGCGCGAGGTGCCGTCACGGCTGCGCGAGACGCTGACCGTACTCACGTCGTGCAGTCCCACCAACTTGGAGATTTTCTCCACGAAGTCGGCGTCGTCCAGGCCCGCACCGAGCAGCTTGATCGTGGCGGCGCCCCACAGGGCGTCCATTCCCGCGTCACCCCACACCCGTGAGCCCTGCCGGTAACTCTGCAGCAGCGTCACCACGTTGATGCCCCGGGAGCCCAGGTGGGAGTAGAGGTCGGGCAGGTCGGAGATGCGGCAGACGTTCGCCGCCTCGTCGAGCACCGCCGTCATCGGCGGGTCCAGCCGCCCGCCCATCCGCTCCGCGGCGACCACCCCGGCCCGCAGCACGGCGTCGGCGATGCCGGCGATCACTCCGGCCGCCGAGCCGCCGCCGTCCTTCGAGAGCAGGTAGAGCGTGTCTCGACCGAGTACGTGCCGGTCCGGGAGGAACTGCGGCAGATCCGGGTCGTGGGACACCCAGGCGAGGATCTCCGGATCGAGCAGGCAGGCCACACACTGGCGGGCCGTCTCGTAGATGCCGTCCCGGGTCTCCACCGCGCCACGTACCGTTCCCTGCAACTGCTCGGCCATGGCGCTCATCCCGGCGTCGCGCAGCAGGTCGATCGGCGTGCGGTCGGCCGGGTCGGCCAGCCAGCCGAGCAGGTCCGAGATGGTGGCCCCGCCCCGCGCGGCGGCGAGGAACAGGGCCGTGAGGGTGTTCTGCGCGGCCGAGATCCAGAAGTCCTTCTTGGTCGTGTCGTCGTTGACCGAGGCCACGAAGTGCCCGGCCAGCCGCCGCGCGCCCTCGATCGTCACGCAGTCGGCGAGCATGTCCCACCACATCTCGCGGGGCGCGTGCGCGATGCTCTGCGGATCGAAGGTCCAGACCGTACCGGTCTGTTCCCGCTCGGCCCTGGTCACGGCGTACACATCGGATTTGTTCGAGGTGAGCAGCACCGCGCCGCGGGCCCGGAGCACGCGGGGGATCGCGATTCCGGTCGACTTCCCGGCGCGCGGTGCCATCAGATCCAACTCGACATCCTCGTAGGAGGACCGCAGCTCGGGTCCGTGCGGCATCAGGTCGCCGAGGAGGTTGCCCCGCTCGTCCGGCGGCAGGTCTCGCATGCCCGTCAGCGAAGGGCGCAGCTCGCGGGCACGGGCCGCGAGTCCCGCCGGGGCCAACGTGGCCAACTCGTGCGCGCCGGCGAGGCCCTTGCCACGCCCGCGCAGCTCCACGACCTTGCGGGCGGCCAGCACGGCGAGCAGGACGACCAGCACGGCCAGCACCACCATGCCGCCGTAGACCGCGAACGGCGCGACCCCCGGCCAGAGCACCCCGGTCCGCCCGGACACCAGCAGCGCGTACGAGTCCAGCGTGAGCGGTGGCGGGTGCCAGCCGTGCAGGGTCACCGCGGCGCCGACGGTGCCGCCGAGCCAGGCCACCATGAAGATCACCGCGTTCGCGAACGCCACCACGGTGAAGACCCAGAAGAACAGGTCGGCGCCGTGTGGACGGCCACCGCGCGAGCCACTCACGACGCCCACCGCCCGCCGTCGGACACCAGCTCGGGCCGGGTCGCCAGATTGCCCAGCTCGGCCTCCGCCTCGAAGGCCACCATCCGGGCCGCCGCCCGCTCGGCGGCCTGCTCCTGCGCGTACCCGTTCTGCACCCAGCGCAGGTTCGTGTCGTGCAGCCGCCGCTCGGTGTCGGTGATCGTGACCCGGATCGGGATGCCCGGCCGTCCGCCCACCTTGATCAGGAAACGGCCGCGACCGGGCGGCTCCTCGTTCGTGCCGCTGCTCGCCCAGCCGGGCGGGGACGACCACGACGAGACCAGCTCGATCTCCCGCCGGGACATGCCCACCACCCGGCCCAACTCCTGCATCTCGGCCATCGGCAGGCCGGCGCAGGCGACGATCCCGGCGCGTTCCACGAAGCCGCGCGCCTTCGCCCGGTCCGCGTCGGTGCCCAGCGCCTCGGCATCCTTGAGGGTGTGGGTGATCTTCGCGTCGCCCAGGCCCAGCGACCGGTTGAGCCGCGTCAGGGCATCGATCCGGTCGACGATCCCGGACGCCGCCCGCAGCGGACGCCACAGCTCGTCGAGGATGGTGAAGAACCAGCGGCGCGGCGCCAGACCCGCGTCGGCCAGGGCGTGCGAGGCGGCCACCGTACCCAGTCCGTCGGACCAGGCCGCGAGCATCGCCGCCGCGGTGAGCTGGGTGTCGGCCTCCCCGATCCGGGAGATGTCGATGCACACCGCCGGGGCGTCCGGGTCGATGCGGGTGGAGGTCTCCGCGCCGAAGGTGTCGCCCAGCGCGCCGTCGAGGATGCCCAGCAGCGACCGGTGCAGCGGGTCCACCGCGTCCCGGTACCGGGTCTCCTGCCCCCGGTCGAGGGTCACCGCACGAACCCGGTCCGGCCCCTCCTCCAGCACCCGCAGCAGGTCGGGCAGGAGGGCCGCCCGATGACTCGGCGTCCGTTCCCGCAGGTGACGCAGGCAGGCCGAGAGCACCGCCTGTTCGTGGTCGTCCAACGCGCGCCCCCGCACGATGGTCAGCAGCGCCGCCACCATGTTCAGCACCCGCCCGTGGGTCTCGGCGGCGAGCGCCTTGCCCGCCTGACCGCCGATCCGCTCGGCGGCGATGCCCATCGCCCCCGGATCCAGCACGTTGATGCCGCCGACCCCGCGCCCGATGGGGATCACCTGGCCGCCGAGCGCGCGAACCGTGTCGGCGTAGTCCGGCTTGAGGTCGCCGAGCACCAGCGGGACCACGCCGGTGGCGGCCAACCCGACGGCCATCCGGTTGATCAGCGTGGACTTCCCCAGACCGGGCATGCCCAGCATGAACAGCGACGGATTCGAGATGTAGCGGGCCCGGGTGAACCAGGAGAGCGGATCGCCGCAGACCGTGGCACCGGTGAAGAGGTGCTGCCCGATCGGCACGCCGGACATCGGCGCACCGGAGCCGGCGGAGAACGGCCACAGCCCGCACGCCTGCACGGTCGTCGCCCGCCACATCGTCGGCGAGTCCAGATAGCCGACCCGGCCACCGCCCCGGCCCGCCCAACCGCGCGTCGACTCCGGCGGGGCGGGAGGTCTCCTGGGTTTCTGGTTCCGGACCACCGGGACGCCCTCGGTCGGGTCGCCGGTGACTCCGGTCAGTGCGGTCCGCCCGCCCGAGTGGCCGGCCGGCCAGCCGGCACCGAGATCGACCGCCCGCGTGCCGGTCCCGCCGGAGCGGGCTCGAATGTCGGTCACATCGCCTCCTGGAGTTCGTGCGGCAGCAGGGTCTGCTCCCAGGGCAGGATCCCGACCGGGAGCGTGCAACTGAACGCCGCGGCCTGCATACGGTTGGCGGGGCGCATCGCGATCCGGCTCGAGCCGGTCATGTTGCGCACGACCACCGAGGCGTCGTCGAGCTGGTCGGGGGTGTCGACGGTGATGGTGAGCATCAGCGAGAACTCCACCAGCCCCGCACCGGTCGCCTCCTCGGCGGCGGCCTGCTCGGCCGCGCGGACCTCGGCGCTGGCGCGGGCCTGCACCATGCCGCGCTTCGACGTCGCCATGAACTGCGCCGTACGCCGGTCCGACTCGACGATCCGCGCCGAGGTCGCCGGGTCGAGCGGTCGGTACAGCAGGGCGACACGTTTGCGCCGGGTCGCGTCGGAGGCGTCCAGCATCGTGCGCAGCACGCTGGCCCGCACCGTGCCCCGGGGCGCGAGCGTCAGCAGCCAGGTCCGCGAGACGCCAGAGTCATGGTGGTACGCGTCGACCGACTCCACCGCCGCGACCGGGCCCGCGTCCTCCCACTCCAGACCGGTGTGGCCGTGCTCGGCCCGTACGTTGAGCACGTCGGCGGCGCAGGCCGGGTCGAACGCGACCCGGACCATCTCGGCGATCTGCTCGGCGCTCAACGGCTCGGCCACGCCACCACCCGCGCTGACCAGCCCGGTCAGCAGACTCGGCACCCGGATGGCCAGGTCGGCGACGACGTCCTCGGTTTCGCGCCGTGGCCCGCCGGGCGCACCGTAGGTGAGCGTGATGTAGGAGTTCATCTCCGACGAGGCGGACGGGTAGTCGTCGACCACCTCCTGCATGACCGCCCGGGCGGCGGCCGGCGCGTCCGGTGCCAGGCGGGGCAGGATCTCGTTCGCCAACCGGGTACCCGGATCGGGGGCGGTCTCGACGACGACCGAGGCACCCCGCAGCGCCGGCTCGTGGGCGAGCCGCGCCAGCCACTCGCCCCACAGCGCCACCCACGTGTCGACCTGGTCCGGGTCGACCAGGGAGCCACCGTCGGGCTCGCACCGCAGCACGATCGTGTAGAGGTTGCGTCCCTTGTGGTGCAGGACGCCGAAGGCGCGGTCGTAGGCGTCGCGGCCCTCCAGCGCGCTCACCCGGGTGAGCAGGCCGGGCGGACGGAACCGGCCGCCCGGCCGGGCGGACAGCGGGCCCGAGACGTAGAGGTGTTCGCCGCGAGACCTGCGCTGTGACCAACCGATGCGCAGGGACAGGAGCTGATAGACGTTGCGCCCGTCCTGGGTGCGGACCGCCAGGGGCGCCACCAGCGCCACGAACGGGATGCCGACCACCACCGCCGCGCCGAGCGAGATCATCGACGCGAACAGCACCACCACCAGGCCGCCGAAGACTCCGACCGTGCCCACCAGACCGAGCGGGCCGAGCCCGGCCCGGCGTGGTCGCCGCCAGTTGCCGTACGTGGGTTCTACCGCCGCTTCCACCGACGTCACCGTGCTTCCTCTCGTTCACAGGGGGAACCTGCCCCGGTCGGCCCGTGCCGGTACCGTGGCCGGAGCCCTTCAGTTGTTGTGTCCCGCGTTACCGTCGGCACCGTCCACGGCGCCCGTCACGATGGCCCTGCCGTGCCGGCCGGCGCGGACCGCCGCGTCGGTCGCCGCCCCGGTGACGACGCCTGCCGCCCGTACCGCGCTGGCGCCCCTGCCCGAGCTCTGGTCGCCCTTCGACCCGTTTGCTCCGCCGGCCCCCTGGCTACCGGAGGGACCTCGTCCACCGCCTCCGCCCTGGCCGGGCCCCGAGCCGCGTGCGCCGGACGGACCGCTGCCCCCGTCGTAGGCCATCGCGGAGCCGGCGACCTTCTTCGCGCCGGAGGCGATCCCGCCCACCACGGACGAGGCGGCGGCGCCGGACGGGTCGCTCGTGCCGAGTGCCGCCGTCGCCGGGACGATGAGCTTGAGCAGGGCGGGCATCGCGATCGCGGACAGCAGCAGCACACCGACGCCGGCGATCCGCATGTGGACCAGGCTGGTCCGGTTACCCTCGGCGATCATCGCGGAGCCGGAGAACATGATCAGGCCGACGGCCGGTTTGTAGATGAGCCAGGCGATCAGCCAGCCGACGTGCTTACGCCACCACCCGGTACCCCAGTTCGTCATGGACGCGGCGGCCGCCATCGGCAACGTGCCGAGCAGCATGGTCACCACGCCCAGCCGGATGTAGAGCATGAGGACGTGCACGATCGCCGAGAGCAGCAGCAGGAAGGCGAGAAACAGCAGGAGAAACGCCTCCATGGTGGTTCCCAGGCCGATGCACGGGACGCTCTTGACGAGATTCAGCGCCGCGCTCGAATAGAGGTGGTCGGCGTAGTCGTCGGAGAGCCTCGCGACGTTGGCGGCGACGAACGTTCCGGCGCCCGCGACCAGGATGACCCGCAGGAAGCCCTGGATCGCGGTCCGGCCGGCCTCACCCCGCCGGTCGAGTGCCATCTTGGTCGCCGCGAAGAGCACCGAGCCGATCGCCAGGTAGGTGACGACCCATTCGATCTGGTCACTGATCTGCCCCGGAACGCCGGCGTTGGTCTCGCTGAAGCCCGGACCGAGGGTCGGCACCGACTCGCTCAACTCGCCGAAGATCTTGATCGCGGCGGCCAGGATGATGTTCGCCACGATCCGCATGAGCGTGCCGATCGGGTCGCCGAGGAAGTCGAAGAAGCCCGTACCGCCGCTGTCGAGGGCGTCTCCGGGAGCGCAGTCCATGTCGGCCCTCTCTCACTTCGTCCACATGGTGAAACCGGAGTTCGCCACGACGGTTTCCGACGCCGTACGCACCTCACCGACCCGGGTCGGCTGGACCTTCCAGTCGCCGTCGTCCCACCGCAGGTCCACATCGGTCGCGACGTACTGCCCGGCCGTGGTCTTGACGAGCAGACGCACCTGAGCGGCCTCCGGCGAGTACGTCACCACGCGGTAGCCGACATAGCTGCCGTGCTCCTGGCCCTGGCCGGGTGTGGCGAAGCCGAGCCGTCCGGCCAGGACGTCCCGGCCGGTGCCCGCCATCACCTGGTGGTCCACGGTGGCCCGCCAACCCCGCTCGCCGAGCTGGGTCGGCACCACGTGCGCGGCCAGCACCGCGCCCATCGGAGAGTGCGCGAAACATCGCAGGAGCTGCCCGTCCGCGTACCTCGGGCCGATGCTCGTGGAGACCGGTATCCGCTTGCCGCTCTCCAGCACCTGCCAGGTCAGATCGTCGGGAGGGACGGCCGACGTCGGGGACGCCGTCGGGCCCGAGGCGCACGGGGCCGGTGGCGTGGCAGCCCCGCCCACCGTGGTGGGGTCTGCCGGTCCCCCGCCACGACCGGTCACGGCGATGGCCGCGGCGAGCAGGGCGGAACCCACGATGAACGCGGCCGAGAGGATCCAACCCTGCTGTCGCCAGAACGGCGGATCGTCGCCGGATCGCTGTCTGCTGTTGCCGAACATGATGCGCCGCTCCCCTGCTGGCCGGTCAGCTGTCAGAGGAACCAGTCCGCGAGCGGGCCGGCGGCGGAGACCAGAATGCAGCCGCCCAGCACCATGCCGAGGCGGGACATGTGCTCCGAACTCTCGCCCCGCTTCATCGAGACGGCCATCATGACGCCGGTGATCAGCACGCCGGCGGTACCGGCGGCGGTCCCCGCCCAGGCGAGCAGACCGAGCAGCTTGTCCACGAGGCTCTTCAGTGGATCCGGCGCCCCGGGCTTGGGGTCGAAGACGCCCCGGACCGGCCCGGGGAGTTCCGGCACGCGGACGGTGATGGAGGCGGCGAGGGCGTACGGAAGGTCCATCAGGTTCATGGGAGTCATCTCCTTGAGGGGTGCGTCACCGAGGTGACCGCGGGAAGGATCCGAGCTGTTACGGCAGAGAGGTGGTCCACTCACAGCCCGAGGTCGCCGAACCAGGCCACCAGCGGCCCGGCGCTGGCGCCGAGGACGCAGGCGATGAGGACGATGGTGAACCCGCGGAAGTGTTCGCTCTCCTCGCCGGGTACACCTCGGTTGAACTGAATCGCCATCCTGATGCCGACGATGATGAATCCGGCGACGCTGGTGGCGGTGACACTCCACGCGAGCAGGTTGAGCAAGGGCTCCAACCCGCCTCCGCCGCCGCCGAGTGGGTCGTACTGCGGCAGCGGCGCGAGCGACGGAAGGGGTTGCCGGCCCGGTGCCGGCACACCCTGGGGTGCTCCGGCGACGTGGATCACCTCGTGCTCCCGGACCCCGCGCCGACGGCGTCGGCCAGGCCGAGCAGTTCCTTCGGCACCTGCCGGGGATGGATCCCCAGGCGCAGGGTGGGCAACCACGGCACCTGGTGCACCGGGGAGATCGACCGCAGCACCCTGATCCGACGCGCGAGCGGAAGCGGGAGCCGGCCGGGTGCGTCCGCCACCAGCACCAGCCCGACCAGTCGCATGCCGGCCGGATGACGGCCCTCACGCAGCGCGTTGAGCGCCCGCCCGACGGCACCGAGGCCCCCGGCGTTGGTACGCGCCACCAGCAGCACCGCCGCCGGCTCCCCCAGCGCGGCGTCCGGCCAGCGGCAGCCCAGGTCGATCCCGCCCAACAGGCACGTGAGCGTGGTGGTCCCGGCACCGCCGTGCGCGGCAATCCACCCGATCCCCTCTTCGGAGAGAGCCCACCGCGGGCTGCCCCCGACGCCTCCGCCGGCCGTCGGATGACCGGCCGGTCCCAGCCGCGCCCTGTCGACCGCTGCTGCGGCACCCATCCGAATCACCACCCTCCTGCTGTCCGCACCGTTCTTGAGGTCCAGGTCATCGGTTCGACTTCCGGCCGCCGCCGTTGAACCACACGCCGCTTCGTCCCGTTGGACCGGCGACCCCGACCTGATGACGGACGCCTCTACGGGGAGCCCCTGCCTCCGGTTCAAGGCCAATTCAACTTTTCCTGCACCCGATCGTGAGGGAGTCGACATGAGCGGTTCGAGCAAGAAGGACAGTGGTGAGCAGAAGAGTTACGCGGTCCTGGTCGGCGCGGCGATCACGACGGCCACCACCTGTTTGATGAGCCCGATCGCCACCGTCGTCGTCGCCGGGGCGGTGCTCATCATCGGCGGGCTCGGCGTCCTGCTCTTCCCGCTGATCGTGCTGATCCTCCTGTTCACCAACCCGGGCAGCAGCGACAGCAGCGACGCCTGGGACCGGGCCGACGAGTCGATAGCCGCGTTCGAGGGCGACGGCAAGGGCACCCTGGATCGGACCCAGGTGCCGGTGCTCCTGGCGGACACGATCGAGGACGCGGGCGCCGTCTGCACCTCGATCGGTCCGATCGTGATCGCGGCGCAGATCGAGGTGGAGTCGGACTGGGACGGCGCCAAGGTCGGCCCGGACGGAGAGCGGGGCATCTCCCAGCTACCACCCGCCGTCTTCACCCGCTACGGCACGGACACCGACAAGAACGACAAGACGTCCGCCCTCGACCCGAAAGACTCGATCATGGCGCAGGGCCGGTACCTCTGCGCCCTGGCCGACGAGGCGCAGGAGCTGATCGACAGCGGTGCCGCGATCGGCAGCGCGCTCGACCTGGCGCTTGTCGCATACGACCAGGGCATGGCTGCCGTACGCGAGGCCGGCGGCATACCCGCCACGGCGGAGGCACAGGGATACCTGGCCAAGGTTCGGGCCCGATTCGGCCAGTACCAGGGCCTCGGCGGCCCACCGCCGTCCTTCCCGTCCGCCAGCCCGACCTGAGTCACCGCGAGGAGGCCCCGTCAGACCCGCGCCGCCCGTGCCTGCCTCGCGGTAGCTTGCGTCCGTTGGTGCCACGGAATGTACGGCGTGTTCCGCGGAACGACGCGATGCGATCCGGCATTATCCTGATTGGCCCACACCGACTCGATGGACGCGAAGGCTGCCAGCTCGAAGTTGGGCGCCCTGAGCACCTGCGGCGGGGCGTGCGTCGACGCGACGGGCAGATCGCCTTGCGACCAGAGCCGCCGCAGGGCGGGGCTCTGGTCGAGCAGCTCGCCCAGTCGGGCGCTCGAACGGCGGTAGAGATCGCTTCGGCGGTCGACGCTGTCCAGGTCCGGTACCCCCCGCAGGTCGAGCGAACGTCGAGCGTCCGGCACGGGTACCTCGTCGGGTCGCTCCGGGCCGTCGAGGTCGGTCAGCCAGCGCTTCACCCTCTTGGCGGTCCGCACGAGAAGGTTGAGGAACTCGTCCTGCCATTGGATGCTTCCCGCGTATGCGGGGGATCGCGGCGTCACCGGCGCGCGGGGCGGGCGGTCGGCAGCAGGCTGCTCCGGCATCCGCCGCGCAAGGCGGTTCAGTCGATCCATGACGAACTCAATCGCGGTGATCTCGTCCCCGGACGGGGGCTGACCATCGTTCCTCCGATCGCCCAGAAGCTTGAGCAGCTTGTTGCCGAGCATCATGAGCGTCACGGCCTCCGCCTCGACGTCCACCGGGGCGCCTGGCGGTTCAGGCCGCTGATCGGTGGGCACCCGTTGCTCTTCGGGAGTGGTGATCTCGGGCATGGCGGTACCTCCAGGCGAGCCTCGGGGTCTGCTGTCCGAGGCTCTACGGTTCCCACCTGGCGAGGGTTCACCTCGATCAGCGAGGAGGGCCGGCGTCCCGGTTGATCGGGGCGGTGACGATCCCGGCACCATCGCTGGTCCCGACGGTGATGAAGGCCAACTCGTCGACCGGCAACGACGTCTCGCCGGTCACCTCCTGCGGACCGCTGGACGCCATCCAGTCCCGGACCGTGTGGGTGGCCCCGTCGCGCGTCACCGCGAAGAGGCGGTAGCGGATGCCCGGCCGCAGGCCGGTAACGGTGATCCGGATGGTGGAGCGGCCCCCGTCGTCGGCGGTGATCGAGACGGAGAGGCTCGCGCCGTAGCCGGGCGCCTCACCCGTGGCGGTGAGCACCGGCTCGTCGGGGCCGCCCAGCACGTTCACCGTGATGGCCCCGCCGGCCAGGACGAGCCCGAGAACCACGGCGGCCGTGCCGGCCCAGATCCGCCAAGGACGACGTGCGCCCCGGCGCTCGGTGCTCGGGCCACGATCCGGACGGGCACCGACCGCACCATCCCCACCGGGCCGCGCGCCGCCCGGCCGCACCGACCCGCTCCGGCCGCGACCCGGTCGGTCAACCGAATCCGGCGGTACGCTGCCGCCGGCCGGGCCCGCGGTCGCCGGCACAGCGGCCACCGCCGGATCGGGAGTCGCCGCCGGATCGGAAGTCGCTTCGGGATCGGGAGTGGCCACCGGATCAGCGGCATCCACCGGATCAGCGGCAACCCCCGGATCAACGGCATCCACCGGGGCGACGGTCGTCGTCGGATCGGTGGTCGACATCGGGTCGGCGTGCGGTGGAAGATCCCAGTCGACGTCCGCCAGACCGGCCAGACCGCTCGTCGAGGCCCCGATCGCGGTCGCCTCGTTCAGGCAGTCCCAACAACCGGCGAGATGCTCCTCGAACGACACACGCTCGGCCTCGTCGAGGGCGCCGAGCAGGTAGAGAGCCAGCCTGGACTGCTCCTCCGTGGCGTGCTCACCGCCTGCGCCCATCCCGCTTCTCCTCAACGCGTCGACACCGCGCCCCGAGGGGTGACCTCGGGACGGCCTGCGTGCTGGTCAACGGGCCGAGATCGGGACGGCCCGGCCGGGATCACGACGACTCCGTCGAGCCGATCGCCGCGTGCAGCGCGCGAACCGCATAGTACGTGCGGGATTTTACCGTACCCTCGGGTATCCCGAGTCGCTCCGCGGCCTCAGCGATGGACGCGCCCTTGTAGTACATCTCGATCAGCACCTGCCGGTGTTCCGGACTGATCTGCTTCATCGCCACCTGCACCGTATGGGCGCTCACGACACGATCCATCGCGTCCTCGGCCGAGGGGACGCGGTTGAGATCCGGCAGGTTGATCTCCTGCGGACGTGCCTGCCGCGACCGGATGGCGTCGATGGCCACGTGCCGGGCGACCGTGTACAACCACGGGGCGATCCGCTCCCGGTCGGCGGCGAGCTTGTCCAGGTTCCGCCAGGTACGCAGGAACGTCTCCTGCACCAGATCCTCGGCCAACTCCCGCTGACCGAGGACGAGCCGGGTGAGGAACCGCAGCAGCGGGCCCTGATGCTCGTCGAAGATCTGCCGCATGAGGGCTTCGGCGTCCCCGGAACCGCTGCCGGCGTCCGCGGCCCGCGGACCGAGCGCTTCGTTGTGCACCGCCGACACCGACCGCCTCCCCTGACGCACGGGGTGGACCCGCACGACCGCACCACCGCCGCGCCCGCCGTCGGCCAGGCGCTCTCCGGGGAGGATAGCCGTACCGGCCGTTCGATATGTTTCGGCCACGGGACGATCGACGACGGACGGATGAGGACAACGGTCCATAGTGGCGGTCGCTGTGTTCATCGGGCGAAGCGCAACCAACGGACGTTCAGATACTCCTGGGGCTGCCCGCTGGCGAAGGTGAGGTACACGTCGTGCCGGCCGGTCACCGGCGCCATGTTCCCCGGGATGGTCAACCACCGCTGCCATCCACCGGTGTTGGCCACCGCGATCGTCCCGACCGGCGGGCTCGTCTCGCTGTCCAGGCGCACCTGGACCAGCCCGGAGAGGCCCAGCCCCGCCCCCGAGGCGACCCGGACGACGAACTGTGTCATCGGCTGGTCACCGAACTCGACCCCCTGGTAGGCGACCCAGTCACCGTTGGCGATGGCGCAGATGTTCTCACCGCCCTCGCCGCACGGCTCCCGCCGTACGCCGTACTCACGGTCGAAGCCGGCGGCGGCGATCTCCTGATCGGCGACGCGGGCCGGGCCGACGGCGGCCGCCGTCGCCGCCGCTCCCGTCGCCACCGCCACCGGGACGGCCGGCGGAGGCTGTGCGATCGGGTACGACGCCTCGCCCCCGGCGAACGGCGTGAGGGTGACCGTCACCTCCCGTGGCGCGGAGTCCTGGATGTACGAGGCATCCCCGACGATGTCGTCGTACGGGAAGCCGTAGACCCTGCCGTTCGCGGAGTGGTTGTGCAGGACGCGCGAGTAGTGGTTGGTGATCGGCTGCTGGTAGAAGGCCGCACGGTCGTCGACGGGTTGGTACGGCCGGTCCAGCACCGACCGGTTGAACCCGGCCGCCAGGGCCGCCGCCACCTTCCCACTGGCGTCGTTGGGCCGGCTGAACGTGCCGTTGCACATCAGTACGTCCATCGTGGTCGGACGGTCGAAGGGGGCGATCCCACCGTCGAAGTGCAGCCTGCCGTCCTCGCGCACCCGACCGGTGAAGGCACCGAACTCGTTGGAGACCCGTAGGTCGGCGCTGCGGTACCGATCCCAGATCTGGGCGATGTAGGCGTCGAAGTAGGTGGGTGAGAAGCAGCCCGCGATGATGCCGTGCCCCGGCGCGATGACGCGCAGCCCGTCGCCGATGATCAGGCGCTCGTACCCGGGCTGCCGAGCCACCTCGGCGAAGATCGCGTCCCGGCCACCGTCGGTGAGCTTCCCAGCCGTGTGCTCGCCCGCCCCGACCAACCGGGTCGAGATCGGGATGCTGAACATGTCCACCATGGTGGTGTTGCAGTGCATACCGTTCGGGTTGTAGGTGAACTCCCAGAAGTCCCACAACACCCCGAAGTTCGGGTCGCTCTCCACCGCGCCGGCCGGCTCCTGCAACATGGGCCGCCCACCGCCGTCGACCACCTTGAACCGCAGTCGCCCGTTGATGGAGAAGTAGATCCGGCCGCCGTCGAGCATCGGTAGGACGAACGAGGTCGCCCCGGAACCGGCGAGGGGGATGGCGAGATCCAGGTATCCGTCCGCGCCGTTGTCGGCGAACGAGGCGGGAGTGAACGTGCCCGGGCTCCGGACGTAGCCCATCTCCCTGGTCTCCGGGTGGTAGCCGGTGATGTACATGTGGATCGAGGCGTTCGGGTATCGCCCGGTACTGTTCACCACGGTCAACGGCAGTCCGCCCTGGGCCCTGGCCCGCGCCAGCAGCGGTGTCGCCACCAGCGGCACCCCGACCACCGCAGCTCCGAGCCCCATTCCGAGCATCTTTCGTCTGGTCAGCAAACGACCCACCTCCATCGATCGGCACACCGGGCGGTACGGCGCATCGCGGCGCCGAACCGTCGGAGACAGCCGCGTCCACGGTGCGGACCCCCCGCCGGTTCAATGACCGGCGGGACAAAATTTGATGGATTCGTGGTCGTGCGGTGAACATATGCGGCAGCTGATCCGTCACGACAGTGATGCCGCCACGCCGAAAGGGATGGCCCGTGACAACCGATCCCCGCACCATCCGGCCCTGGTTCAGCCGGACGCCGCGCCGACTCGTGGCGGCCGCCGCCGCTGGCCTGGCCGTCGTCTTCGCCGCCGTCGCCGCGATCAGCTGGGGCGTCGCCTCGGCCCGTGACCAACTGATCGGCGAAGCGGTCTCCAACGACCAGTTGGCGGTCATCGCGGCCGCGGCCCGCTCCTGCCCCATGCTCACGCCGGCCCGGCTCGCCGGTCAGCTCATGGCCGAGTCGGAACTGGCACCGAGAGCGACGGACACCGCCTCCGGCGGCACCGGCATCGCCGGGCTCGACAACGAGGACTGGAAGCTCTGGAAGCCGTGGCCGAACGCGGAACGCTCGGACAGCGCCGCGAACATCGTGGCGCTGGCCCACCAGGTGTGCGACTACAGCGGCAAGCTCCGGCTCGCGAGCGTCACCGGTGACTCGTGGCGACTGTCGGTGGCCGCCTTCCACAGCAGCCTGGAGTCGGTGACGGCGTCCGGTGGGGTGCCCCCGGACGCGGTCGACTATGTCGACGAGGTCAGCGGTTACGCCGCGTACTACGGCAAGCGGTCCCAGTTCGGCGGACCCGGCGGCAAAGCGCCGACCGCGCCGGCGACCGACACCAAGGGCGTCCCGGCCGGGTACGTCGACCTGATCGTCCGGGCGGGTTCGGTCTGTCCGGGGGTGACTCCCCCGGCCGTCGCGGCGCAACTGATGGCGCTCTCCGGATTCGACCCGAACCTGCTCGGGGCCGCCGGGCAGCGGGGAATCGCCCAGTTCCTCCCCGAGGTGTGGCAGGCGTACGGCCCGAGCAACGCCTCCGCCTGGGATCCCGCCGTCGCGATCCCGGCCGTCGGCACCGCCATGTGTGCCCTGACCGGAGAGCTGTCCCTCCTGGAGGGTGATCCTTATCTGCTCGCCCTCGCCGCCTATCGCAGTGGTCCGACCGTGGTGCGGCAGAGCGGCGGCAGCCTCGACGCCGACACGAAGGCGTTCCTGAAGTCGGTGAAGTCACTCACCGACTTCTACGCGCTCGACGGACGACTGACCGTCGGCGTCAGCAAGCCCGCGCCCCCGCCCGCGCCGCCGTCGGCGACACCGCTCGCGCCGACGCCAGCCGGCCCGGGTACGCCGACGCCGAAGGCCGGCGACCCGCCCGCCCCGCCGGCACCGGCCACGCCGCCCGTGCGCCCCGTCGGCGCCAAGCAGCTCTACCACCCGATGACCAAGCTCTGCGCCAGCACCGGCGGGACCGGCGGGGGCACGCGGATGAGGCTGCAGACGTGTGACGACGACGACCCGACCCAGTGGTGGGTGGTCCTCGCCGACGGCACGTTCCGCGCGGCCGGGCTCTGCATGGACCTGGCCGAGGGCTCCGACCGGGACGGCACGGCCGTGTTCGCCTCCACCTGCGACGGGAGCCCAAGTCAGGTGTGGCGGATGAACGAGAAGGGTGGCGTCCTCAACATGCATATCCGCAAGGCACTGGACGCGAACGTGAACGTGCCGAACAAGCCGCTGCTCGTCTGGACCTTCGTGGAGAACCGCGAGCAGCAATGGGCCTGGCGGTAGCGCGGACGCGGGTACGCGGACGATCCGCGTACCCGCGTCGTGACGTCGTTGCGGGTGCGGCCGCCAGCTACCCGCCGTTCGCGCGACGGCGGAAGCGGAGTGCGAAGACGAGGCCACCGGCGGCGACCAGCCCGAGGCCGAGAAGGACGGCGAGCGCGGTACCACCACCGCCGCCGTCTCCACTCTGGGCACCTGACACCTGTCGCTCCTCGTCGAGCTGCCGGGCGACCGACGCGGCCGGGTTGATCATCCCAGCGCCGTAGCGGGCGTCCGTCTTGCCCTTCTCCATCGTGTCGGCCGTGCTCCGGATGCGCTCCTCGACCTGCACGGCGGTCAGATCCGGATAGGCGGCCCGGACGAGCGCCGCCTGGCCGGCCACGAATGACACAGCGAGCTGGGTTCCCGTGTTGCTCAGCACGCCGGCGCCACTGATCCCGAAAGTCGCCACGTCGATCCCCGGCGCGACGACCTCCACCGTCCCCTGCTGATACTCCTCGGCGAGCTGCCCGTCGGCGCCGACACCTCCGACCAGGAGCAGGGCGCCGGCCGCCGACCGTTCCCCGCCCGCCGGGACCGTGACGGGTTTCGTGGGCGCCCCCACCACCACGACCACGTCGTGGTTCATCGCCGTCGAGATCGAGGCCGCCACCGTGGGGTCGCCCAGGTCGACGTGGGAACCCAACGCGACGACCGAAGCGCCCGCGCTGACCGCCACCTCGATGGCGTTCGACGCGTCCATGGCCCGTCCGGTCGCGGAAGGTCCCACCATCCGGATGGGCAGGATCGTGGCGTCCGGCGCGATGCCGACCGGGGTGTCGTCGGCGCTGGCGCTGGCGGCGATGATGCCGGCCATCGCGGTGCCGGTGCCGAGGCAGTCGGTGTCACCCCGCCCGTTGCCGACGGTGACGTCCGCGCCGACGGCGACCCGACCACTGAGCTGGGGCAGCTTGCCGTCCACACCCGAGTCCACCACCGCGACCATGACACCGTTGCCCCGGCTCAGGTCCCAGGCGCCGTCGGCGGCCAGCCGCAGTTGCGCCCAGTTGGATCGACGGCTCGACCCGGCGGTTGCGGTACAGCTGGACGGTGTGCCGCTGCCGGTCGGTGGCCCACCCGGCGACGTGCTCGGGCTGGGCTTCGGGGAGGCGGACCCGGTCGACGTGGGCTTCGGGGCGGATCGGGTCGGCTTGGGGCCGGGCGGAAGCTGACCGTACCGGACGCCCTCCCCCGCCGCGTCCCACGGCAGCACCAGGTGCCAGCCGGGGTGGAGCTTGGCCGGATCGGTCAGGCCCGCCCCGTCCGCCTGGACACGCCCCGCGTTCAGGTTGTAGATCTCCGCGGACCGATCGCCACCACCGAGGAACCGGCTCGCGATCTCGGTGAGGTTCTCCGGCTGACCCTGGTGCTCCGCCACCACCACGTAGTATTTGACGTACGCCTGCGGGTCCGGCGTCGGTGCCCGGCCCGCCGACGCCCCCGCCGCCGAGGCGACCACGCAGCAGGCCATCGCCACGACCGCGACCAGGCGGGCCAGGATAGAGCGCTTCGCCAGCACTGGTGTCCTCCTTCAGTTGCCGCGGGCGACCGCCCCGGCTGTCACCATCTATTGCGGATCCGCGCCCGGTTGGTTCAAATCAATCTGAACCTGGGTTGCATCGACGTCGTGGTGTGGGCAGATCTGGTGTGGGCGGACCGAGGGTACCGAGGCCGCGATGTGCTGCGGCTGGCCGGCCGGCGGCCGCCCACCCTCGGGGACGAAGGTGCAGCGAATGGACGGTGGTGAGCCCGTGAATCCGGTGACGACGACGATCGACGCGGGCATCGACGAGCTGCCGGCCACCAGCCGCTTCGATCCACGTCGGCACCTGAGGATCCCTGGCCTGTTCGACCTCTGGTTGGAGCCCGGCCCCCGGGGCGGGCTGGTGGTGCCGGCGGAACCCAGCGCCACCCTGACCGCGCGGGGCATCGCCGACCTGGTTCGACGGTCCGGGGAACCCGCCGACGACGTACGGATCCTGACCGGAGACGGCGCCCGCAACGGCGACCTGTTCAGCGAGGTCGCCGGACTGCTCGGACACGACGTACTGGTCAGCCCCGACGGCGCGGAGATCCGGCACCGGCGTCGGGGAGACGCGGCGGTCGGACCGTCGCACGCGGTCCCACTGGATCGGATCACCCGCCGCCCGATGGACTGGATGGTGATCCAACCGCCGGACCTCGCCACCCCTCTGCCCGGTTGGTTCGCGGTGGATCGGGGCGTGGTCCGTCCCCGCACCGGTGTGGTCGGCCTGCCGCTGCCGGCCGGGCTCGCCCTCGCCACCCGCGCCGACTTCGTGCACCGACGCGCCGTCGCGCACCGACTGACCTCTACATCGGACGCTCTGGTGACCGTCGCCGTCACGGCGCGCGCGGCGGGCTTCCTCGTCGGCGACTACAGCGGGACGCAGAAGGTACACGGCGGTGAGCAACTCGCCGCCCTCCTCGGCGACCTCCCGCTCTACGGCTGCGACCTGCGGCTCTGGTTTACCTGGCCCTCCGATCCGCAGGAGCAGCGCAGCCTCGCCGCGCAGGCCCAGGAGTTCGCCGAACGAACCGGCGCCACGGTCTGGACTCCACCGCCGGGCGGCAGCGCCGAGTTGGTGGACGGCGGCCGCGACCTGCGCGCCCTCGACCCTGCGGGGAGCCCCGCCGAATGGCAGGCGCACCGGCCGGAGTACGCCGCAGGTCCGCTGGCACTGCGGGCGACGCCAGACGGTCTCCTCGTGTCGGTGTCGGCCCGCCCCCGCATCGCCGTTGCGGACGCTCCCATCGGGCCGCCGCATCCCGGCCTGCCGGACGCCGCGCAGGGACCGCTCACGGTGCCGGCCACGGCCCTCCCCCGCCCCGGCCTGATCACCGAAGGTCGCCGAGCGCAGGGGTACGGACCGCCGTGGCTGCCACCCGGGCAGCAGGTCAACGCCGAGGAGTTCGAGGCCTTCGTCGTCTGCCCGATGGAACCCGCCCGCGCGGTGGCCGAGGGGATACCGAGCGCGGAGCTGTTCGTCATCGCCCTCCTGGACCCCGGTCCGGTTCCCGACGACAGCCACCTGATCCGGGTTCGCGTCGCCCCCGGGGGCGCCATCCCGATGGCGACGCTCCGCTCGCACATTCCCGCGCGTCTGCAACATCTGCGGGGAGTGAACGACGCCTATCTGCTTCCGGCGGCGCGACTGGACCGGGTGTCCCCACGCGGAGGCTTCCGCACCTACCAGTTCGGACGACTCGTTCCGACTGCCGAGTGCGGGGGCGGTCCGCTGCGCATCCACTGTTCGTCGCGGGCCCGAACCATCGCCGGCCTGCCCAACGACGTCCGCCGTTGGCCGGAGACGGGCACCCGTCGCGCGTACGCACTCGTGCCGGCGTCGGGCGGCCGCCTGCCGCGCGGCTGGCTGCGTCTCTACCGCAAGGCGCCACCGGCCCGACCCGGCCGGCTCATGCTGGAGGTCCGGGTGCCCCGTGGACGCACCATCGACGTCATGTCGACGGCCGAGATGATCGTCCGGCTCGACCGGGTACGCCACCAGGCGGAGCGGCTGCGGGACGCCGGCGTCGAGCTGATCCTGGGCAGCCGCTCGTACGAGCGAGTCCAGGTCCGCCGCGCCTACCTCGCGCACGAGAACGCCTGGCAGCGGGTGCCGGGGACGGAGCCCGGGCCGCTCCCCGCCATACTCACCCGGGTTCAGCCCTCGATCCCCACCTGAATCGACCAGCGGCTGTGCGGGACGGGGCCGACCACGACCGGGATGCAGCGTCCGCCGGTCGCCGCGACGAGTCCGCGTAGGCCGTCTGCCCCGCCAGACGGCAGCCCGGCCAGGAAAATCACACACGGATCCGGCAGCTGCTCACCGGCGGCCGGCGCCTCCGGCAGAGCGGTCAGTCTCTGGTAGCCCTCCAGGTCCAGGGTCCCGAGCGCCTCACCGATCACCGCGACTCCGACTCGGCCGGCGTGCAGCCGACGGGCAAGTGCCGCGGCCAGTCGCTGGCAGGCGTCGAGGGCGCCGACGAGGGTGAGCACGTCGGGGGTTTGCCCGAGATCGACATGGAGCCGCCACGTGCCCCGGCTGCCCAACACCAACGGAACGGTCGACGGGGGCGTCGGCTCGGTCTCGGCGAGCCAGGCGTAGGCGGGCGTCTCCCCCCGGTTCGCCATGCCGATCAATCGGACGCGCACCGGGCCCACCGCGCTGAGGAGGTCGGTCCGCAGGCACGGCACCTCGCCCAGGGCCAGCGCCGCCGGCCTCGACTCCGGAGAGTCCAGCGAGTCTGACGAGTCCGTTGGCAACGGCGGCGAGGATGGCGGAGCCGGCGGCAGCGGGGGAGCTGACGGCGGCGGTGGAGCGGGCCGGGGCAGCGGGAGCGGGCTCTGGGACACCTCGGTCGCGCCTTCCCCAGCGAGCTCGGCGGGGGTCGGGGTGTGGTGCAGCTCCGGTGGCCATGGGCCGGCGTCATCGAGGGCGACGGCGCGCAACCCGTACCTGCCGCGGCGTAGCATCAGCACGGCGAAGACGGCGAACACCGCCGCGAGCAGGCCAGCGCCACCCCTGACCAGCAAGGGCGTGAACCGACCGGCGTCGGACGCGCCGGAGGCCGGGGGACGCCGGGACGCCACCGTTGGTGCAGTCGTCGGTGACCGGGCGACGGTGGTCGACGTCGTGGCCCCGGGCCTCGGTGCCGTGGCACTTGGCTTGGGCACGGCCGGGCTCCTGCTGGTCAGTGGGGAGTTCACCAAGATCGGTGGCAGGGCCCCGGTCCGCACCCCTGAGCCCTTGGCATCGCGGGGCAGCACGAGGAGCCAGCCGGGTCGCAGCTCGACGCCGTCGGTGAAGGTACCGCCGTCGGGCTGCTTCCTGCCGATGTTGAGTTGGGTGATCTCCCGGAACCTGTTGCCGTTGCCGAGGGTGCGCAGCGCGATGTCATAGAGGTACTCCCGCTGGCCGTCGACCGGCGGTCCCACCACGTAGTACCTGCCTGTCTCGTCGGGTAGCGCGGCTGCCGGCACCGCCTGGCTGAACAGCACGATCCCGACCGTCAGCAGCACCAACGCCAGCGCCCGCCGCATCAACACCGCTGACCTCCACGCCCCTCGCACCATCGCCATCCTTCCGTCCCGGCCCCCTTCTACGCAGCCGCGCCCGGGAGGTTCAACCGGGCAGCAGTTTTGCCCAGCCGTGACCCCTACCAATGAGCCTCCGCCTGCGCGGCCGCCGATGACATGGCCAGGGACTGCTTGCCAGTCAGCGGGCGTTCCTGCTGATCAACCAGAGCGGGCCAGCCCCTGCTTCGCCGTCACCGGGCCGCAGGCTGCTCACCGGAGCCAGCCGAGGAAGCGTCTGTGCAGCGCACCCGCCGGCACCCAGGTCAGGTCCTCCGAGGCCCGCACCAGCTGGGCACCTAGGTAGATTGCCAGGGAGATCGGAGCGCCGTCGAACTCGGCGCGCAGCTCGCGCTGCCGCGTGCGGCAGGGCCAGGGCGCATCGCAGCCGCCGCAGCTCCAGATCGGCAGCACCGGGCCGTGCGCGGTCATGCGCGACCTCCGAGCAGCGCCGCCACCAGCAACCGCGCCCGCCGACTGGTCCCCGAGGCCACCTGCCAGCATGGGTACGTCCTCACGGCCGCTGCCCCGCGACGGTGGCCAGGACGTCGACGCTGACCAACACCTCAAAGCACCACGGGACGGCACAGTCGGCCGTGGGCCAACTGCAGTCCGGGCCGTGGCCGTACACCCACGCGAACCGCGGGTCGTGCGACTCGTGGACCTTGACGATGACGATGTCGTGGCCGGTCTGGCCCTCGATACCGGGGCTGGGCTGCCACTGGCCGGGCCGCACCGACACCCGCGCGCCGGGCTCGGGCATCTGCCGGCCGCTCACCGGACCGGTGCCGGGCGGTACGGGCGGCGGGGCGGCGGTGGTTTCGCCGCAGGCGATTCGCATCCCCTCCTGAGCGAGTTGGGCCAGCCGGCAGGGGTCGCGTTGGTTCTCATGCCAGCAACCGGCGATCACGCAGAAGCCGGCGCTGTCCGGTCGGTGGGCCTCCCAGAGTGCGCGCGCCAACTGCCACAGCAGGAGGTGTTGGCACTCGTCGGGAGATTCCACGGATGGGTTCTCGACATCGAAGGACATACGCCGACCATCCCGCCCTGCGGGGCACCGCTCCATGGCCAGGTCATGTCACGGTGACATGGGACGGCTCGACCAGCACGAATGGCCGACCTAGGCTATGGCCGCGAACACATTGAGTAGTTGGAACGCGACGCTGGGAGCTGCCGTGCTGCTCGATCCGCTGCGAATACCGGAGGATGCGTGGTCGCACGGCGAGGTGTTGGCCGTCCTGGCCGCCCGCGATATCGGCAGGCTGTTCCGCTGGATCACGAGTCTCACCGGGGCGAGTCAGAGCCGGATCGGGGCTGCGGTCGGGCTCGAACAGGGCTACGTCAGCCGGATCATCGCGGGTCGCAAGGTCACTTCGATCGACGTCCTGGAGCGGATCGCCGACGGCTGCCGGATGCCCGACCAGGCGCGAACCACGATGGGCCTGGCACCCCTACAGACCGCAGCACCATCCAGCCTCGACCGTCGCACCCCCAGCGAACCGCCGGCCACCCGGACCTGGCAGGAGGACGTACACAGTGCCACAGAGCTTTGGGGAGGTGACGTGAACCGCCGAGACGTACTCCGGCAGGTGGCTTTCAGTTCCGCCGGCTACACCCTGCCGGCTCTGCGCTGGTTCACCGCCCCCGGCCCAGCCCCGGTCACCCAACCCGGCCGCAGGACGGTCGGTCAACCGGAGATTGACACCATCCGCGCGATGACCGCGACCTACCGCCAACTCGACAACCAGTACGGCGGCGGCCACGCCCGCGACACCGTCGCCCGCTACCTCCACCAGGAAGTGGCCCCACTACTCACTGACGGCCGCTACGACCATGTCAGCGGTCAACGGCTGCTCAGCGCCGCCGCCGAACTGGCCCAACTCGCCGGCTGGCAGGCGTACGACACGGCCGAGCATGGCATCGCCCAGCGGTACCTGACCCTCGCCCTGGACTTCGCCCACGCCGCCGGAGACGACGGTCTTGGCGCGGAGATCCTCGCCGCGATGAGCCACCAGGCCACCTATCTCGGCTACACCACCACCGGCCTCGACCTCGCCCGCGCCGCCGGCCAGACCGCCCGCCGTGCCGGCGTTCCCGTGCTGACCGCCGAAGCCCACGTCATGGAAGCCCACGCCCTGGCCAAGGCCAGCGACGAACGGGCCTGCGCCGCCGCCCTGCACCAGGCGGAGCAAGCCCTTGACCGTGCCGACCGCAGCACCGATCCGCAATGGCTCAGCTACTTCGACGAGGCATACCTGTCGGCCAAGTTCGGCCACTGCTTCCACGCCCTCGGCCGCCACGCCCACGCCGAACGCTTCGCCACCCGATCCCTGCGCATGGACAACCGATACGTCCGAGGCAGAGCCTTCAACCTGGCCCTGCTCGCCAGCGTCCACGCCCAACAGGGCCAACCCGACCGGGCCTGCGCCATCGGCGCGGAAGCCCTGACTCTGACCGAGCAGCTCCGCTCGGCCAGGGCCGTTCGCTACGTCCGTGACCTGCAAACCCAACTTGCCGCATACCGGCGACTACCCGCCGTCCGGCACTTCACCGGCCGCGTTGACGCCACCCTCGGCCCCCGACGCTGACCGTCAAAGCTCTCCCCGGGCATTACGCGCGACCAACTCCAGCACCGCAATCACCGTGCCGGCACCGACGATCTCACCGCGGGACACCAGCTCGTACGCCTCGTTAAGGGGGATCCAGGCGACCTGCTCGGCCTCGTTCACGTCCACGGGCGCACCGATGTGCTCAGCCTGCCGGGCGAGGAACAGCAGGTTCTCGGCGTCCGCAGTGCCGACCCACGGTTGGAAGGACAGCAACGGCTCGACCTCATGGGGCCGCCAGCCGGTCTCCTCCTCAACCTCCCGCACCGCGCACTGCGCCGGATGCTCTTCGTCGTCGACGTAGCCACCAGGCAACTCCCACACCCACCGGTCGAGCACGAACCGGTGCCGCCGCATCAATAACAGCCGCTCCCGATCGTCGAGTACGGCGACCATGGCCGACCGGGGAGCCCGGATCACGTACTGCTCGAAACGAACCCCGTCCGGCAACTCCACTTCGGCAATGCTCAGCCGCGCCCGGCGGGAGTCGTCGACCACCCGCTCGCCGTGCACGGTCCACCGGGTCAACTCCGTCGCCTGATCCTGCTCCTCCACCCCGCCAGTATCCGCGCCGAACCTCACCACGCACCGCATGCCCGGTGAGGCAAAGAGCTGCAATCCGCTGACCGCATCTGTGTCAAGCGATGCCTATCCTGCGTCCTTTCGCGAGGTAGCTGGTCACGCCTTTGTCAGCAAACACGCCGACCCCGGCCGCGTCCATCGGCACCGGTTGCTGTCACCGCTGCTGTAGACGACGCAGTGCGGCAGGTACGGGATGTCCAAGCGGGCCATGGCTATGCAACACCGCAGCCAGGGCGCAGCCACGTCTCACTGCCGTCCTAGCTACACTCGGCCTCTATGACGACGATCTATGCGGCCCAGGAGTGGCACGGCCACGGGAAGCAGAACTACTACTGGAACGAGTACCGGCTCGAAGATGACACTGTCGTCAAGTACAAGTGCCACCGACAGAAGTTTTTCGACGGGGAAGAAAACACCTGGCAGGAGAGCGAGACGGTCGTGAAGTCCTGGAGGGTTGACGATCCGAGCATCCCCGACTGGCTCAAGCAGTATCTCTGATGGCGCACTCTTAGTTCGTGACGTCGCTCAGACGTTGAAGCGGCACTTGAAGCGGCTTCTCTTTGGCCTCTGGCAACGCTGATAGGGCGCTCCTCGGGGCACCCTTCGGGTCCTCGTCATGTCGCGCTACTTACCGACGGTTCACGCGGTCTTGTGCCCCGGGGTGGCGTCTGAAGTCCCGGCGGCCATTACTTTGTCTCGCCTGGACAGCAGGAGCATCCAGGCCCACATCCGCAGGCGTCGGCGATATCCGGCTGCACCTTAAGGGGCACCGCGCAGCAGGCGTCGCCACGCCACGCCTCTCGCCCTTCCTTGACCGCCACTGCTGCAATAACGAGCCCGGCCAGTGGGTCTGCCCAGGACCAGCCGAACAGGCTGTTGAGGCCCAGACCGACCAGTACCACGGCTGACAGGTAGGTGCAGAGCAAGGTCTGCTTGGAGTCGGCCACCGCTGACCGGGAATCCAGCTCACGACCGGTGCGCCGCTGCGCGTAGGACAGCACCGGCATGATGAGCAGCGACAGGGCGGCCAGGACCAGACCGACCGAGGAGTGCTCGGCCTCTCCGCTACCAGCGAGCGCGCCGACCGACTCGACGGTGACGTACGCGGCAAGCGCGTAGAACGACACCGCGATGATCCGCAGTGCGACCTTCTCCCGCGCCTCGGGGTCACGGCCGGCGAACTGCCACGCCACCGCCGTCGCCGAGGACACCTCGATGACCGAATCGAGGCCAAAGCCGATCAAGGCGGTAGAGGAAGCAGCGGCACCGGCCGCGATTGCCACCACCGCCTCGATCACGTTGTAGGTGATCGTCGCCGCCACCAGGAGCCGAACCCGCCGAGCAAGGACGGCCCGCCGAGCTGCGAGGCCGCCGGACTGGACGTGAAGCAAAGGGACGGACATCAGCAGCAGCCCTTCTCGTCGACTTCCACACACACGCTTGGGTCAACTGACAGGACCAGGCTCAGCAGGTCACCGAGCGCATGAGCCAGCCGCATGTCGGCCAGCTCGTAGCGGGTCCGCCGCCCCTCGGGCACTGCCACAACCAAGCCACAGCCACGCAGGCACGCAAGGTGATTGGACAAGTTCTGGCGCGTCGTGCCGACCAGGTCGGCTAGGTCCGCCGGATAAGCCGGAGCCTCCCGCAGCGCCAAAAGCAACCGCGCGCGAATGGGGTCAGACAACGCATGGCCGAACCGGGCGAGCACTTGTCCGTACGTCAACGTCTCCACACAACCACAGTACAGGGAACGCTGTATTCAGCGCTGGATGTACCAGGTCAGCCATCCCGCTTGCCGGCGACCTGCCCTCCTGCGGAGCAGGCCGCCCGGACCGCCACGTCAAGACGGCCTAGCTGCACGATCGGACGCTGGCAGGTCGGGCACACCCGCCGCCGCCCTCAATGGACAAGCCCTCACCGGGCTCACGCCTCCGCCCCACGAGTAAGCCCTTAAGAAATGCGCCGGGCACAGTCGGTCGAAGCGGACAGGTTGGCGCGTGAGCTGTCGTTTCGCCTGGCATCGAGGTCAGTGGCGAACGCTTCGCTTTCCTCCAACGGCGGCCCGCAATAAGTCGCGACCGACTCATGGGTGACTCACGATCTCTGCTACGAGACAGCAAAAAGCCGGCTGGACTGCGTCCAACCGGCCTCTGACCTGCGAAGACTGAGAGTGGGCGATGCTGGTATCGAACCAGCGACCTCTTCGGTGTGAACGAAGCGCTCTCCCACTGAGCTAATCGCCCTCAGCGCCGTTGACTCTACCCGATCGTGGAACCAGACCAAAAATCCGGGGTCAGCGCGCCGCGAGGTACTGCCTCGCCTCGGCCACCACGTCGATGCCGAGGCTGAGCTTGAGGGAGAGCCAGACCACCGCTGCGACGAAGACCAGGCCGACGGCGCCGAGGACGAAGCGCAGCGGCAGTGACTGCCGTCTCACCCAGCGTGTCCAGCCGTGGACGTGCCGGCGGGTGAAGCCGAGCAGTCGGCGGGCCCAGTGGAATTCGACGGCCCAGATGCCGAGGCCGGCGATGACCAGCAGCCAGCCGGGGCCGGGCAGCGGGATGAGGGCGATGCCGATGGTGACCACCAGCGCGCCGGCGATCGCGATGAAGATCTTGAGGGCGATCCGGCCGGTGGGGTTGGCCCGGATCAGGTCGAGCGTGGTGGAGATCCGCTGTCGCCAGTGCGGGCGGCGCGAGGGCTCGCCGACGACGAGGACGCCACCGGGACGGCCCGGCTCGGGCGTCGACCGTCCGGGTCGCTCGGGCTGCTCCATCGGCACGTCGTACCCCCGCTTTTCGGCTGCTCGGACCGCGACGTTCGGCGAGCCCGGCGCGGTCACCGGATCCACTGAGGATCGGTTCGTGACCATTTCACCCCCCAGTGTCGCTCGGGCCCGTCACTGCAACGGCCGACTGGACGTTACCGGAGTAAGTCGACGACTGAGCCACCCGACGCCGGGCGGCATCACACACTGGGCAGAACCGGAAATCCTACATGAATGTTCACATTCACGAGGCGCTTCCGTCCCCCTTCCCACCACTGGGTGAAGTCAGCGTATGGCGGAGCGTAGCCAGGAGTAGCACCTGAGTATGGGAAAAGCGGGACACGCGCGTTCCGCAGCGGTGCCGGGGGGAGAACGTCCATGAGTGTCATCCGACCGACGACCGTAGAGGTCGAGACGTCGCTAAGGCTCGTCGCGCCTGACGCCACCGCCTTGCCGGTGCGTGCCAGTCTGCGTTACGACCCTGCTGACCCGTATGCGGTCCATGTCCTGTTCCACGCCGAATCGGCCGGTGGGGAGGCGGTGAGCTGGTCGTTCGCTCGCGAACTGCTGGTCACCGGCCTGGACGAGCCGGCCGGTATCGGGGATGTCCGGGTCTGGCCCTGGGCCACACCGCGCGGCGACTTCGTCGCGCTGGCCCTCTCGTCACCGGACGGCAACGCCCTCTTCGAGGTGCCGCGCAGCGTCCTGGTGCGATTCCTTCGACGCACGTACGTGGTCGTCCCGCGCGGTCGTGAGGCCGAGCACCTGGACGTCGACACTGCGGTGAGCCGGCTGCTCGCCGGCCGCTGAAAAGAGCAACACCGGGGCCGCGCGGATCTGCCGAGTCCGCGCGGCTCCGGCACACCCAACCCAGGGGGTACGACCACAGCCCGACCCGGGTTGGCCCGTGCTCAGCCGTGCGTGGTGATGCCGCCGTCGACGGGGATGACCGCGCCGGTCAGGTACGCGCCGGCCCGCGACGACAGGTAGATGGCGGTGCCGGCCATGTCCTCGGGGCGGCCGATGCGGCCCAGCGGCACCTGCTGTTCGATGGCGGAGCGGCTGGCCGGGTCGTCGAGCGCGAACGCCATCATCTTGCTCTCGAACGGGCCGGGCGCGATCGCGTTGACGGTGATCTGCTCACCGGCGAGCTGGTGGGCGAGGCTGCGGGTGAGCATGTGCACGGCGGCCTTGGTGGCCGAGTACGCGTACACCTCCATGAACGGCACCCGGATGCCGTCGATGGACCCGATGTTGATCACGCGGGCCGGGTCGTCGGCGCTGGCGGCGGCGCGCAGCGCCGGCAGCAGCGCGGTGGTGAGCCGGAAGACGGCCTTGACGTTGACCGCCCAGAGCTTGTCGAACGCGGCCTCCGGGTAGCTCTCCAGCGGCGCACCCCAGGTGGCGCCGGCGTTGTTGACCAGCACGTCGAGGCGGTCGACGCGCTCGCGTACGGCGGCGGCGAGGGCCTGCGCGCCGTCGTCGGCGCTCAGGTCGGCGGGGATGGCCTCGCACCGGCCCTCGGCGGAGAGTTCGTTGGCGACCTGCTCGCAGACGTCCGCCTTGCGGGACGAGATGATCACGCGGGCGCCGGCGCGGACGAAGCCCTGGGCGATCATCAGCCCGATTCCCCGGGACCCGCCGGTGACCAGGACCGTCTTGTCTTCCACCGAGAACAGCTCCGTCATAGGAATCCCATCGCGAGTCGGCGTGATCCGTCGTCCGGTGAGCGGCCGGCGGGGCGCCGGGCGGACCGGGCCCGGACGGCGCTACCGCCGGGTAACGTAGCCCGGCCGTGGGGACCACGACAAGCCTCGACGTCGCGGCGTACCCCGGTCAGGATGCGGTGACCTGCGGTTCGGGCTACCGTCGCAGGCGATGGTCTCCACCGATCCCTCCCCCGCGCCATCGATCGGAACGGCATCACCCGTACCCGACGAGATCTCCACGTTCGCGCTGGCCGACCTGGCCGGTGACCCCGGCTGGCGGCGGCCCGTGTTCGTCGAACGGGAGCTGCTGATCCTCACGACCCGCGGCCACGGCGACGCCGAGCTGGATTTCCACCTCCTGCCGTGCCGACCCGGCACGCTGCTGCGGGTCCGCGCCGGTCAGGTGCTGCGCTGCGCCGGCCCCCAGTTCGACGCGTCGGTGGTCGGCTGGACCGCCGACGCCCTGCACGGCCTGGCCGTCGACGAGGACGCGGCGCCGACCTGGCGGCAGTTAGCCGGCGAGGACGAGGACGCGGTGATCAACGAGGTGAGCCAGTTGGCGGTGGACTGCCAGCGGCACGGCGTCGGCCCCGCCGGCCGCGCGCTGCTGCGGCACCAGCTCGCCGTGCTGCTGCTGCGGTTGGCGCTGCCCGACGCGGACCAGGCCGGGCAGCGTAACGAGGCCGAGACGTTCCAGCGGTTCTGCCGCGAGGTGGAGCACGGCTACCAGGCGTCCCGGCGGGTCGAGGACTACGCCGCCGCGCTCGGCTGCTCGGTGCGTACCCTGACCCGGGCCTGCCTGGCCGTCACCGGCCGCAGCGCCAAGCAGGTCATCGACGAGCGGGTGGCGTTGCAGGCCGCCCGGCTGCTCGCGGCGAGCGACGAACCGATCGCGCAGATCGGCCGAGGGCTCGGCTTCTCCGAACCGACCAACTTCGGCCGGTTCTTCACCCGGGAGATCGGGGTCAGCCCCGGCGCGTTCCGGGCCTCCCGCGACCAGCCGGCGGGCGGCCGGGTCGTCCGACCCCGACCACCGGTCGAGCCGACGGGCGCCAACGGCGGGCGCTTCCGCTCCGGCACACCCGGCGGTCCCGGCAACTCGGGCCGGCCCGGTGGCCCGGGTATCCCGAGCGGGCGGGCATGATGACGGGGTGCAGATCTCCGCGCGCGGCGACTACGCGGTACGTGCGGCGCTGAGCCTCGCGACCGCGTACCCCTCGCTGCTGTCCACCCAGGCCATCGCGGCGGAGCAGGACATGCCCCGCAAGTTCCTGGAGGCGGTCCTGGCGGATCTGCGCCGGGCCGGTCTCGTCCGCGCCCAACGCGGCGCGGAGGGCGGTTACACCCTGGCCCGACCGCCTCGTGAGGTGACCGTCGGCGCCGTGTTGCGCGCGGTGGAGGGCCCACTCGCGGGCGTACGCGGCCTGCGCCCGGAGGAGACCCGTTACGAGGGCTCGGCGGAGAACCTGCCCGGCCTGTGGGTGGCGGTGCGCGCCGCGGTGCGACGGGTGGTCGACGAGGTGAGCCTCGCCGAGATCCTCAGCGGTCGGCTGCCCGCGCACGTCCGCAAGCTCACCGCGCTGCCGGACGCGTGGGAGCCACGCTGACGCCTCACAGGGCGCGCACCACCTCGTCGGTGTCGAGTCGGGGCAGCCGGTCGCCCCAGGCGTCCGGACCGGGGTGGCCGACGTTCACCAGCAGCAGCGCCTCGTGCCGGCCGTCGGGAAAGAACTCCCGCGTTACCCCGGCGGCGTCGAACCCGGCCATCGGGCCGGCGGCGAGCCCCGCCGCGCGTATCCCCAGCAGCAGGTAGCCGATCTGGAGGGTGGCGCTGAATCGGGCCTGCTCGGCGCGGGCCGTCCGATCACCCAGCCACTCCCGGGCCTGCGGTCGGTGCGGGTACAGCTCGGGCAGCCGCTCGTGGAAGTCCACGTCGGCGGCGAGCACCGCCGCCAGCGGCGCGCTGGCCGTCTTCGCCCGGTTGCTCGACGACACGTACGGCAGCAGCCGGGCCCGGGCCGGCGGCGAGCGCAGCAGCAGCACCCGTAGCGGCTGACCGTTGTACGCCGTCGGCCCGTACCGGACCAGATCGTGGATCGCGGCCACCTGCGCGTCGGTGACCGGCTCGTCGGTGAACGTGTTGGCGGTGCGGGCCGCCCGGAACAGCAGGTCCTGGGCGGCCCGGTCCAACACGAGCGGGTCGGCCGTGACGGGCGTGCTCACCCGCCGGCCGCCGTGGTGTAGCCGCCCCGGTGGTGCACCAGCGGTGGGCCGTCGCCGCCGTCGCCCAGGGCGAGCGGTTCGGCGATGACCAGGGTGTGGTCGCCGACCGGGACGCGGTGCACCACCCGGCAGAACAGTCGGGCCAGCACCCCGGTCAGCAGTGGCACCCCGAACGGCCCGGCCGTCCAGTCCGGGTAGGCGGCGAACCGGTCGATACCGCTGGTGGCGAAGACGGCGGCCGCCTCCCGCTGCCCGGCGGCGAGCAGGTGGACCGCGACGTGTTCGGCACGGGCCAGCACCGGCCAACTCGACGACTCCGTGCCGAGGCAGAACGAGACGAGCGGCGGTTCCAGTGAGACCGAGGTGAACGAGGTGGCGGTGAATCCGGCCCGGATCGGCTGGCCGAACCCGCCCAGGCACGCCGGGTCGGTGGACCGGGCCACGGCGGTGACCACGGTGACGCTGGTGGCCTGTCGGCGCAGCAGCGCGCGGAACAGGTCCCGGTCCACCGGTCGCAGGTCGGTCGCGTCCGTCGTCGGACGCTCCACGGTGGTCACGCCGGCACCGGGGCCGGCGCGGCGTGGGCGATGAGGGGAGGCTCAGTCCGCGGCAACATGAAACCCATGCTGCCGACGGCGCGAACGGCCGGTCAACGGTCTTCCACAAGATGAGACTTGCATCGCCGACGATGTTACGGAGCACCTTCAGCAGCGTTTACCGCAGCGCAACACCCATCTGGTGGATAGGAATTGCCGGTGTCGTGGCGGCACACCGTCCACCCGGGACGACGAGGGGGTTTCGGAATTCGCCCGGCCGGGAATGTTCGATACCGACACGGCAGGGAACGGTTGACGAGGGGAGTGCTCCGATGGGCCTCATGTTTCGCAAGCGCAAGAAGATCGGTCCGCTGATCCTGAACTTCACCGAGAACGGGTTCTCCTCGTGGAGCATCAAGATCGGACGCTGGTCCTGGAACTCCAAGGCCCGGGCACACCGCGTCGACCTGCCGGGACCGCTGTCCTGGAAGCAGGACAAGGCCCGGTCGTAACGACCGGGAGTCGAGCGGGGCGCCGGTGATTCACCGGCGCCCCGCTCGGCGTCTCCGCCCCGACCGCCCACCCTCCACCTCGTCGATCTTGCACTTTCGGTCGACGTTCTGCGCGGAAACATCCCTCGTGTCGCCGCAGCAACTGCAAGATCACGGGGGTCTCAGGGGGTTGGGGTGATGAGTTCGTCGCCGGCTAGGCGACCGGACTCGCGGTCTCGGGTTACCTTGCCCTCGTCCACGAGGGTGGCGAGGGCGTGGTTGGCGTCGGTGGCGCGGTAGACCGTCGCGGTCAGGGTGTGCCGGCGCAGCTCGGTGACCGGGCGCGGTCCATTCCGGCGTAGTTCGGCCAGCAGCTCGCGGGCCAGCGGTTCCCGGTCCGGGTCTTCGGCCACCTCGACAGGTGTGCCCGTCGGGTCAGCCGGATCGCGGTAGCGCACCCGGAGGCCCGCGCCGACCGTCCAGAGCGCATCGCGGACCGCCTCCAGGCTCCGGTCCGAACGGCTCCCGAACGCGATCACGCCGGGCGCCTCGTCGTCCGAAGCGTCGCCCACTCCCCCGTCCGACTCCAGCACCGGCGCCACCTCGGCGACCAGCGGGAAGCCGGCGAGGCCGAGGGCCGGGCGGGCGCTGGTGGCGGCGTGCAGCAGCACTTCGCCGTTGCGGCCGTTGGCGCAGGCACGCAGCACCTCGGCGTGCGCCGGGCCGGCCAGGTCGACGAAGCAGAACAGCGGCGCCCCGGCCGCGGCGGCCGCCTTCAACGCCACCGGCAGCCGGGCGGGGCCGCCGGGCAGCAGGTGCACCGTCACCTCGGGAGGCAACTCCGCCTCGACCGGCCCGAGCCGGGCCGGCAGGTCGCTGGCCTCGTCGGCCAGCGCCAGAATCGTCACCTGCCGGCCGCGTACCTGCGTGGCGTGACCGGCGACCGCCCGTAGCGCCGCCTCCGCGCCGCCTCCGTCGGCACCGGCCCAGGCCAGCGCGACGGTCACGCGGCGGGAGCGGTGCAGGGCGACGGGCAACCAGGTCGCCAGGTGGCGGACCAGCAGTTCGCGGAGGACGTCGGCGGTCCGGTTGGTTGGCATCGGTCCGTTCTACCCCATGGCCGTTCAGGCCGGGACGGAGATCCCCACGCCGCCGCGCGTCTGCCCGCCGTAGCGCTGCCGCTCGGCGGCCAGGTCGAGCCGGCCGATCCGCTTGCGGGCGGCCAACGTGGCGTCGTCGAGCTGGTCGGCCGGGACCAGCCAGACCACCTCGAATTCCAGCCCGTCCGGATCCTGCCCGTAGAGGCTCTTGGTGGTGCCGTGGTCGGACGTGCCGACCAGCGCCCCGGCGGCGGCGAGCCGCTCGGCGGTGGCGGCCAGCTCGTCGAGGGTGTCGACCTCCCACGCCAGGTGGTAGAGCCCGACGGTGGACCGGCCGGCGGTCGAGCGCCCGGCGCCCGCGCCGATCTCGAACAGGCCGAGGTCGTGGTCGTTGGTGGAGTCGGGAGCCTGGAGGAAGGTCGCGCCCCGGAAACCGGCCGGGGTCATCTCGACCGGGGTGAAGCCCAGCACGTCGCGGTAGAAGGCGACGCTGCGGGCGAGGTCACTGACGTAGAGAACCGCGTGGTTGAGCCGGTGGATACCCATGACCCCACACTAGCGCCAATTTGTTGAGCGTTCAACTATCCGGAGTATGATGGCCGTCATGACCCGCTGGCTTGACCCCGACGAGCAGCGCACCTGGCGGGCGTTCCTCGCCTCCTCCCGAGCGCTGATGGACACGCTCGACCGTGAGCTGCAACGCGATGCCGGAATGCCGCACGCCTACTACGAGATCCTGGTCCGTCTCTCCGAGGCGCCCGGTCGGCAACTACGGATGAGCGAGCTGGCCGAGGCGTCCGGGTCGTCGCGCAGCCGGCTCTCGCACGCCGTGGCCCGCCTGGAGGAGGCCGACTGGGTGCGCCGCGAGGACTGCCCCACCGACCGACGCGGGCAGATCGCGGTGCTCACCGACGACGGTTTCGCCACCCTCGCCGCCGCCGCGCCCGGCCACGTGGACGGCGTACGCCGGCACCTCTTCGACGCCCTGAGCCCCGCCCAGGTCGACCAGTTACGCCGAATCAGCGAGACGTTGGCCGAGCACCTGAGCAGATCCTGACCGATCGACACCGGCGCGGGTCTTGTACTTACCGTCGTCGGATGAGCACGATGGGGCGTGTCCTCCGGCTTCGACGAGTTGACTGACCAGGCGCACCACCTCGTGTCCGCTGGCGACATCGCCGGTGCCCAACGGCTGCTCTCCGACGCGCTCACCGACGCCGACCCCCGCCCGGCCAACGCCACGCCGGAGCTGGCCGAGGCGGCCAGCCTCCAGGCGCGGGTACTCGTCGCCCTCGGCGAGCCGCACTCCGCCCGCGGCTGGGCCGCCTTCGCGTACGCGGCCACGACCCGGTTGCACGGCCGCTCCGACCCCCGCACGGTGGCCGCCGCCGCGACCCTGGCCGCCGTACTGCACCGGGTGGGCAGTCACTCCCGGGCCGCCCGGCTGTACCAGGACGTGATCATCGAGCTGACCGCGCAGGACGGTCCCGAGTCACTGCGGGTGCTGGCCGCACACGCCGACCTGGCCACCGTCGAGTACGCCCGGGGCCAGTGCACGGTCGCCCGCGACCGTCTCCAGGACGCCTGGGAGCTGCACCGCGAGGTGTACGGCGACGGCCACCCCAGCGGCATCAAGATGTTGGCCCGGCTCGGGTCGATGCAGCGCGACTGCGGGCAGTTCGCCGAGGCGCACGACAACCTCGCGCTGGCCCGCGAGCTGTGCCGGCAGCATCTGAGCGCCGACGATCCGCTGGCCCTCCAGGTCGCGTCGCTGGCCCGGGCCGCCGCCAACCCCGACCACGTCTGCGCCGACGACACGTCCGCCGTCCGGGACGCACCGGTGGTGCCGGCCGCGCGCACGCCGCCGCCTCAGCCCGATCGGCCGCTCGATGCCGCCTACTACCCGCCGGCCCCGCAGGCCGCTGCTCCCGCCGGCCGTACCGACGAGGGCCTGGCTGGTTCCGGAGTCTCCAGCGGCGGCCCGGTACCGAATCCGCGGGTACCGGCCGACGAGCCGGACGGCTCCCCGGACTTCCGCTGGCCGCCGGCCGACGAGCCGGACGATGTCCCGGGCCTGCGCTGGCCGCCGGACCCGACGGACGATCCCGTCCCGCACCCCACCGTCGCGCCGGTGCCACCGTCGGTGGCCGGGTTCACGGGCGGCACCGAAGAGTCGTCCGGCGTGTACCGGCTGTACCGTCCCGGCGCGTCGTCCGAACCGGACCGACCGTCGGCGCCGCTGACGCCGTACACGCCGTCGCGGCTGCTGCCGGTGCCCGTGCACCGGGCGCCGGCAGCGACACGCAACAGGCTGGTGCCGGTGCTGGTGGCCGGCGTGGTCGTGGTGCTGCTGGGCACGGCGGCGGTGATCGCCGGCGTGGCGCGCGTCGGCGACGGGGACGACCCGAAGTCCGGGCCGGCACCGAGCACCGGCCCGAGCGGCACGGCCGCGTCCCCGACCACCGGCGCCCCGACCGCCGGCACGACCGCGCCGGCCGCCGCGCCGGGCACCCCGCCCGGCACGGTGTCGCTGCGCGACAACCGGGACAACATCGCCCTGCGCTGGACGTACCCGGCCGGCGGCGAGGGGCCGGTCATCGTCTCCGCCGGCCGGGCCGGGCAGGAGAAGACCGCGATCGCCACGCTGCCCGCCGGCACCGACAGCTACATCGTGTACGCGCTGAACCGCGCCAACGACTACTGCTTCACCGTCGCGGTCGTCTGGTCCACCGACACCGTGGCGAGCGCCAACCAGGTCTGCACCCGCCGTCGCTGACGTCCGCCGTACTCAGGGTCGGGCAACCGTCGGTGGCGGCTCGCCCCCGGCCGGCGTCGCCGGGAGCAGCAGGCGTACCCGTAGGCCGTGCGGGCCGTCGGCGTCGGCCAGGGTGATGGTGCCGCCCGCACGGCGCACCAGCTCCCACACGATGGCGAGGCCGAGGCCGGCGCCGCCGTGGTCGCGGCCCCGACCGTCGTCCAACCTCGTGAACCGGTCGAAGACCCGGCCACGATCGGCCGCCGCGATCCCGGGGCCGTCGTCGGTCACCGTTACCAGGTGGTACGCGGTCTCGTGCGGCTCGACCGCGAGGACGACGCTGCTCTGCGCGTGCCGGACCGCGTTGTCGACGAGGTTGGCCAGCACCCGCCGTAGCTCGGCCTCGTTCCCGGCCGTCCACAGCGGCCCCGGTGACGGCTCCACCCGCACCGGCGGCGACGGATACCGGGCGGCGACCTCGCTCAGAAGCGCCGCCAGGTCGACCGGACCGGTGCCCCGCGACGCCGGCATCTCGTCCAGGCGGGCCAGCAGCAGCAGGTCGTCGACCAGCCGGCTCAACCGCTCGGTGTCGGCGAGCAGGTTGCCGGTCACCGCCGTCCAGTCCGTCCGGTCGGCGAGCCGCTGGGCCACCTCCAACTCGGTACGGATGTTGGCCAGCGGGCTCCGCAGCTCGTGCGCGGCATCGGAGACGAAGGCCCGCTGCCGGGCCCGGGCCGACTCGAGCCGGCCCAGCATCCCGTTCAGGGTCACCGCCAGCCGATGGATCTCGTCGGCGGAGGCGGGCACCGGAAGTCGACCGGCGCCAGCCCGCCCGGTGATCTCCTCGGCGCCCCGGCGCAGCGCCTCCACGGGACGCAACGTCGCGCCGACCACCCGCCACGCCACCCCGGCCAGGACCACCACCAGCAGTGGGAACGCCACCAGCAGGATGGTCCGCACCACGTGCGTGCTCTGCCGCACGTCGGCCATCGAGCGGGCGACCAGCACGGTGAGCGGATCGGCCGACGTGCCGGCGGGTACGGCGACCACCCGGACCGGTCCGCGAAGCCCGACCCGCTCGGCGGGAACGTCCAGGCGTTGCCGGTGGCCGGTGTCCAACCACTCGGGGCGGGCCATCGGGACCAGCCGGTCCGCGTCGATCGAGGCCGCCCGGACCCGCCCCTGCGCGTCGATCACCTGGACCCGGACCTGCCCGCCAGCCACCGGCAGCGGGTCGGGCAGCGCGTCCTCGGCGGCGAGCAGGGCGACCGCGTCGGCGGTCCGGAACGCCTCGGTGTCCACGTTGCGTTGGAGCACGAAACGGAGCGCGCCGAGCAGCACCACCCCGCCGAGGGCGAGACCGATGGTGAGGCCGAACACGCCGAGCGCCAGGAGGCGGCCCCGCAGCCCCAGGCCGTGCAGGCCCCGGCGGGGCGACCAGCCGCGCGGCGGGTCGGCGGAGGTCACGTCGCCAGCCGGTAGCCGGCGCCCCGGATGGTCTCCAGCCGATCCCGGCCGAGCTTGCGACGCAGGTAGCCGACGTACACCTCGACCACGTTGGGCGCCGTCTCCAGGCTGGCGTCCCACACGTGGTCCAGTAGCTCGATCTTGGAGATGACCTGGCCGGGGCGGCGCATCAGATAGTCCAGCAGGGCGTACTCGCGCGCGGTCAACGTCACCTCGGCGTCGGCCCGGGTCACCCGCCGACGGGCCGGATCGAGCCGCAGGTCGCCGACCGCCAGCACGGCGGGGCGCTCCGGCGCTCCCCGGCGCAGCAACGCCCGCAGGCGGGCCAGCAGCACCACGTACGAGAAGGGCTTGGTCAGGTAGTCGTCGGCGCCGCAGTCCAGGCCGTCGGCCTGGTCGTACTCGCCATCCTTGGCCGACAGCATCAGCACCGGCAGCCAGTGCTGCTCGGCGCGCAGCCGGCGCACCACCTCGTAGCCGGAGAGCCCGGGCAGCATGACGTCGAGGATCATCGCGTCGTACCCGCCGTGGCGTGCCGCGTCCAGGCCTTCTGGGCCGGTCGCCGCCACGTCGACCGCGAACCCCTCGGCCTGCAGACCACGTTGCAGGGCAGCCGCCAGCCGGGCCTCGTCCTCCACCACCAACAACCGCACACCTCAAGGGTGCCACCCGGGTCACAGCTCGCGGTTCGGCGTCCTCAGCGCGTTCACAGCGCCGAGCGGGCAGGATGTCGGGCAGGAGGTGTGCACCATGTCGATCCTGAGAAGTCGTCCCGTCCTGCGGTGGCTGGTCCCGGTGGCCGCCGGCGTCGCCGTCATCGGTGGCGGCGCCGCCGTCGGCACGTTCGCCGCCGAGGCCGAGCCGAGCCTGCCGCCGCGTACCGCCGCCCAGCTCCTGGTGGACCTCCAGACCTCCTCCCTGGAGGGATTGTCCGGGACGGTCGTGCAACGCGCCGACCTCGGCCTGCCGCCGCTCGTCGGGCTGGTGCCCGGCAACGACCTGACCGCCCTGCTGAGCGGCACGCACACCCTGCGGGTGTGGTACTCCGGCCCGGACCGCCAGCGCGTCGCGCTGGTGGACACGCTCGGCCAGCGGGACATCATCCGCAACGGTCGGGACGTGTGGACCTGGGAGAGCCGCGGCAACACCGCCCGCCACCGCGCCCTGGGAGACTCGACGGGCGCCGCGAAGCCAGAGGCGACGCCGAGCCTGCCGGCCACTCCCCGGGAGGCCGCCGACCTGGCGTTGAGCGCGATCGATCCGAGCACCGAGGTCAGCGTCGGCCGCTCGGCCACCGTCGCCGGTCGGGACGCCTACGAGCTGGTGCTCGCGCCGCGTGACCGTGACTCGCTGGTGCACCAGCTCCGGATCGCCATCGACGCGAAGCAGCACGTGCCGCTGCGCTTCGAGGTGCTCGCCTCCGGTAGCGACCAACCGGCCTTCGAGATGGCGTTCACCCAGGTCGACTACCGCCGCCCCGACGCCGACCAGTTCGCCTTCAACCCGCCTCCCGGGGTGAGCGTCACCGAGGAGACCGCCGAGCGGCCGACCGCCGGCCGGCCGGCACCCGTCGCACCGGGTCGGGACCCCCAGGTGCGCACGGTCGGCGACGGCTGGACCACCGTCCTGGTCGCCCGCCTCGACGCCGCCGAGGGCCAGCAGCCGGCCGCCGCCGGTGCGGGCCAGAAGCCGGCCGACGCCGGTGCGGGCCAGAAGCCGGCCGACGCCGCGCCGGACGCCGACCTGTCGAAGCTGCTCGGTGGCCTGCCGGCGGTCAGTGGCGACTGGGGCAGCGGGCGGCTGCTCACCGGCAAGCTGTTCAGCGTGCTGCTCACCGACGACGGGCGGGTGCTCGCCGGAGCGGTCACGCCCCAGCGGCTCTACCAGGTGGCTCGCGGCTGATCTCCGCACACTCCCACGCCGGGTCGACCACACGGTCGGCCCGGCGTACCTGTGTGACCCGCATCGGCCCCGTCGGCTTGGTGACAGCGGGTCGCCCGCGCTATCTTCAACAATTCGAGGGCACAAAAAAGAACGGCATTAAATGCCGTTCTAGCATTGGATTCTAACGTTTAGGGAGACGGCTTGTCAAGGCACTCCGGCGGTCCCGGTGAATTGCCGGTCGACGACGAGATCGGCCGCGAGCAGGAGTACGTCTCGATGCTCTACGACCGTCTGGACGGGTTGCGTGAGCAGGCCGCCCACCGGCTCACCGCTGAGCTGCGCAACACCGGCGGCACCCTCCAGGACCGCTCCCAGCGCGACAGCTCCGTAGCCATGTACGCCGACCAGGTCGAGCAGTTCTCCGCCGTGGAGAATGGCCTCTGCTTCGGACGGCTCGACGGCGACGACGACTCCCGCCGCTACATCGGCCGGATCGGGATCTTCGACACCAGCGGCGACTACGACCCGCTGTTGATGGACTGGCGTGCCCCGGCCGCGCGGCCGTTCTACCTCGCCACCGCCGCCAACCCGCAGGGCGTACGCCGCCGCCGGCACCTGCGTACCCGCCAGCGCAAGGTGACCGGGCTCAACGACGAGGTCCTCGACATCGACAGCGCCTCCCCCGGCGGGCACGAGGAGCTGACCGGCGAGGCGTCCCTGCTGGCCGCGCTCAACGCCGGTCGGACCGGCCGGATGCGCGACATCGTGGAGACCATCCAGGCCGAGCAGGACCGGATCATCCGCGCCGACCTGCCCGGCGTGCTGGTGGTCCAGGGCGGCCCCGGCACCGGCAAGACCGCCGTCGCGCTGCACCGGGCGGCGTACCTGCTCTACACACACCGACGCGAGCTGTCCAGCCGTGGCGTGCTGCTGGTCGGGCCGAACGCGACGTTCCTGCGCTACATCTCCCAGGTGCTTCCCACGCTGGCCGAGACGGGCGTGCTGCTGCGTACCCAGGGCGACCTGTTCCCCGGAGTGAGTGCCCAGCGCTCCGAGCCGGCCCAGACCGCGGCGCTCAAGGGCCGCGCGGTGCTCGCCGAGGTGCTGGCCCTCGCTGTGCGGGACCGGCAGTGGGTGCCGGACGAGCCGCTGGAGATCGAGGTGGAGCGCGAGGTGCTGACCCTCGATCCGGAGACCGTGCGCGTCGCGCGGGATCGGGTACGCCGCACCGACCGTCCGCACAACCTGGCCCGGGCGCTGTTCGACGTGGAGATCGTGCACGCGCTCGCCGACCAGGTGGCCGAGCGGATCGGCGCCGACCCGCTGGGCGGCGACAACCTGCTCGACGAGGCCGACCGCGCCGAGATCCGTCGGGAGCTGCGCGAGGAGACGGAGATCCAGGCCGTACTCGACCGGTTGTGGCCGGTGCTCACCCCGCAGCGACTGCTCGCGGACCTGTACGCGGACCCGGACCGGATCGCCGCCGCCGCGCCGATGCTCACCGGCGACGAGCGGGCGCTGCTGCGCCGCGAGCCGGGCGGCTGGACGCCCGCCGACGTGCCGCTGCTGGACGAGGCGGCCGAGCTGCTCGGCGAGGACGAGCGGGCCGCCGCCGCCCGGCGCGAGCGCATCCGCCTCATGGAACGGGAGTACGCCGAGGGTGTGCTGGAGATCGCCCGGGGCTCCCGGTCGATCGACGTGGAGGACGAGGCCGAGGGCGGTGAGATCCTCGGCGTGACCGACCTCATCGACGCGGATCGGCTGCTGGAACGGCAGGAGGAGGCCGACCGGCTGACCACCGCGCAGCGCGCCGCCGCCGACCGCACGTGGGCGTTCGGCCACATCATCGTGGACGAGGCACAGGAGCTGTCGCCGATGGCGTGGCGGCTGCTGATGCGCCGCTGCCCGAGCCGGTCCATGACGATCGTCGGGGACGTGGCGCAGACCGGCGCGCTCGCCGGCACGCCCTCCTGGGCCGACGCCCTCGCCCCGTACGTGGCGCAGCGGTGGCGACTGACCGAGCTGACGGTCAGCTACCGCACGCCGGCCGAGATCATGGCGGTCGCCGCCGAGGTGCTCACCGAGATCGACCCGGAGTTGCGGCCACCGCGCTCGGTGCGGGAGAGCGGCGTACCCCCGTGGGACCGGGCGGTGCCCGACGGGCAGCTACCCGCCGAGTTGGTGTCGGCGGTGACCCGCGAGGCCGCCGGGCTGGCCGAGGGCCGGGTCGGTGTCATCGTGCCGGCCAGCCTGGTCGACACGCTCGGCTCGGCGCTGACCGCCGCGCTGCCCGAGGCCACGGTGGGCGAGAACCCGGAGCTGGAGAGCCGGGTGGTCGTGCTGACCGTCGCCCAGGCGAAGGGGTTGGAGTTCGACTCGGTGCTGGTCGTCGACCCGGACCGGATGGTGGCCGAGTCGCCGCGCGGGCGCAGCGACCTGTACGTGGCGCTCACCCGGGCCACCCAGCGTCTGGGCGTCCTGCGGCCCTGCGGCTGACCAGACACCCGACGTGCCCCCGCCGACCGGCTGGTCGGCGGGGGCACGGGTGGGATCACCGCCGGTCGGTCGAGCGGTCCCGGATGGACTTGCCCGGACCGGTCGCCGAGGTGGACTGGTCGCTGGTGCTGCCGCCGGTCGGCGTGCTCAGGCCGCCGGTGGTGGCGTCGCCGGTGGTCGTCGGCGCCACCTTGCCGGGGTGTCGCTCCGGTTGGCGGGCCACCCGGCGTACGCTCGCCGGCCCGGCGGTGCCACCGGTGGTCGTCACCGCGCCCTGCCCGCCGACCGGGCCGCCGTCGTGCAGCACCCGCGGGTCGACCCGTTCCTGCGCCGGATCGAGCGGGTCGTCACGTTGGAGTTGGGACTCCACGTCGGTGGGGGGCACCGTCACCTCGTCGAGGGCGCCCTCGCCGTACACGCCGCCGGCGATCCGGTTCTCGGCCTGGCGGGCGGCCTCCTGCCGCATGTCGTCCTCACGCACGTCCATCACCTCACAGAAGCTGTGGAACCGACTGCGTGCCCGACCACCCGTGGACGAAACCCGCAGCACTCGTACGCCTTGGAAACGGACACTTCGCGCGACCGGGCGTGATGCGGGCGCGGCAGCGCGTCGTCGATTCTTTTCCGGGCCAGGGAGTGTTACCTGGTCGGCGGCCTCGGGTAGTCGGTGGGCGTCCCCGCCGTGCAAGCGAACCGTGCCGTGGCCGAAACGCGGTAGCGGGGCGAGGGAAGGCAGGTACGACTCATCGCATCCTGAGGAGGACCAGATGAGCACGCAGGCTGCTTCCACCCGGCCGATGAACCGGCCCATGAACGACCCGCAGAACCCCGCCATGATGCGGGACACGCAGCAGATGCCGGCAATGCGCGACGGGCACCGAGACCCGATGCCGTCGCCGGGTACGGAGACCAAGCAGGCGTTCCTGACGACGGAATTCTGGGTCTACGCCGCCGCCGTCGCGCTCCTCGTGATCGCCGCGTTCTGGAAGGGCACCACCGCCAACGGGTTGAACATCAACAACCCGAGCCAGACGTGGCTGTTCCTGAGCATCCTGACCGGTGGTTACCTGGTCAGCCGGGGCCTGTCGAAGGCCGGCTCCGAGCGCCGGTCCGGCAAGGAGCGGAGCATGCGCGGGCGCTGACGCGCCGTACGTGAAACGGTGGCCTCCGGGAGAGTTCTCCCGGAGGCCACCGTCGTCTACGGAACGCGTTACTCGTCGCCGCCGAAGTCGCCGAAGTCGCCCTCGAAGGCGTCCTCGATCATCTCGCCGGCGATCATGCCGCCGGCGACACCGAGCGCCGCGCCGGCGACCATGCCGCCCACACCCATGCCGCCACGGCCGTGACCGTGGCCGTGACCCGGACCGTAGCCGTGACCGTGGCCGTACTGGGACCGGAGGTTGCCGTAGCGGGACGTGGTCTCCCGCAGCCAACCGTCGACGACCTGCGCCCAGTCGACCCGGTCGACGTCGGCGTGTGACACCTGGTAGCGGCCGAACGCGTCGTGCCCGGCGCTGAGGAAGCCGCCGCGCTTGTCGCACTCCAGGATCACCTCGACACCACGCTGGCTGGTCACGAAGGTCAGCTCGACCTCGTTGATCGTGCTCGCGTACTGCGGCGAGGCGAAGAACTCGATCTCCTGGTAGAACGGCAGCGTCTGCTGCACGCCCCGGATGTGGCCGCGCTCCAGGTCAGCGGTCTTGAACCGGAAACCCAGCCGTTGGAACGCCTCCAGGATCCGCTCGTGCACCGGCAACGGGTGCACCGCAACGTGGTCCAGGTCGGTCTTGTCGACCGCGCGGGCCACCGACAGCTCGGTCCGCAGGCCCATCGTCATGCCGTGCAGGCGCTGGCCGTACACGTCGGTGATCGGGGTCTCCCACGGCACCGGGAGCTGGAACGGGATCGACAGCTCCTGCTTGGGCGCGAGCTGGAAGGCCCCGCTGACCGCCATCCGGTGGAACTCCATGGTGCCGGCGTACTCCGTGTCGTGGCCCTCGACCTCGACCCGGGTGACCAGGCCGATCACCACCTGCTCGATGGCCGCCGGGTTGTCACCACCGACGATTCTGACCTCCCCGTCGAGGGTCAGGCCGGGCCGGGTGTTGGGGTTGGCCAGCACAGTGTCCACGCTGGGACCACCCACACCGAACGCGCTCAACATCTTCTTGAAGACCATCGGAACTCCTGTGCGACAGCCGACCGCTCCACCATGGAGTCGGACGTTGACTCACCGCGCACCCTATCCAGACCCCCTGTGAGATGGCTGTGAGCACGCGGGGCCACCCCGTTTGATCAACTCGCCATCGTCGAAGTCGGGCTATCAACCCGACCGGGACACCCCGACATCGGCGCTGTGGAGTCGATCAGCGCCCCCGCGCGGCTCAGGCCGGTCCCAGGTCCGCGATCGCCAGGTCGGCCGCGCGCTCGGGATCGCCGCCGGCCCGGCGCAGCAACCCGTCCACACACCAGTAGCCCGAGCGGTCGGCGTCACCGGTGATGTCGAGATTCAGGTCGAGGTCGCAGCGCTCGCCCGCGACGGTGACCTCCCAGCCGGGGCGACGCGAGTGCACGGCGAGCAGTAGCCGCCAGGCCAGGTCGGTCCGCCGGTCACGGCGCACCGGATCGCACTCGCGCAGGGCCTCGGCGACGTGGTCGGCGTCGGGATCGAAGCCGGCCAGCAGCGACAGCAGCGACGGGTCGCCGAGGTACGCGGCGGCCTTGATGGTGAAGTTGTGGACCTCTTCCTGGGCGAGCAACTCGCGTACCAGCGGGAGTGCCCGCGGGTCCCGCCGTCGGGCCAGTCCGCGGGCGCCTTCCGCGCGTACCTCCGAGTCGACGTCGCGGGTACGGTCCCACAGCGCCTGCCGGACGGCGTTCCCGTCCGCGGTGCTCACCCAGCCGAGCCCGAAGGTGGCCCACTCCCGAACCCTCGCGTCGGGATCGGCGCAGAGGTCGATCAACACCGCCTCGCCGGCCTCGGCCGGCGGGTCGTCGAGCACCATCGGCACCGCGACGGCAACCTGGAAGCGTACGTCGCTGTCGGGACTTCGCGCGAGGGTGACCAGGGTCGGCAGCGCGCGAGGGTCGCAGGTCGCACCCAAGGCGCGGGCGATCGACCAGTGCACCTCGGGATCGGTCTCGGTGGCGGCCAGCGAGATCAGGGCCGTCGCGGCGTCCACGCGCAGGTCGTCCCCGTGCACGTCGCTGGCGAAGCCGAGCAGGTCGCACGCCGCCGCACGCACCACGCGGTCCGGATCGGCAAGCCGACCGACCGCCAGCCGGACGGCCACCGGACCGGCCTCGCCCGCCTGCTGGAGCAGCTCCGACCCGTCGTCGGATTCGCCATACTCGACGGTGCGCCGCAGCCTATGCACCGCCTGGTCGAGCAGGTCCGCCACTTCACGCGCTTCCATGGCGCGATGGTGCCTGCCGGCCAGTGTTTGCCGCCACCGACTTCTGATCAACTCGACATCGCCGAAGTCGGGCTATCAACCCGACCGGGACACCCCGACATCGGCGATGTCGAGTCGATCACGGATCGGTACGGGTGAACCTGCCGTCCTTGACCCCGTTGACGAACGCGGTCCAGCCGCTGACGCCGTAGACGAGGGTCGCCGCCGCACGGTCCTTGCTGTCGCGCACCGCCACCCGTCCAGAGCCATCGAGAACAGGCCCCGCCTCGACGCAGCTCCCGCCGTTGCTGTTGCTTCGAGTGCTGATATGCCAGGCCACAGCCGGTAGGGATTCGTTCATGGCAGTTCCTCCGTGATCTTCGCGATCAGCTCGGCCGCCTCGCGCTGATCGAGCGCGACATCCTGAAGGCGATGGTACGCAAGCGCGTAGCGTCTCGACTTCGGAGATTCCATGAATCGGCGCCCACCCAGAGTCTCGGCATAGGCCACCTCGGGATAGGGCTTGGGCATTCCGAAGAGGACGAATGAGCCGTCGAGCCCGGCGTGCAGGCCAACCCGTGATGGCAGCACCCGAAGGTCGATGTTCTGCCGCCGCATCAACTCGACGAGGTGTCGTAGTTGGCCGCGCATCACGGCAGGGCTACCGACCGGTCGGCGAAGAACGCTTTCGTCGATGACGGCCGCCACCTGGATGGCGCGATCGCGACTGAGCACACGCTGGCGGTCGACTCTCAATTGCAGCCACTTGCGCACCGAGAAATCCGATGCCTGCTCCCCCTCGGCGTTACGGATCACCGCTTCCGCGTAGGCCGCCGTCTGCATGAGCCCCGGCATGAGAAAGGCGTCCCACGAGCAGATACGCTCCGCTCTGCTCTCCAACCAGGGAAAGTCGATGAATGAGGCGTCGACCAACTCGTCGTAGTCGTCGTCCCAACGGTCGGTCCGCCAGGCGTCCTCGGCAAGTTGGAGGAAGCGGCTACGCTCGCGCCCGTCGTGCTCGCCGTAGAGATCGAGAAGCGATTCGACGACGCCCCGTCGAAACGGCCACTCGGCACGTTCCCAGCGGGCGATGGACGAGAAGTCTCGCTCCAGGAACTCGGCCGCCTGCTTGAGAGTGATGCCCCGCTGCTCCCGCAACTGTCGCATCTGCTGGCCGAGCCACTGGGCACGCAATGTCTGGACGAACGATTCACGCCTGGCGGGCATGGGTCCCCTCTCTTGACGTCCCTCATGACGAAATTCGTTGGTGTCGTTGCACCAAGACCGAGGCCACTGGGAACGTGACCTGCGGGTGAGGGTGATCGCCGGCCCCCGGGGAAGCCCGGTGCAAACACGGCAACCGCGGCTGTGCCAACAGCCGAGAAGGTGACGAGAGACGGCCTCGCGAGTGGCAGTCGCATACCGGCTCTCGTCGGGTCTCAACTAGAGCGTCGGGTTGACGTGATCCCGGCTCCGAACCGACTTGTACGAATACCTACCACGAAGAAGGACGCTCCCGCGACCCCGATGCGTCCATGGACCGACGACAGCAGAGGTGACCGATGACCAGAGGCGCGCTCTACGACGGTGGCCGCCTGCATCCGCGGCACGTGCGCGACCATCAGTTCGCCAGCGTGGGCTTCGGCCGGCGGGGCCTCGACCCCCGGGAGGTGCGGCGGTTTCTGCACCGCGTCGCGCTCGACCTGACCGCGCTGCACCACGATCTGGCGCTGCTCAGTGAGGAGAACGCGCGGGTCAAGCGGGCGCTGCGGGCCCGGCAGGGCGCCTGGCCCGAGGGGCGGCAGTGGTGATCCCACCGGACCGGATCTTCGTACCACTCCCTCGGGACGCCGTGCTGGCGTTCACCGAGGCGACCGAACCGCCGCCCCGACACGTGATCCACCTGCCGGTGGCGGTCGCCGATCTGGCCGAGGCGCTGGAGCTGGCCCGGAGGCTCGCTCGGTCGCTGACCTCGATTCCGCAGGTCGACGTCGCCGGGATGACGGTGTCGGCCGAGGACGCTCAAGACGTACGACACTGGGTTTTCTGTGACCGGATCATGCCGGACCGCCGCCGTTGCGCACGGCGGGCCGATCACCACGGGTCCTGCCTACCTACCGACGATCCCTAGGGTGTCGGTCGGGCTCGTGACCGCTGCACCTCACGGTCCTGGGCGGCGTTGTCCAGGACCGTGACCACCACGTGTTCGGGCAGATCGAGCAGGGGACGCAGGTCACCATCGAGCACCGTGCCGACCACGAGCCGCCGCAGACCGGACGCGGCGGCGAGGGGCGACGCCGACGCGATCGCGCCGAGACGCAGGGTGTGCAGGTTCGGAAGACCAGCCAGCGGATCCAGCCGCAGCGGCTCGACCGGCGCCGACTTCGCGTTGGGTCGGACCACAACCTCCTGCAGTTCGACCAGCCGGGCCAACGGCTCCAGGGAATCCACGGCGGCATCGACCACTTCGAGCTGCCGTAGCTGGGGCGCTTCTTCGACGCCGTGCAGGGACAGGGCGGCCTTGCGCCCTTCGATCCTCAGGTACACCAGCTCGGACTTGGCCCCGAGCAGGGTCAGGTCCGAGCCGGCGTACCGGTCGATCGTCAGGTTTTGCAGGGCCGACAGCGCGCCGATCGTCTCCAGGCCCGGCCGCTCCGACAGCACGAGCGTGTCCAGCTTCGGCGTCAGATCGAGCCGGACCGCCTTCTTGGACCGCGTCAGCAACGACAGACCGAGAAGATCCTCCAGTTCGAATACCAACGTGTCATCACGTAACGGACCCTCGATCGCGACCCTGCGCAGATTGGGCAGGTCGCGCAGGAAACTCAGGTCGAGCTTCCGACCGGTGTCACTGTCGAAGGCGAGGAAGACGGCATCGCAACCACCCTCGACGTACCGGCGGGTGTCACCCTCCCGCCAGACGCTGTCCGAGAGCAGATATTCGCCGGGATTCACCGTCTGATTGCCGAACACGGTGCCGTCTCCTCCGCCCGCTCGCCTAGTAACTTCGGTTGTAGAGGGTACCGCGCCCCCGAGAGGGTCCCCCGAACGCGCGGATGGTGCGCTTCTCCAACCGCCGCATCCGGGCCCAGGAGTTCCTGCCCTTGCTGAACGTGTAGTGCGAGATGTGATTGATATCGGCCGCGCCGAGGCCCTCTCGCCGGAGCGCGCCCTTGCTCCGGTTCACGTGCTGCCCGATCCGCCGGTGCATGTTCTTCGAGATACCTACGTACTTCTTGCCGTTGTTCAGATGAATGATGTACATGCCCGAGGACCTCGGTACGCCCCTACGCGCAGCATCCAGGATCGGGCAGCTCGCGTTGTGAACGAGGATGTCCAGATCGTCGACGGCGACCACGTACGTGTGGGTGTCGCCGACGTTGAGGTTGTGGACCGTCTGCCCCGGCAGCCAGCCGCGTTCCTGGACGCGTCGGACCGTGGCCTTCTCGCCGCGGCTACCGACGATCACGTCCCCGGCACCGACCTCGGCGGCGTTCGTCCAGCCCTTGCCGTCGACCCAGATCGGATGTTCGGCGGTGGCGGTGAGGACATCACGGGCGTCGCCGTCGAGGTCGATGTCGACGAGATGCCGGCTGCCCTGCCCGACGAAGGTCCCGAGTACGGGCTGCGCCGCCGAGATCCCGGTCTTCGGGTCGGTGGACATCACCAGGTCCCCGACCTGGATCTCCGCGATGGGCAGATAGCGTCCGTCGGCCATCAGGACGGGAGTGTCCGGCGCGAAGGAATTACATCTCTTCGCCGCCCGTGCTGCCTTGGCCGCCTTTCTGGCCTTGCGGGCCTTGGCCGCGGCACGGGCAGCGCTGGCGGCCAGTCTCGCGCCCTTGACCGCCGCTCCGGCGCCGATGGCCGCTGCCGCTGCTCCGCCGAGGGCCCAGGCGGCTTCCTTCCAGTTGCCGGTGGCGGCGTAGGAGACGGCCGAGACAACCCCGGCGATCGTGCCGATGGGACCGGGGATCATGGACGCGTAGGAGGCGACCTTCGCGACCTTGGACAGGCCCTTCTTGATGCTGCCCCAGCCGAACTTGCCGTCGAGGTCGGTGCAGTTGACGGGATCGCCGGCGCAGTAGTCGTAGGCGGTGGCGTTGCCGCCCTCGACGGGGTCGACCTGGAGGAAGCGCCCAAGGGCGGGGCTGTAGAGGCGTACGCCCATGAGGATGACGTCCGCCATCGCCTCACCGGAGCGCTGCTTGCCGCCGAGCCAGCCGTAGCGTTGGTCGGCCTGCCCCGCCATCGGGACACCGAACTCGTCGTAGTCGAACAGCTCGGGCTCGGTCAGCGCGGGGTCGATGGTGGCGGCGACGTCGCCGTGCAGGTTGATCAGTTGGAGGCGTACGTCTCCGGTGGCGCTGGTGGTGGCGCCGAGGTCACCGTCGGGTCCGGAGACGTTGCGGGTGATGCTGCCGAGGGTGGTGTCCTCGACGATCCACCGGGGTTCGTCGGAGTCGTCGCCGTAGTGGTTGAGCTTCGAGGTGGCGTTGGCCCAGTTGCCGTCGACAAGCGTCTCGGTGGTGAAGGCACGGAACCGGTGCGCCGGGTCGAGGGTCCAGGTCTGCCGCGAATCGCCGAGTTGTTGACGTTGGACCAGGTCGTTGGCGTAGTAGGCGTTGGTCAGCCCACCGGGCATCGCCACGGTTCGGCCGAAGGCGTCGTAGACGAATCCGGCGTCGGTGAGGCGGTCCGCGGTGTCGTACGTATGGTCGGCCTCCGCATCGGCCGCGTCCTCGTCGCAACTGCCGTCGGCCGCCGGGTCGAAGGTGGAGCTGTTGGTGCGGTTGGTACGGCTGTCGTAGGCGTAGGTGCGGGTCACGCAGCCACCCGTGATCGCACTGTCCTGGCGTGCCTTGGTCAGCCGGCCGAGCCGGTCGTAGGCGTAGTTCTTGCCGCCGCCGGTGTAGGTGTGGTCCACCCACTGGCCGGCGGTGTTCTCGACCACGGACTCCGAGTAGATGACCGCCCCGTCGGAGTCGCGGGTGTACGTGCGCTCGACGGGTTGCAGGTTCGCGTCGAGCCGGTCCCTGCGGGTGAGGCCGCCCGGGTATCCGAGTTCGGTGATCTGTCCGTCGGGTGAGTACTTGGCGGTGAAGGTCCCGGCGATGTTGTCGGTGACCGAGGTGAGCAGGCCACGTGGCTCGGCGACCCGGTCGTACGCGAAGACCGAACTGCCGGTGGGGTCGGAGACCTTCGACGCCTTGCCGAACCGGTCGAACTCGTTGACGGTGGTGCCGCCGTCGGCGTCGGTGTAGGAGGCGAGTCGACCGAGGAGGTCGTACTCCCGGGTGATGGTCGCACCGTCCATCGTCGTCTGGGTCACGTCACCGGAGGTCGGGCTGTAGACCGTGGTGACCGCGCCGAGAGCCGCGCCCTCGTCCGACGTGATGACCGCGCTGGTCACCCTGGTGGCCGCGTCGTAAGAGGTGGTGGTGGTGCGGGTCTTACCGGCAGAGGTCTCGGTGACCACTGCCTCGTCGCCGTAGCGGGTGTACTCGGTGACCCGGCGTACGGGCAGATCGGTGGTCATCCGGTCCGGGTCGTGCCCGGCGACGGCGCCGACAGCGCGGGTCACGCACGGCTCGCCGGCCCACTCGGGCCGGTCTCCGCACGCGGCGTCCTGGGTGTTGGTACCCGCCGTGTAGTAGACGATCTCACGGGCCATCGCGTCCGAGCCGGAGGAGCCGATCCCCCAGGACTTGAGGACCCGCCCGGCGGCGTTGTGCACCGCGTACGCGGTCAGATTCTGCCCACCGGCACCGGCGTCGGCGACGACCTTCGTCGCGGTCTTCAACGTCCACCCGGACACGCCGCCGTGTTCGGCGTCGTAACCGTTCTTGCTGACCCGCACGTCGACGTCGGGATAGCCGACGATCTGGGCACCCTCGCTCTCGGTGGTGACGAGGTGGTAGCTGGCGCCGTCGGGCTTGCCCTCGTCGTAGACGTTCACCGCGTGGCTGCGGCCGATCACGGTCGTGCCGGCATCGAGGGCGGTCAGCGGACCGCTGCCGTCCGGGTCGGCGACGGGGTTCTCCAGGACCATGGTGACGGTCGTGCCAAGGGTGTCGATCAGGTCGATGCCGTCGGTGGAGTACTTGTTGATGGTGGACAGGGCGAGCGCCCGGTTGGCGGTGTCGGTGTTGGCCAGGCCGAGTTCGGCGAGGTGGGTGTTCGAGTCGGGGAGGGTGCCGAGGGCAAGTTCCCGGTCGGTGGCCTCCAGGGTGCGGATGACGTTGCCGAACCGGTCGTACTCCTGGGTGTCGATGTGCCCGCCCGGCGTGGCGGTGTTGACCTCCTTACCGCTCGCGCCGAGGTAGTGGATGGTGGCGTAGGTGTAGCCGCCGGTGCCGGGTGAGCTGGGGATGGCGCTGTTACGGCCCGGGTTGTCCTCGGGGCCGAAAACGGCGGTGGCGTCGGTGGGCAGGTCGAGCTGGCCCCAGGTCGCGGCGGCGGCGGCGTTGAGGTTGTGCGGGCCACCGGCTGCCTGGGTCAGGGGGACGTTGTAGACGACGTTGGTGGCGAGTTCGCCGTCCGTGGCGGTCTTGGAGCCCTGCTGCAGGGCCGCCCGGCGGGCCTTGAGGAGCCGGCCGGGGTTTTCGTCGGTGGCGAGGTCGGCGACCTGGTCGGCGTTGAGAGCCTTGCCGTAGACGCGGACGTCGTCGATGTCGCCGTCCCAGACGTTCGCGGCGGCGCCGGCCCACTTCGCACGGCCGATGACGAAGTTGCCGGAGGCGTTCCAGCCGCCGGTCGCGGCGGTCGACGTCTGCTGAATGCCGTTGACGTACAGCTTCATCTGCCCGGCCGCGGTGTCGTAGACGCCGGTGAGGTGGGTCCACTGCCCCGCCACGGTGCCGGTGTTGGAGCTGGCCCGGACCGGGGTCGCCGAGGTGTTGTCGGAGGTGACCCGGGAGAACGCCCAGCGGTCGGTCTCCTTGACGTAGTTGAGGAAGAAGCCGCTGGTGCTGGCGCCGTCCTTGGAGACGGCGGTGCGGTTGCCGTCCTTGTTGTTCAGCCGCACCCAGGCCGAGACGGTGTACGAGGCGGTGTTGGACAGGGCGGTCCCGGCGACGCTGATCTGCTGGCCGGTGCCGGCGGTGAACGTCGCGGCCCGGTCGGCCGGATCGTCGGGGTCATTGCCCTGGCCCCAACCGACACCGCTGGCGACGGTGCCGGTCCGACCGCTGCCGGAGGCGTCGCTGACGCTCGTCCCGCTGCCCTCGTCGAGGTTCCAGCGCAGCGCGGCGGTGTCGACGTCGGGGTTGCCGTAGTCGAACATCCAGGGCAGCTCACCGGCCGGGGTGACCTTCGTGACCCGCCCGTTTCCGTACTCGTAGGCGGTCTTCAACGCGGGGGTGACGCGAGGGTCCCACACCTCGCGCAACTGCCCCAGGTTGTCGTAGCTGTAGCGGGCGATGACCGTGGAGGTGGTCGCCGAGGCGGCCGGGTCCCAGGCCCACAGTCTCACCTGCGTCACCCGGTCGACGTAGTCACCGAACACCGTCTGCGACAGGCCGGCGGTGGTCGCGGTGGCGTAGACGTACTCGAGTACCTCGCAACCACGGGCCGGGGTGGCGCTCGTGCAGTGGTTCGTGTCGTCGACCCCCGGCTCAGCCGGGTTGATCACCTTTTGCAGCAGGAGACGACTGCCGGTGGTGTCGTAGACGTACCGGGAGGTGGTGTCCGACTCCGGTGTCCACGACGAGGTCGCCGCCCACACCCCGCCCTGGGAGGTGAACTCGGTGGCGGTGCCGTCGATCTCCGACAACCGGTACGAGGTGGTGCCGACCTTCGACAGGACCAGGCCCTCGGCGCCGGGCTCCGGAGTGAAGCTGACCCCGTCGGGGTTCTTCGCGAACGTGATCCAGCCGCCGCCGATCGTGTTGACCCGGGCCAGGGACGGTTCGGGGAAGGTGACCGTGGTGTATTCGACGTCCGCCGCGCCGCCGGTCGCACCGCCGGTCCAGGCGGGGCCGAACGGCGCGACGATCTCGGTCATGGAGAGGTTGTCCCAGTAGACCTTGCGGCCCGAGCCGCCCTGCATGCCGTTGTAGAGGCGGAAGAACGCCTCCGTCGCGCCGGCCGGGACGGTCATGTCGACGGAGAGTTCCTGCCACCCGTCGAGGTAGGCGGCCATCTTCGACGACACCTCGGTGTAGACGCCGTTGACCCGGTGGAAACCGACGATCCGGAGCCCACGCTGGGTGTACGCCGGCACCAGACCGGTCGCGGCCGGCACGTAGACCCAACCCGTCATCCGGTACGTCTTACCCGGCGTCATGTTCAACCGGAGTCCACCGCCGTCGCCGCCCACCGCGACGTAGGTGTCGTTGCTGGTCGTGGTGACCGGGGTGATCTCCAACGAGTCGGCCGGAGTCGTCTCGCCCTGCCCTCTGGCGGTCGACCGGACCGCCGATGAGGTCGACGGGACGTTGAACCCGGTCAGGTCGGTGGAGACCTGCTGCTGGTTCGCCGTCAGGCGCTGCACCATCGGCTGGTAGCCGTCGCGGTAGCCCCGGGACGACGCCGAGCGGGAGACACTCAGCCCGAGTTCGTCGGCGTCGCCCGAGGAGAGCGCGTAGTCGCCGGTGAGCAGGTTCACCGAGCCCGGCCCGACCTCGTCGTCCGAGGCTCCGTCACCGCTGGAGTCGACGGTCACCCGCACCCACGGCACCGTGTACGCCGGGGTCGTGCCGGTCGCGGTGTACAACTGGGCGCGGACCTCCACCACGCCGCCGACCAGGCCGAGGGTGTCGGTGGCGTTCCAGACCGCGTACCCGCCGAGCGCGGAGAGGCTTACCGGACTCGCGGCGGTCGCGAGGATCTGCGCGCCGGTGGCCGAGGTCAGGTTCGCCGACGGCACCGGCAGCGTCGCCGAGCCGGGTCCACGTCGGTATTCGAAGTAGCCCCGCGTGTAGCCCGCCACCGGAGTGGTGACCTGAAGTTTGGTCCGCTTGACGATGGTCGCACCGGGCAGCGGCTGCGCCAGCGCGGCGCTGCCGGCCTCGAAGACGTACAGGTTCGGGTTGGACAGGTTGCCGGCCGAGTCCTTCGCCTGCACCGTCAACGTGCGATGCCCGTCACGCGGGGCCAGCGAGACCGGCTGGGTGCCGGTCGCCGCGACCGTGGTCGCCGCCGTGTCGTAGTCGAACCGGTACACGTACGCGGCCAGGTCGGTCGTGCCCGAGGCGGGAGAGAAGGTGAACGTGTCGGCTGCGCCCGCGCCACCGTGCGGCTGGCCGTCATTCAGGTACACGCTGGCGGAAACGAACGGCACCAACGGCTTGTCCGTGTCGACCGTCAAGGTGGTCCAGCCGGTGTAACCGCCGTAGTTCCACGGGTCCTTGCCACGGACCTGCCACTCGTACTGGGTGCCGTTGACGAGGTCCACCGGCACCTGCCACGAGGCGGTCGAGCCGTTGGTCCACGCCGGGCTGCCCGAGCGCAGGCCGGACGAGGACACGACCGCCTGGGTGGCCTTGTTGCGCACGACGAACTCGGCCTGCAGCGTCTGGCCCGCGTTCGCGTCGGCCAACTTGGCCGACAGCGTCGGCCGAACCGAGGCGGTACGGGCCCCGGCACCGCAGGCGGTGAAACACGGCGACACCGCTAGCGCGCTCGGGACACTCGGAGCGCTGTTGTACGTGATCGCGACGGACGGCGGATGGGTGCCCTCGGCGGAATCGAACCGCTTCCAGCCTGCGGTCGTGGTCTCCGAGGTCGCGCGCAGAAGCACACTGGCGCTGGTCGCGGACGTGTCCGCGCTGTACTGCAGCGCGCCACCGACCTCGATGTACACCCAGCCGTCACCACAGGAGGAGCTGTAGCCCCGGGTCTCTGACGAGGTGCCCACCTTCGCCCGCGCCGTGGGCTGGTCGGTCCACCGCACCGACGAGTCGACGTAGTCGGTCCGCCAGGCCTCCCAGCCGGCGGCGGTGCAGGACCACGAGTGGTAGTTCCACAACTTCAGCTTCGCGCTCATGATCCGGCTGCCGGCGAAACCGGAGGTGTTGAATCGCAGGTACGACCGCGCGGTGAACGTTCCGCCGTCCGTGGAGTGACCCAACTTCAGGTCGGCCGAGCCCGACTGGTCACTGGAGTACGAGTTCTGCACGAACGCGTCGAAGGACGGTGACAGCGACGTCGGCGGGTCGATCGTCACCGGGAACGTCAGGTCCGCGCGGGCGAGGAACTTCGCGTCCGGGGTCAGCTCGACCACCGTGCGACCCGCGCCCTTCGCGACCGTCCGCAGACCCACCGGCGCCCGGTTGAGTCGCTCGCCGGACTGGGCACCGACCTCGGCGTCCCACATGATCGGCGTCTGCGCCCGGCTGACCTGCCGACCGGCCTTGTCCTTGAACAACAGGCCGCCCATGCCGTCCCCGGCCGCGGTCAGCTTGCCGGTCCGGATCGGCAGCGTCAGCTTGCGCACCTGCGCCAGTCCGGCCCGGTCCTTCACCACGAAATGCTGTTCGTAGCCGGTGGAGTGGGCGTGGAAGACCAGGTCGACACTGGGCAGCACGTTCGGGTACGTGATCGTCCGGCCGGACAGGACCGGTTGCGGCAGGACTCCGGTCCACGCCAGGCCGACCTTGTCGTCACCGAGGCCGAGGGAGGCGACCTCGTGCTCACCGTTCGTCGACGCGGCACCGGCGAACACCAGCCCTCGCGGGTGGGCGATCGGGGCGACCGTGCCGTCGGCACGACCCTGGAGGGTCAGGTCCACCGGCACCCACTTGTCGCCGTTGCGGACCCGGACCGGGGCGAGCGCCTGCTCCTCGGTCAGCGTGCCGTCGGCATTCGCGAAGAGCTGCGTCGTCTCCGTACGCCGGCCCGCGATCTCGACCCGCGCACCGCACAGCTTCGCCGCCACCGCGGCCGACACCTCGTCCGGTCGGTCGTCCGGACACGTCGGCTTGGGCGCCGCCGCCGCGGCGGGTGCGGCCCGGGCCGGCTCGGCGGGGCGTGTCGGCACGTCCGACAGGGTCGCGACCAGTACCAGGACCAGCATCATCGCCAGCCTGGATGCCCACCGCACCGCACGGCCTCGCGTCAACCTGGTGAACACACTCGAAGGCCAAGCCTGAGTCCGCACAACACCCTCCCCCGCCACACACGCCGGATGACGAGCGGAGAGTACGGAGATCCTTCCAAGAGACTCAAGATCTTGACTAGATGAATGCCTGCTGATAGTTCCCTGAGCGCATCCACTCTCGGTAGCAGCGATAACAGACGATGGCTATTGAAAAGTGTCCTAACTGGACTCCCCGACCGCCCGGATGGTCACCGAAGATTGGCCTGATCTTCAGGCGCTGTGGGAAAAGTCGCTGACCTAACCGGTCTTGACGACGGCCAGTTCGCCAACCTGCTCACCGATCGTGGTGCACGCCTCGGCCGACATGCCAGCGTCGGTGATGAGGACGTCGGCGGCCTCCAGCGGCGCGATGGTGGCGATGCCGATCGTCTCCCACTTGGTGTGGTCGGCGAGCACCACCAGCCGGCGGGCGGCCCCGATGAGGCAGCGGTTGACGCCGGCCTCCAGCAGGTTCGGGGTGGTGAAGCCGGTGCGCGGGCTGAGCCCGTGCACGCCCAGGAAGAGCAGGTCGACGTTGAGCGCGCTGATCGCCGCCTCGGCGACCGGGCCGGTCAGCGCGTCGGACGGGGTACGGATGCCGCCGGTCAGGACGACGGTCTGGTCGGCGCGCGGGTTCTGGTAGAGCGCGTCGGCGACCGGGATCGAGTTGGTCACGACGGTCAGCCCGCGCACGTCGGACAGCAGGGTGGCCAGCGCGGCGGTGGTCGTACCGGCGGACAGCGCGATGGCCATCCCCGGCTCCACCATCGTGGCCGCCCGCTCGGCGATGGCCCGCTTCTCGGCCTGCTGGCGGATCGACTTCGCGGCGAAGCCGGGCTCGTCGGCCGAGCCGGGCCCGGCGAGCGTCGCGCCACCGTGGACCTTGTCCACCAGGCCGCGCTCGGCCAGCACCTCCAGGTCGCGCCGGATCGTCATGTCGGACACGCCGAACCGGCTGACCAGGTGGCTCACCCGCACCCCGCCGCGCTGGCGGATCAGGTCGAGGATGGCGCTCTGCCGCTGCTGGGCCAGCATCTGGGGAACCTCCTTCGCACCGTGGCCGTCGACCACACTACGACCGGTCCTCGCGGACCACGGCCACCTCGCCGGCCGGCACGGTCAGCTCACCCGCGCACCGCGTGCCGGTCAACAGCGCGACACCGGTCGCCGAGATCCGTACTTCCGACGACGTGTGGTTGATCGCGAACAGCCAGGTCCGCTCGCCGTCGCGGCGTCGTACCACCTCCACCCCGGTCGGCGCCTGCGCCGCCGGACGGACGCCGGCCTCGTCGAGCAGCCGGGCGACCAGCCGGTCGGTGGCCGGCTCGTCGAGCCGGGCGCCGACGTACCACGCGGCGCCCGCGCCGACCGGCCGCCGCGTGAGCGCCGGCACGCCCGGCAAGGGCCCATCGGTGTACGACGCCAGCACCTCGGCGTCGTCGGCGTGCAGCCACTCGGTCCACACGTCGACCGTGCCGCCGTCGTCGAGTCCGACGCGCTCGCCCTCGCGCAGGGGAAAGAACTCCTCGGTGCGGACGCCGAGCAGGTCCCGGAACGCGCCGGGGTAACCGCCGAGACGGATGTGGTCGTTCTCGTCGACGATGCCGCTGAAGTAGGTGACCGCCGCCGTGCCGCCGGCCTCGGCGAATCGGCGTAGCGCCTCGACGTCGGCGTCGCGGACGAGGTAGAGGGTGGGTACGAGGACCAGCCGGTAACCGCTGAGGTCGGTCGACGGGTGGACGATGTCGGCGGTCACGCCGGCCCGCCACAGCGCGCCGTACAACGCGTTGAGGCGGTCGGCGTACGTGACGTCGACGCTCGGGTGGGAATCCAACTCGACCGCCCACCACGCTTCGAAGTCGAACAGGATCGCCACCTCGGCGTCGACCCGGCTGCCGCGCACCTCGGCGAGGGCCTTGAGGTCCGCGCCGAGCTGGCAGACCTCGCGGAACACCTTGGTGTCCGGGCCGGCGTGCGGCACCAGCGCGGAATGGAACTTCTCGGCTCCGGCCCGGGAGGCACGCCACTGGAAGAACAGCACCCCGTCGGCGCCCCGGGCGACGTGGGCCAGGCTGTTGCGGCGGAGCTGGCCGGGGAGCTTCGCGACGTTGCGCGGCTGCCAGTTGACCGCGCTGGTGGAGTGCTCCATGAGCAGCCAGGGCTCGCCGCCGGCGACGCCCCGGGTGTGGTCGGCGGCGAGCGCCAACCCGAGGTGGGACCGCGGGTCGGCGGCGTTCAGGTAGTGGTCGTTCGAGACGAGGTCCACGTCGCCGGCCCAGGAGTGGTAGTCCATGTGCTTGGCCATGCCGACCATGAAATTGGTGGTGATCGGTTGGCGGACCAGCGTCTTGAGCGCCTCGCGTTCGGCGCGTAGTTGGGCGCGCTGCTCGTCGGAGGAGAAGCGCAGGAAGTCGAGCTGCTGCGTCGGGTTGGCGAACGTCGGCGCGGTGCGCGGCGGATTGATCTCGGCCCAGTCGCCGTAGCGCTGGCTCCAGAACGCGGTGCCCCACGCGTCGTTGAGCCGGTCCAGGTCGCCGTAGCGCTCGCGCAGCCACCCCCGGAACGCCTCGGCGCTGACGTCGCAGTAGCAGTGCACGTTGTGGCAGCCCAGCTCGTTGGAGACGTGCCACATGACGACGGCGGGGTGCTCGGCGTACCGGCCGGCGACCGCGCGCACCAGCTCCAGGGAGCGCTCGCGGAACACCGGGGAGCTGGGGCAGTACGCCTGCCGTCCGCCCGGCCAGAGGATCGCGCCGTCGGCTCGTCGGGGCAGCGTCTCCGGGTGCGCTCGGGGCAGCCAGGGCGGTGGACTGGCGGTGGCGGTGGCCAGGTCGACCTGGATGCCTCCGTCGTGCAGGAGGTCGAGCACACGGTCCAGCCAGCCGAACTCGAACCGTCCGGGATGGGGTTCCAGGCGTGCCCAGGAGAAGATGCCGACGGAGACCAGGTTGACCCCGGCCCGTCGCATCAGCTCGACGTCCTCCGACCAGGTCTGCTCGGGCCACTGCTCGGGGTTGTAGTCGCCGCCGAAGTAGATGCCCTCGCCCTGCCATCGCCGCATGACAGGTGAGGGTGCACCGACCATCCACCGAAGTCAACAGGTTCCAACATCGACTTCCTTTCCAACGTTTACCTCGTAACAGCCGGATCACGACTGGGTTATCAGAGGCGAAAGTACCTCTTGACAGTGGCCTATGGAGAGGTAGCTTGAGGCCCCAACTGGCCGATCGTGTTCGCCAATGTGGATTCTCGGTGGATCACGATGCGTATATCCCGGCTGGACCGCTCCTCACCACACCTGACCCCTTGGACGTAGCACCTCTTCATCCGCAGGAGGCACCGATGTCCCGTCCCCGATCGCAAGCCGAGTACCTGGCTCGGCTCGTACCGCCCTCCGTCGCCGGCATCAACCGACGGTCACTGCTGGCCGGCGCGGCCGGCACGGGCGCGCTGCTCAGCACCGGTCTGCTCGCCGGCTGCGGCGACGACTCCGGCTCCGGCGGGTCCAGTAAGGACGTCTCGCTCGGTTCCAACCAGTCCGACCCGAAGCCCAAGGACGTCCTCGCCAAGATCACCGACGGGTTCAAGACCTCGTCCGGCGTCCAGGTCGCGACCAACACGGTCGACCACAACACGTTCCAGGAGAACATCAACAACTACCTGCAGGGCAAGCCGGACGACGTCTTCACCTGGTTCGCCGGCTACCGGATGCGCTTCTTCGCCGCCAAGGGCCTGGCCAGCGACATCAGCGACGTGTGGGACAAGATCTCCGGCTACTCCGACGCGTTCAAGAAGGCGTCCACCGGGGACGACGGCAAGCAGTACTTCGTGCCGGGGACGTACTACCCGTGGGCGGTCTTCTACCGCAAGTCGGTCTGGCAGCAGCACGGCTACCAGGTGCCCACCACGCTGGACCAGTTCACCGCGCTCGGCGCGCAGATGAAGAAGGACGGCCTCACCCCGATCGCCTTCGCCGACAAGGACGGCTGGCCGGCGATGGGCACGTTCGACATCCTCAACCTGCGGATCAACGGCTACCAGTTCCACGTCGACCTGATGGCCGGTAAGGAGGCCTGGACCTCCGACAAGGTCAAGAAGGTCTTCGACACCTGGGCCGGCCTGCTCCCCCTGCACCAGCCGGACAGCCTCGGCCGCACCTGGCAGGAGGCCGCGCAGTCGTTGCAGCAGAAGAAGAGTGGCATGTACCTGCTGGGCCTCTTCGTCGGCCAGCAGTTCAGCAACGAAGAGCAGGACGACCTCGACTTCTTCACCTTCCCCGAGATCGACCCGGCCATCGGCGCGAAGGCGCTGGACGCCCCGATCGACGGCTACATGATGGCCCGCAAGCCCAAGAACGAGGACAACGCCCGCAAGCTGCTCGAGTACTTCGGTGGCAAGGCCGCCGCGGACATCAACCTCAAGAACGACCCGGCCGTCCTCGTCGCCAACAGCGGCGCGGACGTCGGCGGCTACACGGCCCTACAGAAGAAGGCCGCCGAGCTGGTCGGGTCGGCCACCGAGATCGCCCAGTTCCTCGACCGGGACACCCGGCCGGACTTCGCCTCCACGGTGATGATCCCGGCGATCCAGCAGTTCATCAAGAACCCGAAGGACATCGACGGGCTGACGTCGTCCATCGAGAACCAGAAGAAGTCGATCTTCACTGACTGACGGCGGAAGGGGAAGGACATCGTGTCCGACCTACCCCTGATCCAAGCGGATCGCGCCGTGCCGCCGCCGCCGGCGACCACCTCCACGGGTGGTCGTCGCCGGCGGCTACGGCTCCTGTCCCCCACCGACCGCGTGGTCATCACGCTGATGGTGCTCGTCCCACTGCTGCTCGTCACCGCGCTCGTCTGGCTGCCGGCCCTGGCGACCGTGGTGCTGTCCGGCACCGACTGGGACGGCATCGGTCCACTCAACGAGATCGAGTTCGTCGGCGGGCGCAACTACAGCGACGTGGTGAACATCTACCCGCCGTTCGTGCCCGCGGTCCAGCACAACCTGCTCTGGCTGGCTGTGCTGTTCGTGGTCGCCACGCCGTTCGGCATGTTCCTGGCCGTGCTGCTGGACAAGGAGCTGCGCGGCAGCCGCTTCTACCAGACGGCGCTGTACCTGCCGGTGGTGCTCTCGCTGGCGCTGATCGGCTTCGTCTGGCAGCTGCTCTACTCCCGTGACCAGGGTCTGATCAACGCCGTCCTCGGCACCGGCACCGACTGGTACGGCGACTCGAACGTCAACATCTGGGCGGTCATGGTCGCCTCCGGTTGGCGACACGTCGGCTACATCATGCTGCTCTACCTGGCCGGGCTGAAGGGCGTCGACCCGTCGCTGCGCGAGGCCGCCGCGGTCGACGGCGCGTCCGAGGTCCGGACGTTCTTCCGGGTCGTCTTCCCGGTCATGCGACCGATCAACATCATCGTGCTGGTGGTGACCGTGATCGAGTCGCTGCGCGCGTTCGACCTGGTCTGGGTCGTCAACAAGGGCCGCAACGGCCTGGAGTTGATCTCCGCGCTGGTCACCCAGAACGTGGTGGGTGAGGCGAGCCGGATCGGCTTCGGCTCGGCGCTGGCGACGATCATGCTGGTCGTCTCGCTGGTCTTCATCACCATCTACCTGGCGACCGTGATGAGGGAGAACCGGCGATGAGCGTCGACACCCCGATCCGCCGACGCCGGCTGACCCCGCTGCGGATTCTGCTGCACGGCTTCCTCGTCGCCGTGGCGCTGATCTGGCTCTTCCCGATCGCCTGGGCGGTCCTCACGTCGTTCCGCTCGTACCAGTACACCGCCGCACACGGCTACGTCTCGTTCGGCGGCTGGACCATCGACAACTACGTCACGGCCTGGGAGCAGGCGGAGTTCGGCAAGCACTTCCTCAACTCGGTCTACATCACGGTTCCGGCGGTGCTGCTGACGCTCCTCCTCGCCTCCTGCGTGGCGTTCGTCATCGCCCGGTTCAGCTGGAAGATCAACCTCCTCCTGCTCGGGGTGTTCACCGCCGCCAACCTGCTGCCGCAACAGGCGCTGCTCATCCCGCTGTTCCGACTGTTCACCGAGGTGCCGCTGCCGGAGTTCATGAGCGACTCCGAGCTGCTCTACGACAGCTACTGGGGCCTGATCCTGATCAACGTCGCCTTCCAGTGCGGGTTCTGCGTCTTCGTGCTCAGCAACTACATGAAGGCGCTCCCCCACGACCTGTACGAGGCGGCGATGGTCGACGGCGCGAGTGTCTGGCGGCAGTACTGGCAGATCACCATGCCGCTGTGCCGGCCGGCCCTGGCCGCGCTGGCCACCCTGGAGGTGACCTGGATCTACAACGAGTTCTTCTGGGCCACCGTCCTCATGCGTACCGGTGACAAGTTCCCGGTGACCAGCTCGCTCAACAACCTGCGCGGCCAGTTCTTCACCGACAACAACCTGGTCTCGGCGGGCAGCGTGCTCGTCGCGATCCCCACCCTCGTGATCTTCTTCATGCTCCAGCGGCACTTCGTCCGGGGCCTGACCTTGGGAGCCTCCAAAGGATGACGATCCTGCACCTGCGCCGCGGGCGGACCAGCCTGGTTCTCGACGCGCGCGGCCCGGGACTGCCCCGCGTGGCGCACTGGGGTGGCGACGTCGGCGACCTGGACGACGACGGCCTGCGCCACCTCGTGGACGCCACCGTGCCACCGGTGGTGCCGAGCAGCTTCGACGAGCCGCCCGTGCTGTCGCTGCTGCCGGAGGCGAGCGCCGGGTGGAGCGGCCGACCGGGGCTGGCCGGGCACCGCGACGGGCGGGACTGGTCCACCACGTTCCGGCTCGACGGCCTCGCCGTCGACGAGCCGGCCGACGCCCCGGCCCGGGTCACCGTACGGGCCTCGGACGAGGTCGCCGGGTTGTCCCTGACCATCGAGATCACGCTCGACCCGTACGGCGTGCTGACCGTCCGGCACCGGCTCCGCAACGACGGCGACGGCGCGTACGAGGTGCGGGAGCTGAGCCCGGTGCTCCCGGTGCCGGCGGTCGCCACCGAACTGCTCGACCTGACCGGCCGCTGGTGCCGCGAACGCTCCCCGCAGCGGCACCCGTGGCAGCACGGCGCGTGGGTCCGCGAGGGGCGGCACGGTCGGACCGGGCACGACGCCACGCTGCTGCTGGTGGCCGGCACCGCCGGGTTCGATTTCGGCCACGGCGAGATCTGGGCGGTGCACACCGCGTGGAGCGGCGACCACCTCACCGTCGCCGAACGCCGGCCCACCGGCGACTCCACCCTCGGTGGCGGGGAGCTGCTGGCCCCCGGCGAGATCCGGCTCGCCCCCGGCGAGGCGTACGAGACTCCACTGCTCTACGCCGTCTGGTCCGACGAGGGGCTGGACGGACTCAGCGACGTACTCCACTCGCACGTGCGGGCGCGGCCCGGACACCCGCGATCGCCGCGCCCGGTCACCCTCAACGTCTGGGAGGCGGTCTACTTCGACCACGACCTGGACCGGCTGCGGGCCCTCGCCGACCGCGCCGCGCAGATCGGCGTGGAACGGTTCGTGCTCGACGACGGCTGGTTCCGCGGCCGGCGCGACGACACGGCCGGGCTGGGCGACTGGTACGTCGACGAGGACGTCTGGCCCGACGGCCTGCAACCGCTCATCGACCACGTGACCGGCCACGGCCTTCAGTTCGGCCTGTGGGTGGAACCGGAGATGGTCAACCCGGACTCGGACCTGTTCCGCGCGCACGCCGACTGGCTGCTGACCCCGCCGGGGCGGCTGCCGCCCGCCTGGCGCAATCAGCAGACGCTCGACCTGGGCCGCCCCGAGGCGTACGACTACGTGCTGGAACGCCTCGACGCGCTGCTCACCGAGCATCCCGGGATCAGCTACCTCAAGTGGGACCACAACCGGGACCTCACCGAGGCGGGACACCACGGCCGGCCCGGGGTGCACGGGCAGACCCTCGCGGTCTACCGCCTCCTCGACGAGCTCCGTCGACGCCACCCCGGCGTCGAGATCGAGAGCTGCTCGTCCGGGGGCGCCCGGGTGGACCTGGCCATCCTGGCCCGCACCGACCGGGTCTGGGCCAGCGACTGCAACGACGCCCTGGAACGGCTCGGCATCCAGCGCTGGACCGGCCTGCTGCTGCCACCGGAGCTCGTCGGCACGCACATCGGCCCGGAGCGCTCGCACACCACCCACCGCGTACACGACCTGGGTTTCCGGGCGGCCACGGCGCTGTTCGGTCACCACGGCATCGAGTGGGACATCGCCTCGATCAGCGCCGCCGAACAGGCCGAGCTGACCGCCTGGGTGGCGCTGCACAAGCGGCTGCGTCCGCTGCTGCACGCCGGGCGGGTGGTCCGGGTCGACCACCCGGACCCGGCCGTCTGGGCACACGGCGTGGTCGAGAAGGACAAGACCCGCGCGTTGTACGCGGTGGCCCGGCTCGCCACCTCGGTGGCGCAGACCCCGGGCGCGGTACGGCTGCCCGGTCTCGACCCGGCGCGGCGTTACCGGGTGCGCCCGGTCCAGGACGTGCCACCTCCGGCGACGATCGACCTGTCCGGGCCGCCCTGGCTGGCGTCCGGCGTCACGCTCAGCGGAGCGGCGCTGGCCCGGGTGGGCGTGCAGCTACCCGCGCTGCACCCCGAGCAGAGCCTGCTGTTCGAGGTCGACGAGGTCGGCTAGAAATTTCTTACCTCCGGGGTGTCGAGAACGGTCTCGTCGGCTTCTACCTCAGGGTGAGAGCACCGACCACGGTGCGCGGGCGTGAGGAGCGAGACGATGAAGTACATGCTGTTGATGCAGTTCAGCGCCACCGGGACCGACTTCCCGGGCATCGACACCTGGACGCAGGACGAGGTCCGGGCGCACGTCGGGTTCATGCGGGAGGTCAACGAGAAGCTGGTTGCCGATGGCGAGTGGGTCGACGCGCAGGGCCTCGGCGGCCCGCAGCAGGCGCGGATCGTGCGCGCCGACGAGGGCGGTGCGCCGGTCGTCACCGAGGGCCCGTTCGCCGAGACGAAGGAGTTCCTCGCGGGCTTCTGGATCGTCGACCTCGACAGCCGGCAGCGGGCGGTGGAGTTGGCCGCGCACATCTCCACCGCGCCCGGCCCCGGTGGTCGGCCCCTGAACATGCCGATCGAGGTGCACCCGGTGATGTCCGCTCCGTCGCAGGAGCTGTGAGCGCTGACCACCGACCTTCGCATCGAGGACCTGCTGCGCGAGCTGGCGCCGCAGGTCCTCGGCGTGCTCACCCGCCGGTTCGGTGACTTCGCCACCGCCGAGGACGCCGTACAGGAGGCACTGCTCGCCGCCGCCAGCCAGTGGCCGGCCGACGGGTTGCCGACAAACCCCCGGGGCTGGCTGATCCAGGTCGGCTACCGCCGGATGATCGAGCTGGTCCGCGGCGAGCAGGCCCGGCGTCGCCGCGAGGACCTGGTCACCCGCCAGGACCCGGACGACCGGCGGTACGCGCCGGCCCCGGACGAGGAGCTGTCCGCCGAGCGGGACGACACCCTGGTCCTGCTCTTCCTCTGCTGCCATCCGGCGCTCGCCCCCACGTCGGCGGTCGCGTTGACCCTGCGCGCGGTCGGCGGTCTGAGCACCGCCGAGATAGCCCGCGCGTTCCTGGTGCCCGAGGCGACCATGGCGCAGCGGATCAGCCGGGCAAAGCAGCGGATCCGCACGTCCGGGCTGCCGTTCCGAATGCCCGGGGAGGCGGAGCGGGCCGATCGGTTGGCCGCCGTCCGACAGGTGCTCTACCTGATCTTCACCGAGGGGCACACCAGTACCGCCGGCCCGGACCTACGCCGGGTCGACCTCGCGGCCGAGGCGATCCGGCTGACCCGGGCGCTGCACGTACGCCTGCCCGACGACAGCGAGACCGCCGGGCTGCTCGCGTTGCTGCTGCTCACGGAGGCGCGCAGCCCGGCACGAACCGGGCCCTCCGGAGAGCTGATCCCACTGGCCGAGCAGGATCGCAGTCGCTGGGACGCGGCGGCCATCGCCGAAGGCGTCGCACTGGTCACGGCGGCGCTGCCGCGCGGCCCGGTCGGCCCCTACCAGGTGCAGGCCGCCATCGCCGCGCTGCACGACGAGGCTCTTAGTACCGACGCGACCGACTGGCCCCAGATCCTGGCGCTGTACGACGTGCTGGACCGGTTGGCCGGCACCCCGGTGGTGGCGCTCAACCGGGCCGTCGCGACCGCCATGGTGCACGGGCCCGCTGCCGGCCTGAAGGCCCTCGACGCGCTGACCGACGATCCCCGGCTGGCCGGACACCACCGGCTGCCCGCCGCCCGCGCGCACCTGCACGAGATGGCCGGCGACCGGGAGCGGGCCATCGCGGACTACCGGGATGCCGCCGCCCGCACGAGCAGCCTCCCCGAACAGCGCTACCTCACCATGCGCGCCGCCCGCCTCGCCGCCGACAGCTCCTCTGCCGAAGTTGTCAATCTTGGACAGTTTCCGTCAGCGGGGAACGGAAACTGTCCAAGATCTACCCAAACCACGGAGGGCGGCGAGGACTGATGGCGTACGTGCTGCTGGGGATCGCGATCCTCGCCGAGGTGGTGGCGACCAGCCTGATCAAGAGCACCGCCGGGTTCACCCGCGTCTGGCCGACACTGGGCTGCCTCACCGGGTACGCGCTGGCGTTCCTCCTGCTCGCCCAGGCCGTCAAGGAGATACCGGTCGGCGTCGCGTACGCGCTCTGGTCGGGCCTGGGCACCGCGGCCATCGTGGCGATCGGCGCGGTGTTCCTGGGCGAGTCGGTCGGGCCGGTCAAGCTCGTGGGCATCGCTCTGATCATCGCGGGCGTGGTCATCGTGAACCTGACCGGCGAGCAGCACTGAGCGGGCTCGGGTTGCCGAAGGACGCGATGGCCGGGCCCGGTACGGGCCCGGCCATCTGGCGTTGGTCGCCGCCGGTCGCTCAGCCGGCGGTGCAGCTCATCTGCGGTGCGGGGTTGGTGCCGTTCCAGCTTCCGAGGAAGCCGAAACTCGCGCTGGCCCCGGCGGCCAGTCGGCCGTTGTAGTCCACGTTCCGCGCGGTCACCGTGGAACCGCTGCTGGTCAGGGTGGCGTTCCAGGCCTGGGTGACGCTCTGGCCGTTGGCGTAGGTCCACCGGGTGGTCCAGCCGGTGATCGCGTTGGCGCCGGCGGTCACCCGCACCTCACCCTGGAAGCCGCCCTGCCACTGGTTGGTGATGGTGTACGTCGCCGTACAGCCACCGGCGGGCGGCGGCGTGGTCGGCGGAGGGGGCGTGGTCGGCGGGGGCGTGGTCGGAGGAGGCGTGGTCGGAGGAGGCGTGGTCGGCGGCGGGGGGCCACCGAAGACGGTGGCCTCGCGGGACGTCTGCCGGATGCCGTTGACGCCGTTGAAGACCCGCTGCCCCCAGGTGGTCAGGCTGGCCGGGTTGAAGGCGGTGGCCATGTCGAGATACTCGACGCCACCCCCGTTGCCGCTCCACGACCAACCGAGCCAACCGATCCCGTTGGCCTGGCTGTACGCGAGGATGGTGTCCTCGTCCGGGTCGCCGTCGGAGTGGTTGAAGCCGAACTCCCCGACCACGATGGGCAGCCCCGCCGTACGAAACCGGCCCAGATAGTCGGTGATCTCGGCGGCGGTGTCGAAGACGCCGTACATGTGGATGGAGAAGATCGTGTTGCGGGCCGGGTCGGCGGCGAAGACCGACGCGGCGTTGTCGCGCATCGTGAACGACCAGTCCTGACCCCAGTTCGGGGCGTCAACCATGATGGTGTGGGTCAGGCCGCCGGCCCGCAGCCGCTTGATCGCGTTGGCGCTGTCGGTGGCCCACGAGGCATAGTTCTGGTTGCCGTACGGCTCGTTGCCGATGTTGACGAGAACGTACCGCTCCTGGCCGACCAGCACGTCCTTCAGGCTGAGCCAGTAGTCGACGGCACGGTCCAGGGTGATCGCGCCGCTCTGCTCGCCGTAGCCGGTGGTGTCGTGGACCTCCAGCACGCAGATCAACCGGTTTGCCTTGCACAGCGAGATGACGTTGGCGACGTCGGCGTTGGTGTTCCGGGTCCAGCGGTCGCCGCTGGCGAGCACCACCCGCACGGTGTTCGCGCCGAGCGCCTTGACGTTGGCGAACGAGCTGGTCTGCTGCGGATACCAGGTGTGCGCGTGGTTGACGCCGCGCATGACGAATTCGGCGCCGTTGGCGTCGTAAAGCTTGCCGCCCGCGACGGAGAAGCCGGCCGCGGCGTGCGCCGGTTGACCGAACGCCAGCACGGCGAGCAGCAGCGCGAGCAGGGCGGCGCCGACGGCGGAGAGTCGAGTCTTCATGGCCTTCCTCAGGGAGGACCCCCGATGCCCGGCGAGGGTGGGGTACGACAGGGGAAGGCGGCTGCAGCCCGACAGCCGCCACCCGACTCCCGGCGGCGCGCATCAGCCTAGGGCGATGGATCAGCCCTCGCAACCGGTTCAGTAGAACGCTTCGAAGGGGCGGACGGCCGTGACGGCCCGCGCGGACGCGGGCCGTCACGGGGCGGTCATCCCCACCACAGGATGTGCGCCACACCGAGGGTCTTAACCGGTTAAGAGGACCGTAGGCGGGTCCACCGCATCCGTCAAGCATCGCCCCGGCGAACCGGACGGGAGGGTTGACCGCTGCTGACCTGGGTATCCCGGGACGAACCGTCGGCGAGAAGGAGATAACGGGATGGTGAGCGTCGGCTACACCCTGATGTGCGAGCAGGCCGGACCGAAGCAACTGGTGGACCACGCGGTGCGGGCCGAGGCGGCCGGCTTCGACCAACTGGTGATGTCCGACCACTACTATCCGTGGCTGGACTCGCAGGGCCACTCCCCGTACGCCTGGTCGGTGCTCGGCGCGGTCGCGCACGCGACCTCCCGCGCGGAGCTGATGTCCTTCGTGACCTGCCCGATCCGCCGCTACCACCCGGCCGTGGTCGCCCAGAAGGCCAGCACCATCGGCGCGCTCTCGGACGGGCGGTTCACCCTCGGCCTGGGCGCCGGGGAGAACCTCAACGAGCACGTGGTCGGCGGCTGGCCGCACGTGCAGCAGCGCCACGAGATGTTCGAGGAGGCGTTGCAGATCATCCGTCCGCTGCTCAACGGCGAGACGTTGACCTTCTCCGGGAACCACTTCGACGTACCCGACGCCTACGTCTGGGACCGCCCCGAGCGGCCCGTCCCGATGGCGATCGCCGCCTCCGGCCGGCAGTCCGCCACGCTCGCCGCCGAGTACGGCAACGGCCTCGTCTCCACCGAGCCCGACCGGCACATCATCGAGATGTACGACGACGCGGGCGGCGCGGGCCAGCCCCGCTACGGACAGGTGGCGATCTGCTACGGCCCGGACGAGGCCGAGTGCCGCAAGATCGTGCACGACCAGTTCCGCTGGTTCGGCATGGGCTGGAAGGTCAACGCCGACCTGCCGGGGCCGGAGTCCTTCGCCGCCGCCACCCAGTTCGTCCGGGAGGAGGACGTCGCCGAGGGCATCTCCTGCGGCCCGGACGTGGAAGCGCACGTCGACGCGTTCCGCAAGTTCGTCGACGCCGGCTTCACGCACGTGGCGATCATCCAGGTCGGCGGGGAGACCCAGCCGATGTTCCTGGACTGGGCGCAGGATCAGCTACTGCCCCGGCTCCGCGAGCTGTGAGCCATGCGCTTCGGTAACACGGAGATCCGCCCGCTCGGTGGTGGCCTCGGCTGCCTTCTGATGATCCTCTTCTCGATCGTGGCCTCGGTGGTGCTGACGGTCCTGCTCAACCTGGTTCTCTGAGGCGTCGTCAGCGGCGCAGACCCAGTGCGCTCAGCACCTCGCGGGACGCCACCCGGGCCGGGTCGAGCACCGCGCGTCGGGTCCACCGGGCCGCCGGCGGGACGATGGCCCGCCAGACCGCGCGCAGGCCACGCGCCATCGGCACGACCGTCACCGACCAGACCCAGTGGATGCCCGACAGCAGCGGACGTACGGTGTGCCGCCACAGCCAGCGCAGCCCCAGCCCGACCGGGCGCAGCAGCAGTCGGTAGACCAGCCGCAGCACCCAGCCGGCGGTCCGCCACGCCCCCACCAGCGCGGCCACGACCAGCCGGACGAACCCGACGACGAGCCACCAGACTCCCCGCGCCAGGCCGACCACGACCCACCGGACTCCCCACGCCAGCGCGACGAGTGCGGCGCCCACCGCCCCGGCGAGCGCGGCGACGCCGCGCCACAGCAGCCGTCCGGCGGGGGCGAGGGCCGCGCCCAGCCAGCGCAGCGGCCGCACGACCAGATGCTCGGCCAGCCAGACCAGCACCCGACCCAGGGCCACCAGAGGTGGGCGCAGGCCGTGGCGGGCCAACCACACCAGCGGCGTCCAGAGGATCGTGCGGACCGCCCAGGCGAAGGCGTACGCCAACCACACCAGCGGCAGCCAGACAAGCGTGCGGGCCACCCAGGCCACGCCGCGCCCCAGCCACACCAGCGGCACCCAGACGAGGTTGCGGGCCACCCACGCGACACCCCGGGCCAGCCACACCAGCGGCACCCACACGAGGTTGCGGGCCACCCAGCGCAGCGGACGCCACAGTAGGTGGTCGGCGCACCAGAGCAGCGGACGCCACACCAGCCGGTCCAGGGCCCAGACCAACGGGGCCACCAGCCAGTCGCGCAGGAACCGTCCGACCGGGGTCAGCAGGTACCGGCCCAGCAGCCGGCCGGCAGCCGCGATCAGCTCCCAGAGCAGGCGTACCGGCAGCACGAAGACCAGCGCGACACCGCGCGCGACGGCCGCGACGAGCGGTAGCGCGACGGTGTCCGGCTCGGTCGTGCCCACCGCCGACGGAGCTCGGGCCGCGAGCGTCACCATCGGCGTGGCCGGCCGGTCGGTCGGCGGCCCGGGCAGCGGCGGACGGAGGGTGGGGCGGTCGGTCACGGTGGGCACGGTAGCCCCACGACGCCATCCGCCGGGACCCCGGCGCGGTCACAGGTCGATGGTGACCAGCAGTGGATAGTGGTCGGAGGCCGTGTCCGTCGTCGCGTCGCGGATCACCCGGCAGTCGCGCACCCGCTCGGCCACCGCACGGCTGCCCAACAGGTAGTCCAGGCGCATCCCGGCGAACTCCGCACCGCCGAACCGGGTGGGCACGGTCAGACCCGCGGCCTCCGGCGCGTCGCCGTTGGCGGACGGCCACAGGTCGACCAGGTCGGCGGCGAGCAGCCGGGCGACCGCGCGGGTGTCCACCGCACCGCCGCGCCGACGGAGGTGCCGCCGCTTGTAGAGAGCGGGCAGGCCGTCCAGACGAGCGGTGTGGTCGACCGTCGGATCGAGCGAGTTGAGGTCACCGGCGAGCAGGGTCATCGGCCCGGGGGCACGGCGCAGGGCAGCGACCAGCCAGTCGACCTCCATCCGTCGGCGACCTCCGGAGTACGGGTACAGGTGGGTGCCGACAACGGTGAGCGGCCCGGCCGGGGTGGACACCACGACGCGGGCGGCGGCGTGGTGGAACGGCCGACGCAGGGGCCCTGCGGCGAGCACCCGGTACGGCGGCCGGACCAGCACCGCCACCGGCTGCCCGAAGCAGGACCGGGCGAGGTGGGGCGTCATCCCGACCCGGTCCGCCACAGCAGCCATCAGCCCCGCCCGGTCGAAGCCGCGCAGCTCCTGCAACGCCAACACGTCCGGCGCCTGCTGGTCGACGACCTGGACCACCCGATCGAGCCGGTCGGAGCCGCCACGGTCCCGGCCGCCGGTACGGATGTTCCAGGTCATCACCCGCAGCATGACGGTGCTCAGTCGGGTCGGCCGGCGCGCGCCAGCTCGTCGTCGAGGGTGTCCACGTCCTCCGACTCGATGGCCGGTTGGTTGCCCTCGGCCAGGTCGGCGTTGGGGCGGATCACGAGGTAGAGCAGGCCGATCCAGAGCGCCGAGAGCAGGATCGCGCCCATGAAGTCGGTCGGGTGGTGCATCCCCCGGTACATCCGGGAGGTCGCGACCCCGGCCGGCATGATCACGGCCAGTGCCACGAAGACCCACCGCCACCAGCGGTCGGTACGCGGGAACACGATCAGCGTCATCGCCAGCCAGACGCAGATCGTGGCCGCGATGTGCCCGGACGGGAACGAGGAGGTGGGCATCTGCCCGTCCAGGTTCTCCACCGGCGGACGCGGCCGGCCGACCACGTGCGCCGAGGCGAGGAAGAGGGTCAGCTCACCGACCATCGCCAGCACCACGAACAGCACGGGCCGCCACCGCCGCCACACCGCGAGCACCAGCGGGCAGAACACCAGCGAGATGAGCAGGATGGCGTGGGTGTCACCGAACTTGCTCCACCACCAGCTCACGTCGGTCAGCACGTCCGTGTGCCGGTCGGCGAACCAGCGCGGGACCTCGGTGTCCAGGGTCGCGAAGAAGGTGCCCTTGGCGTGGTAGCTGACGAACATGCCGAAGCCGTACAGCGCGCCGAACACCAGCACCCAGCCGACCAGCAGCTCGGCCACCGCAGAGCGGGGGTGCGCCAGCACACGCTCCTCGGCCGGGGCGATGGCGATGTCGTGCCCCGCCTCCGGCTCCAGCCCCTCGGTCAGCGGCGGCACCGGCTTGCCGCGCTCGCGCCGCCACAGCCGGAAGGCGTACGCGGTGACGCCCAGCCAGGCGGCCCCGAGCAGCCAGGCGCCCAGCACGTCGGAGACGAAGTGCACGCCCAGCGCGATCCGGGTCAGCCCGATCAGCGCCACCAGCACGCCGACGCCGACGATCGCGGGCTTGCGCCAGCGGGGCGCCATCGCCGGCAGGAACACCAGCAGCAGCGCCCCGTACGCGACGATCGAGCCGAGCGCGTGGCCGCTCGGGAAGCTGTTGCCGGGAGCGCTGGCGACCGGGACGTCCACCACCGGGCGGAGTCGACCGACGAGCGCCTTGAGCGACGGGTCGAGGATCAGCCCGCCGACCCCCGTGACGATCAGGTAGACGGCCAACCGGGGCTGCCGCCGGATCAGCAGGCCGATCGCCGGAATCGCGACCAGCCAGATGAGGATCGGTCGACCACCCAGATCGGTCACCGCCTGGAGCACGGTGACCAGCGGATGGTGTGGGGCGACGAGCGAGTTGAACCACTCGGCGGCCGCGTGGTCGGCGTCCTGCAACGGGCTCCACCGGAAACGGACGAGCAACAGCAACAGCCCGAACGCCGCGCCCGCGCCGATGACGGCGACCAGACCGGCGATGCTCCGTTCGGCGAAGTGACCGATCGGACGCCGAGCCACCTCTTTGACCGCGGTCACCCCGCACCTCCCTTGTCGTACCTGGCGAGGCGAGGTACCCGATCCGCGTCCGGCGTACACCCGGACGCGCTAGAGCGCGGTCATGTCACCGGTGTCGAACAACTCGGCGCGGTCGGCCTCGGGTTCCCACAGGTCGGGCTGCGCCGGCTCCTGCACGCCGATCCGCAGCGCCTCCAACTGGGCGGCGAAGGCCAGCCCGCCGAAGAGCGCCATACCGGTCAGGTTGGCCCAGAGCAGCAGCGCCATCATGCCGGTCAACGCGCCGTAGGTCTGCCCGAAGCCCTCACTGAACTTGACGTACGCGGCGAGCAGCAGGCTGGCCAGCCACCACAGGGCCGTGGCGATGCCGGCGCCGAAGAACAGCCACGACAGGCCGGGCTGGTTGCGGCGCGGCGCGTGCCGGAACAGCACCGCCACGGCGAGCACGGTCAGGCCGAGGCTCAACGGAAACCGGATCACGTTCCAGATGATGTTTGCGGTCTCGCCCCACTCGTAGTGCTCGCGCACCGAGTCGCCCATCGCGCCGCCGCCGACGAGGATCAGGAAGCCGGCCAGTGCGGGCAGGCCGGCGGTGACCGCCAGGACGGCCGCCCGTAGGTACTTCCAGAGGGCCGGGCGGTCCCGCTCGACGCCGTAGATGCGGTTGGCGCCCCGCTCGATCTGGGCCATCGTGGTGGTCAGCGCGACCAGACCGGTGAGCAGACCCAGGGTGAGCGCCAGCTCCCCCGCGTCCTCGACGCGTTCGCCCTCGCCGAGCAGTTCGCCGACCACCTCGGCGCTCTGGCCGGGGGTGAGCGCCAGCACGGTGTCGGCGACGACCCGGCCGCCCTCCTCGACGCCCAGCTCGCTGATCAGACCGGTGAGCGCGATGAGGAACGGCACCACGGCCAGGCAGAGCTGCAACGCGAACGCGCGGGAGTGGCTGAACCCGTCGCCGTAGCGGAACCGGATGAACGCGTCCCGCAGCAGGTGCCAGCCGCCCTTGCGGCGCAGTGTGCGCCAGGCGTCGTCGGCCGACAGCTCCTCGTCGGCCATCAGCCGGGTCTCCGGCACGATCCGGGTGCTACTCACGGCGCGCTTCCTCGATCAGCTGCTCGCCCCGCTCCCCGGCGCCCTGTGCGTCGACGGACAGGTCGGGAGCGTCCTCGGGCTGCGGAACGCAGAGCCACAGCGCCTGCGGTCGGATCTCGGCGTGCAGTCGCCGCCCTGGGGCGATGAGGTCGCCGTCCAGCTCCCTCGGCTGCGCGCGGTTGCTGCTGACCACGACCTTCCGGCCGCGGAAGACCTCCATCTGCGGCACCTGGCCGCTGTGGCGGACCACGGCCCAGCCGAGCGCGAGCCAGTGCCGCAGGTTACGCGGGGTGAGCACGGCGACGTCGAGCCAACCGTCGTCCGGCTCGGCCTCGGTCAGCAGGGTCACGCCGCCCTGGAGCCGGCCGACGTTGGCGATCAGCACCGAGCGGGCCCGGCGGCGCACCGGCGGCCGGTCGTCGATGCGGATCTGCACCCGCATCGGCCGGTCCCGCAGGTGCTTCACGGCACCCATCACGTACGCCGGCCAGCCGATGCGGGCCTTGGTGGTCTCGTTGGTGGCGTCGAGCATCTGGGCGTCGAAACCCATGCCGGCCATCACGGTGAAGTACTGGTCCTCCACCGCGCCGACGTCGAGCAGCCGCCGACCGCGTTCGACGGCGACCTGGAGCCCCGCCGGGAGGTCGGTGGAGAGGCCGAGGTTGGCGGCGAGGAGGTTTCCGGTGCCCTGCGGCAGGACGGCGAGGGCCACGTCGGTGCCGACGAGCGCGCTGACGCAGGACATCACGGTGCCGTCGCCGCCGCAGGCGAAGACGAGGTCGACGCCGTCCTTGACGGCCTGTTCGGTCTGGCCCCGGCCGGGATCGTCGACGGTCGTCTCGAACCACCGCGGCTCGGGCCACCCGGCGGCGGCGAGCGCGTCGTTCACGGTGCGGCGCAGCTCGTCGAGGTCGGCGACCTTCGACGGGTTGACCACCACGGCGGAGCGCAGCCCGCCGTCGCCACCTGAGGGGCGCCTGTCCTGTCCAGCATCCACGGCGTCAGTGTGCAGCACCGGGGCGCTGTCAGCGACCCGGCGAACCGCGGGCGTCGGAAGTGCCACAGACAGGTTTCAACGCGCGGGTGCCCGTCACGCCGCCGCGCGCAGCGCCGCCTCCACCCGGCGGCGCAGATCGTCGAGGTCGACCCCGGCCTCGGTGAGCACCAGCGCGCCCAGTCCCTGGCCCTCACGCAGCACCCCGAGCAGGATGTGCTCGGTGCCGATGTGCTTGTGCCGCAGCCGCAGCGCCTCCCGCAACGACAGCTCCAGCGCCTTCTTCGAGCGGGGCGAGAACGGGCCGCCCAGGTAGCGGCGACGCCCCCAGCGGCGACGCGGGGCCGGCACCGCCTCGCGCAGCGCGTCGGGGCCGAAGGACTGTTCGATGCGGGCCACGATCGCGGCGAGGTCGATGCCGATCTCGCGCAGCGCCGCCGCGTCCGCGTCGCCGAGGCCGGCGCCCCCGCCCGTGGTGTGCCGGCGGACCCGCTCCCGCAGGTCGTCGGCGCGGACCCCGGCGTCGGCCAGCACACGGCCGGCCAGGCCGTCCTCGTCGGCGAGCAGGGCGAGCAGCAGGTGTTCGGTGCCGACCGGACGCCGCCCCTCGGCCCGGGCCTCCTCGAGCGCCCGCCGCACCACGCCTCGCGCCCGGTCGGTGAACCGTTCGAACATCACGCCTCCCAGGATGAGTTGACCGCCGGTCGCCCGGCGTGCTTCTTGTGCACCGCCTGCCGGCTGACCTCGAGCGCGTCGGCGATCTCCTGCCAGGACCAGCCCTGTCGCCGGGCGTTGTCCACCTGGACCACCTCGAGTCGCTCGAGCAGCCGGCGTAGCGCGCGGACGGCGCGGAGCCCGACCCGGGGGTCGGTGCTGCCGGCTGCCGCCGCGAGTTCCGTTGCCTGGCTCATGCTGTCAACATACGTTGACAGCGCCCGTTTGTCAACGGTTGTTGACACCGCGAGCCCTGGTTCGCGTACCCCATGGGTCGATCCCACCCACACGCCGCAGTCATCCGACTACCCTCGGTGCAGGGACAGCGTGGTCGTGCCGGGCGCGACGCCCGGGAGGTGGTATCGGATGGCGGCATCGGCCGACGCGGAGGTGCTGGTCGGCCTCGGCTCGGACGGTGACCTACCGGTCGTGGAGCAGGCCGCCCAGGAGGCCGCCGGCCACGGGCGACCCCTGCACCTGGTGCACACCTTCGACTGGCACGCCGCCTTCGCGGCGGACACCGTGGCCGCGCCCCGCGACGCTGCCGAGAGTCTGATCACCCGGGCGGCCCAGCTCGCCCACCAGGTCGAACCGGGACTGACCGTGCGCGCCGAGATCGTCGAGAGCGCCCTGCTGCCCACCCTCATCCGCCGGTCCGAGACGGCCTTCCTGCTGGCCGTCGGGGACAGCGGAATGGGCGGCAGCGGTCAGTGCGTACCGGCCGACACGCCCGCCGTGCAGTTGGCGGCGCGGGCCAACTGCCCGCTGCTGGTGGTCCGCCGCGAACCGCCGCCGCAGGGACCGGTCCTGGCCGGAGTGGACGGCTCGCCCAGCTCCCACCTCGCCCTGCGGTGGGCCGTGGAGTGCGCCGCCCGACGCGGCGCGCGCCTCGTGGCCCTGCGGGTGGTGGAGAGCGACGAGGACACCGACGCGGTCGCCGAGCAGCTCGGCGAGGCGCTGGCCCGCCACGTCGACCGGCACACCGCAGTGCCCACCGAGTGCCGGGTCGTCCGCGGCGACCCCGCGCAGGTGCTCATCGACACGTCCCGGTCGGCCCAGATGGCACTGGTCGCCGCCCGCGGCGACGAACCGGGACGCGCCATGCTCGGCGCGGTCGCCCAGTCCTTGCTCTACCACTCCCCCGCCCCGGTGGTCGTCGTACGCGGCCTCGCCGAGGTGCCGCTCCCCGGGCCCGACGACCACCCGAGGAGGGACCAACGACCCTGACCGAACACGTCCGCAGCGGCGAGGCTGAACGCGGACACCCACCCCCTACCCGCGAGAGGCAGCATCATGGATACCGCTGAAGACGTACAGCGCGCACTCACCGACGACGAGCTGCGCCGGCTGGACGCCTACTGGCGTGCCGCGAACTACCTCACCGTCGGGCAGATCTACCTGCTGGGCAACCCCCTGCTGCGCGAGCCGCTGACCCCCGACGACATCAAGCCCCGGCTGCTCGGGCACTGGGGTACCAGCCCCGGGCTCAACCTGATCTACGCCCACCTCAACCGGGTGATCGTCGCCCGCGACCTGAACGCCATGCTGGTCACCGGCCCCGGGCACGGCGGCCCGGCCATCGTGGCCAACACGTGGCTGGAGGGCACCTGGTCCGAGCGCTACCACGACGTCGCACGCGACGAGACCGGCATGGCCCGGCTGTTCCGCCAGTTCTCCTTCCCCGGCGGCATCCCCAGCCACGTCGCGGCGGACGTGCCAGGTTCGATCCACGAGGGCGGCGAGCTGGGGTACGCCCTGAGCCACGCCTACGGCGCCGCGTTCGACCACCCGGATCTCGTGGTCGCCTGCGTGGTGGGCGACGGTGAGGCGGAGACCGGCCCACTGGCCGGCAGTTGGCTCTCGAACGTCTTTCTCAACCCGGCCCGGGACGGCGCGGTGCTGCCCATCCTGCACCTCAACGGCTACAAGATCGCCAATCCCACCGTGCTGTCCCGGATCCCCGAGACGGACCTGCTGGACCTCATGCGCGGCTCGGGTTACGAGCCGTACGTGGTGGCCGGCGACGACCCGAGCGTGGTGCACCGCGCTCTCGCGGCCACCATGGACCGGGCGCTGGACGAGATCGCCACGATCCAGCGCCGGGCCCGCTCCGGCGGCGTCGTCGAGCGTCCCCGCTGGCCGATGATCATCCTGCGGACGCCGAAGGGCTGGACGGGACCGCGCGAGGTCGACGGTACGCAGGTGGAGGGCACCTACCGCGCGCACCAGGTGCCGCTGTCCGGCGTACGCGACAACCCGGCGCACCTGGCCGAGCTGGAGCGCTGGCTACGCAGCTACCGACCGGAGGAGCTGTTCGACGCCACCGGAGCGCCGGTCGACGAGCTGCGGACCCTGCCGCCGCACGGTGACCGGCGGATGAGCGCCAACCCGGTCACCAACGGCGGAGTGGTCCTGCGCGACCTGGCCCTGCCCGACTTCGGCGAGTACGGCGTGGACGTACCCGAACCGGGTCAGCCGATGGCCGGCGCGACCGGCGTGCTCGGTCCGTGGATCCGCGACGTGATCGCCGCCAACCCGCAGACGTTCCGGCTGTTCGGCCCGGACGAGGTCACGTCCAACCGGTTGGGCGCCGCCTTCGAGGTGACCGACCGCGCCTGGATGGCCGCGACGGTCCCCGGCGACGACCACCTCTCCCCGGACGGCCGGGTCATGGAGGTGCTGTCCGAGCACCTGTGCCAGGGCTGGCTGGAGGGTTACCTGCTGACCGGCCGGCACGGCGTGTTCACCAGCTACGAGGCCTTCATCCACATCGTCGACTCGATGCTGAACCAGCACGCCAAATGGTTGAAGGTGACCCGGGCCATCCCCTGGCGACAGCCGCTCGCCTCGCTGAACTACCTGCTGTCCAGCCACGTCTGGCGGCAGGACCACAACGGCTTCTCCCACCAGGACCCGGGCTTCATCGACCACGTGGTCAACAAGAAGGCCGAGGTGGTGCGCGTCTACCTGCCGCCGGACGCCAACACCCTGCTCGCCACCATGGACCACTGCCTGCGCAGCCGGCACTACATCAACGTGGTCGTGGCCGGGAAGCAGCCGGCGCCCAACTGGCTCACCGTCGACGAGGCGATCCAGCACACCCGCCGCGGCCTGGGCATCTGGGAGTGGGCCAGCAACGACGACAACTGTGAGCCGGACGTCGTCCTCGCCTGCTGCGGCGACGTGCCCACCCTGGAGACGCTGGCCGCCGCCGACCTGCTGCGCCGGCACCTGCCGGAGCTGAAGGTCCGGCTGGTCAACGTCGTCGACCTGATGCGCCTGCAACCGGACACCGAACACCCGCACGGCCTGCCCGACAAGGAGTTCGACACCATCTTCACGCCGGACCGACCGGTCATCTTCGCCTACCACGGCTACCCGTGGCTCATCCACCGCCTGACCTACCGCCGGTCGAACCACGAGAACCTGCACGTACGCGGCTACAAGGAGGAGGGCACCACCACCACCCCGTTCGACATGGTGATGCTCAACGACCTGGACCGGTTCCACCTGGTCATCGACGTCATCGACCGAGTGCCGGGGCTGGGCGCGCGCGCCGCGCACCTACGCCAGCAGATGGTCGACGCCCGGCAGGCGGCCCGCGACTACACGCGCCGGTACGGCGAGGACGACCCGCAGGTCGCCGAGTGGCGGTGGGTCCGCGAGACCGACCCGACCAACCCCTGAAGGAGGACGACGTGCGGGACGCGGAGATTCTGGTCGGCTACGACGGCTCGACCGACGCGTCGGTGGCCCTTGACTGGGCGTTGGCCGAGGCCGAGCGCAGTGGTCAGCCGGTGCGGCTGGCGTACGTCTTCGAATGGCTGACCGTGGCCAGTTGGGTCGGTCCGGGCGTGGCGCCCGGCATCTGGCCGGACGACACCGCCCGGCGGCAGGTGGACGACCTGGTCCGCAAGGCCGCCGCGGACGCCGCCGCCGCGCATCCCGGCCTGACGATCACCAGCGAGGTGTACGACGGACCGCCCGCCCTCGTGTTGCAGGAACGCTCCACCGACGCGGGGATGCTGGTGCTCGGCAGCCGGGGCCACGGCGGGTTCGGCGGACTGCTGGCCGGCTCGACGGCGGTAGCGGTCGCCGCGCACGCCCACTGTCCCGTCGTCATCGTCCGCGACGGCGCGGCCCACGGCCCGGCCGACCCGGTGACGGTCGGGGTGGACGCCTCCGAGCCGTCGCTGGTGGCGCTCGGCTTCGCGGCCGAGCGGGCAACCCAACGACGGGTACCGCTGCGCGTGCTGCACGCCTGGACCCCCGGCCCCAACGCGGAGGCCGGGACGCCCGACGAGCGGGCGGCCGTCGAGGAGGCGGTCGAGCCCTGGCGGCGGACGTTCCCCGAGCTGGAGGTCACGGTCGACCTCGTCGGGGGCGCTCCGGCGGCGACGCTGATCGAGGCCAGCAGGTCGGCCCAGTTGGTGGTGGTCGGCAGCCGGGGACGGGGCGGCCTGGCCGGGATGCTGCTCGGCTCGGTCAGCCAGCAGGTCATCCAGCACGCCGGCTGCCCGGTCGCCGTCGTCCGGGAACGCTGACGCCGATCCGCCCTCACCGCCGCTCGGGCGTCGGATCGAGGGTGAAGAACTCCTCCTCTTCCTGCGCCAAATGCAGGCGCAGGACGGCGTCCAGCCCGTAGAGGGTGGCCAGCAGATCGGGCACCTGATCGGGGCGCAACCGGCCGTCGGCCTGGGCGATTTGCGCGCCGAGCAGGTCGACCTGACGACGGATCTCCACGTGTGCGCGGCTCATCGTCGACGTCGCCTCGTCGCTGCCGAGCGGGTCGGTCAGGGCGGGGTAGAGCTGCCGCTCCTCGGTGGCCTCGTGCGGCAGCACCCGCTCGGTCAGTCGGCGGTGCGTCTCGCGCACCGCCGGCAGGCACCTCGGCGATGCCGCGTCGGTGGCCACCAGGTCGGCGGTGTCGCGCAACCCAGCCAGCACGTCGCGAACCGTCCCGTGCTCCTTCGCGGCGCGGGCGAGCAGCTCCCGGGTGTTCGGCGGGACGTCGCGGCGGCGCAGTCCACCCCGCAGTGCCCGCAGCGCGTTGAGGATCACCAGCACGTCGATGCCCTCCTGGAGGAACGCGCCGGCCACCGGCGGCAGCCGCCCCGCCGCCGCCGCGAGCATCGCCAGCACGGCGAGTCCCATCCCGACGGTGGCGCTCTGCACGGCGATACGACGCGCGTACCGGGCGATCTCCACGGCGTCGGCGAGGCGGTCCAGCCGGTCCACCGTGAGCACCGCGTCCGCCACGTCCGCCGAGGCGTTCGCGCCGGTCGCGCCCATCGCCACACCCACCTGCGCCTGTGCCAGCGCTGGAGCGTCGTTGACGCCGTCGCCGACCATCACGGTGACGGCCCGCTCGGCCTCCTGCCGGACCCGGGCCACCTTCTCCTGCGGCGTGCACTGGGCCACCACGTCGTCCACGCCGACCGCCTCGGCGACCTGGGCGGCGGTGGCCGGCCGGTCACCGGTGACCATGACGATGCGCCGCAGTCCCGCATGGCGCAGCCGGCGTACGGTCCGGCGGGCGTCGGGGCGTACCGGGTCCTCCAACAGGATGGCGCCGAACGGGCCAGCATCGTCGCTCACCCACACCGCGGACCAGCCCGTCAGCTCGGTACGGGCCAGCGCCCGTCCCGCCCACTCGGGCAGCTCGCCGCCGAGCTGCCCGACCCGGACGAGCCGCCCCTTGACCCGACCACTGACCCCCCGACCGGGCTCCTCGGTCACGTCGGTCGGCTCGGTCAGCGCGAGCCCCCGCTCCCGGGCCTGACGGACCAACGCGGCGGCAAGGACATGCGGGGAGAGCTGCTCCACCGAGGCGGCCAGCCGTAGCACCTCGTCCCGGTCGCCGCCGGGGGCGACGACCGTCTCGGCCGCCCGCGGCCGGCCGGCGGTGAGCGTGCCGGTCTTGTCCACCAGCAGGGTCTGTGCCCTGCCGAGCAGTTCCAGCGCGCCGCCGTCCCGGACCAGCACCCCGCGTCGGGCCACCCGCGACAGTCCGGACACGATCGCGATAGGGGTGGCCAGCAGCAGTGGACAGGGGGTCGCCACCACCAGCACCGCCACCGCCCGGACCAGGTCGCCGGAGAGCAGCCACGCCAGCCCGGCCAACACCAGCGTGAACGGTACGAAGGCGGCCGCGTACCGGTCGGCCAACCGGACCATCGGGGCCTTGTGCGCGCTGGCCTCCTCGGCGAGCCGGACGATCCCGGCGTACGTGCTCTGCGCCGCGCTCTTGGTCGCCCGCATGCCGAACGCCGCGCCCGCGTTGACCACGCCGCTGACCACCCCCTCCCCGGCCGCCCGCTGCACCAGCCGCGACTCACCGGTCACCACCGACTCGTCAAGCGTGGCCGCCTCGTCGACGGTCCCGTCGACACCCACCACATCGCCCGGGCCGACCAGCAACCGGTCCCCCGTTGCCACGTCGTCCAGCGGCACGACCTCGATCGCGCCGCCCGCCGCACGCCGACGGGCGGTACGCGGGGCACGCTCCAGGAGGGCCCGCAGGTCCCGGGTCGCCCGACGCTGGGCGTACGCCTCCAGCGACCGTCCAGTCGCCACCATCACCGCGATCACCGCCCCGGCCAGGTATTCCGCCACTGTGAGCGCGCCGGCCAGGGCCAGCACGGCGATCACGTCTACGCCGAAGTGCCGGTGCCACAACGCACGCAGCATCGACCAGGCGGCCGGCAGCAGCGCGGCCACCGTGACGGCCGCCCAGACCACGTCGGCCGCACCGGAGCGGCCGGTGATCCGCAGCGCGACGCCGGCGAGCACCGCGACGCTGAGCCCGACCAGCGGTACCCACGCCCACCACCGACGAACGCGGCTCCGCGTGGGCTGCTGGTCGACGCACTCGGGCGACTCGGCTGCCATTTGCGCATCGTCGCAGCCCAGCGCCTCGCTCCGCCCCCACACGCGTGATCCGCCAGCCGGGCGGGCGAGCGGGTCGGCGGCGCGGACCCCGTCCCGGACAGCGGACGGGACGGTCCGGGTGGGCGGCAGGCGGGACGACCCGGTGCGGCCGGGACCTACGGCCCCTGCGTCACCCACCCCCGATGCCTCAGCATGGAGCGGCAACACACCGCGCGACAGCGCCGGGTGAGGCACGATGGTCGAGACGGAAAGGTCGTGACGATGAGTCAGGAAAGTTCGCTGACCACCGCGCTGGCGGAGGCCGCCGCCACCGCCGGCCACGCCCCCTCGGTGCACAACACGCAGCCCTGGCGCTGGCGGGTACTCCCCGACTCGCTGGAACTGCACACGGTCGCCGACCGGCAGCTCGCGGCCGGCGACCCGGAAGGGCGGCTGCTGGCGGTCAGCTGCGGCGCCGCCCTGCACCACGCCCGGGTGGCGCTGGCCGCCGAGGGCTGGCGCGCGGTGGTGCGCCGCCTACCCGACCCGGGCGAGGAGAGCCTGGTGGCCCGTCTGACCGACCTGACCCGGACCGAGGCCGATCCGGACGCCATGCGCCTCGTGCAGTGCATGTCGGTGCGGCACACCGACCGACGGCCGGTCAGTGACGAGCCGGTGCCCACCGACGCGATGGGGGAGATCACCCGGGCGGTCACCGCCGAGGGCAGCCGCCTGCAGATCCTCGACCGTGACCAGGTGCTGGAGCTGGCCGCCACGGCCGGGCGCGCCGGCGCGGTCGAGGCCGAGGACCCGGAGTTGCGCGCCGAGATGGCGTACTGGACGAGCCGCGCCGACACCGGCACCGGTCTGCCCGCCGACGTGCTCCCCGCCGAGCCGCCACAGACCACCGTGCCCGGCCGCGACTTCGGCCGCCCCGGCAGCCTGCCGATCGGTCCCGGCCACGACCGGATGGCGGTGTACGCGCTGCTGCACGGCGACGAGGACGACCGGGACAGCTGGCTGCGTGCCGGTGAAGCCCTCTCCGCCGCCTGGCTGACCGCGACCCGGCTCGGCGTGTCGGTGGTACCCCTCAGCGCGGTCGTCGAGGTCCCCGGCACCCGGCAGACACTGCGCCAGGTGCTCGCCGGCATCGGCTTCCCGTACCTCGTGCTGCGCCTGGGGATCGCGGACCCGGCGCACGCGGGGCCGCCGCACACCCCGCGACTGGCCGGCGAGCAGGTGGTCGACACCTCCGCGGTGCGCGGCGACCAGGCCTGACGGGTCGATCGACGCCGCCGGTCGACGCTACGATCGCGCGGTGACCAGCAGCGTCCCGCAGCCTCGCCCGGAAACCCCGGTGACGCCGTCGCTCGGCCTGAGCCCGCTGTCCCGGGTACGCCTCGACGAACTGCTCCAGGAGATGTTGGACCGGGTCGGCGAGGTGATGACCAGCCGGGAGCGGCTGCGGGCACTGCTCGACGCGGTCGTCGGCATCGGCACCAACCTGGATCTGCGCACCACCCTGCGGCGCATCGTGCAGGCGGCCTGCGAGCTGGTCGGCGCGCAGTACGGCGCGCTGGGCGTGGTGGGCCCGGACCGGCTGCTGCACGACTTCATCGTGCACGGCGTGACACCCGAGCAGCACGCGCGGATCGGCGACCTGCCCCACGGGCGGGGCGTGCTCGGCCTGCTCATCGACGATCCCCGCCCGCTGCGCATGCCGGACATCACCCAGCACCCCCGCTCCTACGGCTTCCCCGCCAACCACCCGCCGATGCACAGCTTCCTGGGCGTGCCGGTACTCATCCGGGAACAGGTGTTCGGCAACCTCTACCTGGCCGAGAAGCAGGGCGGCGCGCAGTTCACCGAGGACGACGAGGAGATCGTCGTCGCGCTCGCCGCCGCCGCCGGTGTGGCCATCGAGAACGCCCGCCTGTACGCCCTCGCCCACCGGCGGGAGCGCTGGCTCGCGGCGACCGCCGAGATCACCTCGGTGCTGCTCGGCGAGGTGCGTCGCACCGACGCGCTGGCACTCGTCGCCCGCCGCGCCCGGGAGGTCGCCGAGGCGGAGTTGGCGCTGGTGCTGCTGCACGACGCCGACACCGCGCAGTTCACCGTGGAGGTGGTCGACGGCGTCGACGATCGGGCCCGGCCGCTGGTCGGCGCGGTCCTGCCGGCCGCCGAGACCAGCTTCGGGGCGGCCGTGGCGCAGGGACGGCACGACCAGGTGGACGACCTCGCGCACGCCGCGCCCTGGCCGGCGCTGCTGCACACCGGGCCCGCGATCGTCTCACCGCTGGCCACCGCCGAGACACTGCACGGCGTGCTCATCGTGGCGCACCGGCCGGAGCGTGGCGGCGGCGCCAGCGACGAGGACGTGGCGCTGCTGGGCAGCTTCGCCGGCCAGGCGGCGTTGGCCATGGAGCGGGCGCGTGGTCAGGAGGAGCGCGAGCTGTTGGTGGTCCTGGAGGACCGCGAGCGGATCGCCCGGGACCTGCACGACGTGGTGATCCAGCGGCTCTTCGCCACCGGTTTGCAGTTGCAGAGCGCCGCGCCGATGATGGCCCGTGCCGAGGTCGCCAAACGGATCAACGCCGCCGTCGACGACCTCGACGACACCATCCGCGACATCCGGCGGACCATCTTCGAGCTGCGGACACCGATGACCGCCGCGCTGCGCACCGAGATCCGCGAGGCGATCGAGCTGGCCGCCGAGTCCCTGGGTTTCAAGCCGCACCTGGAGCTGACCGGCCCGGTGGACAGCGCCGTACCCGACACCATCCGCCCGGAGCTGGCCGCCGTGCTGCGCGAGGCGCTGTCCAACACGGTCCGCCACGCGCGGGCCACCCGCGTCGACGTGGCCGTACGCGTCGAGGGCGATCAGGTGAGCGTGACGGTCACCGACGACGGGGTGGGCTGCGACCCGGGTGCGGCCCGAGGCGGGCTGGTCAACCTCCGCGAACGCGCCGACCGTCTGGACGGCGTCTTCACCATCAACCCCGTCGACCCACACGGCACCGAGCTGCACTGGGCGGTGCCCCTGCGCGACTGACCCCCCTCCGCTCGCGCCGATCTTGCAGTTTCTGTTGACGATATGAGGGACAAGGTCGGTTTTGTCGGCGCAGAAAGTGCAAGATCGCGGGAGCCGTGGGTGGCTCAGGGGGTCTTGCCGAGCAGGCGGGTGGCCAGGACCGCCGCCTGGGTGCGGCGTTCCAGGCCCAGCTTGGCCAGCACGCTGGACACGTAGTTCTTCACCGTCTTCTCCGCGAGGAACATCCTTCCCGCGATCTCCCGGTTGGTCAGCCCTTCGGCCACGTACTCCAGGATCCGCCGCTCCTGCTCGGTGAGCGACTTCAACTCGCGCGGCTGCTCGACGCCGTTGCGGATACGTTCCAGCACCCGGGTCGTGATCGCCGGGTCGAGCAGGGACTGCCCGGCCGCCACCCGGCGCACCGCGTCCACCAGGTCGGTCCCGCGAATCTGCTTGAGCACGTACCCGGCGGCACCCGCCATGATCGCGGCGAACAGCGCCTCGTCGTCCTCGTACGAGGTCAGGATCAGGCCCTTGATGGACGAGTCGACGGCCCGGACGTCGCGGCACACGTCGATGCCGTTGCCGTCGGGCAGCCGGGCGTCGAGGATCGCCACGTCGGGTCGCAGCGCGGGGATCCGACGCGACGCCTCCGGCGCGGAGCCGGACTCGCCGACCACCTCGATGTCGCCGCCGCTCTGCAGCAGGTCGGCCAGGCCACGGCGGACGACCTCGTGGTCGTCGAGGAGGAAGACGCGGATCATCCCTCGTTTCTACAGGTGCCGCACGACGGGTGCACGGGCCGAAGGTCCCGACCCGAGGGGCCGACGGTCGCTGGGGCGGTCGGGCCCGGTGGATCGGGACGTCCGGCCCTGCTCGGCGCCGCCCGATCGGCGGACCGTGGGGATGTGCCAGCCGTCGCGGCTCGACGACCGGCCCAGGGGAAGGAGCACCGCCATGGACATCGGCTACACCGCGAACCACCTGCGGACCGCCGCCGCCAGCGCGGTCCGGGCGCCGTCGCTGCACAACACGCAGCCGTGGCGGTTCCGGCTGCACGACGGCGGGATCGAGGTGCTGGCCGACCCGTCGCGGCGGCTGCCGGCGACCGACCCCAGCGGCTGGGGCGTACGGGTCGCCTGCGGCGCGGCCCTGTTCAACCTGCGGATCGCGTTGGCCGTGGCCGGCGTACCCGCCCGGGTGCGACTGCGCCCGGACCCGGCCGAGCCCGATCTGCTGGCCCGGCTGGTGCCGGACCTCCCGCGTCGGCCCAGCCCCACCGAGCAGAGCCTGCACACGGCCATCCCCCGACGGTTCAGCAACCGGCTCCCGTTCTGGCCCGACCCGGTGCCGTCCGACGCCCGCTGGCAGCTCGGCGAGGCGGCCCGCGCCGAGGGGTGCTGGCTGGAGCTGGTGGTCGGGGTGAGCGCCGTGAACGCGTTCGGCGAGATCGCCCGCGGCGCGCACCGCGTGCTGGAACGCGACCCGGCGTACCGCGCCGAGCGGGAACAGTGGCTGCGTCACGAGTCCGCGCCGGACGGCGTACCCACCTCGGCCGGCGGCCCGCAGCACGAGCCACAGGACGTGCTGCCGACGCGCGGCTTCGGCGGTCGCGACCGCGCGCCGGGGCGGGACTTCGAACCCGAGCCGCTGGTCGGGGTGCTCGGCTCGGTCGGTAACACCGCCATCGACCAGGTGGTCGCCGGCCAGGCCCTGCAACGGGTGCTGCTCACCGCCACCGACGCCGGGTTGGGCGCGTCGCTGCTGTCCCAGCCGATCGAGGTGCCGACGGCGCGGGAGCAGCTACGCGTGTCGCTGGGGCGGTTCGGCACCCCGCAGATGGTGCTGCGCATCGGGTACGGCCAGCCGGGCCGACCCACCCCACGCCGCGCCGTTGACGACGTGCTGGACCTGCCGGTCGTGCCGGCCTGAGACTCAGCCGGCGAGCAGTCGGTCCAGTGGGCGGGGCACGCGATCCGGGTCGAGCGCCCGCACGAGCGCCTCGGCATAGCGGGCCTTGCGCCCACTCATGGTGCCCAGAAAACGACGCAGTTGCCGCTCGATCGACCGGCCACGTTGGGCGGGCTGGTTCTGGAAGACGCGGAACCGGGCCAGGTCCCGTTGGTCCGCGATGACCCGCTGCACGCCGTCGCTGCCCAGCGCGCGGATCAGCTCGTCCTCCAGGTCGGTTACGCACACCCCGAAACCGAGCGCCTCCATCGCCGACCGGTCCAGGGCGGCACCGAAGCCCGCCTGCTCCAGGCCACGGCGGAAGAAACCCTCCTCGGCCTCGTCGCACAACCCCCGTACCGCGACGGCGAGGCCCTGCGAACCGAACAGCCGCAGGTACCGGCCGACGCTCATCGCGCCGCCGAGCGGCACCACGCAGACGCCCTCACCGGCGAGGTCACGGTGCCGGCGCTCCGCGAGGGCCTCCACCGCGCGCTGGTCGCTGACCCCCTCGACGAGGACGACCGTACCCAGGCCGGCCGCCGACTCCCGGGCCGCCGCGGCGGCCGTCGCGGCGTCGGGACCGCCGGCTGCCCACAGGTGTACGGCGACGCGGAAGCGGTCCGGTTCGGGCACGGGACCGAGTGTCGCAACGGCTGGTCCACCCCGCCACCGGATTCGCGACGGTCGGCACGGCGTCGAGAGCCTTCCGGACGCCCCGACGCGAAACGGCTCATCACCGCAGAACCGGTGACGAGCCGTCAACGAACTGGTGGAACTCGTGGAGGCTCTTGCACACCCCTGCTGGGAGGCCAAACGCCTGCTCGGCATGGCCAAGAAGTGGGCGCCACGGGACGAAAGCCCCCGATAGAACCGACAGAATCGCCTCAGGCGGCGGGGATCAACTGCTCCAGGTTCCGCCAGTCCTTGGCTGCCCAGTCCATCAACTGGCGCACGCGCTCCTTGCCCTCCTCGACCACGACATCAATGAAGCACTCACACTTCGCCAGATCCCGGCCGTTGATCATGCACACCGCGATGCCCGCGACCTGCATACCTCTCGAAACCGCTACGAGCTGCTGATCCCAGGGCAGCGGTATCCGCTTGGCGATCTCCTTGCCGAAGACCCTGACCACGCGGGGCGTGCTGAACCACTCCAGCAGGAAGCCCACCAGGTCACCGATCCGGTTATGGAGCCAGTCCTTGCCGTCCAGGGCGGCACGGGCAAGACGAGCGAGTCCCTTGCAGTTCCGCCCCGACCAGTCGACCGTCAGCCGGTTCCAGACACTGTCCCCCGCGTATCTGGCCGCCTGAGCTGCGGCGGCATTGACCGCTCCGACCGCCAACGTCGCCTCGAAGTAGTCGACAGCTTCGGCCACCAGGGCATCCCGCGCTGCGGGTGAGAGCCTGCGGCGCGGGCGAGTTGGCACCCTGGCTGGACGCGGTGGGCTTGCCGCACGTCGAGTCCGCGCCGGTGACTTCGGCTTGGCCTTTTTGGGAGACTGCTTGGCGTACTCGGCCAAGCGCCCGCGCAGCGGCACTTCCGGCCGACCGACGTGCTGCGGACACCTCTGGCCGATGCGGCTAACCGGACGTTGGCAGGCGCGCCCGTCCTCATCTCGCGGTCCCCGGCATTTGATCCTCTGTTTGCGCGGCCTCTGAGCCATAACCGAACGTAAACAGGCCAACACGAAGCACGACAGCCGCTGATCATGTCGGATCTAGGACACGGCGCCAGCAGCAATCCCGGATGGTTCGGCTTGCACACGACCTGTGAGGTGCACCTGATCCAGGGTCTTGCGAACCCGGACTGGGAGGCGCGGCGTCTACTCAGCACAGCAGCTGTCAGCCAAGATCGGACGCCGGCGGAACGTCCTTAGCGCTCTGCGGCACTGACCAACTCAGCCATACCAAAGGCGTTGAACGCCAATAACTGATCAATTAGGTCAAGGGACTCTCGTCGCTGGGCTTGCGAAGTAGCTTGAGCATATGCCCTAAATACAAGCTGCCCGACTTCCCTCGCATTTCCAGCAGCACTCGTCGAGATGTCGCCAATATCCGACCCGCGAACCTCAATAAAGCGACGAGCGCACGAAATTACAAGCGAATCGACGCGGTCTGGCGCATGTTCGAGCGTTATGAGCAGCTGCGGCACCGCTTGTGGATAGGCCTCAGAGGAGATTAGCGCCGACAAGGCACGGGAAAACGGACGCAGTCGCTCGTTGCGGAGAGCGCCAGCGACCTCTGCCACTGCCCCGCGAACACCTTCGTCACTATCGTTCATCAGTTGCACTAGAGCCTCTTCTGCCACAGTCGCATTGCTTGAAGATGGCATTAAATGTGCGCATACTTCTGCCCTATTGCCACACAATGACATTCCACTCCGCCCCTACAGTGCTGCAGTCTTATGGTGGACCGAACTCCGAACTCCGAACTCCGAACTCCGAACTCCGAACTCCGGACGCCATGGCGCCGGGCCTCGGTCAGTGATCGAACAGGACTAGGTCGGGTGCGACGTTGACTAGCCCTAAATTCGCGGTAGTCGACTCTCCGGTATTTGATATTGGGCTGCCCCAGTCAATCAAGATCGGCAAGGCCGCTTTCGATGGTTGTATAGGTGAGGGGCGACGGTAATCAGCAAGGAACGCTAAAGCAAGTTACTCGCAGGTTCGGTGTGGCGAGAGCCTTATTTGCCAGGCATGCCGGAATTCGCAGCTGGCGGGGCCGGTGCGATGCCGCACGGACGGCGCTCTCAGGGAGCCCGAGGACCCTCCCGTCCTTTGCCGTCACCATCCGCAATCCTTCACCTACTCCTTGACGCCGAACATGTCTGCCCTCAGGATGGCCACGTCGCAACATCCCGCAACCGACAGGACAGGGAGTGGACCATGCGCCTAACGTTGATCGGTAAGGATCCGGAGTCGAACCCGACCGGCTCGCCCACGGTGTACCGCACCGACCGGGAGAGCTGGGTGGTGCAGGGTTGGGAGGTGTCGGACCCGGCGGTGTTGGCACAGATGAGCATCCCGGAGGGTGAGTCCTGCGTGGAGATCCCGGACCGGATGCTCCAGTTCTTCCGGCAGGGGGATCGTGACCTCGATCAGTGAGGCTGAGTTCGAGCGGCTGTTGGTGAGCTTCGAGCGCGATGCCATCCACCTGGAGACACGCGACGCCTACGGCACCGCGGTCGAGCTGCCGTACATGGCCAAGTGGGCCGCCGGGGAGCCAGACGACCTGGCGTGGCTGGACGGCTGGTGCGAGAGCCTGCGCGAGCACGTCAAGGCAGGTCGGTCGGTGCGTCGGGCGCGTATCGTCTCTGAGCCGTTGAGCGACTATCAGCGCTGGTCGTACAGCATCGCCGAGCCCATGGTGGACGCTGGCGAGGACATCCGCTGGGTGCCGCGTCGGCTGGTGTCGTCGCTGGGATTGCCGGGCAACGACTACTACCTGTTCGACGACCGCCTGGCGGTCTTCCTGATCTACGCAGGCAACGGCCTGGCCGTGGACCGGGTGGCATCCACCGACCCGGCCGACCTGCAGTTATGCCGGTCGGCGTTCGAGGCCGTATGGCAGTTGGCCATCCCGCACCGTGACTACCAACCCGTCTAGCGCTGCCCGCCAGGGCCAAGAGGCGCTCGGCGTCCGCCTCCGTGAGCTGCGCAAGGAAGCAGGGCTCACGGGGCGGGCGCTGGCGGCCTTGACCGGCCAGCACTTCACCCGGGTCAGCAAGATCGAGCATGGCGTCCAGCCGCCGACCGACAAGGACATCCGGGCCTGGTGCCACGCCTGTAACGCCGAAGACCAGATTCCCGATCTGACCGCCACGCTGCGGGCGGTGGAGTCGGCATACCTGGAGTTCCGGCGCCAGAGCCGGGCGGGCATGAAGCGAGTGCTCGGCGCGCACACCCTGGCCCTGTACGAGCAGACGTCGGTGTTCCGGATCTACGAGCACAACGCCATCCCCGGGCTGTTCCAGACCGCCGACTACACGGCGGCGATGCTGTCGTTCTGGATTGACTTCCTGGAGACGCCCAACGACCTGGACGAGGCCGTGGCGGTGCGGATGGAGCGTCAGCGGGTGCTCTACCAGCGCGGTAAGCGGTTCGTGGTGGTGCTGGAGGAGCAAGCCCTGCGGACCTGGTTCGGGGACGCCGTCATCCAGGCCGGGCAGTTGGACCGGCTGCTCGCGGTGATGTCACTACCTAACGTCTCGGTGGGCATCATTCCCCTAATGATCGAACGTCCGGCGGTCGCGTCCACCGGCTTTTGGATCTTTGACGACCTCCTGATCGCGCTGGAGACGCCCACCGCGAGCATCGAGGTCACCCGACCTCAAGAGATCGAGCTGTACGCGCGGATGTTCGACCGCCTTCAGGTGTCGGCTGTATACGGGCCGGAGGCGCGAGCGCTGATCGGCCGCACGATCGATCAACTTGGTCAATAGCGTCGCAACAGTTCGCAACATCATGGACGGCGTAGACCGCCCGCTCATACCGTCATGTCGGAACTTCGGTAAGACGGACGCTGGGTACGAAAGGCGGCCGTTGCAGTGGAAACGGCGACGGTACCAGAGCCGGAAGCCCACTGGCTAACGGACGAACGGCCGACCACTCGCCTGGCCATGACGAATCAACGTCTGTCCGTTCGGTGACGAGGTTCCCTTGAGGCTGCCGGGCGGCCCGCGGCAACGGTGTCCGTCCGGCAGCAACCCTTAGGCAGGCGAAGGGTGACCGTGATGATGCTTGGTGCTCTGATCAGCGCCGTACTACTGGGGTTCCTGGCAGGACTGTTCAGCTTCAAAGTCAAAGAGCAATGGTGCCCGGAATGCGGCGCATCTACCACGGCAAGGGCTTCGGCCGAGGTCCATAGGGCACGGGATTGCGCCATCAGCACGCGAGATGCGCTGACTACTGGCGACGATGAATGTGAGCAGTAGGCCAAGCGGAGACCGGAGCAGCGGCGCATGCCTCCGAACCTACCGACGCCCAGGCCGGGCGATGTGTTGGACGTAGGTCGGGGTGCCAGCGTTCAGTTTGCGGGCGACCGTGGGTTCAAGTTCAGAGTCATCAAAGTCTGCCCGAAGCCGACCTACCACGGTTGGTTATGGCTTGCGGGATACGTACTCGATGGCAGGGGCCGCGCCAAGGAGCGACGGGAGATATTCGTCCAAGGCGACGGGCTACGGTGAGCAGGCCCTGATCCACTAAACGCGTCAGACCGAACGTTGACCGTCCGGTCTGACGTACAACTGAACGAACTGGTGGGCGATACTGGGTTTGAACCAGTGACCTCTTCCGTGTCAAGGAAGCGCGCTCCCACTGCGCCAATCGCCCATGGTGCCCGCTCGACCCGGCAGTCAGGCCCGTCGAGACGGATCGCGAGCGGACGACGGGATTCGAACCCGCGACCCTCACCTTGGCAAGGTGATGCGCTACCAGCTGCGCTACGTCCGCACGTCCCCGGCTACCGCCGGCGACGGAGCAAACTCTACCCGATGCCAAGATCGGCCGCCGCGCCGCCCTCGGGCGACCACGATTGCGCTGCTCGACGGCGGGGTACTGATGAACCTCGACAGCACACCACACCCCCTAAGGAGGCTGTCGTGGGTATCGGCACCAGCATCTTCCTGATCGCGCTCGGCGCGATTCTCACCTTCGCCCTCGACGCGAGCGTCGGCGGCATCAACCTCGACGTGGTCGGCTGGATCCTGATGGGCGCCGGCGTCCTCGGTCTGATCATGACGGCGTTGATCTTCCAGCGCCGCCGCGCCGCGGTCGTGACCACCACCGAGCAGCCGGTCGAGTACCGCCGGGTCGAGGAGCGGCGGGACATCGCCCCGCCGCTGTGAAGGGCTCGGGTGAAACGGGCCGGCGACCTCCTCGCGAGGATGCCGGCCCGTCCCCGTCTCCGCTGGTCAGGCCCGGCACGCGCCCGCGTTACGATCGCGCTCATGGAGTCCCTCGACACGGTGCTGGCCGCCCACCGGTCGTACCTGCTCGGTTGGAACATCGGCACGGACGGTGACCCGGACCTGCCGACATACCGCAGTGACGTGCCGCACGCCACCCTCAACGGGGTGCTGCGGGTGGCCGGGCCGACGCCCGGCGAGGCGCTCGTCGAGGCCCGGCGACGGCTGCGGGGCGTACCCCGAATCTGGTGGGTCGGGCCGGACAGTGACGTCGGCACCGCCGACGGCCTGGTCGCCCTCGGCGCGACCGAGGTCGCCCGCATGCCGATCATGACGAGGGCGCTCACCGCGGCGGCCGGGGCACCGACACCCACCGGCCTGCACATCACCGAGACCGACGACCTCGACGCCTTCGTCCCGGCCTACGCCCGGGTGTCCGGCATCCCGGCCGAGGGTGTCCCGGCGACGATCGAACGGGAGAAGGCGTTCAGTGGAGACGGCACGGTGATCCGGCTGGCGGGTCGCCTCGCCGACGGCCGAATCGTCGGCACGGCTGTCGCCTGGCTCAGCCACGGTCTGGTCACGCTCTACTTCGTGGGCACGCAGCCCGAGCAGCGCCGGCAGGGCATCGGCGCGGCCATGACCCGGGCCGCGCTCGACCTGGCCCGGGAGCGGGGCGCCCACACGGCGGCCCTCACCTCGTCCCCCGTCGGCGAGGGAATCTACCGCCGCCTCGGCTTCCGGCCGGTGGGCGAGTTCCGGCTGTTGACCTTCTGACCGGTCGACAGCGGATCCTCGTGCCAAACCCGAAATAACCGCACGAGGGGCATGGTCAACGACGCCGCCGGTTGCGAGACTGCTGGGAATGTCCACCACACCGCTGTCCCTGCCGCAGCCGTCCGCGCGGGCGACCGAGTTCGGTCGGGACGCGCTCATCGTCTGCGAGAACCTGGTACGGATCTACCAGACCGGTTCGATCGAGGTGCAGGCACTTCAGGGACTGGACCTGGCGGTGGAGAGCGGTGAGCTGGTCGCCGTGGTCGGCGCCTCCGGATCGGGCAAGTCGACGCTGCTGTCCATCCTGGCCGGCATCGACGCCCCCACCGCCGGACGGGTCCGGGTCGACACGTGGAACCTGCTGGCGATGTCCCGCGCGGACCGGGTGGAGTACCGGCGGCACACCGTCGGATTCGTCCGGCAGCAGACGGCGAGCAACCTCATCCCGTACCTGACCGCGCGGGAGATGGTGGACCTGCCGATGACGGCGGCCCGCACCGCGAAGAAGGAGCGGCAGGAGCGCGCCGCCGAACTGCTGGACAGCCTCGGCGTCGCCGACTGCGCCGACCGCCGCCCCGGCCAACTCTCCGGTGGGCAGCAGATGCGGGTGGCGATCGCGGTGGCCCTGGCCAACCAGCCGAGGGTCCTGCTCGCCGACGAGCCGACCGGCGAGCTGGACGCCGCCACGTCCGCCGAGGTCTTCGGCGTGCTGCGCGACGTCAACCGGCGCTACGGCGTCACCGTCGTCGTGGTCACCCACGACCCGGAGGTCAGCGGCCAGGTCGAACGGACCGTCGCGATCCGCGACGGTCGCACCAGCAGCGAGGTGCTGCGCCGCACCACCACCAACGCGGAGGGCGACACCCACATGACCGCCGAGGAGTACGCCGTGATGGACCGGGCCGGGCGGGTCCAGGTGCCCCGCGAATTCCGCCAGGCGCTGGCGCTGACCCGACGGGTCCGGCTGGCCCTGGAACCCGACCACATCACGATCCGCTCCGACTCGCGCAGCGGCGAATGAGCGAGCCGCTGCTGCGGGTTCGGGACGTGCACCGACGCTTCCGCGCCGGGCCGACCGTCGTGCACGCCCTGCGCGGCGTGTCGTTCGAGGTCGCCGCCGGTTCCATGGTGGCGCTCGTCGGCCGGTCCGGCTCGGGCAAGACCACCCTGCTCAACGTCATCGGCGGCCTGGACCGCCCGGACGCCGGCACCGTGCACGTCGACGGCACCGAGGTCACCACGCTCGACGAGGACGGCCTGTCCCGGCTGCGGCGCGAGAAGGTGTCGTACGTCTTCCAGAACTTCGGGTTGATCCCCGTGCTGTCGGCCGCGGAGAACGTCGCCGCGCCGCTACGGCTGGCCCGCGTCGCCCCGGCCGAGCGCGAGCGGCGGGTCGAGTTGCTGCTGGAACTGGTCGGCCTCGCCGACCACGCCCAGCAACGGCCGGCCGAGATGTCCGGCGGCCAGCAGCAACGGGTGGCTATCGCCCGCGCGCTGGCCGCCTCGCCCCGGCTCCTGCTCGCCGACGAGCCCACCGGCCAACTGGACGCCGAGACGGGCCTGTCGGTGATGGCCCTGCTGCGCGGGGTCGCGGAGTCCGAGGGCGTCACCGTGCTCGTGTCGACGCACGACGCGGTGATGATGGCCCTGGCCGACCGGGTGATCCGCATTCACGACGGGCACCTCGACGAACAGGCGGCCGAGCAGGCGCATGAGCCCGTGCCGGACGCCGGGTGACACGACGATGCTGAGGCTCATCCGCCGCCGCGCCCGCGCGCAGTGGCCGTTGCTCGCGGCCCTCCTCGGGGTCGTCACGATCGGCGCGACCCTGCTGGGCACCTGCACGCTGCTGGTCACCCGCACCGCCGAGCGGGCCCTGGAGGTCGCCCTGGCCCGCGCCGCTCCCGCCGCCGTCGACGCGACCGTCTACACCGGCGCCGTCGATGGCCCCGATGTGTCGTCCGTCCTCGCCGACACCCGCGCCGGGGTGACCTCCGCGCTGGCGCCGTTCCCGCTGACCACCACCGCGCGGGCGTCGACGGTGCTGCGGGCACTACCGCCCGCGCTCGCCCCGGGCACCACCGTCGGCCCACAGGCGTACCTGTCCGGCCTCGACGACCTGCCGGCCCGGGCCGAGCTGATCACCGGACGCTGGCCACAGCGCTCCGGCGACGCGGTGCTCCTGGAGTCCACCGCCCACCTGCTCGGCCTGGCTCCCGGTAGCCGGGTGCACCTCGGCGCCGAGCTGGCCCACCCGCCCGTCCCGGCCATCGACGTGACCGTCGTCGGTGTCGTACGCCCGCTGGCCGGGCGCGGCTGGGACCGCGACCCGCTGGCCGCGGCCGGGTCCGCCACCGGCTACCGGGACGGTCGCTTCCTGCAACCGGTCAACGCCTACGGCCCGTTCCTCGTCGACCTCGCCGACCTGGTCACCACCGGCGCCACCGTCGACCGCCTGGAGGTCACCGCCCATCCGGACCTGAGCCACGCCAACCGCCGGGACCTGGAGACCTTGGCCGGAGCCGTCGACAGTGCCGACCGACGGCTGGCCGGCGCCCTCGGCGACCGCGTCCAGATGGCCCGCGTCGCCACCGACCTGTCGCTGACCCTGCGGTCGGCCGACGACCAACGGCACGTGACCGCCGCCGTCGTGCTCGCGATCGCCGTCCTGGGCGGTGTCCTGGCCGCGACGGCGCTCGTGCTCGCCGGCCGCCTGACCGCCGGCATCCGCGCCGACGAGACCGCCCTGCGTTCCGCCCTGGGCACCAGCCGTCGTCAACTCGCCGCCACCGCGACCCTCGAGGCCGGGCTCGTCGCGGCCGTCGCCATCGCGCTCGCGATACCGGCCTCGTCGGCCCTGCACGCCGGCCTGACCCACCTGTCGCCGCTGGACGACGCCGGCCTGACCGTCCGGCCGGCCATCACCGGCCTCCAGGTGCTCGCGGTCGCCGGGGGCACGCTGGTGCTCGCCGCCGTCCTCACCGTCCTGGCGATCCGTCCCGTCCCGGCGGCCGGCGAGCGGCGCACCCGCCGCGAGCTGCTGGCCCGCTCCGGAGCCGACCTGCTGCTCGCGGTGTTCGCCGCCGTCGGATGGTGGCAGCTGTACGCGCAGCCCACCGCCGCCAACTCGCGCGCCGACGCGGTCCGGGTGCTCGCTCCGGCCGTGCTGCTCACCGCCGGCGCCGCCCTGGCGCTCCGGGTGGTGCTGCCCGCCCTGCGTGGCGCCGACCGTCTGGCCTACCGCGCCCGTGGGCTGGCGCTTCCGCTGGCGGTCGCCGAGAGCGCCCGCCGGCCCCAGGCGGTCGCCGCCGGCCTGCTCGTCGGGCTGGCCTGCGCGGCCGGAACCTTCGGCCTGGCCTTCGACGCCACCTGGCACCAGTCGCAGCGCGACCAGGCCGCGCTCTCGGTCGGCACCGACCTGGCGCTCACCCTCAGCACGTCGCCCTCGGCCGGCGAGGGCGCGCTCGTCAGCGCGGCCACCGCGGGGGCGGTGAGTCCGGTCCTGGACCGTGGTACCGCCGTCGGTCAGTGGCTCGGGACCTCCGGCGAAGCGCCACGCCTGGTCGCCGTGGACACCACCCGCGCCGACGCGCTGCTGCGCGGCCGGCTGGACAACGACCGCGAATGGGGGGACGTGGGTGCCGCGCTGGCACCACCAACCCGGATCACCGGTCTCGCCGTCCCGGCCGGCGCACCGCTCGCACTCAGCGGAACGGCGGCCGGCGACACCCCGCTCGCCGTGACGCCCCGGCTGCTGCTGCAGGACGTCACCGGCCTCCGTACGTCCTGCACCGGTCCCGCCGTACCGCTCGACGGCCGCGAGGTGCGGCTTCCCGCCTGCGCGACGGCCGACGGGCTGCGCCTCGTCGCGGTCGCCCTGCCGGTCGCCGCCGACTTCGGCGACGAACCCGTAGCCGCCGGAGGAGTGGCCGTAGCCGTCACGCTGACCGTGCCGGCGGCGGCGTCCACCGACGGATCGGACTGGACCGCCACGTCCGCCCCACCGGTACCGAGCAAGCTGAGCGACCTGAACGTCCGGCTGTCCTCCACACCGACCGGAACCGCGCTGCGGATGGCCGCGACCGTCGAGCTCGACGGCGCCGACGACGCCGCCCGGACCCTCGTCGCCACCGCCTTCCCGGACCCCGGTGAGGTGCCGGTCGCCGTCTCCGCCCGCTTCGCCAGCGAGGTCGGCGTCCACCCCGGCAGCAAGCTCAGCGTCACGGTCGGCACCACGCCCGTCCCGGTCGTCGTCTCCGAGGTCGTGCCGGCCGTACCGTCCGCCCCCGGGGCCGTCGCCCTCCTGGCCGACCTGGACGCGCTGTCCCGCGCGCGCGTGCTCGCCGGTGACCTCACGTTCCCCGTCGACGCCTGGTGGGTCGGTCACCCGGCCGGCCCCGGCGCCGCCGAGCGGGCCACCGCCCTGCACCTGGGCACCGTCACGACCCGCGAGGTGGAGACCGCCCGCCTCCTCGGCGGCCCGCTGCGCGCCGGGTTGCCGGGCGCGCTCCGGCTCGTCGTACCGGCCGCGGCCCTGCTGCTGCTCGCCGGCGTCGTCCTGCACGTCACCTGCGATCTACAGCTCCGTGCCGTCGAGGTGGCGCGGTTGCGCGGTCTGGGGATGTCCCGGCGCGGCATCCGGACTGTGCTGCTCGGCCAGCACGCCGGCGTTCTGCTGCCGCTGCTCGCGGCGGGCGCGGCCGTCGGCGCGCTCGCCACCCGCCTCGTCGCTCCCCTGCTCGTACGCTCCGACACCGGCGCCGCGCCCGTCCCGGCCGCCCAGCCACACTGGCCTTGGCCGGCCGAGGCCGCGCTGCTCGCCGTACTGCTGGCCGGGTGTCTACTGGCCGTCGCCATCGTGGTCGGCATCCAGGTTCGTCGGGCCGACGCCGCGCACCTGCGGGTGGCGCCGTGAAGCGGTTGACCCGCCGGTTCCCGGCGCCGCACTGGCCCAGCGTCCGCGGCCGTGGCCGGGCCGACGCCGGCGCGCTGCTGCTCTCCGCAGCCGTCATCGCGGCTGTCGCGCTGCTCGCCGGGGCCGTGCCGGTGCTGCTCGGCGCGGCCGCCGACGACACCGTCCAGGACAGCGTCCGCCGCGCCTCCAACGACGCGAACGTCCTCGCACACGCCGACTGGCAACGCGACGACGGTCCGACGGGTGGGCGGGTGCGGATGGAAGGCCTGGCCAAGGAGGTCGACGACTTCCGCGTCCGGGCGACGTACGCGCTCGGGCCCGACCTGGATGCCGCGCTGCTCCCGCCCATCGCCGTCGTCGACGGCCCGGTCCTGAGCATCACCGGCGGCACCACCCCGCGTACCTTCCAGTTCACCTACCTGGCCGGTGACGCCGGCGGCCCGGAGGTGACCTGGGTCGCCGGAAACGCGCCCGCCGGGGCCGTCCCCGACGGGTTCGTCGAAGCCCCCTACCAGGGACCGCCCTGGCCGGTTCAGGTCGGCATCTCCGAGACGGACGCCGCCGCACTCGGTGTCGGCCCCGGCGATCGGATCCCGGCCAAGGACAGCCGGGGGCGCGACAAGGACCTGCGGATCAGCGGGATCTACCGACCCACGGACACCGCCGACCCCGCGTGGCGACTCGTCCCGGCGCTCCTGCGCCCCGTGCCCGGCGCCGACGGCGTGGGGATAACGCGGTTCGCCGGTCTGCTGTCGCGGGACTCGCTGCCGGACGCCCGTCTCGCCGTCGACGAGGACCAACTGCGGCGCGCTGTCCACTTCGCCCCCGACCCCGACGCGCTCACCTGGGCCACCAGCGCGGTCCTGGTCAACCAGGTGGTCACGCTCAAGGCGGCTTCCGGCTCGTCCGGCGCCCGCGACGACTCCCTGAAGTGGGAATCGCAGCTCGACGCCACCCTGCGCGCGACCCGCGCCCGGGTCAGCGCCGTACAGGCGCAGGCGGCCGTGTTGCTCACCGGCGTGCTGACCGCCACGGTCCTGCTCCTGTTGCTCGCCGCCGACCTGCTGGTCCGCCGCCGAACCCTGGCGCTGAGCACCGCCCGGCAGCGCGGGGCGGCGCTACCCGACCTCGGCGCGGAACTGGCCATCGAGTCCACAGTGGTGTCCCTGTCGGCCGCTGCCCTCGGGCTCGCACTCGCCCGCGTGGTGGCACCGGGCGTCTCGTGGAGCTGGGCCATTCCCGTGGTCCTGGCCGGTGCCGTCGCCGGGCCGGCGTTCGGCACCCTCGCCGCCGGCCGCGCCAGCCGGGATCGGCGTCAGCCCGCCAACCCGTCCGCTCGGCGCTGGGTGCGGGCCACCGGGCAGCTGCGCCGCGCCGTCGTGGAGGCCGCGGTCCTGATCGCCGCGGTAGCCGCCCTGGTCACACTGCACCAGCGCGGGCTCCTGCCCCTCACCGCCGACGGCGGCACCGGTGCGCTGACCGGCGACGTGAGCCTGCCGGTCAGCGCCGTCGCCCTGGGCGCGCTCGTGGGCGCGCTCGTGGTCATCCGACTGCTCCCCCTGGGCGCGCGGTTCGCGCTCCGCCAGGCCCTGCGCTCGCGCCGCCCGCTGGCCGTCTTCGGTGCCGCCCGGGCGGTCACGACGGCGGGGCGCGCGCTGCCGCTGCTGGTGCTGGTGAGCGCCACGGCGCTCGCGTCGTTCGCGCTCATCCTCGGCTCGACCGTCAGCCGGGGGCTCGCCGACGGCGCGTGGAGCGCCGTCGGCGCCGACGCCCGCCTCGACGTCGCCGCGGACGCCAAGGCCGCCACGCCCGCCATCGCCGAGCGGATCGCCGCCGCTCCGGGGGTCGGACAGGTCGTCGTCGCGCAGGTCACCGACTCGGCGCGCGTCTTCACGGACTCGACACCATTCGCCCCGCGCCTGGTCATCGTGGACGCCGAAGCGTTCCAGCGCCTGTTGGCCACCACCCCGCTGCCCGACGCGCCCGCGCTGGCCCGGCTCACGACACCCGGCCCCGGCCCCGGCCCCGGCCCCGGCCCCGGAGAGGTTCCCGCGCTGGTCCGATCGAGCGACGGCGAGCTGCCGGTCGGCACGCGGTTGCAGCTACCCCGGGCCGACGCTCCGGCCATCCACCTCGCCGTGGTCGGTACCGCGCCCTCGGTCGGCGGCGCCGACGACGTCGTGCTCGTGGACGCCGCGGCTCTCGCCGACGCCGGCCTGCCCGCCGTTCCGAACACGGTCTGGGTGACCGGTCCCGGCGCGGCGCGGGCGGTGTCGAACAGCGGCGTCGCCGCCGATGTCGTGTCGCGCGCCGACGTCCTGCGGACGCAGCGAGCGGCTCCGCTGACCGCAGGGCTCCTACGGCTGGCGTGGGCCGCCGCCGCGGTGCTTCTGGCGCTGGGGCTCCTCGGCCTGGCGCTCGCCGCCGCCGCGGGGGCGTCCGAACGGTGGCAGACCCTGACCCGGCTGCGGACCCTCGGGCTGCGGCCGCGCGACGCCCGCTGGGTCGCCGCCGGAGAGCTGCTGCCACCGGTCGCGGTCGTCGCGGTGTGCGGCCCGCTCCTCGGGGCCCTGCTCGCACGCGTGACGCTCGGCCCTCTCGACCTACGGCTGCTCACCGGCCAGGCCGACGACCCGGCGGCGATCCTGCCGTGGTGGCTGCTCGCCCTGCTGGGCACGGCGCTGCTGGCGGCGGCCGCCACCGTCGTACCCGTCGAGTCGGCGCTGCGACGACGCGACCGGTTGAGCGAGGTGCTCCGCGCCGGGGAGTAGGTCTGTCGCGTGTGGGCGGGCGGGTGGCCTTCTGATGAAACAGCGTTGAGGCCCGTCACCGGATTCGGTGACGGGCCTCAACGCTCACGTCGTACAGCTGGTGGGCGATACTGGGTTTGAACCAGTGACCTCTTCCGTGTCAAGGAAGCGCGCTCCCACTGCGCCAATCGCCCGTGCTCTTTGCCGAGGTGGGGACGGGATTTGAACCCGCGTACACGGCTTTGCAGGCCGTTGCCTCGCCTCTCGGCCACCCCACCGAGGTTGCCCCCGTCATGCGTGGCGGCAGCTCCGAGCGGACGACGGGATTCGAACCCGCGACCCTCACCTTGGCAAGGTGATGCGCTACCAGCTGCGCTACGTCCGCACGCCCCCGGCTTTCCCGGGTGACGGATGAGAACTTTAGCCGAGCCGGCGAACGACTGCCAAATCGGGGTCCGTGTCGGCGCGTCCCATCCCGCCCGGTCCGACGCCGGACGGGGAGATGGCCGCCACCGACGGCGGGCTTCCTAGTCAGCTGACCTGATGTCTCAATTGACCCTCGGCCGTCACACTCCGGCATCATCCGACGGTTAGCGCCGGCGCAGCGGACGGCCAGCGGAGCACTCCGACGGCGCGCCGCCCACCTCGCTGAACTCCACCAAGAGAACGAGCCACGGCACCCCCGGAAAGTGTCCAACTTCCGACTCTTACCCCACGAATCGGACGGTAGCGGTAACTGTTCGTGTTCGGGTGGATGGGCTACGGTAACGGTCGTGACGAGACGTGCGGCCGAGATCCGCCTGGATGCCCTGCTGCGCACGGCCTGCGACGTGATCGTGGAGCGCGGCCTGGCCAACACCCGAACGGCCGATGTGGCGCAGGCCGCCGGGGTGAGCCAGGCACTGGTCTTCTACCACTTTGCCACGAAGGAACGGCTGCTCGCGCAGGCCTTCGCGTACGCCGTCGAGCAGGATCTGGCCCGGCTGGACGTGGTCACCCGCTCCTCCGCGCCACCGCTGACGAAGCTCCGCCGGATCCTCAAGCTCTACACCCCGGCCGGCCGGGCGACCTCCTGGTCGATGTGGATCGACGGCTGGTCCGAGTCGCTGCGTACCCCCGAGTTGGAGAAGGTGTCCCGCCGCCTCGACCTACGGTGGCGACAGGATCTCGCCGCCGTGATCTCCACCGGGGTCGCCGACGGCACCTTCCAGTGCGCCGACCCGGACGGGGCCGCCTGGCGGATCAGCGCGGTGATGGACGGCCTCGCCGTGCAGCTCGCGGTGCACGACCGGGTCATCTCTCGCCGACAGTTCGGCGAGTGGGTACGCCTGGTCACCGCCCGCGAACTGGGTCTGGACCCGACCGACCTGGACTGAGCGGCCGACCGCGCCGTACGCCAGGCCGGGCAAAACGGCTCGGGCCGGCGTGCCGAACGGAACAATCGACGGCATGGATCTGCTGGACGCGTACCGCCGGAGCCTGGCCGAGTTTGTCGACCGGGTGGACCAGATCGGGCCCGATCAGTGGTCGGAGGAGACACCCTGCCCCGACTGGGACGTCCGGACCCTGGTCAACCACGTGGTCGGCGAGGACCGGTGGAGCGTGCCACTGCTCGCCGGTCGCACCCTCGACGAGGTCGGCGACCGCTTCGACGGGGACCAGCTCGGCGCCGACCCGCTCACGACGGCCCGGGAGGCGGCCGCGCAGGCCGAGATCGCCGTCACCCACCCCGGCACGATCGATCGCACCGTGCACCTGTCGGCCGGCCCGACCCCGGCCGCCGAGTACGTCCAGCAGCTCCTCGCCGAACACCTGATCCACGGTTGGGACCTGGCGGTGGCGATCGGCGCCGACCCACGGTTCGACCCGGACGCGGTGCACGTGTGCGCCAAGTGGTTCGCCGGCCGGGTCGACGACTACCGACGCGACAAGCTGGTCCGGGACACGGCGCGGGTGCCCGCCGACGCCGACGAGCAGGATCACCTGCTGGCCGCCTTCGGCCGCGACCCCGACTGGGCACCCGGCGACTGACGCGACCCGAACTGGTCGACCGGCGACCGAGCCGGTCCACACCGCGCAGCAGACCACCAGGGCGGCGTACTGCGCCGGGAGGTAGAGGTAGGTCAGCCAGCGGTAGCAGCCGTCGGCGGCCAGCCGGGGCACCGCCTCCTCGGGAGGGTTGCGCCGGCCGATGAGCAGGTCGATCACCGGGATCAGACCGAACACGACGACCGTGGTGAGCCACCACGCCCAGGCGCCGCCGGTGCTCCGCCGCAGCGCGAGGCCGGCGCAGGGTAGCGCCGGCACCGTCGACAGATCTCGATCATTTCGCGAGCCGACCAGCCCGGGGCCTTGCCGCTTCCTCGGGCGGCTGATATCCACAGATGCGCATGCGTCACCGCGCATCGCCGGTCGGCAGCCGCCGGCCATCCCGCTCCCACGAGGAGGTCCCGTGCCACAACCGGAGTGGTCACCCCCGATGAGCCGGCGTCGACGCCGGCTCATCGCCGTCCTGGCGACGACGGCGACCCTCGCCGCGCTGCTACCCACCGGCACGAGCAACGCCGCACCCGCCGCCGCTCCCGCCGAGCGCACGTCCGGGCCGTTCGCCGAGGGGCACCAGCCCGCCGACCTCGACAACCGCACCGGTACGGCGGCACCCGACGCCCGCCAGCGCGGGCTGGCCCGCGCCGCGGACCCCGACGCGCGGTGGAACCGGCTCGGCACGCCCCAGGCGCTCGGGCCCGGTCGTACCCCGCTCGCCGCCGGACTGCCCGCGGACCCGGAGGCCGCCGCGCGCGCCTACCTGACCGCCAACCGCGACCTGTACGGCATGGACGCCGCGACGGTCGCCGACCTGGACCGGGTGCTGGTCCGGCCGATCGGCAGCGGTGCGGTGGTGACCCTGCGGCAACGCTTCGGCGACCTGCCGGCCGGTTACGACGGCCTGGTCACGCTCGCGGTCAGCGGCGGCTCGGTGCTCGCCGTCAACTCCTCCCTGGCCCGGGACACCCGCGCGCCCGCCCCCGCGACCCGCACCGCCGAGCAGGCGTACGCCGACGCGCTCGCCGACGCCAGGTTGAGTCCGACGGCCGTGGCCAGCCACACCGTGCGGGCCGTGGCCGTGCCCACCCCGCTGGACGGACCTCGGGCCGCCTACGAGGTGACCATGATCGGCGCGGACACCGACCACCCCGTGGCGTTCACCAGCTACGTGGACGGCAGCACGGGCAAGGTGCTGGTCCGCGAGGACCTCGTCGACTTCGACTCGGACAACCCGAGCTGGGCGGTCTTCCCGGCCACCCCGCCCCGCGACCTCGCCGCCGGCCAGGACCCCCGGGTCCGCTGGTGCGGCGACCCGGCCCCCGACTGCCAGGCGGCGTTCCGTGACCCGGCCACCGGGCAGCCGTGGGACGTCGACGCGGCCACCGGCACACCCACCTTCACCTCGCGCGGTAACTCGGCCAACACCGTGCTCTCCTGGGGCAACAACACCCCGGTCGTGCCGGCCACACCCAGCCCGGAGCGCCGCTACGAGTACCCGTTCACCGACCAGTGGCACCAGGCGAGGTGCAACCCGGAGGTGTTCACATCCACGCAGCGCAACGACGCGGACGCGACGATCGCGAACCTGTTCGTCATGCACAACCGCATGCACGACTGGGCGTACCAGCTCGGCTTCACCGAGTCGGCGTGGAACCTCCAGGCGGTCAACCTCACCCCGTCCGGGCTCGGCGGCGACGCCGAGCAGGGCCGCGCCCAGCAGGGCGCGCTGACCGGCAACCGCAACAACGCCAACCAGGGCACCCCGCGCGACGGTCTGCCGCCGACCACCAACATGTACCTGTGGCAGCCGCAGGCCGGTGGCCCGTACCCGCCGTGCGTGGACGGCGACTACGACATGACGGTGATCGGTCACGAGTACACCCACGCCATCACCAACCGGATGATCGCCGGCCCGGACAGCGGGATCAGCGGCCACCAGGGCGGCGCGATGGGCGAGTCGTGGGGCGACCTGATGGCCGCCGAGTACCTCTACCAGAACGGTCTGCGCGCTCCCGGCGAGACGCCCTTCGTCACCGGCGGCTACGTCACCGGCAACCTGGTCAGCGGCATCCGCAACTACGACCTGAGCCGCAGCCCGCTGAACTACTCCGACATCGGCTACAACACCGCCGGCCCGGCCGTGCACGCCGACGGGGAGATCTGGGGCGCGACCAACTACCGGGTACGTGCCGCGCTGGTCAAGCGGTACGGCCTGGGCACCCCGCAGCGGCAGCGGGAGTGCGCGCAGGGCACGGTGTCCGCCGACAAGTGCCCGGGCAACCGGCGCTGGTCGCAACTGGTCTTCGACTCGTTCCTGCTCCAGGCGGCCAGCCAGGTCAGCATGCTGGACATGCGGGACAACATGCTCACCGCCGACCTGCTGCGCTTCGGCGGCGCGAACCAGGACCTGATCTGGGCCGAGTTCGCCCGCTCCGGGATGGGCCGGGACGCCGCCACCAACGGCGCCGCCGACACCGACCCGACGCCGAGCTTCGCCTCGCCACGGGGCGGCAACGCGACGCTCACGCTGCGTCCCCGTGGGGACAGCGCCGACGCGCCGATCCGGGTGTACGTCGGGGCGTACGAGGCGCGGGCCGTACCGATCGCCGACACCGACCCGGCGACGCCGATCCCGGACACGCTGGAGATGGTCGCCGGCACGTACGACCTGCTGGCCGTCGCGCCCGGCTTCGGGCACCAGCGGCTCAGCGTGGTCGCCGACGCCGGCAAGGCTGGCTACGTGGACCTGCGGATGAGCCGCAACCTCGCGTCCACGGCGTCCGGCGCGACGATCAGCGGTGACGGGGTCAACCTGGACCGGGTCGCCGACGACACCGAGGCGACGAACTGGGCCTCGCTGGACGGGGTGGCCGGCAGGCAGCTCACCGTGGCGCTGGCCGGTGACGCCCCGCAGGTGGTCAAGCGCGTGAACGTCAGCGCGATGCTGCGACCCGCGATCGTCGGGGACGCGGACACGGGCAGTCAGAACGCGCTCAGCGCGCTGCGCTCGTTCGCCGTGTCCGCCTGCGACGCGACCACCACCGACTGCGCCGACCCGGCGCGTTGGCGGCGCATCTACACCAGCGCCGCCGACGCGTTCCCCGGCGGGGCGTACCGGGCGTACAGCCGCGACATCAACCTGCGCACGTTCGCGGTGCCGACCACCGTCGCCACCCACCTGCGGTTGGAGGTGCTGGCCAGCCAGTGCACCGGCGGCCCGCAGTACGCCGGTGAGCAGGACGACGACCCGGCCACGACGACGGACTGCGCCACGGCCAGCCCGTCCCGTGCCCAGGTCAGGATCGCCGAGTTCCAGGCGTTCGCGAAGTGACACCGTCGGGGCCGGCGGGGAACCGCCGGCCCCGACAACCCCCGATCAGCGGCGTGCCGGGTACCAGCGCCCGGTCGGCGCGGGCCGCTCCCAGAGCCGGTCCACCGGCGGGTCCTCGGCCTCGTCCTTCGCGGCACGGGTCAGGTGGCGCAGTCGCAGCAGCAGGCCCACCCCGAGCGAGAGCAGCAACCCGCCGAGCAGGAACGCCGCCTGCACCACACCGAACCCGCCGGTCTGCGCGACCGGACGCCCGGCCGGCGGTGGCGCCGCGTCCACCGGCTGCTCCGCGACCGGTTCCTCGGCCTGGGTGCTCTCCTCCTGCGCCGGTTCGCTCGGTGGGTCGCTCGGCTGCGCAGGGGTCGGGCTCGGCGTCGGCGTACGGGAGGCGGCGCCGCCCGCTCCCACCACCGATCGGGTGGCGCTCTGGCGGGCCAACAGGCGCAGGTTGGCGTCGTACGCCTCGGCGGCGAGGGTGACCCGCCCCTGCGTGACGTCCTCGGCGAAGGCCACCCGGTAGCGGGCGGTCACCGTACGGCCCGGGCAGAGGGTGCCCGGGTCGAGTTGCCGGTCGGTCAACCGGGCCACGTCACCCTCGGTCCGAATCTCCACCGGGAAGTCGCCGTTCTCCTCCACCCGGTCCATCTTCACCTGGTCGAGCCGGATGCCCTGCACCCGGAGCACCATCGACCAGCGCACCTTCGCGCACCCGCCACGCCGGTCCGTCTGCGAGACCACCGCGGAGATCGTGCGCACCTGGTCGCCGGCGGTGAACCGGGCCGGTAGGCCGCCCATCTCGGTGGCGAACGCCGCCTGCGCCGGCGCCGCCAGGGTGAGCACCACCCCGGCGCTGCCGGCCACCAACGCCCCGAGCCGCAGCGCGTACCGCCACACGATCACCACCACCTCGCTCCGTTCGGTCGTCTCCACCTCGCAACGCTAGGAGCGGGACAGCGCCGCCGACAGACGGGTGTGTTCGCACCGGACGACAAGCAGAGGTCGTGTTTTCACCGACAGTGGTGAACCGGTCACCCCTCCCCCGCGACACGCCGGGCGTCGGGTCGCTGGAACAATCGGGCGGGTGTCCGAGCTCTCCAGCACGTTCGTCCGGCTGCACGCCCGGCTGACCCCGGTCCCCTTCGTCCCCGAGGTGCGCCTGCACCAGGCGGACGAGCCGATCGGGCTCTGGGAGTTGACCGAGGGCCAGTTCTCCAGCGACCGGCCGCCGCCGTTCTGGGCCTTCGCGTGGGCCGGCGGGCAGGCGCTGGCCCGCTACGTCACCGACCATCCGGAGTTGGTCGCCGGCCGGCGGGTGCTCGACCTCGCCTCCGGCTCCGGCCTGGTGGCCATCGCCGCCGCCCGGGCCGGCGCGGCGTCCGTGCGCGCCGTCGAGGTCGACGAACTGGCGGTCGCGGCCGTCGCGCTCAATGCCGAAGCCAACGGGGTACGCGTCGACGCCGAGTACCGCGACATCCTCGACGGTGACGCGGGCGACGCCGAGGTGGTGCTCGCCGGGGACGTCTTCTACAGCGACGCGATGGCCCGACGGGTACTGCGGTTCCTGCTGCGCGCCACCCGGGCCGGGGCGCCGGCGCTGGTCGGAGACCCCGGCCGGGCGTTCCTGCCCCGGGACCGCTTCGACGAGCTGGCCAGCTACGACGTGCCGGTGCCGGAGGCCCTGGAGAGCGTACGGGTGAAGCGCACCACCGTCTGGCGGTTGCGCCCGGGCCTTCCCGGAGCCGCCGGCTAGCGTGTCGGCGTGCTCTTCTCCGGCTGGGCGTCCGCGGTCGAGGCACCCTGGCCGGACGTCGCCGAGGTGACCGACCACGTCGGCGTACGCCACCTCGTCGTCACCCGTCACGCGCTGGTCCGCCAGGTCCTCGCCGACCCGGAGCGCTACCGACCGGACAACGCCCTGGACGCGGTGACCCCGATGCCGGTGACCGCGCTGCGGGTGCTCGCCGGGCACCGGTTCCGGCTGCCACCGACCCTGGCGAACAACTCCGGCGTCAGCCACCCGCAGATCCGAGGCATCGTGGCGGACGCGCTGCACCCCGCGAAGGTCGCCGCGCAGCGCCCCTGGCTCACGGCCCTGGTCCGGGAGCGGGTGGCCCGACTACGGGCCACCCTCGACGCCGGCGCGCCGGTCGATCTCTACGCGGACCTCGCCGCCGACCTGCCCCTGCTGGTGCTGGCCCGACTGGTGGACCTGCCGGACGCGCCGGTCGGCGCGGTCAAGGAGTTCGCCCGGGCGGCGCTGGAGCTGTTCTGGGCGCCGCTGGACGACGACCGGCAGGTGGCGCTCGCCGCCGAGGTGGGCCGCTTCCACCACGTACTGCGGGAGTTCGCGGCCACCGGCGGCGGCCTGGCCGCCGAGCTGCGCGCCGCCGGGCATCCGCCCGACGTGGTCGTCGGTGCGCTCTTCTTCCTGCTGGTCGCCGGCCAGGAGACCACCTCGCAGTTCCTCACCCTGCTGCTGCACCGGCTGGCCGGCGAACCGGCGGTACGCGCCGCGCTGCGCGCCGGCGACGTCGCGGTGGCCGACGTCGTGGAGGAGGGCCTGCGCCTCGAACCGCCCATCGTCACCTGGCGGCGCGTGGCGGCGGCGGACGGCATTCTCGGCGACACGGCCGTGCCGGCGGGCACCAGCATCGTGCTGTGGCTGGCCCGCGCCGGTCGCGACCCGGCGGTCGTCGACGCGCCGGACGATTTCGTTCCCGGGCAGCGCGGGTCGCGGCGGCACCTGGCGTTCGGGGCGGGGGCGCACCGGTGCGTCGGCGACGTCCTGGCCCGGATGGAGGCGGCCGTCGTGGTGGCCGAGGCCGCGCCGCTGCTGGACGGGGTGACGGTGATCCGTCCGCCGTGGTGCCCGGACAATCTCACCTTCCGGATGCCGGACGCCTTCGTGGTCCGACGGCGATCGCGCGTACTGGGCTGACCGGATCCTGACAATGGCCCGGTATGTTTCCGGGCGTGTCCGCCACCCTCACCCGTCGGATCATCGCCGCCACAACGCTTGTGGCCCTGCTGGCGCTGAGTGCCTGCGCAGCCGGACCCGCGTTCCACGCCCGGCAGATCGCGGCCCAGCCGAGCCCGTCGGCCGTACCGACCCTGTCCGTCGCACCGTCCCCGTCGGCCTCGCCGTCGCCGACCGCCCCGCCGGCACGCGGGACCCTGGACTGGTACGTGTCGCAGGCACCGGCCTTCCCCGCAGCGCCACCTCCGGAACCGGTGCCGCTGCCGGCGACCGGTGCGATCCCGTTCTGGCACCGCGTGCCGACGGACCAGAAGGTCGCCTTCATCACCATCGACGACGGCGGGTTGGCCCGTCCGCCGGCGGTGCCCGACTTCATCGCCCGCGCGCACATCCCGGTCACCCTGTTCCTGAACTCACCGGCGGCCCAGGAGCACGACGCCTACTTCCGCCAGATCCAGGTCGCCGGTGGGGTCGTCGAGAACCACACCATCCGGCACAACTCCCTCGCTGGCCGGTCGTACGACTACCAGAAGCGGGAGATCTGCGGAGCGGCGGACAAACTCCAGACCCTGTTCGGCCAGCGGGCGACCCTGTTCCGCCCACCGTTCGGCGAGTACGACCACACCACGCTGAAGGCCGCCCAGGACTGCGGCGCGAAGGCCGTCCTGCACTGGTCCGAGACGGTCCACGAGGGCAAGGTGCGCTACCAGACCCCGGAGAAGGTGGTCCGGCCCGGCGACGTGCTGCTGATGCACTTCCGGCCGGCGCTGATGGACGACCTCCTGGCGGCGTTGAAGGCCATCCACCGGGCCGGACTCACCCCCGCGCTGCTGGAGGACTACATCCGCTGACCCGGGCGACCTGACGAAAGTCAGTGCCGGTGGGTGCCGTTCGGGCGCGGCGAGCCGAGGCGGCCGAAGCCTAGCGTCAACTCATGATCACATTACGTGGGTTGACGAAACGGTTCGGGGCGGCCGTCGCGGTCGACGCCCTGACCGTCGACATCGCGCCCGGCCGCGTCACCGGCTTTCTCGGCCCCAACGGCGCCGGTAAGTCCACCACCATGCGGATGATCCTGGGCCTGGACCGGCCCACCGCCGGGCAGGCGCTCGTCGCCGGACGGTCGTACCGGGAGCTGCGACGACCGTTGCACGAGGTGGGCGCCCTGCTCGACGCCCGGGCCATCCACCCGACCCGGTCCGGGCGGGCGCACCTGCTGGCCATGGCGCGCAGCAACGGCATCCCCAACCGCCGCGTCGACGAGGTGCTCGACACCGTGGGGCTAACCGCGCGTGCCGCCGGCAAGCCGGGACGCGCCCTCTCCCTCGGCATGGGACAGCGGCTCGGCATCGCCGGAGCGCTGCTCGGCGATCCGCCCGTGCTGATGTTCGACGAGCCGGTGAACGGCCTCGACCCGGACGGGGTGCGCTGGGTACGTCAGCTCATGCGCTCGCTCGCCGACGAGGGCCGGACGGTCTTCGTCTCCAGTCACCTGATGAGCGAGATGCAGCTCACCGCCGACCAACTCGTCGTGATCGGCCGGGGACGGCTGCTCGCCGACGCCCCGGTCGGCGACGTGATCGCGAGCAGCGCGGTCGTCGTACGGGTCCGCAGCCCGCACCGCGAAGGGCTCGCCACCCTCGCCGCACGTCTCGCCGCGACGGGCGGCACCGTCGAGGAGGCCGGACCGGACGAGCTGACCGTCAGCGGCAGCACCGTGGAGCGGATCGGCGATCTGGCGTACGAGCTGGGGGTGCGGTTGCACGAGCTGAGCCCGCACGGCGCGTCGCTGGAGCAGGCGTTCATGGAGTTGACCGCCGACAGCGTCGAGTACGCCGGGGGTGCCGCATGAGCACGCAGACCACCCCGGTTACCCGCTCCAGCGCCTTCCGCGGCGCGCTGGCCGCCGAGTGGACCAAGCTGTTCTCGGTACGCAGCACCTGGTGGACGCTGCTGGCCGGGCTGCTCGTGATGGCCGCGGGCGCCGGACAGCTGGCCATCTACGCGGCCAACGCCAACACCAACGACGACCCTGCCGACGATCCCGGCATCGTCACGGTCGGCGCCGTGCTGATCGACGCGATCGAGCTGACCCAGTACGCCGTACTGGCGGTGGGTCTGCTCGCCATCACCACGGAGTTCACCAGCGGCACCATCCGGACGACCCTCCAGTGCACCCCGGCACGTGGTCGGGTGCTGCTGGCCAAGGCCGTCGTGGCGGCCGCCGTCACCTTCGCCGTCGGGCTGCTGCTCGGCGGTGTCGGCGCCCTCGTCGCCCGCCCGGTGCTCGGCGACTGGGGCAGCGCCCCCACCGCCGACACGATCGGCGACATCGTGGCGGTCGCCACCTACCTGGCCCTGGTCGGGGTCCTCGCGCTCGGCCTCGGCGCGGCACTGCGCAGCGCCGTCCTCACGGTCATCGTGCTCTTCGCCACCCTGACGATCGTGCCGCTGTCGCTCCAGGAACCGGACATCCCCGTCCTGAACCGGATCGCCGACGTGTTCCCCGGCGTGGCCGGCACGCACTTCCTCGCCGGCGACACCGACCCGTACCCCGGTGTGGTCGGGTTGCTGCTGCTCGCCGGATGGGCGGGCGCCGCGCTGCTGCTCGGCCGCGCCATGCTCCGCCGTCGCGACGCCTGAAGCGGTGAGCGGGGGCTCTCCCGGCCCCCGCTCACCGCTCGACCAGCCCCGCTTCGTACGCGAGGATCGCCGCCTGCACCCGGTTGCGCACCTCCAGCCGGGTGAAGATGCTCGTCAGATAGCTCTTCACGGTGCCCTCCACCAGGTGCAGCCGGCGAGCGATCTCCGCGTTGGACAGACCCGCGCCGACCAACGCCAGCACCTCGCGTTCCCGTTCGGTCAGCCCGGCCGTCCGATCCCGTGCGGCGGGCCGGCGCGCCAACCGCCCCGCGCCCAGCTCGATCACCCGACGTGCCACCCGCGGCGACAGGTACGCCCCGCCGTCGGCGACCGCGTGCACCCCGGCGATCAACTCCCGTGGATCGCCGGCCTTGAGCAGGAACCCGCTCGCGCCGTGCCCGAGCGCCCGGGCCACGTGGTCGTCCTCACCGAAGGTGGTCAGCATGACCGTCGCCGTGGCCGGCGCCAACCGGTGGATCTCGGCCGCCGCGGCCAGGCCGTCCAGGCGGGGCATCCGGATGTCCAGCAACGCCACCCGTGGCCGGTGCGCGCGTACCAGCTCCACCGCGGCCCGCCCGTCGGCGGCCTCGGCGACCACCTCGATACCCGGATCGGCCGCGAGGATGGCCCGGACCCCGGCCCGGATCATCGCCTCGTCGTCGGCCAGGATCACCCGGACGGGCGCGGCCGGGACCGTGTCGGTGTCCACTACGCGATGCGCTCCTTGCTGACCAGTCGGTCGTCGGTGAAGCAGAGCCGCCACGTCGCCTCGGCGAGGGGGAAGTTGCCGTCGGTGTAGTACTCGCAGCCCGGCTCCGCGACACCGAGCGGCGGAGCGAGCTGCCGGCGGGGCAGCCCGGGCAGGTCGGCCCGCGCCGTTCCGGGCCGCATCCGGTCGTACGTCGATGAGTCGAGCACCGTGCCGGCCGTGGCGAACGGGTAGTAGACCAGCGACAGGGCCAGCCCGAAGCCGGCCGGAGCCGCCAGCGCCGTCAGCAGGCTCCGTCGAGCCCGGCGACGGGCCTCGCGCAGCCGGCGTTCGGCGTCGGCCGGTCCTTCCGGGTCGTCGCCGGTCGCGGGGGCGTCGTCGACCGCCCCGCTGGCGGCGGCGACCGGTGACAGCCCCGGTTCGGCGGGCAGCGGCAGCCGGGCCCGCACCGCGAACCCGCCGTCCGGGCCCGGGCCGACGTCCAGGACGCCGCCGGCCAGGCGTACCCGCTCGGCGAGGGCGACCAGGCCACTACCCGAGGAGGCCGGTCGGGGCAGCGGACCGGCCGGCGGCGGGGCGTTGCGCACCCGCACCTCGACCCCGTCCACGTCGGACGCCAGGGTCACCGTCACCGGGGCGCCCGGGGCGTACCGGGCCGCGTTGGTGAGCGCCTCCCGCACCACCTGGTGGGCGGCGGCCCCGGTCATGCCGGGCAGTCGCACGGTGTCCGGCGGCGCGTCCAGCCGTACCGCCATCCCGGCCTCACGGGCCCCGGTCACGAGGTCCACGACGGTCTCCCCCACCGGCCGAACGGCGGCCGGGCCGCCCTCCTCCCGCAGCACCCCGATGATGTCGTGCAGCCGTTCGGTCGCCGCCGCCACGCTGGCCCGCAGCTCCCCCACGGCCGCCCGGTGGGCCGGAGCGAGGTCGTCGGCCAGCTCCAACGCGGCGGCCCGGACCGCGATCAGACTGAGATCGTGACCGAGCGAGTCGTGCATCTCCTCGGCGATGCGGGCCCGCTCGCGAAGCCGGATCCGCTCCGCGACGCCACGCCGCTCACGCGCCACCGCCTCGACGTGCCGGCGGCCGGCGTCGGTCAGCGCCTGCTGCTGCCGGCGGTACCGACCCACCAGCCACGGGAACACCCCGCCGAACAGCAGCACCGACGCCAACAGGAACCAGGTCGCCGCCCCGGTGCCGAGCAACCCGAGGTTCAGCACCGTGCCGCCGAGAGCGATCACCCCGAACAGCACGGCCGCCGGCGTCGCCGTCGCGCTGCGCCGGCCGCTCAGATAGCTGAACACCGGGATGGCGAAGACGAAGTTGCCGTCCACCAGCGAGCCGAGCACCACCAGGAGCAGCCCCACCAGCGGCCACCGTCGCGCCGACGCGACGGCGACCGCGAGCAGCGCCAGCGAGCCGAACAGCAGCGCCACACCGAAACGCGGGTACGGCGGAGTCACCCGCGCGGCCGCGATCGGCGCGGCCACCAGCGCCCAGAGCGACACATCCCGCAGTGGACGCCACCACCGGGGCGCCCCGGGCGCCGACGGCTCCAGGATCCTCACGGCGGCCACGCTACCCACGCACGACCTGCCCGGACACCGACGAAAGTCAGGTGTTCAGCTGCTCTCCTCGGCCCAGACGCGCCAGTCGTCGAGCACCCCGTGCAGCGCCGGAGTCAGCCACCCCGGCGCCGACCGCCGGAACACCCCCGGATCGATCGCGCCCGCGCCGGCCGGCACCGCGCCCAGCAGGTTCGGCACCAGGTCGGTCAGGTTCGTCCAGTGCACCAGCTCCGGCGACGCCGGCCAGGCCCCGATCACCACTCCGGCCGGTACCGCCCGACGGTCCAGCGCCTCCAGGGTCAACGCCGTGTGATTGAGCGTGCCCAGCCCGGCCCGGGCGACCACCACCGCGGGCGCACCGAGGGACACCGCCAGGTCGGCCATCGTCCACGGCTCACCGGACGGGCGCAGCCCCATCGGCACCAGCAGACCGCCGGCCCCCTCGACGAGGACCAGGTCGTGCTTGTCCGCCTCCGCGCGGACGGCGTCCACCGCCGTGTACAGCTCCAACGGGGGCAGGTCCGCGACCCGGGCAGCGGCCAGCGGCGCGAGCGGGTCCGGATAACTCGCCAGGGTACGCCCGGTCAGCGGGGCCGCCAGCCGGTTGACCGCGTCCACGTCACCCGGCTCACCACCGGCCGTGCCGGTCTGGCCCGGTTTGACCACCGCCACCCGCAGGCCGGCGGCCTGCGCGGCTGCCGCGATCGCCGCCGTGACCACCGTCTTGCCCACCTCGGTGTCGGTGCCGGTGACCAGCACCGGCCCCTCCCACGCCGTATCACTCCGCGCGCTCACGGCATCACCTCGGTTCGCGACTGCGGGGCTCGCAAAACCGGCTCACTCCTCGCGCTCACGGCGCACAGTCCACGATGACGTCCAGCGCCCGTTCGAAGTCCGCCCGCGGCACCCCCGCGCTGATCGTGAGGCGCAGCCGGGAGCGGGTGTCCGGGGTCGACGGGGGCCGGAAGCACCCCACCGCCACGCCCCGGTCCCGGCAGTCGGCCGCCCACGCCGTCGCGGCCTCCGGACCGGGCGCCGCCACCGAGATCACCGCCGCGTCCGGTGCGGAGACGGTCAGCCCGGCCGCGCGCAGTCGACCGACCGCCAGCGCCACCCGGTCGGCGACCTGGGCGCGCAGGTCGTCACCGGCTCGGGCCAGCCCCAGCGCGGCGTGTACCCCGGCCGCCACGGCCGGCGGCAGCGCGGTGTCGAAGATGAACGTACGGCCGGTCTCGACCAGGTGCCGGACGAACTCGGCCGGACCGGCGACGACCCCACCCGCCCCGCCGAGCGCCTTGGACAGGGTGGCGGTGACCACCACGTCCGGCTCGCCGGCCAGCCCGGCGGCGGCCACCGCTCCCGCTCCGGACGGACCGGTGACGCCGAGCGCGTGGGCGTCGTCGACCAGCAGCAGCGCGCCGTAGCGGCGGGCCACCGCGTGCAACTCGGCCAGCGGTGCGAGGTCGCCGTCGACCGAGAAGACCGACTCGGTGACCACCACCGCCGGGCGTCCCGGCGCCACGGCCAGGGCCGCGGCCACCGCCGTCACGTCGGCGTGCGCGCTGACCACCGTCTCGGCGCCCGAGATCCGGCAGCCGTCGATCAGCGACGCGTGGTTGTGCGCGTCGGAGACGAGCAGGGTCCGGGGCTGCACGAGCGCCCGCAACGCGCCCAGGTTCGCCAGGTAGCCGGAGGAGAAGACGAGCGCCCGGTCGGTGCCCAGCCACTGCGCCAGCTCGTCCTCCAGGGCGTGGTGCGCGTCGGTCGAGCCGCGCACCAGCCGTGAGCCGGTCGCGCCCAGCCCGTACGCGGACAGTGCCGCCGTGGCGGCGGCCGTGACCTGCGGGTGGGTGGCCAGGCCGAGGTAGTCGTTGCCGGCGAGGTCGGTCAGCCGGTCGTCGGCGGGACGCGGGTGCAGCCGCCGGGTCAACCCGGCCTTCGCCCTCAACTGCGCGCGACGATCGAGCGCCGCCAGCCAGTCCGCCACCGTCACCCCTTCACCGCCGTCCGCGCCGGTCACGCCGACGTCCGCCGGGCGAAATTACCACCCGCGACCACCGACGAGACGAATCCATTCGGTACGCGAGGCACGGCGGCGGCGAACGCAGCCGCAGCGAGACCGACCACCACGGAAAGTAATAGCACCGACACGGATGGTTGTTACGCAGGCGGCGCGTCGCCCGGCCCGCGCGGCCCGCGATCGGGCCCGGCCCCGCCGGCTCGCGTCGACCCCGGCGGCAGGTCGTACCCGGCCGGTCCGGGGCCTTGTAGGGTACGAGCCATGCCAGAGATCCTCGACCAGGCCCGCACCCAGGTCCTGGGTGACGGCGTCGGCCTCGACCAGGCCGGCGTCCTCGCCGTGCTCAACCTGCCCGACGAGCACCTGCCCGCCGCCCTGCAACTCGCGCACGAGGTGCGGATGCGGTGGTGCGGCCCCGAGGTCGAGGTCGAGGGCATCGTCTCGCTGAAGACCGGCGGCTGCCCGGAGGACTGCCACTTCTGCTCCCAGTCGGGCCTGTTCACCTCCCCGGTGCGCTCGGTCTGGCTGGACATCCCGTCGCTGGTCGAGGCCGCCAAGCAGACCGCGAAGACCGGGGCCACGGAGTTCTGCATCGTGGCCGCCGTGCGCGGCCCGGACGCGCGGCTCATGAAGCAGATGCGCGAGGGTGTCGCCGCCATCAAGGCCGAGGTCGACATCCAGGTCGCCGCGTCGCTGGGCATGCTCAGCCAGGAGCAGGTCGACGACCTGGTCGACATGGGCGTGCACCGCTACAACCACAACCTGGAGACCTGCCGGTCGTACTTCCCCAACGTGGTCACCACCCACTCGTGGGAAGAGCGCTGGGAGACGCTGCGGATGGTCCGCGACTCCGGCATGGAGGTCTGCTGCGGCGGCATCCTCGGCCTGGGCGAGACCGTCGAGCAGCGGGCGGAGTTCGCCGCGCAGCTCGCCGAACTCGACCCGCACGAGGTGCCGCTGAACTTCCTCAACCCGCGTCCCGGCACCCCGCTCGGCGACCGCCCGGTGGTCGAGGGCAAGGACGCGCTGCGGGCGATCGCGGCGTTCCGACTGGCCATGCCGCGCACCATCCTGCGGTACGCGGGCGGCCGCGAGATCACCCTCGGTGACCTGGGCACCCGCGACGGTCTGCTCGGCGGCATCAACGCGGTGATCGTCGGCAACTACCTCACCACGCTGGGCCGGCCGGCGACCGCCGACCTCGACCTGCTGGACGAGCTGAAGATGCCGGTCAAGGCCCTCTCCGCCACGCTGTGACGACCATGACGACGACCTCCGACGCCGAACCGACCCGCAGCGGCGGCCCGGCGTCGGCGGCCGTGCCCTGGTGCGACAGGTGCGGCGAGGCGGCGGCCGACGGCCCCCACCCGGGCTGCGCGGCGGCCCGGCAGTTGGAGCCGCCGCGCTACTGCTCGCGCTGTCGACGCCGGATGAAGGTGCAGGTCCTGCCGGTCGGCTGGTCGGCGGTCTGCGTCGAGCACGGCGAGATCCGGGGCTGAGCCGGATGCTGCGCGGGCGGGCGGTGACCCTGCGACCGGCGACGGTCGCGGACGTGCCGGCCCTCGCGGCCATTCGGGCGCACCCCGAGGTACGCCGGTGGTGGCGCGGCGGTGACGACCTGGCCGGCGCGGTCCACGCCGACCTCGGTGACGACGACCTGACGCTGTACGCCATCGAGCACGACGGCCGGGTGATCGGCGCGATCCAGTGGTACGCCGAGTCCGACCCGGACTACCGACACGCCAGCCTGGACGTGTTCCTCGATCCGGAGTCCCGTGGCGAGGGCCTCGGCGGGGACGCCATCCGCACCCTGGCCCGGCACCTGATCGACGAGTACGGCCACCACCGGTTCACCATCGACCCGGCGGCGGCGAACAGCGCCGCCATCCGGGCGTACGCGAAGGTGGGCTTCCGCCCGGTGGGCATCATGCGCCGCTACGAACGCGGCGAGGACGGCCGCTGGCACGACGCCCTGCTGATGGACCTGCTCGCGGACGACCTGACGGACTGAACCCAAGGGCGTGCCCGGCACCGCACGGGTGCCGGGCACGCGTTCCTCGGACTGGCTGACGCCTAGCGCTGGAGGGTCAGTACCCCCGGCCGCCACGGCAGCCGGTTGTAGTCGCCGCTCGCACCGGGGTCCTTGCCCTGGTACAGCAACTGGAGGTTGCAGGCGTCGACGGTCTTGGTCTGGTCGGGGTTGGTGCGGACCAGGTCACCGTGGCTGATGTCGTTGGTCCACGTCGCGCCGCTGTTGGCCTTGCCGGCGAAGGGGTTGCTCTCGCTGGCGGCCTGCGGGGTCCACGAGCCGCCCAGGCTGGTGGCCGTGAACGACCGGAAGTAGCGTCCCTGGCTGCCGATCGCCTCGACGATCATCAGGTACTGGTTCTGGCCCGCCACCTTGTAGACCTCGACGCCCTCGAACAGATTGTTCGTCGAGTCGGTCATGATCGTCGTGTAGCTCGAGCCGAAGCTGCCCGGGAAGTTCCCGAGCGGCATGCTCGACCGGTAGATCTTGCCGTTGTCCCCGGCGAAGAAGAGGTACATGTTCTGGTCGTCGCCGATGAGGGTCTGGTCGATCACCCCGTACGGCGCGTCCGAGAGGGTGGCGGTGGACAGCGTCTGCGCCGAGGACCAGCCGTTGGCGTTCGTCGGGTCGCTCGACGTCTTGTAGCTGAACGAGGTCGGTCCCCACTGGTACGCCAGCACCCAGATGTTCTTGGGGGCGAAGTACAGCAGCGTGGGCGCCACGGTGCCCTGGCTCATTCCGTTCTGGCTGGCCGAGGCCATGTCGGACCAGTTGGTGAACGTGCCGAAGTTCATCGAGCTGTACTGGCCGCTGCTGTTGACGTACGACCCGTAGACCAGGTGCTGGCCGTTGTAGACCACGTTGGTGAAGTCCTTGAGCGAGAGCCAGCCGTTCTTCGGGCTCGTCAGCGCGCCGGTCGACGACCACCGGTAGGTCGACGGGAGCGCGCAGCCGCTGTTCGGGGGCGGCGTGGTGGTTGGCGGCGGCGTGGTGGGAGCCGGCGTGGTGGGGGTCGGCGTGGTGCCGCCACCGAAGTCGGTCCGCCACTGCTGGTTGGTCTGCCCGTGGCAGTCGTACAGCTGGACCTGCTGGCCGTTGCCGGTGCCCCAGACGTCCAGGCAGCGACCGGACTGCACGCCGGTGATGGTGCCGTTGGAGTTGATGTTCCACTGCTGGTTGGCCCCGCTGCCGCAGTCCCAGATGATGATTGCGGTGCCGTTGGCGGTGGCCGCGCCGTTCGCGTCCAGGCACTTGCTGCCGTAGACCCGCAACTGCTTGCCACTGGTGTACGTCCACTGCTGGTTCGACTGACTGTGGCAGTCGTAGAGCTGGACCCGGGTGCCGTTGGTCTGCGTGGCGTTGGGCACGTCGATGCACCGGCCCGACTGCACTCCGACGATCCGGCCGGCGCCACCGCTCGGCGGCGGGGTCGTGGTCGGACTCACCGTCGGGCTCACGGTCGGGCTCACCGTCGGGCTCGCGGTCGGGCTGGAGGTCGGCGGGGCCGCGTTGAGCGCGTTGAGGACGGAGTTGTAGGCGGCCTTCTTGTTGCCGTTGCCGTCGAAGAGCAGCGGGCTCTCGTTGGAGCGCCAGGAGTCGCTGTCGCGTACGCCCCAGACGGTGATGCCGATGCAGCGCGGCACGTTCAGGCACGCCTGGGTCAACCCGGCGTACTGGGTGGTGGAGGCGTTGGTGACGTCGACCTCGGTCAGCGCCACGTCCACGCCGAGCGCGGCGAAGCTGGACAGCGTCGTCTGGAAGTTGCTCGGCAGCGAGCTGCCACCGGTGAAGTGGGTCTGCAACCCGACGCAGTCGATCGGCACGCCGCGGGACTTGAAGTCCTGGATCATGCGGTAGACGCCCTGCGTCTTGCCGTACGACCAGTTCTCGATGTTGTAGTCGTTGTAGCAGAGCTTGACCGACGGGTCGGCCGCCCGCGCGGTGCGGAACGCGACCTCGATCCAGTCGTTGCCGGTGCCCTGGAGGTTGGAGCTGCGGCGGCTGCCGTCCTCGTTGAACGCCTCGTTGACCACGTCCCACGCGGCGAGCTTGCCCCGGTAGTGGCCCATCACGCCGTTGATGTGGTCGATCATCGCCTGACGCAGGCTGCTGCCGCTCAGGCTCTGCATCCACCCCGGCTGTTGCGCGTGCCAGGCCAGGGTGTGCCCACGCACCTTCAGGCCACGCTGGGTCGCCCAGTTGTAGATCTGGTCACCGGAGTTGAAGTTGAACTGGCCCCGCTGGGGCTGCGTCGACTCCGGCTTCATCTCGTTCTCGGCCGTGATCATGTTGAACTCTTGGGCCGCGATGGTGCTGTACTGCGAGTTGCTGAGCCGGCCCGCCGCGATGGCGGTGCCGAAGTACCGGCCCGACTGCGCGGCGGCCGCGCCGAGCGTGCTCGCGGCGGCGTTCGCCGAGGGCATCATCACCGCGACGGCGGCCACCGTCACGACGCTGAACGCGCCGGCGAGCAGCGCCCGGAAGACGGGCGACCGCCGTCGCCGGGTCCGGCCGCGATGATCGGATGGGGTCATTGTCATCTCTGCCTCCTTACTGGCCTGCACCCGGGCCGCCGAGGCGGGGACGACCAGCGGTTTCGGTTGAATATTTATCTCAGTCGATGTTCATATCACGCGTCCGGCCCGGACGACCGAGGTTTCGGAAAAGTTTCGGAAATGTGTGGGGCCGACGCGCGGCACCGGGGTCGGTGACGTCATTCCCGGTACGACATGCCGCGTACGGGCCCTGGACAGCTACCGCACGCGTGGCGCGGCAACTGCCCAGGACCTCGAGGCTCAGGCGACGGCGCAGGTGGTGTTGTTGACGGTGAAGGCGGTCGGCTTCGGGTTGCTGCCGCTGTGCGTGCCGTTGAAGCCGAAGCTCACCGACGCGCCCGGCGCGATCGTGCCGTTGTAGGACAGGTTCGTCGCGGTGACCGCCGCGCCGGCCTGGCTGACGGTCGCCGACCAGCCCTGGCTGACGGTCTGCCCGCCCGGGAAGCTGAACCGCAGGGTCCAGCCGTTGATCGCGGCGGTGCCGGTGTTGGTGATCGTCACCGTCGCGGTGAAGCCGGTGTTCCAGTCCGTCGTGGCGTACCCGACCGAGCAGGTGCCGCCGACCGGCGGCGCCGCGGTGGTCACCGCGACCGGCGCGGACGCCGCGGAGGTGTTACCGGCCGCGTCGACGGCCACCACGTAGAACTGGTACGCCGTGGAGGCGGTCAGCCCGGTCACCGCGAGAGTGCTGCCGGTGGGCGACCCGATGAGCGCGTCGGTCGCGCCGGCCTCGCGGTAGACCCGGTAGCCGGTGACGCCCACGTTGTCGGTCGACGGTGTCCAGGCCAGGGTGAGGCCGGTGGCGGTGACCGCCGAGGCGACCGGCGTGCCGGGCGTGCTCGGCACGGTCGTGTCGGTGGAGCCGGTCGGCGGCGTGGTCACGGTGAGCACCGGCGAGGCCGCCGAGGTGTTGCCCGCGCCGTCGCGGGCCACGACGGTGAACTCGTACGACGTCGCCGGCAGCAGCGTCGAGATGGTCAGCGTCGTGCCCGTGACCGGCCGGACGACGACCGTGTCGCTGTTGACCTGGACCTCGCGGACGTCGTAGCCGGCCAGCCCGCTACCGCCGCTGTCGGTGGACGCCGACCAGCTCAGGGTCACCGAGCGTGACCCGAGATTCGACGCCACCGGCTTGCCCGGGACGCTCGGCGCGGTGGTGTCCGGCACGACCGGCCCCGGCTCGTCACCCCAGACGCGGGTGCTGCCGGCGTAGAGCGGAACCTTGCGGTTCGGCCCGGCGGTCGCCTGGTACGACGGATCGTTGGTCGGATCCCAGGTGCCGCCCTCCGGCACACCGATCTTGAACTGGACCTCCATCCGGTGTGCCGACTGTCCGGCCGGGGCGATGGTGTAGCCGGTGCAGTCCACCTCGACGTACCAGATGTCGCCGCTGTACTGCTTGGCGGCGGTCGGCGACGGGCAGCCCTGGGTGTAGCCGGAGGTGACCTGCACCGGGCCACTGCCGTCGGGCCGGAAGTAGTACCGGAACTTGCCGTTGGTCAGCGCGCGGGCCGGGAACGCCGACTTGTTGTAGACGATCGCCTTGAGCCCGGTGGCCCGCGGCTCGGCCTGCATGACGGTGGTCTCCACGGTCATCTCGTCCATGTCCGGCGTCTCGGCGACCGGGAAGTTCGCCAGCGGGGTGCCGCCGTACTCGGAGGTCAGCCGGACCAACGCGGACGTGAAGCCGGCGTTGTAGTCGGTGGCCACCTCGTTCATCACGTAGTCCGACCGGCTGTCGCTGTACGCGTCGTTGGCCGAGGACGGGCCGCCGACCAGCGCGCCGTAGAGGGTGTGCCGGGTCTCGACGGGCACGGTCTGGCTGTCCCACCAGGACCCGTGCGCGGTGCGGTGGTGCGGGTTCTTCGGCGCGTTGGCGCCGAACCCGATGACGTAGCTGGAGTTGCGTGGATTGTCGCCGAGCGCGTAGTTGATCTGCCGGACGGCGAAGTCGTGGTACCGCGCCTTGCGGGTGGTGTCGGTGGTCTTGTCGCTGTAGACCAGCGCGGCGAAGGAGGTGTTGGCCGCGTAACGCAGCGCGCCCCAGGAGTCGAGCACCGCCATCCCACCGGGCGAGTACGGCACCCGCTGCCCGTTCACCCCGACGGTCCAGTAGTCCAGCCAGCGGTTGGCGTCGTCGACGTACTTCTGCTTGCCGGTCAGGTTCGCCAGCAGCACGTACGCGCCGAACTGCTTGTTGTCCCAGGCGATCGTCCACTTGTAGGAGCGGGTCGTGGACTGCGGCTCGGTGCCGAGCTTGTCGTACTCGCTCTCAGCCTTGCTCAGGTAGCTGGCGTCGCCGGTGGCCCGGTAGAGCCAGATGGCCGCCCACACCAGCTCGTCCTGGTAGCCGCTCCACGACTTGTAGAACGAGGCCGCGTCGGTGATGCACTCGCTGTAGGCCTTCCGCACGGTGTCGGCGAACGTGTAGAGCTGCCGGGCGTGGGTGAGCAGCTTGTCCGCGTAGGTCGCGTCGGTGGGCCGGAACACCATCGAGGAGGCGGCCATCGCGGCGGCCGTCTCCCCCGCCAGGTCCGCGCCACCACAGCTCGCATCGATCTTGTACGCGGGCCGCGCCATCGGCATCACCTCGGCCGGGCCCCACCACTTGTGGTCGTCGTCGCCCTTGCCGACCTGTCCGTAGAGGACGTTCGCCGACGGGTGCGCCTTGATGAAGTAGTCGTTGACGAAGCGCAGGTTGTTCAGCAGGTGCGGCAACTGCCCGGAGGAGGCGTAGCCGCTGCGGTACTCCACCGCGCCCCAGGCGAGCATGGTGGCGCTGAACGCCATCGGGAAGCCGAACTTGACGTGGTCGCCGGCGTCGTACCAGCCGCCGGTGAGATCGACTCCCGTACCGGCGCCGTCGGTGAGGGCGCTGTCGCCGCGCCAGGAGACGCGGTTCCAGTCGGGCAGCTGGCCGGACTGCTGCGCCTCGTAGAACAGCAGCGACTTCTGCAACGCCTCGGCGTAGTTGAAGGAGGCCGCGGCCGAAGCGGGCGCGGGCGTCGGCGCGGCGACCGCGAGGGCCGCGCCGGTGAGCAGGGCGACGCCGGAGGCCAGCAGCCGCCGGGGCCACGGTTGGTCGACGGGCGACCGGCCGGGGTGGCCGGTGGACGGCCGGGTCAGGTGGCGCATGAAGGGCTCCTGTTAGCCAGGCGCCGCCGGCGGTCGCACCAACGCGGGACGGCGTGGGGCGGCACGGCCACCGGCGACAGCGGGGGTGGCGGTGTGGCCACGGGCGTGGAAGCGCTCCCATGGATATTCGACAATGTAATCTGCGCCACGTCGAATGGGAAGCCCATGCCGCGCCACAGCGCCATCGCGCTCGCCGACGTTACGGCGACACGCGTGTCACCGCGCGGAAAGTCGACCCGGCCGCCAGGTCCGTCCGAGACGTCGTCCCAGCTCAGCCCGATCTACCGATGCCGTCGGCCGGTCCCGGACATCCCGGGGTGACCGGTCGTGGACGTTTCGGACGGCACCGGAACCCCGAGCGGTACGGTCAGCGTGAGCAGACCGCCGTCCCGCTGCACCGAGCTGGGCCGGTCCAGCCGATGCAGCGTCCGCAGCATGGGCGCGTTGTCCGCCCGAACGTGCAGCACCAGCGCCGCGTAAGCGGCCCGGTCGGCGTGCGACACCAGCCGACGCAGCAGGGCCGAGCCCAGCCCGCGCCGCTGCCAGTCGTCGCGTACCAGAAGCGCCACCTCGGCCTCGTCGCCCTCGCCGAGCAGGTTCGCCATGGCGACCACCGCGCCGTCGGCGTCGGTGGTCGTCGCGACCAGGGTGAGCCCCCGAGTCGGCTCCAACAGTCGACGCAGCCGGGCCGGCCGCGGCAGCGCCGCCCCACTCAGGTAGCGCCGTTCCCGACTGCGCGGCGAGCACGCCTCGTGCAGCTCCACCACAGCCGCCAGGTCGTCCGCGCACGCCGGCCGCACCGCCACCTCGACGCTGCCCGGCAGCACCAGGGTCACCTGCTCGGCGGCCCGACGGGTCACGGTGGCGGCCAGCTCGACCAGAGCCTGTGCCCGGGCGTACTCCGCCGGAGTGAAGGCGGGCGCCGTCCGGCTCAGCGCGAACGTACCGCCCGCCGGGTCAGCCAGCACCATGCTCGTGCCGGTGCTGCCCCGGTCCGCACCGGTCGTCGCCGGACGCCAGCTCACCGCGTCGGCGCCGAGCAGCGTTCGCAACGCCTCACCCGTCGCGTCGGGGTCGCGCACCAGCCGGTTGGCCAGGCCGAGCACCCGGGTCGGTTGGTCGACCAGGCCGCGCGCCTCACTGCGCGCCACCCAGCAGTCCCGCCCGCGCCCCCGTTCGACGGCGGCGATCAGCTCGGCCTCGTCGAGCGTGTCCGGCGCGTCCACCAGAAAGTCGTCCACCGCGCCATGCTCGGTGGGCTGCACCTGCACCGTGAGGATGTTGACCCCCCGTAGCGCGAGGCTCGCCGTGAGGACCGACAGATAGCCGGGCCGGTCGTCCACAGTCGCTCGGATCCGCCACAACGTCATGGTTGGCTCCCTTCCCCACCCAGAGCCTCGTCCGCGGCTGTTGCCGCCCGGTTGCTCGCCGGTGTCGACCCGGGAACTCCTCGCGTTGGTCAGGGACCGGCGACCACCGGGGGCGCACCGACCAGGTCCAGACGGTCGCCCAGGATGACCGCGCTGGCCCGGACGAGTTGGGTGAGCCGGTCGACCTCCGTGCTGTGGAAACCCGCGGCGCAGAGGGTCTCGTTGTGCTCACGGGCCACGACCAGCACCAGACCGGCCCGCCCGAACGGGGCGATCGCGTAGTGGGTGCCGTCGGGCGCGGTCATCGACCGCCCGCGCAGCGGAGTCACCTCCGGCAACCGCGGCGGTACGGGAGCGCGCCAGCTCGCGTGACCGACGGTGGCTCCGCCACCCCCCGTACGGGACGCCCAGTCCGCCGGGACCACGGCCGCCACGGCCCAGTCGGCCGCCAGCAGGCCCGGTACGGCGTCCACCAGGGTCGCCAGTCCGTCAGCCGGGTTCGCCGCGACCTGGGCCAGCAGCTCCGCGTCCTGGCCGGTGGTGGTGGGCGCGCCGATCGCCCGCCACACACCGTCCACCCGTACGCCCGGGATCGCCGCGAGACCGGCCAGCAGACGCTCGACCCGTGCCGCGCCGGGCCACACCACCGTGAAGTCGTCCACCGCGCGCCCGCCGAGACGCTCGAGGACCACCACCTGCACGATGTCCGCGCCGGAGACACCCAGCGTGCGGGCGACCTGACCGAGGGTGCCCGGACGGTCCGGCAGGGTGACCCGAACTCGCAGCAACATGTCTGTCCCTCCGCTCGGCGGGCCGGCGACGGCCGGCGGGCTGCTCACAGCCTGCCGGGTGACCATTTCGTCCCTGTTGCAGAGGCATATCCCGAGCGGAAATTCCGGCGGCTGGTTACGGGGCGAAACCGGACGCTGACGCTCAGGGTAGCCCGCCCAGGGGCAGGACCGGCGTGAAGGCGAGCTGTGCGTGGTAGTCGGCGGCGGACGTCTCCCGACCCCACTGGGGGCATACCGGTGGGCAGGTCCAGTGGGTCGGTCTCCACCTCGATGAGGGTCAACTGGGCCGGTGGGCCGTCGATGCCGGCCAGGATGGCGGCCAGCTCGCCTTCGGTACGGGCGACGTGCGCGGTGAAGCCCCGGTCCCGTCCGAACACCGCCGGCAGATCCGTGTACCGCCAGTTGTCGATGTCGTTGTACGGCTGGTGCCGCCCGTCGACCGCCCGCTCGACGGTGTAGCCGCCGTTGTTGACCACGATGATCGGGCGTTGGTTCGTGGCGAGCATCCGGCTGATCTCCTGCACGGTCAGCTGCAGTGATCCGTCGCCGGTGACCAGCACCGTCCGTCGGTCCGGTGCCGCCACCGCGGCTCCGAAGGCGGCCGGGGTGGCGTAGCCGATCGAGCCCCAGATGGGCGGCCACACGACGGTGACGTCGGCGGGCAGGCACATCGTCGCCGCGCCGAAGGACGGGGTGCCGGTCTCCGGGACGAAGATGTCCCCCTCGCGCAGCATCCGCTGGATCGCCGGCCAGAGCCTCCCTGCCGGATCGGCTCGTTGCCCGACGGGTCGAGTGCGGGCGGGTCGGCCGCCAGCAGCGGCGCGCGCGACCACTCCGCGTACGGTTCGGGGCGATCTCGTGCAGGCAGCGCAGCGCCGCCGGCAGGGCGACCGGGGCGAATCGGGCGCCGCCGACGACGGCGGCGTCGCGGTGCAGGCTGATGACCCGGTCGACCTTGATGTCGGCGGTGAACAGGCCATCCCAGTCGAAGAACGTGGCGCCCACACAGACAAGCGCGTCCGCGTCCTCCGATCGAGTGGCTCGACCGGCGGCGACGCCACCTCACCTGGCCGAAGCGCCGAGGACGACCCCTACCTGACCTTGACAACGTGAACGGGCTGCCATCAACTAGTCGGATGAGTGATCCGGCCGCCAGCGCGCTCCGGCCGGGCGCTGTTCCGGCCGCCCCCGCCGGGATCGACCTCGATCGGCTCGCGAGCTATCTGGCGACGCGCCGGCCCGAGCTGGCCGGGGGGCCGATGCGGGCCCAGTTGATCGCGGGTGGCAAGTCCAACCTGACCTACCTGCTGCGCCTCGGCGAGCGGGAGGTCGTGCTGCGCCGCCCACCGCTGGGGCACGTGCTGGCCACCGCGCACGACATGTCCCGCGAGTTCCGGGTCATCTCCGCGCTCGCGCCCACCGAGGTGCCGGTCCCCGGCGCGCTGCTGCTCTGCACCGACACCGAGGTTCTCGGCGCACCGTTCTACCTGATGGAACGCATGCCCGGCGAGGTGTTCCGCACCCGCGCCCAGACGGACCCGCTGGGCGACGAACGACGCCGGGCCCTCGCCCTGGCGATGATGGACACCCTCGCCGCGCTGCACACCGTCGAGCCGGCCGCCGTCGGGCTCGCCGACTTCGGCCGCCCCGAGGGCTACCTAGCCCGGCAGGTCCGCCGCTGGGCCGGCCAGCTCGACCGCTCGCGCAGCCGCGATCTGCCCGGCATCGACGAACTTCGCGACCGGCTCGCCGCGACCGCCCCCGAGGGCGCGAACGCCGGCCGCATCGTGCACGGCGACTACCGGCTGGACAACCTCCTCGCCTCGGCCGACCCGGTCTCCGTACACGCCGTCCTCGACTGGGAGATGGCCACCCTCGGCGATCCCCTCGCCGACCTGGGGCTGCTGCTGACGTACTGGGACGTGCTGGGCGACAGCGACACCGCCGCCGGCAACCCCGTCGCCGACGGCCTCGGCCCGCGCGCCGGCTTCCCCACCGGCGCCGAACTGATCGACAGGTACGCCGGGCGCAGCGACGTCGACGTCGGGCCGCTGCACTGGCACGTGGCGCTGGGCTGCTTCAAGCTCGCCGTCATCTGCGAGGGCATCCACTACCGCCACACGCTCGGGCAGACGCTCGGCGAGGGCTTCGACCGGATCGGCGACATGGTGGCACCGCTGGTCGCGCACGGGCTGACCGCCGCCAGGGAGCGGTGATGGACTTCGCGTACGACGCCCGGACCGAGGAGCTGCGCGACGAGCTGACCCGGTTCCTGACCGAGCACGTCTACCCGGCCGAGCCGGTGCACGCCGAGCAGGCGGCCACCGGCGACCAGTGGTCGCGTACCCCGGTGCTGGCCGAGCTGAAGGCCGAGGCCCGCAAGCGCGGCCTGTGGAACCTGTTCCTGCCGGACCCGCGCTACGGCGCCGGCCTGACCAACCTCCAGTACGCGCCGCTCGCCGAGCTGACCGGGCGCAGCCCGCACCTGGCGCCCGAGGCCGTCAACTGCGCGGCGCCGGACACGGGCAACATGGAGCTGCTGGCCGAGTTCGGCTCGGACGCCCAGCGCGAGCGCTGGCTCGTCCCGCTGCTGGAGGGCGAGATCCGCTCGGCCTTCTGCATGACCGAGCCGGAGGTCGCCTCGTCCGACGCGACCAACATCGCCACCCGGATCACCCGCGACGGCGACGAGTACGTCGTCAACGGCCGCAAGTGGTGGTCGTCCGGCGCCATGGACCCGCGCTGCGAGATCCTCATCGTGATGGGCAAGACCGACCCGGACGCCGACCGGCACCGCCAGCAGAGCATGGTGCTCGTCCCCCGGGACACGCCGGGCGTGACCGTCCGCCGGGGCATGCACGTCTTCGGCTACTCCGACGGCACACACGGCGGGCACGCCGAGATCGACTTCACCGACGTACGGGTGCCGGCGGCCAATCTGATCGGCGCGGAGGGCACCGGCTTCGCCATCGCCCAGGCACGACTCGGCCCGGGCCGTATCCACCACTGCATGCGATTGATCGGCATGGCCGAACGGGCACTGGAGTTGCTGTGTCGCCGGGCCAACGAGCGGATCGCGTTCGGCCGCCCCCTCGCCGAGCAGGGCGTCGTGCGGGAGTGGATCGCCGAATCGCGGGTCCGCATCGAACAGGCCCGCCTCCTGGTGCTCAAGACGGCCTGGCTGATGGACACCGTCGGCAACAAGGGCGCGCACACCGAGATCCAGGCCATCAAGATCGCCACGCCGGCCATGGCGGAGTGGGTGATCGACAAGGCCATCCAGGGGTACGGCGGCGCGGGCGTCAGCCAGGACACCCCCCTGGCCGCCCTCTGGGCACAGACCCGCACCCTGCGCCTCGCCGACGGCCCCGACGAGGTCCACCGCAACTCCCTGGCCAAACGCGAGCTCCGCCGCTGGCTCCCCTAACCCCCGCCCCCGGCGCCCCCGCGCCCCGCGCCCGCCCCCGCAGCACGCGATCTTGCATTTTCTGTCGACGGTTCGCGCGGAACATCCCGTATGTCGCCACAGCAAGTGCAAGATCGGCGGGAGATGGGGCGGGGGTTCCGCGGGACCCTGGGGGGTCAGGCGCTGGCTCGGTGGACCAACTGGGTGTCCAGGAGGATGTGCGGGGCGGGTAGGTCGTCGCCGCGGATGCGGGCGACCAGCAGCCGGGCCATCTGCCGACCCATCTCCTCGACCGGCTGGAAGACGCTCGTCAACGGTGGGTCCGCCTGGCGGGCGACCGGCGCGTCGTCGAAGCCGATCACGGCGACATCCTCCGGGACACGCCGGCCGGCGTCGCGCAGGGTCCGCAACGCGCCGAACGCCATCAGGTCGGACGCGACGAAGACGGCGTCCAGGTCCGGGCAGGCGTCCAGCAGCCGGCGCATGGCGGTCGCCCCACTGCTCTCGCTGAAGTCGCCGTACGCGATCAGGTCGGGGTTGACGCCGACGCCGGTGGCCTTGACGGCCTCGGTGTAGCCGGCCAGTCGGGCCAGGCCGGCGCCCATGTCCTGCGGGCCGGCGATGGTGGCGACGCGCCGCCGCCCCTGGCTGGTCAGGTACTCAACCGCCTGCCGTGCGCCGCCAACGTTGTCCACGTCGACGAACCACGCCGGCTGGGCCCCGGGTTGCAGCATCCGGGCCGGTCGGCCACCGAGCACCGCGGGCAGGCCGCGCTCCTCCAGCAGGGTGGGCAGCGGATCGGAGTCGTGCAACGACAGCAGCAGTACGCCGTCGACGTGCTGGTTGGTGAGGTGGTGCTCGACGCGCTCCCGCTCGACCGGCGACTGGGCCATCGCCAGCCAGAGCTGCATGGGCGTCTCCAGCAGGCCGGAGCTGATCCCCCGCACGATCGCGGCGAAGAACGGCTCGGTGAAGACCCGCTCCCCGGATTCGGACACCACCAGGGCGACGGAGTCGGTCCGCTGGGTGACCAGCGCGCGGGCGGCGCGGTTCGGCACGTACCCCAGCTCGGCGATGGCCTGTTGGACCGCGGCCCGGGCCTCCGGGCTGACCTGGGGCGAGCCGTTGACCACGCGCGAGACCGTGCCCCGACCCACGCCGGCGCGCGCCGCGACCGCGTCGAGGGTCGGGCGCCCGAGCGAGCGGGTGCGCTGCGTTGTCATCGTCTGCTCCTCCGACGGCGGGCGGACCCGGCGCCACGCGAGAGTGGACGCCGGGACCGCCCTGATGGCTGGCCCGAGCCTATTGTGCGGCCAGACCGTTGCGTCGGATCACCGAGGCGTACCACCTGGCGCTGGACTTGGGGATGCGAAGCTGGCTGTCGTAGTCGACGTGGATCATGCCGAAGCGCTTGGTGTAACCCCAGGCCCACTCGAAATTATCCATCAATGACCAGGCGAAGTATCCCCGCAGGGGCACGCCGGCGTTGATCGCTTCGTGGCAGGCCCGCAGGTGGGCGTCGAAGTAGGCCAGCCGGTCGACGTCGTCGACCTGCCCGTCGACGACGGTGTCGACGAACGCGGAGCCGTTCTCGGTGACGTACAGCGGCAGGTCGGTGTACTCCTCGTGCACCCGGCGCAGCGTCTCCACCAGCCCCGGGGCGTCGATCTCCCAGTCCATGTCGGTCACCGGGACACCGCGGGTGACGAACCGGACGTCCTCGCTGCCCGGCCAGCAGGAGGGTGCCCGCCAGTACGGCTCGGGCTCGGCGCCCTCGATCGGCGCGGCGACCACGTGTCGGCTGTAGTAGTTGATCCCGACCAGGTCCAGCGGCGTGGAGATGGTCGCCAGGTCACCGTCGTGGACATGGTCGAAGTCGGTGACCTCGCGCAGGTCGGCCACCAGATCCTCCGGGTACGACCCGCGCAGCAGCGGGTCGAGGAAGAAGCGGTTGGCCAGCCCGTCGATCCGGCGGGCGGCGTCCACGTCGGCGGGAGCGTCGGTGGCCGCGTCGACCGGGTACAGGTTGACGGTCACGCCCACCTCGGCCGTGGGCCGGGCGGCCCGCAGGGCCTGCACCGCCAGGCCGTGCCCGAGCATCAGGTGGTGGCCGGCGCGCACCGAGTCCGCGCCGTTGGACCGGCCGGGGGCGTGTACGCCGGAGCCGTACCCGAGGAACGCCGAGCACCACGGCTCGTTCAGGGTGGTCCAGTAGCGCACCCGGTCGCCGAGCGCGTCGGCGACGAGCGTCGTGTAGTCGGCGAAGCGGGCGGCGGTGTCCCGCGACGGCCAGCCACCGGCGTCCTCCAGCTCCTGGGGAAGGTCCCAGTGGTAGAGGGTGAGCCACGGCTCGATGTCGTGGGCCAGCAGCTCGTCCACGAGCCGCCGGTAGAAGTCCAGGCCCTTCGGGTTGGCCGCGCCCGTGCCACCGGGCTGCACCCGGGGCCAGGAGACCGAGAAACGGTACGACTTGAGGCCCAGCTCGGCCATCAGGGCGACGTCGTCGCCGAGCCGGTGGTAGTGGTCGCAGGCCACGTCGCCGGTGTGCCCGTTGACCACCCGGCCCTCGGTGTGGCTGAAGGTGTCCCAGATCGACGGGGTGCGGCCGTCCTCGGCCGCCGCCCCCTCGATCTGGTATGCCGCGGTCGCGGCTCCCCACAGGAAGCCGGGTGGAAAGGTCAGCCCGGAACGCTCGTCGAGGTCGACGGCGGATGGGCTGGCGGGGTTGCTCACGACTTGACGGCACCTTCCATGATCCCGCCAATGATCTGGCGGCCGAACAGAACGAAGACGATGAACAGCGGAAGGGTAGCGATGAGCGTACCCGCGAAAATCTGAGAATTGTCCGCGAAGTACGCGGTGTTCAGACTGCGCAGGGAGATCTGCACGGTCGGGTTGGCCGGGTCGGCGAGCACCACGAAGGGCCAGAAGAACTGGTTCCACTGCTCCATGAAGGTGAGCAGGCCGAGCACGGCCGCCGCCGGTCGCAGCGCCGGCACCACCACGTGCCAGTAGACGCGCCAGGTGGAGCAGCCGTCGACGCGGGCCGCCTCGATCAGCTCGTTGGGCACGGCCTGCTCGGCGTACTGGCGCATCATGAAGATGCCGAAGCCGCCGATCAGGAACGGCACCGTCACCGACGGCATCGTGTTCAGCCATTCCAGCTTGGCCATGAGGATGTACAGCGGGAGCACACCGAGCTGGATGGGAATCATCATCGAGGCCAGGATGATGAGCAGCAGCGCGTTCTTGCCCCGGAAACGCAGTTTCGCGAACGCGAATCCGGCGAGCGAGCCGAAGAACACGGTCGCCACCGTGATCGTGCCCGACACCAGGAACGAGTTCATCAGGCCCTTGACGATGTTCGCGTCGCCGTTGTCGAGCACCCGCTGGATGTTCTCGCCCAGCTTGCCGCCCGGCAGGAACGGCGGGGGCCAGGAGTTCGCGGCGTCACTGGTCCGCGAGGCGATGACGATCATCCAGTAGAACGGGAAGAGCGACAGGATGACGCCGAGGACGAGCCCGAACCAGGTGAGCGGGCTGGCCGTCCAGAGCTTCTCCGCGCTGTGGCGGATGCCGTTGCGTTCGGCCGGTGGCCGGACCGACGGCGGTCGCAGAGTGGTACTGGTCATGGGTGGGCCACCCTCACTTGTCGGAGCTGATGCGGCGGGCCAGCAGGTAGTTGATGAACGAGACGGACGCGATCAGCAGGAACAGCACCAGGGCGACGGCGCCCGCGTACCCCCACCGGAACCGCTGGTTCATGACGTCCAGCAGGTACATCGTGATCGTCTGGAACTGCCCCTCCGTGCCGCCGGAGAGCGCGCCCGAGCCGCTGGTGAACATCAGCGGCTCGGTGAAGAGCTGCAGACCGCCGATGGTCGAGATGATCAGCGTGAAGATGATGGTGGGGCGCAGCTGCGGGATGGTGATCGACCAGAACTGGCGGCGTTGCGAGGCGCCGTCGAGGGCGGCCGCCTCGTACACGTCCTTGCTGATCGACTGCATCGCGGCGAGGTAGATGAGGGCGTTGTAGCCCACCCACCGCCAGTCGACCATCGTGGCGATGGCGACCCAGGAGGCGAAGCGGTTGGCCCGCCAGTCGATGGGGCCGAGACCGACCAGGTCGAGCAGCCAGTTCATCAGGCCGAAGTCCCGGGCGTAGATCATCGAGAAGATGAGCGCCACCACGGCGGTCGAGGTGATGATCGGCATCGCGATGGCCAGCCGGAAGAACATCTGGCCGCGGATGCGGCGGTTCAACGCGTTGGCCAGCATCAGCGCGATGAGCAGCTGCGGGATGGTGGAGAGCGCGAACATCCCGAAGGTGTTCACCACCGCGTTCCAGAACTGCGGGTCGTTCGTGAACAGCTCGACGAAGTTGTCCAGGCCGACGAAGCTGATCGTCGCGTTCATCGGTGACCGGTCGGTCATCGCGATCCAGAACGTGTAGACGATCGGGTAGACGCCGAAGATCGCGAAGAGCACGAAGAACGGCAGGACGAAGACGTACGGGGTGAAGCGCAGGTCCAGCCGGTTCAGCTGCCGGCGGCGCGCCGTTGAGTGCCGTGGCGCCGGGCGCGGCCCGCGGGCCGACGCGCCCGGTGGCGCGGGGGTCTTCAGGGAGCTCATGAGCGGTCCTTCACACTCGGCGACGCCTCGTGGGGCGCCGCGGCAGGGCGTGTTGACGCGGGTTCACGGGTGGTGCCGGAGCGGCACCACCCGTGAGCGCGTCGCAGCCGTTACTTGCCTGCTGCCTGGCCGTTCTTCACCGCGTCCTGCCAAGCGGCGTCGGCGGCCTTACCCTGCTCGATGCTGCGCAGCGCGTTCTCGACCGCGTCCCGGACCGCCTGGTTCTTCGGGCCGAGGTAGACCGGCTTCAGCTCCTTGGCGCCAGCGGCGAAGATCTTGCCGATCGGCGCGCCGCTGAAGTACTCGTTGGTGGCGGCGAGCACGGCCGGGTCCTCGAGGGCCTGCGGCGACGAGGGCAGGTTGCCGACCTTCTTGAACGCCTCGGTCTGGCTCTTGGCGCTGGTCAGGAACTTGGCCAGCTCAGCGGCTTCCTTCTGGTGCTTGCTGGACTTCGGCACGGCCAGCCAGGAACCACCCCAGTTGCCGCCGTTGCCCGGCGCCTTGGCGACGTCCCACTTGCCGGCCGCCGCGTCACCGGCCTGACCCTTGATGACACCCGTCATCCAGGCCGGGCAGCCGATGGTGGCGAAGCTGCCGTTCTTGAAGCCGGCGTTCCACTCGTTGGAGAAGCTCCGCAGGTTGTTCGACAGACCCGCGCTGATCATCTTGGTGGTCTGCTGGAACGCGGTCTGCACGTCCGGGTTCTCGCCGACGACGAGCTTGTTGCTCTTGTCGAAGTAGGTGTAGCCGTTGCCCGCGCCCGCCGTCTGCATCAGCACGATGTTGTAGAAGTTGGTCGCCGAGTCGACGAACTTGTGCTTCTTGTCGGCGGCGCTGAACTTCTGACCCTGCTCGATGAACGCGTCCCACGTCGGCCAGAGGGCGCCGACCTGCTCGCGGTCGGTCGGCAGGCCGGCGGCCTTGAAGAGGTCGCTGCGGTAGCAGACGGCCATGCCGCCGACGTCGGTGCCGAGACCGAGCACCTTGCCGTCCGGCGTGAGGCCACCCTCCCACTTCCACGGCAGGAAGTTGCCCTTGAGGTCGTTGGCGCCGTGGTCGGCCAGGTTCACGAACTTGTCGGCCTGCGCGAAGAACTGCACGATCGTGCCCTCTTCGAGGGCGACGACGTCACCGGCACCGGCACCGGCGGTGATCTGCTGCGTCAGCCGGGTGTTGTAGTCACCGAGGCCGAGGCCCTTGCCGCGCTCCTGGATCGTGACGTTCGGGTGCTCCGTCTGGTACTGCTTGTAGAGATCCTCGTAGCCGAAGCCCTGGTCGCCGAAGACGTCGACGACCAGAGTGACCTTGCCGCCGTCCGAATCGGACGACGAGTCGCCGTCGCCGCAGGCGGTTGCCGCGGCGAGCACGGCGACGGACGCGAGCGCGATCGCCGCAAAGCGGCGACGTGAGGTGACGCTCATCCTGACCCCTCTCAAGTGGTGAGGCTTTGGTGTGTCGTACGTGGTGGGGGGTGCTGTAGCGCCCCGCGCCGCTCAGCCGGTGGCCGTGGACGTCTGGGGAGAGCTGTGAAGGAGACTTCCGCCACTCCCCCGGGAGCGCTCCCATGAGATTGCCGGGGCGCTACCAGGGTGTCAATAGACCATTGGGAGCGTTCCCAGATCGTTACCGCCCTGTTTCAGAGCGACGCACGAGGGACTTTCACGAGCCTGACCAGCCAGATCAGCAGAAGCGACGCAGCAGCGTGCTGGCGACGGCGGGATCGAAGAACGTCGGGTCGAAGCCGCCGGTGACCCAGCCCGTCAGCAGAGCCCGCTCCGGATGGGCCGGATCGGCCAGGGCCGCCAGCAGCGTCTGGTAGACCAGTGGACCGCCGATGCCCTCCGGCGGGCAGGCATGCTCCCCGTCGAGGCAGAGCGGGTACCGCTCGTCCTGGTCGGCGGTGAACGCGTCCTCGACGACCAGGTCGTGCTCCCACCAGTCGCCGAAGTCGTACGTGTAGGAGAACCTGCTGCCCTTGCCGAGCACCGCGTCCAGCCGGACGTCCAGCTCGTCGTGCAGCGCCAGGCCCTCGTCCGGGTCGGGCTCGCCGTAGGTCACCGCGTCGACCTCGAACGAGTGCAGGTGGCAGTCCCGCCAGCCCATCGCGTGCTGCGTGACCCGGTGCAGTCGGTCCAGCGTGTAGCCGGCCGGGACGAGCACCCGACGCCAGATGACCGGGCGCACGCCGGCGAGGGACATCTTCAGCTGGAAGATCTGACGCGGCATGCTGTCCTGTCCTTGAGCGGCTTAGGCTGCGAGCATGATCTGCCGAGCGTGCCGGGCCCGGCGGCACGACGACTGCCCGGGCCGGAACTGGTGCGACTGCCAGCACCGTACCGCTGAACCGACCCCTCCGGTCACCGGTCCGGCCGGCGAATGACGGTCGGAATTCCGATCCGGCGGCTCTGGCCCGAGCCGTCCGTCGAGCCGCTCGACGACGCGGCGTTGACCGCCCTCTACGGCCGCGCCGACCAGCCCCGACTGCGGGTCAACTTCGTCTCCAGCCTGGACGGCGCGGTCACCGTCGACGGCTACTCCGCCGGGCTGTCGGGCGAGCCGGACAAGCGGGTGTTCGGCCTGCTGCGGATGGTCTGCGACGCTCTCGTGGTGGCCGCCGGCACCCTGCGGCACGAGGGGTACCGGGCCGTCCGCCTGGACGAGGGCCGCCGCGCCTGGCGCGGGGCGAACGGGCTGGCCGCGTACCCGACGTTGGTGGTCGTCTCCGGCGCCCTCGACCTGGACCCGGCGCAGGCCGCGTTCGCCGACGCGCCGGTCCGGCCGATCGTGCTCACCCACTCCGACGCCGAGCCACCACCCGGCCTCACCGACGTCGCCGACGTGCTGCGCTGCGGCACCGGCCGGGTCGACCTCGCCGCCGCCCTGGCCGAGCTGCACGGACGCGGGCTGACACAGCTGCTCTGCGAGGGCGGCCCGCACCTGCTCGGCGCGCTCACCGCGGCCGGCCTGGTGGACGAGCTGTGCCTCACGGTCGCGCCGCTGCTCGCCGGGCCGGGACCGGGGCGGATCACCGCCGGAGACGCCACCGGGCCGACGCACCTGCCGCTGCGCCACGTGCTCGCCGCCGACGACGGCGTGCTGCTCCTCCGCCACGCCCGCGACTGACGGCCGCCGCACGCCCGCGCCCGGACAGCGGCTCGTCACTGAATGGCGTGTGACGGGCCGTCGCCCGGTCGCACACCCAGCGTGGCGGGTGTGACCGAGCATGGTGTCGTCCGCCGCGTCGCGTGGCGACCTGTCGTACTCCTCGGGCAGGATGCACCTCATGCTTCCCGACCGTGCTGCCCGCCCGACCCGAGTCGCCCGATGACCGACGCCGACCTCGACAGCCCGGGCGAGCTGGTCGGCCGGGTGCTGGGCACCGCCGACGCCACGCCGTTGCAGTTCTGGACGGCGGTGGCCCCCGGCAGCTACCTACAGCTCGACGACGTGGTGGTCACCCGTCGTGAGCTGCCCGATCGGGAGCCGGTGACGATCGCCGGGGTGGTCACGCAGGTCCGGGCGCGGCACGAGGGCGCCCAGTTCGACTCGGACGTCTTCGCCATCGCCGACGGCACCCTGCCCGCGCAGGTGCAGGAGGCGGCCGAGGTCACCACCACGCGGGTCGACCCGGAGCTGTACGTGCCGCCGACCCCGGGGGCCGTGGTGCACCGCGCCGAGGGCGACGCGCGGGCCCGCGCGCTGCACTTCGACCGGATGGAGCGACGCATCCCGATGGGGATGGGCCGCGACGGGGTGCCGGTCTACCTGAACGCCGACTTCCTCGACGGCAGCCGGGGCGCGCACGTCTCGATCTCCGGCATCTCCGGGGTCGCCACCAAGACGAGCTTCGCCACCTTCCTGCTCTACTCGGTGTTCCGCTCCGGCGTCCTGGGCGGCGACGCGGTCAACGGCAAGGCGCTCATCTTCAACGTCAAGGGCGAGGACCTGCTGTTCCTCGACCACCCCAACACGCGCCTCGACGAGCCGACCCGGGCCTCGTACGCGAAGCTCGGCCTGAGCGCCGGCGCCTTCCCCGACGTGCGGGTGTACGCCCCGCCCCGGGTCGGTGACGCGGCCGGCACGCCGGACGTGAGCAGCCGGCTGACCGGCGTGGACGCCTTCTACTGGACGTTGAGCGAGTTCTGCTCCGACCGCCTGCTGCCGTACGTCTTCGCCGACGCCGACGACGAGCGCCAGCAGTACACGATGGTGGTCCACTCGGTGGCCGCGCACCTGGCCCGGTACGCCCAGCCCGCCGACGGGGGCGTGAGCATCGACGGGGTGCGGCTCGGGTCCTACGGCGACCTGGTGGACCACATCGTCGATGCGCTCAACGACGACGAGACCCGCTCCGACTGGGCGGGCAGCGCGGTCGGACTGGGCACCGTCAACGCGTTCGCCCGCCGGCTGATCGGCAGCAAGAAGGACCTGGCCCGGCTGATCCGTGGCGACCTCGCCGTCCGTCGCCCGCACTCGATCAACACCAGCGAGTCGGCGCAGGTGACCGTCGTCGACCTGCACAACCTCCCCGACCGGGCGCAGCGGTTCGTGGTGGGTGTGACGCTCAAGAGCGAGTTCGAGCGCAAGGAGAAGTCGGGCACGGCCAAGCCGCTGCTGTTCGTCGTCCTCGACGAGCTCAACAAGTACGCCCCCCGGGAGGGCTCCTCCCCCATCAAGGAGGTGCTGCTCGACATCGCCGAGCGCGGCCGCTCGCTCGGGGTCATCCTGATCGGCGCGCAGCAGACGGCGAGCGAGGTGGAGCGCCGCATCGTCACCAACTCGGCGATCCGGGTGGTCGGCCGGCTCGACCCGGCCGAGGCGTCCCGCCCCGAGTACGGCTTCCTGCCGCCGGCCCAGCGACAGCGGGCGCTGCTCGCCAAGCCGGGCACCATGTTCGTCAACCAGCCGGACATCCCGGTGCCGCTCTGCCTGGAGTTCCCGTTCCCGGCGTGGGCCACCCGGGTCTCCGAGGCGGGCCGGGCCCCCTCGGAGACGCTGCGCTCGATCACCCAGTCCGCCGACCCGTTCGCCGTGGTGGGCTCCGGCGGCGGCAGCGACGACGACATCCCGTTCTAGGCAGGGCCGGTGCAACTGTGAAGATCCTGCACACCTCCGACTGGCACGTGGGCAAGGTGCTCAAGGGGCAGTCCCGGGCCGAGGAGCACAAAGCCGTACTGGCCGGGGTGATCGACATCGCCCGCGCCGAACAGCCGGATCTGGTGATCGTCGCCGGTGACCTCTACGACACGGCCGCGCCGACCTCGGAGGCGACCCGGCTGGTCACCCGGGCGCTGACCGCGCTGCGTCGCACCGGCGCGGACGTGGTCGCCATCGGCGGCAACCACGACAACGGGCCCGCGCTGGACGCGCTGCGCCCGTGGGCCGAGGCCGCGGGCATCACGCTGCGCGGCGGGGTACGCGAGAATCCGGCCGAGCACGTCATCGACGGCACCACGGCCGGCGGGGAACGGTGGCAGCTCGCCGCGCTGCCGTTCCTGTCCCAGCGGTACGCCATCCGCGCGCTGGAGATGTACGAGCTGACCGCCGCCGAGGCCAACCAGACGTACGCCGACCACCTGGGTCGGGTGCTGGGCCGGCTCACCGAGGGTTTCGCGGAGCCCGACCGGGTGCACCTGGTCACCGCGCACCTGACGGTGACCGGCGCGGCGGCCGGCGGCGGCGAGCGGGACGCGCACACGGTGCTCGGCTACGCGGTGCCGGCGACGGTCTTTCCGGCGACGGCGCACTACGTGGCGCTGGGCCACCTGCACCGGGCGCAGCGTGTCGAGGGCCCGTGCCCGGTGCGGTACAGCGGCAGTCCGCTCGCCGTCGACTTCGGCGAACAGGAGAACGTGCCGTCGGTGACGGTCGTCGAGGTGACCGCCAGCACGGCCGCCCGGGTGCGGGAGGTGCCGGTGACCGCGGCGAGCGCGCTGCGGACGGTACGCGGCACGCTGGCCCAGCTCGCCGAGACCGAGGTGCCGGACGCCTGGCTGCGGGTGTTCGTGCGCGAGCAGCCCCGCGCGGGCCTGCGCGAGGAGGTGCAGGAGCTGCTCCCCCGGGCGCTGGAGATCCGGATCGACCCGGAGATGCTGGCGGCGCCGGGCAGCGGCACGCGGGTCGCGCAGCGGTCGGGGCGTTCCCCCCGCGAGCTGTTCGGCGACTACCTGGACAGCCGGGGGCACGACGACGAGGGTGTCCGGGAACTCTTCGACGAGCTCTTCGAGGAGGTCGATCACTGATGCGGCCGATGCGGCTGGACATGGCCGGGTTCACGGTCTTTCGGGACGAGACGACGATCGACTTCACCGACGCCGACTTCTTCGCGCTGATCGGGCCGACCGGCTCGGGCAAGTCCACCGTGCTGGACGCCATCTGCTTCGCCCTCTACGGCACGGTTCCCCGGTGGGGCGGCACGCGGGGATTGACCAACGCCCTCGCGCCGTCGGCGACCGAGGCCCGGGTGCGGCTGGTCTTCGAGTCCGGTGGCTCCCGGTACGTGGCGACCCGGGTGGTGCGCCGGGACGGTCGGGGCAACGTGAAGACCGCGAACGCCGGGTTGCAGGTGATGCCGGCCGGCTTCGACGTGACCAAGCTCGACACCGGGTTGAGCCCGGACGACCTGGGTGAGGTGGTCGCCGGTACGCCCGCCGAGATGGAGCAGGCGGTGCTGGAGGCGGTCGGGCTGCCGTACGAGCAGTTCACCAGCTGTGTGGTGCTGCCGCAGGGGCAGTTCGCCGACTTCCTGCACGCCAAGCCGGCCACCCGCCAGCAGATCCTGGTCAACCTGCTGGGCCTCGGCGTCTACGAGGACGTGCAGAAGAGGGCCACGGCCCGCGCGGCGCAGGCGGAGGCCAAGCTGGACGCGGTCGACCAGGTGCTCGCCGGCCTGACCGGGGTGGACGACGAGGCGGTGGCCGAGGCCGACGCCCTCGTCGAGGAGATGGTCGAGCTGGCCGGCGCGGTCACCGGGGCCATGCCGGAGCTGGCGGCGGCCCGGGGACGCGCGCGGGAGGCGGCGGCCGCCCTGACCGCGCTCGACGACGAGCTGAGTGTGCTGTCCGCCGTCCGCGCCCCGCGCGGCGTGGCCGAGGTGGCGCGCGCGGTGGCCGCGGCGCGCGCCGAGTCCGACGCGGCTGCCGCGGCGGTGTCGCTGGCCGAGGAGCGGGAGGAGAAGCTGCGCGGTGAGTTGGCCGGCGCCGGCGACGAGAGCGCGCTGCGGCTGCAACTGCGGGCGTACGACGATCGGGATCGGCTGACCGGCGAGGCCGACACGGTCCGCGCGGCGGTGCGTACGGCGGACGAGGAGCACACGACGGCGGTGGCGGCGCTGGCCGCCGCCCGCGCGCAGGCCGAGCGGGCCGACGCCGAGCTGGAGGCGGCCTTCCGGGCGCACGAGGAGGCGAAGGCCACCGACCTGGCGGTCGGCCTGCGGGCGCACCTGCACCCGGGCGGGTCCTGCCCGGTGTGCGAGCAGCCGGTGGCGCGGGTGCCGGCCGTCCCGGCGGATTCGGCGGTGGCCGCCGCGACGGCGGCCGGCAAGGCGGCGCGGGCCGCCACCAAGGCGGCGCAGGCGGCCGTGCAGCAGCGGGACGCCGCCGCGCGTGACCTGGAACGGCTGCTGGTGCAGGCCCGCGCCCGGCAGGAGCAGGTGGACGCCCGGCTGGCCGAACTGGACGGGCAGCTCGCGGGCGCGGCCGAGCCGGCGGTGCTGCGCCGGGAGCTGGCCGAGCACGCCCGGCTGCGACGGGCCCTGGACGAGGCGGCGACCGCCGTACGGGCGGGCCGGGACAGCGCCCGCCAGGCCCGCGCCGGGGTGGACGCGGCGCAGGAGCGGCTGCGGGCGACCTGGCGGGGCTTCGACACCGCCCGGGACGGGCTGGCCCGGTTCGGGCCGCCGGCCGCCGACCGGGACGACGTGGCGGCCTCCTGGGCGGCGTTGACCGACTGGGCGACGGCCGAGGCGGAGCGTCGTCGTGCCGATCGGGCCGGCCGGGTCACCGTCGTCGCCGAGGCCGAGGCGGCGGCCGACGAGGTGCAGCGGCGGATCGCCGACATCTTCGCCGCCGCCGACGTGCCGGTCGGCGACGATCCGGTGCACGCCGCGACGGTGGCCGTCGAGCGGGCCGAGGCCGACCGACGCCGGCTGGCCGAGCGCCGCGAACAGGCCGGCACGTTGCGCGAGCAGCGGGCCGGGCACGAGCGCGAGGCGCAGGTGGCGCGGGCCCTCGCGGGGCACCTGCGGGCCAACAACTTCGAACGGTGGCTGCTCGCGGAGGCGTTGGACCTGCTGGTCGACGGCGCGTCGGGGATCCTGCGGGAGCTGTCCTCGGGTCAGTACGAGCTGGTGCACGACAAGGGCGAGTTCTTCGTGGTCGACCACCACGACGCCGGACTGCGCCGGGGCGTACGGACGCTCTCCGGCGGTGAGACGTTCCAGGCCTCGTTGGCGTTGGCGTTGGCGCTCTCCGAGCAGTTGGCCGGCATGTCGACGACGGCGGCGAGTCTGGAGTCGATCGTCCTGGACGAGGGTTTCGGCACGCTGGACGCGGCCACCCTGGACACGGTGGCCGCCACGCTGGAGAACCTGGCCGCCCGGGGCGACCGGATGGTCGGCGTAGTGACCCACGTCGCGGCGCTGGCCGAGCGGATCCCGGTCCGCTTCGAGGTGCGCAAGGACGCCCGCTCGGCGCGCGTCGAACGGACCGGCCGGTGAGCGTGGGCGACGCGGCGTTCTTCGTCGACTCCTGGGACCCGTCGTACGGGGCGTCGTTCGAGGCGTCCGCCTCCGGGCCGGCCACCCCGAGCAGCACCCAGGTCGAGGTCGACGTGGAGTTGCCGGCCGTCGACTGGCGGGCGATCGGCGTACGCGCCGACGTGCGGGCGCCGGACGTGGTGCTCCTGGTCGACGGGGTCCGCCGGGTCGACGCGAGCATCTGGACGGCGGAGGAGGACGGCGGGTCGTTTCCGGGGTTGGCGGCGTCGTACGCGGCCGGCGTGGTCCGCTGCGACCTGGGTCGGGGCGCGGCGCAGTTGGCCGGCACGCGGGTGGGCCGGGGTCTGTTCACGGCGAGCCCGTCGGCGCGGGACGTGGTGGCGGGCGCGATCCGCTATCCGGTGCACCGGGTGGGCGGCACCGGCGAGCTGGCGAAGTTGCCGGCGGCCGTGCAGGGCCCGTTGACCGCGTTGGAGGTGGCCGTGTCCGACGCCGTCCGGGTCGACGGCGATCTGTTGGTGGTGGACGGTCCGCTGCGCAGTCGGCACCATCTGCCGCGCACGCTCGGCTACATCAAGACCCAGCACAGCCAGTACCTGGACGCCCGGCTGACGGCGGTGGTGACGGGCCTGGCGCCGGGTGAGCGGTCGCCGGTGTTCCGGCTCGGCACGCCCTGGGGCGGCTGGTCGTGGTATCTGCGGCTGCCGGTGGCCGTGGGCGCGCCGTGGGCCGGCATCGTCCGGGTGGAGTGCTCCACCGAGTTGCCCGTCGAGGCGGCGATCGACCTGGCCGACCTGTCGCTGGTCACGCTGCCCCGGTTCGCCTCGACGCCGTACAAGGACCCACGGGCGCCGCAGAACCTGATCCCGATCGCCGGCCTGGAGCGCCGCCTGCGCGCGCTGCTCGGCGACTCCCGGCTGCTGCACCGCGCGTTGACCGCCGCGGCACGTGTCGGTCGCTGAGCGGGCGGGTCGCGGTGGGGCGTAAACGAGCGGGTGACCGGGTGGTCGAGCGGGTGGACACCGGGCAGGCCGAGCTGGTGCCGTCGCCGGACCGGCCCGGTTCGTGGACGCTGCTGTTGGACGGCGCGCCGCAGTCGCACGTCGACCTGAGCGACCCCACCCACCTGGAGTTCGAGTACGTCCGACGGCTGGCCGCCGCACTGGACCTGATCGCGCCCCCGGGCGAGCCGCTGCGGGTGCTGCACCTGGGCGGCGGCGCGCTGACCCTGCCCCGGTACGTGTCGGCGACCCGCCCCGGCTCGACGCAGCGGGTGTCCGAGGTGGACGGTGCCCTGGTGGAGCTGGTGCGGCGCGTGCTGCCCTGGCCTGCGGACGCGCGGCTGCGGGTCCGCGTGCAGGACGCGCGGGCCGTGCTGACCTCGACGCGGGACGCCAGCTACGACGTGGTGGTCGCCGACGTGTTCGCCGGTGCCCGCACACCGGCGCACCTCACGTCGGTGGAGTACGCCGCCGAGGTCGCGCGGGTGCTCCGCCCGGCGGGCTGGTTGTTGGCGAACCTGGCCGACGGCCCGCCGCTGCGGTACGCCCGTAGTCAGGTCGCCACGGTGCGCTCGGTGCTGCCGCAGGCGTGCCTGGTCGGCGACGCGGGGGTGCTGCGCGGTCGCCGGTACGGCAATCTGGTGCTGGTCGCCGGGCGGACCACTCCCCCGGTGCCCGGCTTGACCCGGCGGGCGGCCGGCGACTGGTTTCCCGGCCGGGTGGTGGCCGATGACGAGTTGGACCGCTTCGCCAGCGGGGCGGCGGTGGTGCGCGACGCCGACGCCACCGGCTCGGATCCACCACCGCCGGGGCTGTTCTCCGTCCGCCGCTGACCGGTCACCGGTGACGCCGCCGAAGTTTTTTTCGTTGTTCGTTGATCCGCTCGGGGCGTGGCTGCGTACCACCGGGCGGCCCGCCTTGTGGGGGCGGCGTTGGTCACGGACATCCCGGAGGTCTGCATGCATGCGGTGGCGGCCGGTTGGCATGGCGACGCGGTTGGCGCGGACTGGTTGTCCGCGCGGTCGTCGTCACGGTCGACCTCGTCTGCCCGGGGGGTCGACGCCCGAGCCACGTCTCGCCAAAATGGTCCGGTGACGCCCCGACCGGCGCCCGGGCGCCACCAGGCGACGACAACCGAGGCCAGCCACTCCGACCAGTTGATCCGGCTGCTCTACGCCGAGCACGCCGGCCCGTTGCTGATGTTCGTCATGCGGCTCACCGGGGGGGACCGGCAGCGCGCGGAGGACATCGTCCAGGAGACGCTGCTGCGGGCCTGGCGCAACGCGCACCGTCTCGGCGCACAGGGGCAGGGTTCCCTGCGGCCGTGGCTGGTCACCGTGGCGCGTCGGATCGCCATCGACGAGCACCGCAGCCAGGAGGCCCGGCCGCCGGAAACGTACGACCGGGACCTGACGGCGTTCGCCGAGGCGGACAGCACCGACCGGGTGCTGCGCACGATGACGGTGGCGGACGCGCTGCGTACGCTGAGTCAGTCGCATCGGGAGATCCTGATCGCGACGTACTTCCGGGGGCGGACGGTGCCGGAGGCGGCCGAGGAGTTGGGGCTGCCGTTGGGCACCGCCAAGTCGCGGGTCTACTACGCGCTGCGCGCCTTGCGCACGGCTCTTCAGGAGCGGGGGGTGACAGAATGAGCCGGCCAGACCACATGGACGTCGCCGCGTACGCGCTCGGCGTGCTTGACGAGCAGGACACCGAGCGGTTCGAGGAGCATCTCGCCGCGTGCTGGGCGTGCGCGGCCGAGCTGGAGACGATGGTGCCGGTGGTGGGCCTGCTCTCCGGCATCGACGGCGAGACGATGATGGCCCTGGAGCAGACCGCCACGGATCCGGCGCTGCTGGACCGGACATTGGTCGCGGTCCGGGCCGACCGGCGGCGCACCAGGTTTCGTCAGATGCTCGCGACCGCCGCGGCGGTGGTGGTCTTCGGCGGGTTGACGGGTTACGGCTTCGTGAGCGTGGCCGGGGACGAGACGCCGGGCAATCTCGCGGAGCCGACGGCGAGCGCCGGCGTCAACGACCCGCCGACGAGCGCGCCGACCGCGCCGCCGAGCGGTCCGGGCGTCGGCGGCACCGAGGAGGAGGGCGACCAGGTCGACGCCACCGACCCGACGACCGGCGTCCAGACGACGATGTTCCTCCTGGAGCGGGAGTACGGCACCCGCATCAACTTCAGCCTGCGGAAACTGCCCGGCCCGCGCACCTGCCGGTTGGTGGTGGTGCGCAAGAACGCCACCACTGAGGTTATTTCCACGTGGTCGGTGCCCGAGGGCGGCTACGGGACGAACAATCGCCCGCAGGGTCTTGAGCTGAGCGCGTCGACGTCGGCGTTGACGAGTGACATCAAACAGCTCCAGGTGCAGTCGGTCGACCGTAACGGTGTGGCGAGCCCGCTGGTCACGGTGCCCATGTAGGGTCGCGTACCATCGTCGACGCCGGCCATTGTCACAATGGCCGGCGTCGATGCATTTCCCTGCCAGCAGGCTCCGTGTGGGGCCGTACGGATCATCGTTCACTACGGTTCAATCAGAACCAGTGAAATTGACCACTGTTACTTCTTCAACCTTGACAGCCCGTTCGCCGTACCTATGGGTGAACTGCCAAGAATGAGGAGGGCACGTGGCACAGATGAAGCGGACCGTCATCGTCGCGAGCGCGATGGTCGCACTAACGGCCTGCGCTCCCGCGGGTTACGACGGGGCGAACTCGAGCGCGGCCGAGCCGGTCGCCGTCGCCGCGGCCGAGCCCAGCGCGTCGGCGGAGCCCGAGGCGTCGGCATCCGCGGAGGCGCCCGTCGCCGACGCGCCGCCGGCCGCGGACGTCGACCTGACCGAGCAGTTGATCGGCAAGAAGATCGCCCGGATGGGCAACGTGGTGACGGACCAGGACGGCTGGGTCCTGTACCGCTTCGACAAGGACACCGCCGACCCGCCCGCGTCGAACTGCGTCGACAAGTGCGCGCAGGTGTGGCCGCCCGCGCTGACCGACGGGAACCCCCAGCTCACCGGCCTCTCCGACGACAAGGTCGGCAGTGTCACCCGCCAGGACGGCACCCGCCAGCTCACCATCGGCGGCTGGCCGGTCTACCGCTACATCGGCGACAAGAAGCCCGGCCAGTGGAAGGGTCAGGCCGTCGGCGGCACCTGGTTCGTGGTCGACCAGAACGGCAAGAAGAACCTGACCTGCCTGCCCACCTCGACGCCGAAGGCCGTCGCGCCGCCGGCCGACAGCGGGTCGAGCGACGCCGGAGGCTCGGGCTACTCGTACTGATCCCGGTACCGCCAGGGTACGACGGTGGCCGGTCGCAGCCGCGGAGGGCGCGACCGGCCACCGTCGTACCCCGCAGCGCGTCGGCGGACGGCGGCGACCGGCACCGCCGCCTGACCTGGCAGAGTGGCAGGGTGACCGAGACCGAACCCGCCGCGACCAGGGTGCTGCGCCCGCCGGTCGGATACCGGCTGGCCGCGTCGGTCCGCGCGCTGACCTTCAGTCCGTACGACCCGTGCGCGCGCATCGCCGCCGGCACCTTCTGGTGGGCGACCCGCACCCCGCAGGGACCGGCCACGCTCGCTCTGCGACCGGCGGGCGGTGATCTGCTCGCCGAGGGTTACGGACCGGGCGCCGAGCATGTCGTGGCACGCGCCGACGGGATCGCCGGGCTGCGCGACGACCTGACCGGCTTCGCCGAGCTGGCGGCGGCGCACCCGCTCGTCGCCCGGCTGGCCCGGGAGCACCGGGGACTGCGCATGCCCACCACCGGGCAGGTCTTCCCCCGACTGCTGCGGGCGGTCTTCGAGCAGAAGGTCACCGGCAAGGAGGCGTACCGGGCGTACGCGGCGACCGTGCGGCACTTCCGCGAGCCGGCGCCCGGCCCGCTTCAGCCGCTGCTGCTACCGCCCGAGGCCGCCGCGGTGGCCGCCACCCCGTACTGGGTGTTCCACCCGTTCGGCGTGGAGCAGCGCCGGGCCGACACGCTGCGCCGGGCCGCCGCGCTCGCCGACCGTCTGGAGCGCTGCGTCGACGCGGCGGAGGCGACCCGGCGGCTGACCGCCATCGCGGGCATCGGGCCGTGGACCGCCGCCGAGGTGGTCCGGATCGCGTACGGCGACCCGGACGCGGTGAGCGTGGGCGACTACCACATCCCGAACACCGTGTCCTGGGCCCTGGCCGGCGAGCCGAGGGGCGACGACGCGCGGATGCTGACCCTGCTGGAGCCGTTCCGGGGGCATCGGGGTCGGGTGTGTGTGCTGCTGGAGGCCGCCGGTATCCAGGCGCCGAAGTACGGCCCGCGCGCGCCGATCCGCTCGTTCGCCCGCTTCTGACCTCTTCCCGGCTGCCGGGCAGCGGCCGGGCCGCCCGGGTTCGGCGACGTCGGCTGTGGTGTGCTGGTCCGATGAGCGTCGAGGTGAGCATCGTTCCGGCGGTTGTCACGGACGCCGGCGAGATCCTGACCGTCCAGCGCGCCGCGTACCTGAGCGAGGCGCAACACTACGGCGAGCCCTTCCTGCCGCCGTTGACCGAGACCCTGGACGAGGTCGAGGCCGTGCTGGCCGGCCCGGACATCGTGCTCGTCGCCCGCTCGGGGCACCGGCTGGTCGGCTCGGTGCGCGCCCACCTGGCCGGCGACACCGCCCATGTCGGACGCCTCTCGGTCGCCCCCGACCAGCAGGGGCGGGGTCTCGGAGCGCGACTGCTCACCGCGATCGAGGAGGCCTGCGCCGGCCGCGCGGCCCGGTTCGCCCTCTTCACCGGCGCGGACAGCGCCCGCACCCTCGCGCTGTACCAGCGGTACGGCTACCGGATCGTGGCGCACCGCCCGGACCCGAACGGCACCCCGTTGGCCGTGCTGGAGAAACCGGCCGTCAGCTCCGCTCACAGCGACGCCTGAGCCCGTCGGCCTCCAGCCTGACGTAGCGGCGCAGCAGGCCGCCGTACAGCCGGCCGATCAGACCGGCCAGCGGTCCGCTCTGGTCGATGGCCACGTCGACCCGGGTACGTCCGTCGGGCAACGGCACCAACCGGTGCTCGCCACGGGTGTGCACGCCCGGGACGGCGGAGACCCAGGTGAATTCCCGCCCCTCGGTCAGCTCGACGACCCGCCACACCGCCGGGCGCAGTTTCGGCTGGGTCAGGCGGGCGGTCGCGCCGACCGCGAGGGGCCCCGGCTCACCCCGCTCGGCCCGGGTCACCGAGGCGGTCCACTCCGGCCACCGCTCCACGTCCACCAGCACCGCCCAGACCCGCTCGGCGTCCGCGCCGATCTCGGTGTCCGCTTCGAACCGCATCGCGTCCCCTCCCCCGGTGGCGCCGTCCGGCACCGCCACCTACTGCCGACGACGCTGCCCGGCGGACCGTCACCGCGGCATCCACCGGCCGGTCCGATCATCGATCGGGCCGTGGATCCGCCGGCCGCGCGGGATCAGGCGGCTTCGCGCAGGTCGCCCAGGCTCAACGGGGTACGACGCCGCAGCAGCTCTTCCAGCTCGGACACCGTGGCGACCTCGCCGAGCACGTCCCGGCCGCCACCGAACCGCTGCGGATATCGACGGGTCAGCCGGTAGCGGTAGCGGCCCCGGACCAGCTCGACGCTGACCCGCCACCGCCCGCAGCAGTCACAGACCCACTCGGCCATCCCGCGAAACTAGCTCTGACCTGCGGTTATCTGATTCGCCCGTGGGGGACGAGGGGCACGCGGGCGGACACGCCACCGCCGCACCAGCGGTGATCTGCCTCACGGCTGTCGGTGCCGTCTGATTGACTGGTCGCCGTGGACCTGCCGATCAACCCTCCGGTCGAGCCGATGCTGGCCAAGAGCGTCGCCAAGCTGCCCACCACGCCCGGTGTGACGTACGAGCCCAAGTGGGACGGGTTCCGGTGCATCGTGTTCCGCGACGGCGACGAGGTCGAGCTGGCCAGCCGGGGCGGCAAGTCGATGACCCGGTACTTCCCCGAGGTGGTCGAGCAGGCCCGTCGGCAACTGCCCGAGCAGTGCGCGGTCGACGGTGAGCTGATCGTGATCCGGCGGGACGGGCCGTCCGGTCAGCCGAGGCTGGACTTCGAGCTGCTGGCCCAGCGCATCCACCCGGCGGCGTCGCGGGTCAAGCTGCTGGCCGAGACCACGCCCGCCGACTTCGTCGCCTTCGACCTGCTGGCCGTCGGTGACGAGGCGTTGCTCGACCAGCCGTACCCGCGCCGCCGGGAGCGGCTGGTCCAGGCCCTGGCCGAGGTACGCCCGCCGGTGCACGTCACCCAGGTCACCACCGACCCGGAGACCGCCCGCCGCTGGTTCGACGTCTTCGAGGGCGCGGGGCTGGACGGGCTGATCGTCAAGCCGGCCGACCTGACGTACGAGCCGGGCAAGCGGTTGATGTTCAAGGTCAAGCACGCCCGCACCGCCGACGCGGTGGTGGCCGGCTTCCGCTGGCACAAGTCCGGCCCCGTGGTCGGCTCGCTGCTGCTCGGCCTCTACGACGACGAGGGCGTCCTGCACCACGTCGGGGTGAGCGCGTCGTTCAGCATGGCCCGCCGGGCCGAGTTGCTCGACGAGCTGGCCCCCTACCGGGACACCGGCGGCGAGCACCCGTGGGTGCACGGCGACCACGAACGCGGTCAGCGCATCCCGGGCGGGGTGAGCCGGTGGACCGGCACCAAGAACCTGGAGTGGGAGCCGCTGCGCCCGGAGCTGGTCGTCGAGGTGGGCTACGACGCGATGGAGGGCGAACGCTTTCGGCACACCGCCCAGTTCGTCCGGTGGCGACCCGACCGCGATCCCCGCTCCTGCCGCTACGACCAGCTCGACCGTCCGATCCGCTTCGACGTGGACCAGGTGCTGCGCGGCGATCCGGCGGTCACCCTGGATCGGGCCGCCACCGGTCCGGCGTAGCCTGGCCGTCGACCCGACACCGGAGGATCACGTGAGCCGCACCGCCGACCACCCTCGGATGGCACCCGGTCGCCGGGTCCGTCACCGCTTCGTCGCCTTCGCCGTGGCGGCCCTGCTCACCGCGGGCTGCACGCTACCGGCGTTCGCGCCGCGCACCGAGGTGCAGGGGGAGGCGGCGCCGGCCGGCTCGTCGGCCACCTGGCGGCCGTGCCCGGAGGTGGCCGAGGATCTGGTGGGGCGGGGCGCACCGGACATGCGCTACGAGTGCGCGCGGATCGCCGTTCCCCGGGACTGGGGCACCGGCAGCGGGGCCACCGCCGGGCCCGGCGCCGGGCAGACCTTCGAGATCGCTCTGCTGCGGGCCCGGTCCACCCGGCAGCGCGACCGCATCGGCTCACTGGTGGTCAACCCCGGCGGACCGGGCGGCTCCGGTGTGGACACCGCCGTCTACCTCTCGTTCGGCACCCAGTTCGGTGGGCTGCCCACCTCGATCACCGAGCGCTTCGACATCGTCGGCTTCGACCCGCGCGGCGTTTCCCGTTCCAGTCCGGTCAAGTGCATCTCCGACGCCGACCTGGACGCGAGCTTCGGCTACGACCCCGACCCACAGAGCCAGGCCTCGTTCGACGGCTTCGCCGGGTTGAGCCAGCGGATCGGGCGTGGTTGCGGGGACCGGTACGGCGACCAGTTGCCCCTGTACGGCAGTGAGCAGGCCGCCCGGGACATGGATGCGGTCCGCGCCGCCGTCGGCGACGACAAGTTGACCTACCTGGGTTACTCCTACGGCACGCTGCTCGGCGCCATCTACGCCCAGCTCTACCCGCAGCGGGTACGCGCGTTGGTGCTCGACGGCGCTGTCGACCCGCAGCAGCGGTTGGTGGCCGGCTCGGAGAGCCAGGCCCGCGGGTTCGAGCGCGCGTTCGACAACTTTGCCCGTTGGTGCGCCGCCAACGCCCCGCGCTGCCCGATCGCTCCCGACGCCCGCGCCGCCGTGACCTCGGCCATCGACAAGGCCAAGGTCTCCCCCGTCCGGGGCGACGACGGGCGGGAGGCCACCGCGGGCTGGGTCTTCTACGCGGTCATCTCGTCCCTCTACACGGAGTCCGGCTGGCAGGAGCTGGCACGGGCCATCGACCGGCTGGCCGAGGGCGACCCGAAGGACGTGTTCCGGCTCGCCGACTCGTACGCCGGGCGGGAGAGCGACGGGCACTACTCGAACCTGTTCGACGCCAACCTCGCCATCAACTGCGCCGACGAGACCGAGAAGCCGAGCCGGGAGCAGATCCGCCAGTTGCAGTCGCAGTGGCGCGCGAAGTACCCGCTGTTCGGCCCGGCGCTCGCGGTCGGCATGCTGAGCTGCGTCGAGTGGCCGGGCGGCCGGGACCCGTACCCGACCGGGCGGGCCAACGGCGCGCCACCGATCGTGGTGGTCGGCACGACCGGCGACCCCGCGACGCCGTACGAGCAGACCGGCCGACTCGCCTCGATGCTGGGCGTGGGCCGGGTGCTCACCTGGGAGGGCGAGGGGCACACCGCGTACCCGCAGACCTCCTGCATCACCCAGGCCGTCGACGCGTACCTGCTCGACCTGACCGTTCCCCGCGAGGGCCTGCGCTGCCCGGCCAAGTGACGTTGTGCCAGGCTGACCAGCATGAGCGACATGATCTTCCGGGAGGCTGTCCGCGCGGACCTGCCCACCGTCATCGCCCTGCTCGCCGACGACGTCCTGGGGAAGGCTCGTGACTTCACTCAGGTCGACGAGGCGTACGAACGGGCGTTCGCCGACATCAGCGCCGACCCGCGCAACTTCCTGATCGTCGCCGAGCAGGACGGTGAACTGGTCGGGTGCCTACAGATCACCTACATCCCGGGGCTGGGCCGGCACGGCGCCGAGCGCTCCCTCATCGAGTCGGTCCGGGTGCGCTCCGACCGGCGCGGGCAAGGGCTCGGCCGGCAGATGATGGCCTGGGTCATCGACCAGGCCCGGCAGCGGGGCTGCGCCCTGGTCCAGCTCACCACCGACAAGTCCCGTGCCGACGCGCACCGCTTCTATCTGGGCCTCGGCTTCAGGGCCAGCCACGAAGGCATGAAGCTCCCGCTCTGACCGCCCGAGACGTCAGGCCGCCCGCCTACGCCGGCCCGCCGGTAGCGCCGCACGGCGGTAGCGCCGGCAGGGGCGGCGTAGGCGGGCGCCGGTCAGCCGTCGACCAGCCGGCCGTCGCGCAGGACGAGGACCCGGTCCGCGAGGTCGATCAGGGCCGGGTCGTGCGTGGCGACCAGGGCCGTCATGCCTCGCGCGTGTACCACCGCGCGGAGCAGGTCCATGATGGACCGTCCGGTCTCCGAGTCGAGCTGACCGGTGGGTTCGTCGGCGATGAGCAGGTCCGGTTCGTTGGCGAGCGCACGGGCGAGGGCGACCCGCTGCTGCTGGCCGCCGGAGAGCTCGTACGGGCGCTGGGCCGCGTGCCCACCCAGGCCCACCAGCTCGAGCAGCACCGCGACGCGCTCCTCGCGCTCGGTCGCCGGCACCTGCGCCAGCCGCAACGGCACGCCCACGTTCTCGGCGGCGGAGAGGATCGGCACCAGCCCGAAGGTCTGGAAGACGAACCCGACCGTGCCCCGGCGCAGCCGCAGCAACTCGGCCTCCCCGGCCGAGGTCACCTCGTGCCCGGCCACCACCACCTGGCCGCTGTCCGGCCGGTCGAGACCGCCGATGAGGTTCAGCAACGTGGTCTTGCCGGCACCGGAGCGACCCCGGATGGCGATCAGCTCACCGCGGTTGGCGGTGAACGAGACGTCCCGCACCGCGTGCACGGCGTGCTCGCCACGGCCGAAGGTGCGGCTCACCCCGCTGACGCGGACCACCTCGGCGGGCGGCACACCCGGCCCGCCAGAAGTCGAGGCCGCTCCCGCGACCGCCATGTCCTGATAGTTCACGCCCGTGCCTCCCGCTCCTGAAAGACCCGGTCACCGGGCCGTACCTGCACATGGTCGGGCTCCAGATCGAGCCGGACCCGCTCCTTCAGCGACAGCGCGTCGACGAACGCGGCCGGCAGTTGCATCCGGCCGTTGCGGTCCAGCACCGCGTACTCCTCGCTGACCAGTTCGGTGTTGCCGTCCGCGCCGACGCGCGCGGTCCGGCGTACCTCGGAAGCGGTTCGACCGTCGCGGATCGCGACGGTCCGGCGGACCTGCGTGGCGACGGCGTGGTCGTGGGTGACGACGACGATGGTCACGCCCAGCTCGGCGTTGATCGTGCGCAGCGCCCCGAAGACCTCCGCGCCGGTGGCCTCGTCCAGCTCACCGGTCGGCTCGTCGGCGAAGAGCACCTCGGGATCGTTGGCCACGGCCACCGCGACCGCCACCCGCTGCTGCTCGCCGCCGCTGAGCTGACCGGGCCGCCGCTGCGCGCCGTAGCCCACGCCGACCAGGTCGAGCAGTTCCCGGGCTCGTTCCCGGCGGCCCCGCGCCGAACGCTTGCCCGCCAACTGCATCGGCAGTTCGACGTTCTCCTGCGCGGTGAGGTACGGCAGCAGGTTACGGCCGGTCTGCTGCCAGACGAACCCGACCAACTGCCGTCGGTAGCTCAACCGACGCTTCGCGGAGAGCGAGAGCAGGTCGTAGTCGGCCACCCGGGCGATGCCGGCGGTCGGCGTGTCGAGGCCGGAGAGGATGTTGAGCAGGGTCGACTTGCCGGAGCCGGACGCGCCGACGATCGCCACCAGCTCACCCCGGTCGATGACCAGGTCGAGCCCCTGGAGGGCGACCACCTCCACCCCCTCGGTCTTGAAGATGCGCACCAGGCCGTCGCAGACGATGTGGCCACGCAGGCGGTCCTGCCCGCCGGCCCGCTCGGCGGCGCGTTGCGCGGCCCGCTGCTGCAGGGAAGCCAGATCGGGCACCAGGGAATTCTGGGCGGTAACGGTCATCTCAGCTCTCCTCTCCGAGCCGGAGCACCTCGCCGAGGCGCAACCGGCGGTTGTTCAGGGCCTCGACGGCGACCGCGAAGCCAAGGGCGATCGCGCCGAGCGCGACCACCGCGACGACCAGACCGGGTTCGAACGCCACCCGGACCGGCACTCCGCCGGTGAACGCGGACAGGCCGAGCACCGGATTGAGCACCAGGGGGAGCACCGCGCCGACCAGCGCTCCGGTCAGCACCGACACCCCGACCAGCGGGGTCAGCTCGACCAGCAGCAGCCCCCGCCACTGCCGGCGGGACAGCCCGAGAGTGCGCAGCCGGGACAGCACCTGCCCCCGGGCCCGTGCCCCGGCCAGTACGGTGAACGCGATGGCCAGCAGGCCGAGGACCGTCCCGCCGGCGGCGCCACCAACGAACCCGAAGGCCAGGACGCCGTTCGCGCCACCGTCGGCGAGCTGGTGTCGTACGCCCGCCCGGGTGTCGACGGTGACTCCCAGTGGCCGTGCCCGACCGGTGACCGCCCCCTGCTGCTGGAAGCGCAACTGACCCTCGTCACCGGCCTGCCGCAGCGCCTCCGCGTCGAGCCGGTCGCCGGCGACGAGCAGGCTGGTCGGCGCCGGTTGGGTGGCCCGCTGCGGCAGCGCCTGCCAGGGCAGGATCACGAACCGGCTGGTGCTCGCCGGCAGCAGGGGGAAACGGTCCTGCGCGCCGGCCACCCGGAACTCGTACCGCTGGCCCTGCACCGAGACGAACGCCGAGTCCCGCAGACCCGTCCGCGCCAGGTCGGCGGCGACGGCCGGTGACACGATCGCGGGCAGCGCGCCCGCCTCGGCGTGGGCGGTGCGCAACGGCTCCGGCACCCGCACGTCCACCCCGGACTCGCCGGTCACCGTGGCCAGACCGGGACCGTCGACGAGCAGCACGGTGGTCTGGCCGATCCGCGCGTCGGTGCCGACCTCGTCGGCCGCCAGCCGCTGGTCCGGCTCGATGAGCACCGGTGTGGCGGCCTGGACGCCGGGCAGACCGTTCAGCGCGTCGACCGTGTCCGGGGCGAAGCGTTCCCCCCGGATCAGCGCGTCGGCGGGAACGACCTGTTCGGCGGCCCGGCCCCGGCTCGCGTCGACGCCGCCGGCGACGACCGCGCAGAAGGCCGCCGTGCCGATCGCCAGGACCACGACGACCAGCGGCGCGGCGACCGCCGACCGGCCGGCCCGTGCGGTGCCGAGGAAGGTCACGCTGCCGCGGGTCCGCGCGGCGAGCCGACTGACAAGCAACAACGGCCACGGGTACGCGCGCAGCGCGAGCACCGCCGCGGCGACCGCGAGCAGCACCGGCACCGACACGAGCAGCGGGTCGACCTCGCCGAGGGTGAGCCCGCGCCGGCGCAGCAGCACGGCGGCGAGCCCGGCCAGCACCAGCAGGAAGACCTCGACGGTCAGCCGGCGAGTCGACGGACGCATCCGGACCAGGTCTCGGCGGGCCGCGCCGACGCCCTGCACCGTCAGCGTCGCCAACGGCAGGGCCAGGGTGACCAGCAGGGTCACCACGGCGGCGTACGGCGCGGTCGGGTCGGGCGTACCGGGGAAGAGGGTGCCCAACCACCAGCCGACCGCCGCCGCGACCGGCACCACCAGCAGTGACTCGGCGAGGCTGCGGCGCGCGCCGGCGGTGGCCGCGCCGCCACGGGCCCGGATGAGCGCGAACTCCGAGCGGCGTCGGCGGGTGGACAGGGTCGCCGCGAGCAGGATCAGCCCGGCCAGGGTGGCCAGGACGCCCGCACCGACCACCGCGAGCAGGGTCCGGGCGGAGTTCACCTGGTCGGCGAACGCGCGCAGCGGGATGTCGACCGCCTGGGTCAACGTGAGACCGGGCGGAACGTGTCGCTGCAACTGTTGCAGGCCCTCGATCATCTGGTCGAGCTGGCGCGCGTCGATCCGGTCCACGCCGAGCCGGTAACGCCACTGCGTACGCACCGGCCAGCCCGCCGCGGCCCCCTTGTCGAGGACCACCGGGGCGACCACGCCGACGCCGATGAAGGGCTGGCCGTCGCCCTCCGGTTCGACGACCTGGAGGACCTGCGGCAAACCGCCCCAGGCGCCGCTCGCGCGATCGACCGGCCGGAACAGCCCGGCCACCACCATGGGTGTCGGTTTGCCGTCGTCGCCGGGCTGATCCAGGTCGAGCCGGCTACCGACGCGCAGGTTGAGCTTGCGCGCCACGTCCGCGTCGAGAGCCAGCTCGATGGGGCGGCCGGCGACGAAGGTCTCGTTCGGCCAGGCGCCCTCGACGAGGGCGCTCTCCTGCTGGATGCCGGGCATGGCGCGCAGACCGAGGTGGACCAGCAGGTTGCGGGCCTTGAGGTCGGGACCGACCACCCGGTGCGGCGTGGTGTCCACGCTGAACCAGCGCTCGGTGACGGTGGACCGTACCTGCGCTGGCATCTCGTCGACCAGGCTGTCGAACTGCTTGCGGGCTCCGGGCATGACCGGCGCCGCGGCGGTGTCGACCTCCCCGGTGGCGAAGTTGAGATCCCGGCGGTCAGCCGACTCGCTGTTGAGCTGCGCCCGCAGGCCCTCTCCGGCGAGCCGGTTGACCAGTCGGGGCACCCCGCTGACCAGCAGCGTGACCACCAGGGTCAGCACCGCCAGAAGCAGGAACTGCCCGCCGTACGCCCGGACCCGGCGGGCGGCCGCGCCGACGCTCATCGTTCTCCCCCGATTCGCAGCTGCACCGCCGCCACCCGCTGACGGATGCCGGTGGCGATGAACGCGCTGAAGGCGAGCGCCGCCAGCAGCAGGCCGACCGCGGTCAGGCCGATGGGCACCCACGGCAGCGCGAACGCCGCCGGGGGCACCGGCCGGCCGGCGGCCGGAGTGAGGATGACCAGCGGAGCCATGGTGGCCCCGACCACGGCGCCGAGCAGCAGCCCGACGCCGACGCCGATGCCGGCCAGGAAGGTCTGTTCGGCCAGCAGCGCCCGGGCCAGCAGCCGGGGCGTCGCGCCGAGGGTGGTCAGCACCGCGAACTCGCTCAGCCGACGCCGTGCGGTGGCCCACACGTCGACCATGAGGCCGACCAGGGCGAGCAGTACCGCGCCGAGCGCGGCGGCGAGCATCCCGGTGCGTGAGCCCCGCCAGTACGGGTCGTCGGCGGCGGCCGCGATCTCGGCACGCCGGTCGAGGACGGTGACGCCGGTCAGTTCACCGGCGGCGCGGGTAGCGGCCGCCGGGTCGTCGGCGCCGATCCACCACTCGGGTGTGTTCCGGACGGTTCCACCACCGCGGACGAGCGCCTCGACCGCTGCGGGCAGGTCGAGCAGTACGCCCTCACCCGAGGTGGTCGGCACGGAGCTCAGCTCACCGATCAGCCGGGCCGGCACGGACGCGCCGGCAAGGGGCAGGGTGAAAGTGTCGCCGCTGTGCAGGCTCATCGCGTCGCGCACAGCGGGCGTCATGAGGACCGGAACGGGCGCGATCTGCCCGGCGGGCACGATGGCGAACCGGGTGGGCGGATGGAATGCGTACTGTCCATCGGGAATCGAGTCCACCGGATAGTCGGCGACGACGCCCCGCGCGCTGGACCGGGCCGGGATGGGCGGGTTACCGCCGGCGGTGGTGTTCCAGGCCCCGGTCAGCTCGGCGGGCCGCTTGGCGCCGTCCGCGCCGACCAACGTCAACCCGTCCACCTGGAGCCGGTACGAGTTCCCGGCGTCCGCTCCGCCGTCGGCCTCGAAGCCGGCCAGTCGCAGTCGCGCGCCTCCCACGTCGGGTAGCCGCACGGTGAACGGCGCCGCCCGTCCGTCGCTGGCGGCGTCGACGGCCGGCAGCCGGAAGGCCGCCCCGTCGCTGCTGGTGACCAGCAGCGACACGCCGATCTTCAGCGGTCCGATGGCCTGGCTCACGGGGGTGCGAGCCGTACCGGTGATCGCTCGGATCCCGGCGGGCAGTTCGAGGCCGCCGGGAGCGCCCCGGGCCGCGATCATCCGCTGGTACTGCGTCGACGCCGGATCCGCGCTCAGCCGGTCGGCGAGCCGGACGACGCCCCCCGCGCCGGCCGCGTCGAAGCCGATCACGGTGACGGGCAGGTCCCCGCGACCGACCCGCGTCTCGTCGCGCCACACCGGCAACGCCCGGCGCACGCCCGGCAGCGCGGCGAGCTCCCCGGCCCGGGTCACCGGAGCGGCGCCGCCGCGCTCGGTCACCCGCAGGTCCGCGCCGACCGTGTGGCCGGCCTGCTCGACCTGGGACCGTTCCCCGGTGCTGACCAGGGACCAGGCGAGCGTACTGCCGCCGACGGCGAGGGCGAGCAGCAGCACCGGCCCGGCGTGGGGACGCCGGCCGGCCTGCCACATGCCGAGCATGGTGGCGGTCCACGGTCGCCGGTCGACGAACCGTTCGGCGAACCGGGTGAGCGGCGGGAGCACCCGCAGTGCCAGCACCGCCCCGGCCAGCACACCCAGGGTCGGGGCGGCGACCAGCAGCGGGTCCAGTCCGAGTCGGCCGTTCGAGCCGGCGAGCGGCGAGGCGTACCGGCGGAGCTGCACCCAGGCGAGCACGGCGAGTGCCACGAGCACCAGGTCGACGCTCGCGCGCTGGATGCTCGCCGACCGGTTCGGGCGGGATCGGGCGGCCATGTCGGCCACGTACGTGCCGGAGCCCCGCAGCGTCGGCGCGACCATGGCGACCAGGCAGCCGGCCGCCGTCGCGGCGGCCGCGGCCCAGATCAGGGTCGTGTTACCGCCGGCGGTGGACAGTTCCGCCGCGCCGCCGGGCCGGACGAACCGCAGCGCCTCTCCGGCGATCACCGGCCCGAGCAGGGCGGCCGGCGCCACCACCAGGGTCGCCTCCCGGGCGGCCAGGCCGGCCAGTTGGCGACGGGCGGCACCACGGGCGCGCAGCAGCGCGGTCTGCGGACGACGGTCCTCGTGCAGGAGCGCGGCGACCAGCACCAGCGCGTAGCCGCCGAGCACCAGGATGAGCAGCAGCGGGGTGGCCAACGCCGAGCGGCCCACCAGGTCGGCCCGGGCGATCCGGTCCAGCAGTTGGTCGATCTTCGTCGTGACCTGCCCCGAGCTGCCCAGTTCGGCGGCCTCGGGCACCGCGACCGCGGCCGCGCTCACGGCGGCCCGTACGGCGGGCAGGTCGGCGGCGTCGACACCGCCGAGGTCGGGTTCGGCCAGCCAGGACGCCGTCACCGAGCCCGGAAAGAGGGTGGTGAAGTCGGCCGGGTCCAGCGCGAACGGCCCGTACGAGGTACCGGAGCCGACGCTGCCCGTACCCACACCGGGGGCCAGCAGCCAGTACGCCTCGGTCGGGTCGCGGGGCCGCCAGGTGCCGGCGAGCACCACCTCGCTGGCTTTCTCGGTGGCGCGGTCCCGCAGCGGAACCCGCGCGCCGACGGTCAGGCCGAGTGTCGTGGCGACCCGCTCCGGCAGGCTCACCTGGGCCGGCTTCGCTCCGGCGCGGGGCCAGGCTCCGCTGGTCAGTTCGGCGTGCGCGGTCAGGCCCTCGAGGGTGGCCAGGTTGGCGAAGATGGGATCGGCGCCCTTGCGCGGCACCAAGCCGAGATCGCCGGTCAGTTCCCGGCCGGTGCCGTACCGCGCGGCGGAGACGGCGACCGGCACCCCGGCGAGCCCGTCGGCGAACTGTGCCCGCGCCGCCCCGTCCCGCTTGGCGAACTCGGCGGCGTCGCGGCCACCGGACCCACTGACCAACAGGCCGCGTTCCTCGACCGGCGACGCCGCGACCAACGCGCGTTGTCCGGCGTCCACCGCGCGTCGGTTGTAGTCCGACAGGCCGGTGACCAACGCTACGGCGACCAAGGCGGCGAGCACCGCGGCAAACAGCAGTCCCCGCGCCTCGCGGGCCCGCCTCCACACCAGCTTCATCCGACGCCTCCCCTGGCCCTGGTGGGCCGACGACCTTCAAGACAGGTCACCTACGGGGAAAGGTTCGCGCCCGTTACATGATCGTTATTACGAGGACGGTCGGCGCGGTCACGCGCCGCGTCGGGCCGCCCGTACGGCGAAGGCGATCGCGCCCACGACGAGCAGCGCGCCGATGAGCTGGAGGCCCGGCGAATCGTCGGCCCCTCCGTACACGACGACGGCGACGCCGAGGGCGACGGCCGCGATGGCGACGACGTACCTCATGCGGTCTCCTCCTCGACCCACTCGAGGAGGTCGCCGGGCTGGCATTCGAGCACCCGGCACATCGCTTCGAGGGTGCTGAAGCGGACGGCCTTGGCGCGGCCGTTCTTGAGCACCGCCACGTTCGCCGGGGTGAGCCCGACGCGCTCGGCGAACTCGCCGACGCTCATCTTGCGCTTGGCCAACTCGACGTCGATCCGGACGACGATGGGCATCAGATCACCGCTTCCATGTCGGTCCGTAGCGTGGTGGCCTGCCGCAGCAGGGCGCGCATGACCACCATGAGGAGGCCCAGCACGGTGACGCCCACCGTCAGCAGGAACAGCAGGAGCGGCAGTCCGGGGTCGTCGGCGTTGAACCCGACGTAGAGGAAGACGCCCACCAGCACCAGCCACGCGGCGGCGATGGCCCAGACGATGGCGTCCACCCACTTCAGCGACGCCTCGGTGAAGATGCGGTCGTTCTTGACGAGGCTGAGCAACTGCCACGTCGCGACGATCACCACCTGGACGCAGAGCACCCAGAAGACCGTCACGATCGTCGCCGGCCACCGGAGGTACGCGTCCTGTGGCGACTCCTGCGCCATGTGCGCGAACTGCCCCGGCAGCGAGAGGGTCTGGAAGAGGACCAGGACCCCGAACAGCACCAGGAGGAACACTCGGAGAGCGGACACCGCTCGACGTTCAACAAGCATGTATCGAGTTTCGCTCGCTACCTATCGAAAGTCAATCGGTACGGCGATTGACACGTGGCGGTGCCGCGCGGATCACATCGGGGTGAGGAGACAGAACTCGTTGCCCTCCGGATCGGCGAAGACCTTCCACGGGATCGTGCTGTCGCCCAGGTCGATCGGGGTCGCGCCGAGAGCCCGCAGTCGCGCCGCCTCGGCCTCCATGTCGTCCCCCGGGTACGGGCGCACGTCGAGGTGGACACGGTTCCACCCCGTCTTCACGTCGGGCGTCCGCAGGAACTGCAGGTACGGACCCACGCCCCGGGACGAGCGCAGGACCGCGCTGTCGTCGGTCACCTTGTGCACGGTCCAGTCCGTCGCCTCGCCCCAGAAACGCGCCATGGCTCTCGGGTCCGCGCAGTCGACCACCACGGAGGCGATCGGGCCGGTGTCCTGGTTCGAGTCGTGCCAGTCCAGCACGCAGAACTCGTTGCCCTCCGGGTCGGCCAGGACGATCCACGACACGTCCCCCTGACCCACGTCGACGGGCGTCGCGCCGAGCTCCGTCAGGCGCGCGACGACCTCGGCCTGGTGCGCCGCCGAGGTCGTCGCCAGGTCCACGTGTACGCGGTTCTTTCCCGTCTTGGGCTCGTCGGAGACGACGATGTCGATAAAGACGGCGACGGGATCGGGGTAGACGACGCCCTTCGGTTCGAGGTTGGTCACACCGGGCCCCTCGCTGGACATCTCCCAGCCGAGCACCTCGGCCCAGAACTCGCCGAGCGCCACCTCGTCCCGGGCCTTCATGTTGATCTGCACAAGCCGCGTCGCCATGGCGGCGATGCTATCGATGACCGCGCGCCCTGTGCGGCCCTGTTCAGGTCGACCGCCGGGTCACGCGCCGGAGGCCCGACCCGGGTCGTTCATCTGGCGACGGAACGCGAGGTACGCGGTCAGGTTCGCCAGCAGCATCACCACTCCGATCGCCGAGGCCAGGAGCCCGACGTCGAGGCTCGGCAGCGCCACGAAGGTCAGTGCGGCGAGCACGATGGCGAAGATGTTCAGGAAGGTGAAGGCCAGCACCAGTTCGTTGAGCAGGCGGGACCGTCGGTCCTGGAGGCGGCCGACCAGTTGCTGGTGCAGCGTCCGGACGAAGTCGAGCCGCTCGTCCAGCGTGGTGAGGACGAGCCGGAACTTCCACTGCTGCTCCAGCGCGTTCCACACGGTGCCGCCGGCCGCGTCGAGATGCGCCTCGACCGACGAATAGCCGAGCCGGAACAGGCGGATGCGGTGGTAACCACTGAGAATGCGCTTGGCCTGGTCTTCCAGAGCGCTCATGGACAGGCCGCCACGCCCGGGGTCGATCTGGGACAGCTCCGCCGAGAGCACCGCGTCGTAGCGCAGGGCCGCAGCCCAGCAGACGTGATGCACCCCGGTCAACCGCGCCAACAGCAGGGCCGGACGCGACCCGAAGTCACTGACCACGGCCGTGGTGTGCGAGCCGACCCGCAGAACGCCGTCGGAGATGCCGTCGGGCGTGCAGTCCACACCGTCCGGGGTGAACCGCTCGGCGATGGCCCGTCGGCGCGCCGGAGCGCAGTCCGGATCGACCCGGACGGCGAAGGTGGTGTTGGCCCAGAGGACGAACACCTCGTCCGTACCGGCCGGCGTCGGCAGGACGGCACGCAGGAGCCGCGTCACCGCGGGCACCATCCGCTGCACCGGCGGGGCGACCTCGGCAACCACGTCGCCGGCGCCGCCGACGATGCCGTCCGGCAGTTGGTACGTGACGCACAGCAGGCCACAGTCGACGTTCCAGCGGCTGATCCGGGCCGACACCACCTGCCACGCGCCGGATTCGGTGGTGGGCGACAGCGCGGGATCGATGTCCTGCCCGGCGGCCCGCAGGATCTCCGCGCCACCGCTGATCTCCGTCGTGGGCCGGGGCATGCTGCCGAGCAGTTCGTCGAGGAGCCGTTGACCGTAGGGCTGCAACGCCAGGTCGTCGAGGCCGTCGGTGACGCTCCACCCCGCGGGCACCTCATCGTCGGCCCCGGCCGGCGCGGAGAGCTGACACGGAAAGTAGGCGAGCACCCGTACCGACCTGACGTCCTTGAGCATCAGCCACCTCTCCCCCACCAGACCTCGCAGGGTATCGACAATGTCAACTGGCTCAGCCGGCCCGGATTCATCCGGTAGCCGACCGTCCTACGTCCGGCGGTGGAATTCGTTGCGGCGTGGGATTTGGTCGGGGTCGAGCCAGGCCGGCGGCACGAACTCCGGGTGACCGTCGCGGCCGAGCCGCACTACCCAGTCGGTCTGGTGGACGTGCCGGTGGTGGTGGCCGCAGAGCAGGACGGCGTTGTCGAGGCTGGTCGCGCCGCCGTCGGCCCAGTGGCGGATGTGGTGGGCGGCGCACCAGCGCGGCGGCCGGTCGCAGCCCGGGAAGGCGCAGCCCCGGTCGCGCAGCACCAGTGCCCGCCGCAGCGGCCCGGTGACAAGGCGGCGTTGCCGGCCGACGTCGAGGACCTGACCGGTGCCGCCGAGCACGGCCGGCAGGACGGCGGCGTCGCAGGCGACCCGGCGCACGGTGTCGGGGGTGAGGCGCAGGCCGACATCGAGGGCACCCGCGCTCAACTGCCGGGTCAGCCCGTCGAAGCTGGTGGTGACGACGAGCTGCGCGGGGTCACCGCCGGCCTCGGGCAGCTCGCCGGTGCGCAGCGCGAGCCGGCACACGTCCGCGAGGGCATCGTGGCGGCGCTGGCCGGCGCAGCGGGTGTCGTCGGGGCCGGAGGGCGCGCCCAGCGGGTCGATGGCGGCGCGGAGCAACGCGGCGGCCTCGGCGTCGAGGATGCCGCTGAGCCGGAGCCGCCCGTCGGTCTGCGCGGAGACGGTGACGTGCCGGTCGCGGGCCGCGCGGGCGGCCTCGGCTTCCAGGGCCGCCGCGTCGGCGGCGTCGGCGAGGTCGGGGGCGACGTGGTCGAGAATCCGGGTGCCCAATCGCCGCAGCAGCGTCGGGTCGAACCGCCCCGCCCACTCGACGAGCACGCCGACCGCCTTGTCGGCCACCTCACCGCCAGCCACGGCTGAGACCGTGGCAACCGTGTCGGCGATGACCCGGGCCTGCTCCACGCTGACCGTGCCGTCCGCCAACGCCTCGCGCACAGCGGGTGGCGCGACGTCGACCGCGGCCGCGAGGCCGACCAGCCGGCGCGCGGCACCGATGTCGAGTCGCAGCCGCCCACGCAGCCACACCGCCGTCGAGGACGCGCCCTGCGCGACAGCCGTGCCCCGACCGTCCAGCTCGCGCACCAGCGCCAACTGGGTCGCCGCCAGGCGCTGCGCCAGCCGGTGGCTGGCATCGAGCGCCGCGATCAGGTCGTGGTCGGCGAGGGCCCAGACGGCGGTGTCGGCGCACGCCGCCACCGCCTGGTCCGCCCGCGCCAACTCATCGATCACAGACAAATTCTAGAACAGGTGTACGACAAGAATCGGCCGCGTCGGGGCGCTGAACCGAGGCGATCAATCCTCGGCCAACTCCGGGCGATGCTCTCGAATCCAGGCCATCACGTCCGACTTGCGCCAGACCTTGCCCTGCACCAGATCAGCCACTGGCTCAGGGAAGTTTCGGTGGCTGGTGATCACGTAGACGCGCTGCTTGCTGATGCCGCCAAGCATCGCGCGAATCTCCGCAGCGCCCACCAAATCCATATGGCGGACGGTAGACAGTTGACCTGACTCCTTGACCCGGGTCAACTTACCGGTCACCGTAAGGGGCATGTCTACGTCGAACGGTTCGCCAACCCACCCCCACCAGCGGAGGGTGATCCGCCCGCACACTCCGATGCGCCCGCTATGGCTCTGTCGCGTCTGTGCGGCCGCCTGGCCGTGCCCGCCGGCCCGGTTGCTGCTGACCATGCAGTACCGGCGGGATCGGGTGGGGTTGTCGGTCTACCTGGCGAGCCAGTTGTTCGAGGCGACGGCAGACCTGCTCAAGCTGAACCCGGACGCGCTACCCGACCCTCGGGAGCTGTTCGACAGATTCGTGGCGTGGACGGCCCGGCCGCCCTCCGGAGAACGGAGCTAGGGAGTGCGCTTGGCGCGGCTGGGCTGGACGCGCTTGGGTTCGCCGGGCATCTTCGGGTGGTCCGGCGGGTACGGCAGGTCGCCCTGGCCGGCGGCGGCGTCGCGGTCGGCCCACTCCAGCAGGGGCGTGATGTCCCACGGGGCGTCGTCGATGCCGGCGTGCGGGTCGCCGCGCTCGGCGAGCCGGGCCGGCACGGTCCGCAGGTCGAAGTCGTCCGGGTCGACGTCGGGCAGCTCGTCCCAGGTGACCGGGGTGGAGACGGTGGCCCGGGCGTTGGCGCGCAGCGAGTACGCGCAGGCGATCGTCCGGTCGCGGGCCATCTGGTTGTAGTCGACGAAGACCCGGCTGCCGCGCTCCTCCTTCCACCAGGCGGTGGTCACCAGGTCGGGGTTGCGGCGTTCGACCTCACGGGCCAGGGCGATGGTGGCACGACGGACCTCGGTGAACGTCCAGCGGGGTTGGATGCGCAGGTAGACGTGCACACCGCGCCCGCCGGAGGTCTTCGGCCAGCCGATCGCGCCCAGCTCGTCGAGGACGGCGCGCACCTCGGCGGCGGCCCGGCCCGCGTCGGCGAAGTCGGTGCCGGGCTGCGGGTCGAGGTCGATGCGCAGTTCGTCGGGGCGGTCGGTGTCGGCGGCGCGCACCGGCCAGGGGTGGAACACGATCGTGCCCATCTGCGCCGCCCAGGCCACGTGCGCCAGGTCGGCCGGGCACAGCTCGGCCGCGCCGCGACCGCTCGGAAAGGTGATGTCGGCGGTGGTGATCCAGGGCGGCACGCCCCGGGTGGGCACCCGCTTCTGGAAGAAGGCCTCACCCTCGACGCCCTCGGGGAAGCGTTGCAGCGTGGTGGGCCGGTCCCGCAGGGCGCGCATGATCCCGTCGCCGACGGCGAGGTAGTAGTGGAAGACGTCCGCCTTGGTGAAGCCCCGCCGGGGGAAGATCACCCGGTCGGGGCTGCTGAGTCGTACGGTGTGCCCGGCCACCTCGACCTCGGCGACCGCTGCCTTGGTGCCACCCATCCCGCGACCTTATGCCACGCCCCCGACGTTCGACGTACCGTTGACGGGTGAGTCTTGACGACAACAACCTGCCCAAGACCGAGGACGAGTGGCGCGTCCGCCTGACCCCGGAGGAGTTCCACGTCCTGCGGGAGCACGGAACGGAACGTCCGTGGACCGGCGAGTACGTGGACACCAAGACGTCGGGCGTCTACCACTGCCGGGCCTGCGGTCTGGAACTCTTCTCCAGTGACACGAAGTTCGACTCGCACTGCGGGTGGCCGAGCTTCGACGACGCCATCCCGGGCCGGGTCAAGGAGATCGAGGATCGCAGCCTCGGCATGGCCCGTACGGAGATCCGCTGCGCCCGCTGCGACAGTCACCTCGGGCACGTCTTCCACGGCGAGGGTTTCACGCCGAAGGACACCCGCCACTGCGTCAACTCGATCTCGGTGCGCCTGGAACCCCGCTGACCTGATCGTCGTACCCACTGAGCAGCTCGACCTCGGCGGACCGGGACTGTTCGATCCGCCGGGCCAGGTCGCGGACCCGCTCGTCGCGGCCGACGCCGACCTGGGCCCGGGCCAGGTCGGCGGCGGCCCGCTGGTGGTCGGCGAGGACCTCGCGCAGCACCCGGTCGACGTCGGCGTCCGACGCGGCCCGCAGCCGGTCGAGCGCCGCGTCGTCGCCGTGTCCAGCGTGGTCGTGCCCGGCGGCGGCGCTGACGCCCGGTCCGCTCGTCGGCAGCCATCCGCGCATGGTCGACAGCTCGTCGGCCTCGGTGACCTCGATGGCGGCGGCAAGTGTCTTCAGCGCGTCGTCGCGGAGCCGGTCCCGGGCGAGCCGGACGATCTGGAGGGTGCGCTCGCTGTGCCCGGCCATCGTGCTCAGGAACACCACGTCGATGCCGCTCAGCTCGGCGGCGGCCGGCGCGGAGTCGGCCACCACCGGGGACGCGGGGGCCGGCGGGCGCGGGGACGGCCCGGCGCAGCCGGCGAGCAGCGACGCGGCGACCAACCACGCCAGGTGGGTTGCGCGGGGCATGCCGGGGCTCCGATCGGGTGGGGGTGGCGACGCGGGTGCGGCCGGAGCCGCACCCGCGCGGTCAGACCTGTTGCCAGAGCGCCGGTACGTTCGGCGGCTCCCAGCCGGCGATCGCGGTGTGCGCCTGCCGGCAGCGATACGTCCGGCCGCCGTAGGTGACCTGGTCGCCGACCTGGTACGCCCGGCCGGCCGTCCAACTGCCGCCCGTCGGGGGCGGGGTCGTCGGCGCGGCGGTGGGGCTGGTCGTGGGCCGCGGCGTGGGTGAGGTGGTCGGCGTCGGGGTGGGTGTCGACCCGCCGCCGCCGCCGATCTGCACGTCGATGCAGGAGTAGAAGGCGTTCGCGGTGTCGGAGATGTTCCACACGGCGAGGATCTTCTGCCGGCCGGAGAAACCGCCCAGGTTGACGGTGTGCGAGACCGTCGCGCCGGGCTGTTGCCCGTTGCCGTTGACCACGCCGACGCGGGTGTTGCCGATCCAGTACTCCCAGTTGCTGGTGGCGTGTCGCGCCGTGTTGACCCAGGTGAAGGTCAGCGAGCTACCGACCGACGTGGCCGGCCAGCCCCGGCTGTCGTCGTTGAGGACGGCGAACTGGGTGATGCCGGCGTTGCAGCTCTTGAGGCCCTTGGGCCCTTCGACGCTCTGCGGCTCGTACTTGATCTGCCCGCAGTCGGGCACCTTGCCCTGTGCGCAGAGCGCCTGCCGGCTGGGCGGGGCGGAGACGTAGCCGTGCGCCTGGGCGGGCGCGGCGACGGTGAGGGTGGCGGCGACAGCGCCCGCCGCCACCAGCGGGACGGTGATTCTTCGGCGCATGGGGGCAGCTCCTTCTGCAGGTGCGGTGAGGTGCCCCCAAGGTAATTTAAACTTTATTAACAGTAAAGAGTGTCATCGATAAATACATCGATGGTGACGAGTTGGCCTCTCACAGTCGCAGCAGGCTGCCGTTGTCGTCGACGTCATCGGCGGTCTCGTCGTCGAGCCAGACGCCACCGGAGGCGAGGTAGCGGAAGCGGTACTCCCCCGGGCCGAGCTTCACGGTCACCGTGCGGGTGCCGTCGCGCCGGGCCACCAACTCGTGCCGGCCGGGTTCCCAGTCGTTGAACGAGCCCACGACGCTCACCGGACCGGGTGGCGCGTCCCGCGGGAGGCAGAAGGTCACCCGGGTCTGGCTGCCGAAGAGCTTGTTGCGTTTGATCATGGCGATCCTCCGGGGGTCACGGCGGTTCACCTGGCCTAACGCGCGACACGCCGACGCCGACACGCCGCTCAGCCCGGCCGACTGACGGTAATTCATCCGCCACTACCCCGCCTTGAGGCACCCTGGGGTTACATGTCCTGATATGGGGGGTTTCTGTGGCAACCTGCGAGGTCTGCGGCAACGACTACTGGATGGCGTTCGAGGTGCACACCGTCAGCGGTGACGTGCACACCTTCGACTCCTTCGAGTGCGCGATCCACCGCATGGCGCCCATCTGCGAACACTGCCAGGTCAAGATCGTGGGACACGGCGTCGAGGTCAACGGCCGGTTCTTCTGCTGCGGCCACTGTGCCCGCGCAGTCGAGGGCGCCGAGGGCGCCGAGATCCGCGACGCCGTCGGCGCACGCCCGGCCTGACCGGGTCGGCCTGACCGGGTCGGCCCGGCCGTGGGCCAACCGGACCGCCAAGCTGGGGTACGGTCGTCGCCATGCGGCCATTCCTGGGCGTCCTGCCCCCGCCGCGCTCCTGAGCGGAGCGCCGCGCCTCTCGCCGACCGGGTGACCTGACCCCGCTCGGCCACTCTGTCGTACGCGCTCCGTCGACGTCCACCCGTCAACGGCTCACCCTTCGGAGCGCTCCCGTGTCCACCACCCGTACCCTGTTGCCGGCCGCCTCGGCCGCCCGCAGCGGCCTGATCCAGATCACCGTCACCGGCGTGCTGTGGGGCACCACCGGCGTGGCGGTGCAACTCCTGCGCGAGGGCACCGGGCTCAGCCCGGTGAGCATCGGCTTCCACCGCCTCGCCATCGCCGCGCTCGTGCTGCTGGCGTGCGCCGCCGGCCGGCTCCGCGCGATCGCGGCCACCCTGCGCGCCGCACCCGTACCGCTGCTGCTCACCGGCATCGGCCTCGGCCTCTACCAGGCGCTCTACTTCGCCGCCGTGGCCTGGGCCGGGGTCAGCGTGGCCACCATCGTCAGCCTGGGCCTGGCCCCGGTGCTCGCCGCGGCCTGGGAGTCGGTGCACGCCCGTCGGCTCCCCGGGCCGCTGCGACTCGGCACGCTCGTCGCGGCGGTGGCCGGCCTCGTCCTGATCACCGCCGCCACCGAGCAGCCCGGCGCGGCGGCGCCCGCCCCGCTGCTCGGCCTGCTCGCGGCGGTCGGCTCCGGCCTCGGATACGCGGTGACCACCCTGATCAGCCGCCAGGTGTCGCAGCACACCGCGCCGATGACACTCACCACCATCTCCACCGTGGTCGGTGCGCTCACCCTGGCACCGTCGGCCCTCGTCGCCGGGATCAGCGTGCCGGTACGCCTCGACACCGTGGCACTGCTGCTGCACCTCGGCGTGGTCACCACGGCGGTCGCGTACGCGCTGTTCTACGCCGGGCTGCGCACCACGCCGGGCAGCGTCGCGGCCGTGCTGACCCTGCTCGAACCGCTCACCGCCGCGGCCCTGGCGGTGGCGCTGCTGCACGAACCGCTCCCCCGGCCCGTGATCGTCGGCGGTGTTCTGCTGCTCACCGCCGTGGCCGCCACCTACGTCGCGCCTGAGCGGGCGAACACCGGGTGAACCAGCCCGACCTAGGATCGGTGGATGCCCCAGCAGACCACCGAGATCCGAACCGCCCTCTTCGCCGACCTGGACGCCCGCACCCTTCACGACCTGCTCAAGCTGCGCATCGACGTGTTCGTGGTGGAGCAGAACTGCCCGTACCCGGAACTCGACGGGCGGGACGTCGAGCCGGGCACCCGACACGTCTGGCTGACCGACGGCGACGCTCTGACGGCGTACCTGCGGATCCTGGCCGACCCGGACGGCGTCGCCCGGATCGGCCGGGTGGTGGTGGCCCCGGCGGCCCGTGGTGGCGGGCACGCCGGCCGGCTGATGGCGGCGGCGCTCGACCTGGTCGGCGACCGGCCATGCGTGCTGGAGGCCCAGTCGCACCTGGTCGCGTTCTACGCCCGGCACGGCTTCACGGTCAGCGGCCCGGAGTACGTCGAGGACGGTATCCCGCACACCCCGATGCGCCGAGGCGCGCAACCGGCGGCCATTGACGTCTGACGATCAACCTGGCATCGTGCCGGATAGAGCCATCGCGGGAGCCAGCGAGTGGGCACGGGAGCGGGCAACTCCCGGCAGTCCGGGTGTCGTCGTCCGACCTCATCCCCCCGGGGGCTCCATGTCCACAATCGCCCGAACACCACGCGTGCTCCGGCCGCTCGCCATCGCGGCAGCCGCCACGCTCCTGCTGACCACGGCGCTCAGCGTCTCGCTGGTCCCATCCGCCTCCGCGCACGGCTCGGTCGTCGACCCACCCTCGCGCAGCTACAGCTGCTGGCAGCGCTGGGGTGGTGACTTCCAGAACCCACGCATGGCCACCGAGGACCCGATGTGCTGGCAGGCCTGGCAGGCCGACCCGCAGGCCATGTGGAACTGGAACGGCCTGTTCCGGGAGGGCGTGGCCGGCAACCACCAGGGCGCGATCCCGAACGGCCAACTGTGCAGCGGCGGACGCACCCAGAACGGCCGCTACAACGCCATGGACACGGTCGGCGCCTGGAAGACCACGTCGGTGGCGAACAACTTCCGGCTGCGCTTCTTCGACCAGGCCAGCCACGGCGCCGACTACATCCGGGTGTACGTGACGAAGCAGGGCTTCAACTCGGCCACCCAGCCGCTGGGCTGGAACGACCTGGAGTTGGCCGGTCAGATCGGCAACACCCCGGCGTCACAGTGGACCAGAGAGGCCGATGGCGTCTCCATCCAGATCCCGGTCAGCGCGACGGGACGGACCGGGCGGCACATCGTCTACACCATCTGGCAGGCGAGCCACCTGGACCAGTCGTACTACCTGTGCAGTGACGTGGACTTCGGTGGCGGCACCAGCACCCCGCCGCCCACCACGCCACCGCCGACGACGCCGCCGCCCACCACGCCGCCGCCCACCACTCCCCCGCCGACGACGCCGCCGCCGACGACTCCCCCGCCGAGCACCCCGCCGCCGGCCGGCGCCTGCACGGCGACGTACCAGATCACCGGGCAGTGGTCCGGCGGCTTCCAGGCCGAGGTGAAGGTCACCGCCGGTGGTTCACCCACCAGGGGCTGGTCGGTGAGCTGGAACTACAACAACGGGCAGCAGGTCGCCTCGGTGTGGAGCGCCACCGTCACCACCAACGGCACGCTGGTCACCGCGCGCAACGTCAACTACAACGGCACGCTGGCTGCCGGGGCGAGTACGACATTCGGTCTGCTCGGCTCCTGGAACGGCAGCAACCCGGTTCCGCTGGTCTCCTGCACGGCGACCAGTTGATCCCCGTCCGGTGCCGCACCCGGGCGGGGGCGCGGCGCCGGACGGCGGGAATGCGGTGGTGCCCGGCGATCCGTCCGGGCACCATCTCCGCATGATCGACATCTTGGTGCTCACCCCCGACGACTGGCCCACCTGGCGGGAGCTACGGCTGGCCGCCCTCGCCGAGGCGCCGGACGCGTTCGGCTCACGGCTCGCCGACTGGCAGGGTGACGGCGATCGCGAGCAGCGCTGGCGCGACCGGTTGAGCATTCCCGGCTCACTCAACCTGGTGGCCGCCCTGGCCGGGCGTCCGGTCGGGATGTCGAGCGGCGTACCCACGTCGGACCCGCTGACGCTGGACCTGATCTCGATGTGGGTGCACCCCGACGCTCGCGGCAGCGGCGTCGGCGACCGCCTGGTGAACGAGGTGGCGCACTGGGCCCAGAAGCGCGGCGCGGAGCGGCTACGGCTCTGCGTCAGGGTGGACAACGCGCGCGCCAAGTCCCTCTACCACCGCGCCGGCTTCCGCTTGACCGACGAGCCGGGTGACCTCATGCCCGACGGCGTACGCCGAGAACAGGTCATGCTCCGCCCCCTCCACCCCACCCCGTGCCGCCGCGTCACCCCCGTCTCGCCGTGTCGATCATGAAGTTGTGGTGGTTGACAAAGCACCCACTGACGGGCAAATCAGGCACCACAACTCCATGATCGACGAGATCGGGCAGCCGGTGCGGCGATCTTGCACTTTCGGTTGCCAGATCGCGGCCTATGCCCCTTTCGTCGCAACAGAAAGTGCAAGATCGCGGGGGTGGGGCAGGAGGGGCGGGGCTGGGGGTCAGGGCGGGGGCTGGGCTGGGCGCACGCCCGGGCGGGGGTGCGGGCGGCGGGCGGTGAGGGTCAGACCAGGCAGTTGACGATCTCGGCGACCGAGCGGCGGCGGCCCGTGTAGAACGGGACCTCCTCGCGGACGTGCCGGCGGGCCCCGGAGGCGCGCAGGTCCCGCATCAGGTCGACGATCCGGTGCAGCTCGTCGGCCTCGAACGCGAGCATCCACTCGTAGTCGCCAAGCGCGAACGAGGCGACCGTGTTTGCCCGTACGTCGGGGTAGCCGCGCGCCATCTTCCCGTGCTCGGCCAGCAGCTCACGCCGCTCGGCGTCGGGCAGCAGGTACCACTCGTACGAGCGCACGAACGGGTAGACGCACAGGTAGGGGCGGGCCTCCTCGCCGGCCAGGAACGCCGGGATGTGGCTCTTGTTGAACTCGGCCGGCCGGTGCAGCGCCATCTGCGACCACACCGGGGTCAGCGCCCGGCCCAGCGTCGTGCGCCGGAACCGCAGGTACGCGTCCTGGAGGGCGTCGCTCGACGCCGAGTGCCACCAGATCATCACGTCCGCGTCGGCGCGCAGGCCGGCCACGTCGTACACGCCCCGGATCACCACGTCCTTGCCGGCCAGCTCGTCGAAGAGGGACTCGACCTCACCGGTGACGTTGTCCCGCAGCGACGGCAGCGTTCCGCTGGCCCGGAACACCGACCACATCGTGTAGCGGATGCTGTCGTTCAGCTCCCGCAGCCGGGCCGCGTTGGTCTGCTCGGTCATCTCGCCGATCCTCCCAGTGCTGTGATGATCTCGTCGGCCGCCGTCTCGCCGGAGCGGACGCAGACCGGTATGCCGACACCGTCGTAGCCGGCGCCGGCCAGGACCAGGGTGGGGTACGCGGCCCGCAGCGCCGTGCGCGCGGCGGCGACCCGGTCGGCGTGCCCCGGGGTGTACTGCGGCAGCGCGCCGCCCCACCGCTGCACGTGCCCGTCCACCGGGGCGGGCAGCGCACTGCCGAGCACCGCCGACAGCTCCCGGTGCACGGTCGCGGCCAGGTCGGCGTCCGGGCGCTGGAGCTGCGCCTCCTCGCCGTAGCGGCCCACCGAGGCACGCACGAGCGCCAGCCCGTCCGGCCGCCGTAGGTGCCCCCACTTCGTGGTGAAGAACGTCGCCGCCTTGATCAGCAGCCCCTCGGTGCTCGGCACCAGGAAGCCGGACAGCTCGGGCAGCGGCGGCTGCGGCAGCGCCAGGGTGACCAGCGCGACGCTCGCGTAGTCCAACTCGCCGACGACCGACGCGGCCTGTGGGGCCGGACCGGCGAGCAGACGGGCCGCCGGCCGGGCCGGCACCGCCAGCACCACGGCGTCCACGTCGACGCTCTGCGGGTCGCGGGTCGGGCCGACGGTGAGCCGCCAGCCGCTGTCGGTCCGGGTCACCTCGCGCACGGCGGCGTCCCGCCGGATCGTCGCGCCGCTGGCCGTCACCGCCGCCTCGATGAGGGTGCCCAGCCCGCCGGCCAGGGTGCCGAAGACCGGGGCGCCGGGCGCGCGCGGGGCGGCGGCCTGCGCGGCCCGGACCGCGCCGACCAGGGTGTGCTCCACCCGCGCCGTACGGGCCAGCGCCGGCATCGTGGTGACCAGGGACAGGTCGTCGGCCCGGCCCGCGTACACGCCGCCGAGCATCGGGTCGACCAGCCGGTCGACCACCTCGTCGCCGAAGCGGGAGCGGACCAGCGCGCCCACCGAGACGTCCGCGTCGGGCCCGACCAGCGGCCGACCGCCGTCGACGTCGGCGTCCGCCGCCGGGCGGGCGACCGCCGCCACCCGATCCAGATCCCCGGGTACGCCCACCAGCGTCCCGCCCGGGATGGGGCGCAGCCCCCCGTCGACGACAAGCGCGGCCTGCCCGACGCTGGGGTGCACGATCTTCTCGGCCAACCCGAGCCGGCGAGCCAGCGCCACCGCCGCGCTCTCGGCCCCGGTGGGGTCGCGCATCAGGAACGACTCGGCGCCGAACTCCACCGGTCCACCGGCCAGCGAACCGGTGCGCAGCTTGCCACCGAGCGCGCCGGACTGCTCGTACACGGTGATCTCGGCGCCCTCCGGCGCGCGGTCGCGCAAGCGGACCGCGGCGGCCAACCCGGCGATCCCGCCGCCGACCACCGCCACCCGCCAGGGCTGCCGCATCGCCTTCTCAGCCCTGGTCGGCCCGGCGGCTGGACACCTCGTGCACCAGCGCGACGACCCGGGTCAACACGTCCGGGTCGACCTCCGGCAGCACACCGTGGCCGAGGTTGAACACGTGCCCGGGGGCGGCCCGGCCCTGCTCGACGATGCGGCGTACCTCGGCCTCGACCACCGGCCACGGCGCGAGCAGCACGGCCGGGTCCAGGTTGCCCTGCACCGCCTTGTCCGGTCCGATCCGGCCGGTGGCCACGTCCAGTGGCGTACGCCAGTCGACGCCGACCACGTCCGCGCCGGCCTCACCCATCGCTCCCAGCAGCTCGGCGGTGCCCACCCCGAAGTGGATGCGCGGCACACCGGCGTCAGCCAACCCGCCGAGCACCTTCGTCGAGTGCGGCAGCACGTAGCGGCGGTAGTCGGCCTCGGAGAGCGCGCCGGCCCACGAGTCGAAGAGCTGCACGGCGGACACCCCGGCCTCGATCTGCACCCGCAGGAAGGCCAGGGTCACCTCGGCCAGCCGGGCGCAGAGCGCGTGCCACAACTCGGGGTCGCCGTACATCAGGGCCTTGGTCTTGGCGTGGGTCCGCGACGGGCCACCCTCGACGAGGTAGCTGGCCAGCGTGAACGGCGCACCGGCGAAGCCGATCAACGGGGTGTCGCCCAGCTCGACCACGAGCTGCCGGACGGCCTCGTCCACGTACGGGACGTCGTCGCGGCTGATCGGGCGGATCCGCTCGACGTCGGCGGCGGTACGGATCGGCTCGGCGACCACCGGGCCGGTGCCCGGCACGATGTCCAGGTCGATCCCGGCCGCGGCGACGGGCACCACGATGTCGCTGAACAGGATGGCCGCGTCCACCCCGTGCCGGCGTACCGGCTGGAGGGTGATCTCGGTGACCAGCTCCGGGCGGCGGCACGACTCCAGCATCGGCACGTTGGCCCGGATCTCCCGGTACTCCGGAAGGGAGCGTCCCGCCTGGCGCATGAACCAGACCGGGGTGTGCGGGCCGGGCTGGCGCCGGCACGCCCGGACGAAGGGCGAGTCGGCCGGGCCGCCGGGGCGCGGGTGTCCGTCTCGGGCGGCAGTGCCCGTGGTATCCGTGGTCATCGCCGCAATCGTGCCACGCCGCCCGCCTCGGACCGGGTGGGGGTGAGAGGAAGGGCACGTTCCACACCCGGACGCCCCTCGCGAGTGTCGGCGCGCCGTCGAAGCGGGCGGCCACGCGGCGGCATAGGCTGCCGACATGGCCCCCCCGATCGCGCTCCCGGAGACCTTCGCCCGCGCGGTCGCCGGGCTGCGGTCGCCGGCGCCCCGGCCGGAGATCACCCTGGAGGAGGTCGGCGCGCCCCAACGACTCGCGCCGTACACGTTCGCGCTCTCCGCGACGGTGCTGCGCGACGACGACGAGGTGGCCACCGGGCGGCTGATCCTGCTGCACGATCCCGCCGGCCACGAGGCGTGGCAGGGCACCCTGCGGTTGGTCACCTACGTGACGGCCGAGTTGGAGGTCGACCTCGCCGCCGACCCGCTGCTACCCGGGGTCGGCTGGACGTGGCTGACCGACGCCCTCGACACCCAGGACGCCCGTCACCGCGCGATCGGCGGAACGGTCACCCAGACCATGTCGACCCGGTTCGGTGATTTGGCCGGCCCACCGACGGCCGGCGACATCGAGATCCGTGCCTCCTGGACACCCGTCGACGACAACCTGGCCTCCCACCTGCTCGGGTGGTGCACCCTGCTCGCCTCGACGGCCGGCCTGCCCCCGCCCGGGGTCACCGCGCTCGCCGACCGCCGCCCGGCCGCCACCGCCTGAGGGCGCGGGTGACGGCGGGCGGCGCGGTGGATCAGAGGTAGTTCTCCGCCTCGTCGCAGACCTTGTCGAGACCCTTCATCGCGGCGTCGTACTTGCTCTTGTTGCCGGCCGCCGCCGCGCCCAGCGCCGTGGTCAGCTTGTCCAGGCAACTGGCGATGACCTTCTTCTGCCGGGCCTGCTCGTCACGGTCGTTCCGGGTACCGGTCAGATCCTGCTCGGTGTTGTCGAGCTTGTCCTGCATGACCTGCAGTTCGGTCTTGAGCCGACCGATCTCGGTGGTGTTGGCCGCGATGGTGCCGTCCCGCTGGCTGACCTGGGTGGTGAGGCGCTTCTCGGTCCGGTTCAGCTCGTTGTTCTTGGTCACGAACAGCCCGGTCATCACCCCGCTGACAAGGAGGAGCAGCGTGGCCACCAGGGCCAGCACCAGCACCGCGCGGCTCCGTCGAGGGGCCGGCGCAGCGCCGTACGGCGCCATACCGGGCGGGCCCGACATGGGCTGCCCGTACGCGGGACCGGAGACCGGCGGCGCCGACATCGGCTGCCCGGCGTACGGCGGGGCGCTGGCCGGGTAGGCGGCCGTCTGGCCGGCGCCGTACTGCGGGGCGGCCTGGCCCGGGGCGTACTGCTGCGGCGGCATCGCCTGGCCCGGGGCGTACTGCTGCGGGGTGGGCCGAGCGGGCTGACCGGTCGGGTACTGCGCGGTCGGTTCGGTGCCGGTCGGCTGGGGCGTCGTCGCGTGCGGCACCGTCGCGTCGGCGTCTGGCGCACCGGCCGGCGGGGTGGCGGCCGGCGGCGTCGGCGCGGCGGGCGGGGTGCCCTCCGGGCCGGTCGGTGGCTGGGACATGTTTCTTCCTCCAGGTGAGCGGGTCCTCCGCCGGTGGGCGCGACGGACCGGATGCAGCGTCGGAATCGTCCGGGACCGAGGACCCGGACGGGGTTGGGAGACGGCCGGGAGGGCCGTGTGGTGGCGCGGGCGGCCGAGGCCGCGGGTCAGCAGATCTTGAAACCGTCGCAGGCGACCTTGATCGGTACGGCCAGCCCGATGCCCTCGGCGTCGCGAGCCTTGGCGGTGGCGATGCCGACCACCTGCTTGCTGCCGTTGATCACCGGACCGCCGGAGTTGCCGGGGTTGATCGGCGCGTCGAACTGGATGGCCGGGCCGGAGCCACCCTGGGCGGCGCGCAACGCGCTCACCACACCGGTGGTGACGCTGTCCTCCAGGCCGAGCGGAGCGCCGACGACGACGATCTGCTGGCCGGACTTCACGGCGGTGGGCGCGGTGACCAGCCCGGTGAACTTGCCGGTGGTACGCAGGTGCGCCACGTCGTTGGTCTTGTCGACCTTGACGATGGTCGCCGGGAAGCGCTGGTCCGTGCGCTCCAGGAAGACCTCGCGTCCGCCGCCCTCCCACACCGACTCGACCACGTGGAAGTTGGTGAACAGGTTGGTGCCGCCGCCGGCCGCCGGCTTGCCGACCGCGAACGCGCTGCCGGTGAACTGGCCGGCCCGTACCCGGAACACGCTGGGCAGCACGGCGCTGGCCACCGCCTCCGGGTTGAACGCGGCGCCGGCCTGCTTCTCCAGGGCGTCCGCGCGCTTCTCCAGGCCGTCGAGGCGGGCGCCGTCGCCCTCCTGGGCCTGCGCCAGCCGGCCGTCAGTGGCGGCGAGCCGGTCACCGAGGCGGTCGAGCTGGTACGCCTGCACACCGACCACGGCGGCCAACGCGACGACGAGCACCGTGGCCAGCACGACCGGCCAGCGGCGTCGGGTGGGTCGCGTCGGCGGCGGGGTGACGCCCGGCCAACCGGGCTGGCCAGCGGGGTACGGCGGCGCGCTGGCCAGGTCACCGGCGGGCGGATAGCCGCCGCCGTACGACGCGGGAGCCACCGGGGCGTACGGCGCGGGCCCCGCCGGGTAGGGCGCCGGTCCCGGCGGCGCGGCGGGCGGGCCGGCCGGAACCGGACCCTGACCCCACTGCCCGCTGTTGGGCGGCGCCGACCAACCGGTGCGGGGCGTCGGGACGGCCATGGGTTGCTCGGTGCCGCCCGGCGTGCCGGACCAGGTGGCGCCGACCGGTGGATGCGGTTCGATGCGCGGGGGCAGCGGACCGGGCCGTTCGGCGGCTGAACCGCTCATGGCGTCCGGGTCGGCGCCCATCGGTCGCCCGTCGCCCGCACCGAAACCAGCCGTCATGATCGTCTTGCCCTTCCCCGTGATCTCCCCGTGCGGCCGTGATCCCGGATGTCACCCGATCGGGGCCGACGGCTCGATGGACCGTACCTGCGCGAACGGGCTTTGTCTCCCCCGATGTCCGGCATCCGAAAGGACGCCTTGCGGACACCTGGTCGACACACGCCGGACCGGCTGCGCACGCGGGATCGGCGCGCGCACTAGGGTTGGCAGGTGACCGACGAACCACCCCTGCGCCGTCGGCCCACCGCAGAACCTCCGGGACACGCACCCCAGCACCCGCCGTCGGCCCAGCCGCAGCCGGCGGGCGAGGGGCCCGACCCGACCGACGGTGGGCCCGTTCCGCTGACCGCACCGCGTGACGGCACCCCCGAACCGGTGGCCACCCCGGCCGAACTCGCCGAGGTCGTGGCCCGTTTCGCGGCGGGCACCGGCCCGGTTGCCCTCGATGCCGAACGCGCATCGGGCTACCGCTACAGCCAACGCGCGTACCTCGTGCAGCTACGCCGCGCGGGCGCCGGCACGGCGCTGATCGACCCGCTGCCGCTGCCCGACCTCAGCGCGCTGGACGCGGCGATCGGCGAGGCCGAGTGGGTGCTCCACGCGGCCAGCCAGGATCTGCCGTGTCTGGCCGAGGTGGGGCTGCGCCCACGCCGGCTGTTCGACACGGAACTGGCCGCTCGGCTGGCCGGGTTCGACCGGGTCGGCCTGGCCGCGCTGACCGAGCAGCTACTCGGCTACACCCTGGAGAAGCACCACTCGGCGGCCGACTGGTCGAGTCGTCCGCTGCCCGAGTCGTGGCTGACCTACGCGGCGCTCGACGTGGAGATGCTCACCGATCTGCGCGACGCGCTCGACGCCGAGCTGGCCCGGCAGGGCAAGTCGGCCTGGGCCGCCGAGGAGTTCGCCGCCCTGGTCCGTACCGGCGCGCGCCCGCCCCGGGTCCGCGCCGAGCCCTGGCGGCGCACGTCCGGCATCCACCGCGTGCGAGGGGCGCGGGCTCAGGCCCGGGTCCGTTCCCTGTGGTACGCCCGGGACCAGATCGCCGCCCGACGGGACGCCGCGCCCGGTCGGGTGCTGCCCGACTCGGCCATCGTCGCGGCGGCCGAGCTGGACCCGAAGGACGAGAAGACGCTGCTGACGCTGCCCGGCTTCGGCGGCCGATCGGTCCGCCGGCTGGCCCGTACCTGGCTGGCCGCGCTCGACGACGCCCGGGAGCTGCCGGACGACGCCCTACCGGTCACCCCGACGGTGGAGGGACCACCCCCACCGCACCGGTGGGCCGAGCGGGACCCGGTGGCGGCCGGTCGCCTGGCCCGCTGCCGGGAGGTGGTGGTCCGTCTCGCGGGCGAGCACAACCTGCCCCCGGAAAATCTGATCACCCCGGATTCGGTACGTCGGCTGGCCTGGACTCCTCCGGAGGAGATCACCGAGGCCACGGTGGCGGAGGTACTTCGCGGCTTCAACGCCCGCGAGTGGCAGATCGCCCTGCTAGGCGCAGAGCTCACCGAGGCCCTGGCCCCCAACCCCATCCCCTAACCCACCCCGCCCGTCCTCTCCCCCGAATCCCGCCCCGCGGGCCGCCGTTGATCATGAAGTTAGTGCCATCGCCATCGGCGTGTCGTGACAACAACTTCATGATCACGCGAGGCGAGGCGTGGCCAAGTGGGGTGGGGGCCGGTGGGGCCGGTTTGTGGGGTGGGCCACAGTGGGGCGTGGGGACGGGGTTGGTTACTGGCGAGTAGCATTCCGGGTGACGTGCCCCGCCCGGCCGACGCTCGTTCGGTCCGGAGCGCCGCCCAGCGGTGCGGAGGCCGAATTGTGGTCGATTAGGAGGCTCAAGTGCCCCGTGAAGTTCGGGATGTCGTCTTCGTCGACGGCGTCCGTACCCCATTCGGCAAGGCGGGTGGCATGTACGCCAACACCCGCGCCGACGACCTGGTGATCCGCTGCATCCGGGAACTGCTGCGGCGCAACCCGCAGCTTCCGCCGGAGCGGGTCGAGGAGGTCGCCATCGCTGCCACCACCCAGATCGGCGACCAGGGCCTCACCATCGGCCGTACGGCCGCGCTGCTGGCCGGCCTGCCCAAGACCGTGCCCGGCTTCGCCATCGACCGGATGTGCGCCGGCGCGATGACCGCCGTGACCACCGTGGCCAGCGGCATCGCCATGGGCGCGTACGACGTCGCCATCGCCGGCGGCGTCGAGCACATGGGCCGCCACCCGATGGGTGAGGGCGTCGATCCCAACCCGCGCATCGTCGCCGAGAAGCTGGTCGACCCGTCCGCGCTGGTCATGGGCGCGACCGCGGAGAACCTGCACGACCTGGTCCCGCACATCACCAAGGAACGCACCGACGCGTTCGCGCTCGCCTCGCAGCAGAAGACCGCCAAGGCGTACGCCAACGGCAAGCTCCAGGACGACCTGGTGTCGATGTCCATCCGGGACGCCGAGGGCGGCTGGGGTCTGGCAACCGTGGACGAGGCCCCGCGGGACACCTCGCTGGAGAAGCTCGCCACCCTGAAGACCCCGTTCCGCCCGCACGGCAAGGTCACCGCGGGCAACGCGGCCGGCCTGAACGACGGCGCCACCGCGAGCCTGCTCGCCGACGAGGCGACCGCCCGCGAGCTGGGCCTGCCGGTCGCCATGCGGCTGGTGTCGTTCGGCTTCGTCGGGGTGGAGCCGGAGGTGATGGGCGTCGGCCCGATCCCGTCGACGGAGAAGGCCCTGCGCCTGGCCGGGCTCAGCATCGACGACATCGGACTGTTCGAGCTGAACGAGGCGTTCGCCGTGCAGGTGCTCGCCTTCCTCGACCACTTCGGCATCGCCGACGACGACCCGCGGGTCAACCCGTGGGGCGGCGCGATCGCCATCGGCCACCCGCTCGCCTCGTCCGGCGTACGGCTGATGACGCAGCTGGCCCGCCAGTTCGCCGAGCACCCCGAGGTCCGCTACGGCGTGACCGCGATGTGCATCGGCATCGGCATGGGCGGCACGGTCATCTGGGAGAACCCGAACTGGGAAGGTGGCGACAAGTGAGCGCGAGCACTGTGAAGGCGCCGAACGAGGTCGTCACCAGGGCGCTGCTGCGTCAGGTGAACGTGCCGGGGCTGGACCGGCCCGCCGCCCTGATCACCCTGGACAACGGCTTCGACCACACCAAGCCGAACACCTTCGGCCCGGCCGGTCTGGCGAGCCTGGACGCGGCGATCAGCGCCGCGCTCGCCGCCGACCCGGCGTTCATCGCGGTCACCGGTAAGCCGTACATCTTCTGCGTGGGCGCGGACATCGTCGGCCTGCCGCAGCTCGCCGACCGGGCACAGGCGCTGGAGATCGGTCGGCTCGGTCACCGGGTCTTCGCCCGGCTCAAGGACAGCAGCGTGCCCACGTTCGCGTTCGTCAACGGCGCGGCCATGGGTGGCGGCCTGGAATTGGCGCTGCACTGCCACTACCGGACGCTCTCCGGAGGCGCGGCGGCACTCGCCCTGCCCGAGGTCTCCCTCGGTCTGGTGCCCGGCTGGGGCGGCACGCAACTGCTGCCGAACCTGATCGGCATCCCCGCCGCCACGCAGGTGATCATCCAGAACCCGCTGATGCAGAACAAGATGCTCAAGCCGAAGCAGGCCGCCGAGCTGGGCATCGCGGACGTGCTGCTGGAACCGGCCGACTTCCTGGAGCGCTCGCTCGAATGGGCCGCCGGTGTGGTGCGCGGCCAGGTCACGGTGACCCGGCCCGAGGTCGACAAGGACATGTGGGCGGGCGTGCTCTACTTCGCCCGGGAGACGCTGAACCAGCGGCTGCACGGCGCGGTACCGGCCGCGTACAAGGCGTTGGATCTGCTCGAGACCGCCAAGGACGGCGACTTCGCCGCCGGCACCGCCGCCGAGGACGAGGCCCTCGCGGACCTGGTCTTCTCGGAGGAGCTGCGCAGCGGCCTGTACGCCTTCGACCTGGTACAGCGGCGGGCCAAGCGCCCGGCCGGCGCACCGGACAAGGGCCTTGCTCGCACGATCACCAAGGTCGGCATCGTCGGCGCCGGCCTGATGGCCAGCCAGTTGGCGCTGCTGTTCGCCCGCCGCCTCCAGGTGCCGGTCGTCATGACCGACCTGGACCAGGCCCGGGTGGACAAGGGCGTCGGCTACGTACACACCCAGATCGAGAAGGCCGTCACCAAGGGCCGGATGGACAAGGGCACGGCCGCCAAGCTGTACGGCCTGGTCAGTGGCACGGTCGACAAGAGCGCCTTCAGCGATGCGGACTTCGTCATCGAGGCGGTCTTCGAGGACCTGGGCGTCAAGAAGCAGGTGTGGGCCGAGCTGGAGAAGATCGTCTCCCCGGAGGCGGTGCTCGCCACCAACACCAGCTCGCTGTCGATCACCCAGATGGCGGCGGAGCTGGAGCACCCCGAGCGGGTGGTCGGCTTCCACTTCTTCAACCCGGTGGCGGTGCTGCCGCTGCTGGAGATCGTCCGGGGCGAGCGCACCGACGACGCCACCCTGGCCACCGCGTTCGCCGTGGGCAAGCAGCTCAAGAAGTCGAGCGTGCTCGTCAAGGACGCCCCGGCGTTCGTGGTGAACCGGCTGCTCACCCGCTTCCTGGGCACCGTCTTCGCCGCCGTGGACGCCGGCACTCCGCTGGACGTCGCGGACAGCGCCCTGGACCCGCTGGGCCTGCCGATGCGGCCGCTCGCCCTGCTCCAGCTCGTCGGGCCGGCCGTGGCGTACCACGTGGGCGGCACCCTGCACGCCGCGTACCCGGACCGCTACGACGTCAGCGAGAACCTGAAGCGGATCGCCGACTCGGGTCAGCCGCTCGTCGTCGACGACCAGATCAACGCCGAGGTCGCAAAGCTGCTGGTGGTGGGCGATGAGCCGCTGACCGCCGAGCAGGTACGGCAGAACGCGCTCGACGCGCTCGCCCAGGAGATCCGGCTCATGCTGGACGAGGGTGTGGTCGCCGAGGCGCAGGACATCGACCTGTGCATGATCCTGGGCGCCGGCTGGCCGTTCCACCTGGGCGGCGTCACGCCGTACCTGGACCGCACCGGCACCTCCGAGCGGGTCACCGGCCGGCGGTTCCTGCCGCGCGGGGCGGCGAGCCTGCCCGCCTGACCGATCAGCTCCACCGTCGCGGTGGCCGGACCGTCCCTCGTGGACCGGGCCGGGCCCCCCCCCGGGTGGGGGGGGGTGGCGGGGGGCCGCGGGGCCGGGCCGGG